>NZ_JBFEFI010000004.1:0-600000 GCF_040717535.1 Thalassoglobus sp. JC818
GCTCTAAAAGTTCCTTGTAAGGCAATGGAGTGCGGCGAAGGGCCTCCTCCTCTGTGATTGTTATTTTTGGCACATTTGGATCGTTCGAAAACTGGACATTCATTGCCTCGTCAGTCGTAGAGCGGACAAATTTCGTATCTACTCTTAAGGTGATGTTGAATTCTTTTTTTTCGTCTGATGGGAATTGGCTCTCCGCATGCGCGAGGTAGGCGAGCATATTCTTCATTTGTTTGTTTGGAGGAGAGACCGAGAAGCTCTCGATAATGTCAGCCTCGTGGTGAAACGACATCGGCATTAAGAAGAAGTTGTACCGGCTAAGATCGTGGTCAAACCACTCCTGAACTAAGATCATGAAGTTCCGAAGGCTTGCCGTACCAATTTCTTGCACCCGCGCACTCAGGCCGAGATGTGTATTGAGATTGTGAACAGAGTTGTCCCGGATTTCCTCTAAGAGTACCAAGTTCTCGGCTACTTCACTGGGAAGCGGAGGTGTCTCGCTCCTAAGTTTGTTCATCGCCTTCCGTAGTCCGATGGTCATTTTATTTCCTGATCGGTTCTGCTTTGGATACTTCCGTTTAGACCTCTCTCCGTTCTTTTTCTTCCGATATTCTAGCTCGTAGATGAACTTAATCTTGTTGTAGTTCAACTGGAGAATGCGCGCCTTCAGCAGCAACTCCCAAGCGTTTATCAACAAGTTCGCAAATGTCTCGTCGCGATATTCGAACGTTGGTTTGTTGTACACCTCAATCGCGGATAGCGCCGCGGAAACGCTCTTCTCCATCATCTTTTTGCTGCGAGACATACGGGCCCTCTTTTATCCAAGCAAATACGCCCATCATTGCTATAGTTGACAAGGAAACACAACCCATTTATTGATTTCGACCTAAGGAAAGCGCGTAACTGCTTTCGGCCATAGCAGTTAATTGACGAAATTGATCTGTACTGCCCTTGCTTACGTGGGCATTCCACTGCATTCAATTCTCGTTTACTATGCTACCCTGTCTAGCATGTACATGATCACCAGACGGTTTCCTAAGAGTCCTCGCGACAAGACAAAACGCAAGAGTACGACGAATCTACAGGCGGAGAATCTCCTTCATCCGCGTTGAACACAACAAACTTGGTAGCTGTTATTCGTTGTCTGCTTCGGGTGATTGTTCTTCTGAGGGGGGCGTGGAGAGTCCGCGTTTTTGTTTTTCTTCTTCGATGCGTGGAAGGTATTTGTCTGGAGTTTCCAGTAGTGGTTCGCGGCAGCTTTCGCAGCAGATGAAGATGGGTTCGCCTTCGACCATGACTTTGACCGGGGTCCCCATGCTTCCGAGTTCGCCTCCACCGACCGGGCAGACGACTTGTGCTTCAATGAGCGCGCGATCTGCTGCTGTCAGCTCTTCGGTAGCTGACTCTTCCGAGTTGCTTTGCTCGGTGGCTGCATTCGGACTCTCGGCCTGTTTCTCGGCACATCCGCTCGCTGAGAGAATGAGCCCGGAAAAGACTGCAAGAATTGCCAGGCTGTAGCTGCGCACTTTGGTAAAATAAGCACTCCTATTCATCACAATCTCTCCGCTTCGATATTCAATACAAACTTATGAACTTGCTTGAACTCGCTACTCTCGATGAATGCAGCGTTTGCTGATGAGGAACGCTGCAAATTCAACGAAAAATGCTCTCGAAGAGATAGCGAGCATCGGCATAATTGTCCTGTCCCGATGCGGTCTTCGCAATCGATCTGTCAGAAATCGTCGCTTTGTCGGCTGCGTCATCGAGTGAAGCGGCGGAGAGATTCGCGAACGAACAAGACGTTCGCTGCTACTGAGAGTTGCGTTCTTTCGACGGTGAGCATCAAGAGATGATGACATCTCCATCGTCGTCGAGATCGAGGCTGGCAGTGATTTCATCGAACGTCGGGCGATAGAATTCGCGTTCGTGATCGGTGAGCTGAGCCATGATGAAAGCGGTGAACCGGCCCGTGCGGACAGCCCGCAAGATGACGGAATTGATCAGTTCGAGGCAGACGAAGTTCAGATCCAGCCCTTCTGCTTCCCGGTCTCCGAGAGTTGTTGTGACAGGGGTTGTTTCGACTTCCCCGTATTCCTCTTCGAGAGCGGAGCGGGCTTCATTGAGAACGTGCTCCACGTCGGGACGTTCCCAAAGAAGAGTGATCGACCAGAACGCCGCCCCGTCGCTGACTGTGATTGTCAGATCATTGTCCGGAGTTTGCTGTTCCATCGTTTCCCACCCCTGGGGATATTGGAACACAATTCCATGCTTCCGGTAGATCGAATCCATTTGCTTCACAAACTCCGTTTTTTATGCATCTCGCGAACAGAGGGGCTCGACTCCAATTCGTCAGATCCCCGGGCGATGTCAGTTGTTCGACTGAGACGGCTTGAGCATCTCGTACTTTTTCATCTTATTGTAGAGAGTCACGCGACTGATGCCGAGTTCCTTGGCGGTGTTGGTTCGAGAGTAATTGTTCTTATAAAGAGTTTGCTCGATGATCTCCTTCTCGCTGACAGCGACTTGCTGGCCCAGCGAGTTTTCGTCGGCGGCTGGCTTCGTCGTTCCGAGTCGGATGGAAGGATCGTTGGTGGGGCCGACTTGACCATTGAGCAGGTGGGGCGGGAGATGTTCGGGCTTAAGAACACCATCGCGACAGTAGATCACCGCTCGCTGCATCACGTGTTCGAGTTCGCGGACATTTCCGGGCCAGGGATAGCCCAACAGCGCGTCGAGAACCGCATCGTCAATTTTGCTGACTGGGATTCCATGTTTGCTTCGGAACTTCTGGATAAACAACCGACTCAGCGGGATGATGTCCATCTTCCGTTTTCGAAGTGGAGGAATCTCAAACTTCATCATGTTGAGGCGGTAGTAGAGGTCGGGGCGAAACTTGCCTTGCTCGACGAGTGGTTCCAGATCCAGGTTGCTCGCGAAAATGAGACGAGCTTCCGAGACGTGGGTTCGGTTCGAACCGACCGGCTCAAACTCGCCGGTTTCGATGACTCGCAGAAGCTTGACCTGCTGATCCGGGCCAAGAACATCGATTTCGTCGAGTAGAATTGTTCCCCGTCTGGCCGCCAGAAACTTTCCTTCCTTATCGGCATGAGCACTCGTGAACGCTCCTTTGGCATGGCCGAAGAGTTCGCCTTCAATCAAATCTCGTGGCAGTGCTCCACACGCGACGTGCAGAAAGGGTTGGTCATTTCTGGGCGAGCGGGCATGAACCATCCGAGAGAGATGAGTTTTTCCGGAACCGGTTTCTCCAATCAGAAGAATGGCGACGTCGTGACCACCAGCGATCTCGAGGTCGGTCAGCATCTTCCGAAACTGTGGAGATCGCGTTTCCACGAGTGGAATGTTTCCGTCGAAGACTTCCATCTCCGCGTCAGAGACTGGTGTCAGTCGTGAAGAGTCCGGCGGAAGTTCGACCGATTCGCTGGGCCGACTGGTGGTGACGTCGACAGATTCTGCCAGCTTCGCGAGGTAGGCGGAGACGAGATCTTCGAGCCGTTCATAAGCGACGTATCGGTCGAAGGCTGTCACTTCGACAGCAGGTCGTGCTTCGTCGACAGAAACGAGTTCCCAGACTTGTGTATTCAGATTGTGTTTCTTCAGGAAAGTGATCAGCCGAGATCGCAAGTCATGTGCAGCGGCGACTTCTTTCTCACTTGTCCCGGCGGACTGATCGATGATCAGGTGATTGACATCATTCTCTGTGAGTAACGTCAAGACGCTCGACAATTCTGTCGTCGTAAGCACAGTCTGACCGGTAGATATGGATGCACAAATGCGATGTAGTCGAGTCTCCGACGGACAGCAAATGAGCGAGGAGGACGAAGTCATAATTGGATTCCTTGAGAACCCTTGGAGGTCAAGAGTTGAGTGGGAAGATTCAGTGTCGCTGCAAGACGCGACGAATCTCATCGGAACCCAGAAAGAACATATGCAGTGCCAAGCAAACCGGTTTTGCCGAGTTTTTTTGCAAACGTGCGTTCTATCCCGTTTTCTTCACCGTTCTTCACTTCACAGGGTTTGCCCTGTCGAAAATTGATGAATCATACGTGTTGCCAAGATCCCACACGTGGAGTTGCCGTGTTGCAAAAGTGCAACATGCGCCGCTTCGTCGAAGCAACAGCTACCCGGATAAAAAGAGAATCGTCTTAGGCGACTGACTCGACCGCTTCGGAAACGGCCTCTTCGTCTTGGGTCGTGACTGGATCTGCGACGAAGATCTTCAGCAGAGAAGGGAGCAGGAATAGATTGCACAACAGCCCACCTGCCATTGCGACGCTGACCAGAATTCCAAAGTCCGCGAGTGGCACAAAGTTTGAGAGAATCAGAACACTGAACCCGACGACGAGTGCCAGCGTCGCCAAAACCATGGCGAGCCCGACTTCGGTATGAGCTTTGACGACCGAAGTTTCGTGATCGTGCCCGCTTCGTCGCTGTCGTTGATAAGTGAAGATGTAATGAATCGTGGCATCGACCGTGAGACCTATGGAGACGCTGGCGATCATGGCGGTTCCGATATTCACTGGCACGTCGAGCCATCCCATCGCACCGATGACAACGAGAATCGGGAACATGTTCGGGATCGTCGAAATGAGTCCTAGCTTGATGCTTCGCAGTGCAAACGCGATTGTTCCTGTGATTCCGAGCGCTGCGATCACAAAGCTGAGCAACTGATCGTTAAGCAGACTCTTGATGAGATTGGCCAGCAAGACGTACAGCCCAGAAGCTCTGGCATCGGGAAAGTACTGACGCGCAACCTCCTCGACTTCTTCGATCAGCTTGAGTTTCACCTCGGCCGACTGCTGTTCGCGAGCACGAAGAAGAATTCGCATCTGCCCGAGATCAGCTCGATAGAGCGAGGGAGTCATTTCAGGCTGAAGTGAATCGAGCAACTCTTGTCGTTCTTCCAAGGTGGGCGTTCGGAATCTGGGGATGACTGAGAAGACGCCCCCTTCCCGGCCGGAAGAGACACGAATCTTTGGGACCAGATCGAGTCCGTCCGTCAGAGAGATCACTTTCGTCAGCCCGGATTCGTCGTCGCTCACCATCTCTTTCAGTTCCGCGGTCAGATCGCGGACTTTGTCGAGCAGTTCGTCATCGAGTTCATTCGGAGCGGTGAATGTAATTTCCCAGGTTCCGACACCGCCCATACGTGTCTCGAAGAACTCGATCGCCTGAACGATGGAACTGTTGCTTCGAAAGTTCTTGCTGAAGTCCGTTTCGACATTCAATCGCGTCAGCCCGATTCCGGAAAACACTGCCACTAATATGACTGCCGTGAACAGCCCTTTGGCATGTCGGTTGGCCCAGTGAGCAATTTGCGTCAGCGCTGCCACCATTCTGGTTTCTTCAGGCGGCGACTCGGGAGTGTACTGGCCTCGTCCTAAAAGCATTCCTCCCGGCAGGATCAAGACACAGACGATCGGAATTAGAAGCGAAGCAGTCGCCATGAGCACTGCGAAACTTCGCACCGGAACAATACTCGAGCTGAAGAGCGAGAAAAAACCGACCGCAGTCGTGACGCACGTCCAGAAGATCGGACGGGCGAGATGTTGCTCCGTCAGACGAAAGGCTTTCTCCCGGTCGAACTCGAGGAGGTATCGACGATACACAAGTGTGACGTGCATCGTCGTCGCAATGACAATAATGGTCACAAGCGACGGAACGATTGAGCTGACGATGCTCAAATCAATTCCCGTCAGCGCGGTCATCCCTTTCGTCCAGATCAACACGACTTCCATGATGATCAACGGCAGGATCACCCACCGAAGACTTCGAAATAGAAACAAGATGACCAGTGACAGCAAAATGAATGAAGCGTACCCGAGCACCCAGGCATCTTGCTCGACGTATTGAAAGGTCTCAAAGATTTGCAGCGGTTCGCCAGCGACGACCGTCTCAGGTGAGTGATTCGCTGCAATCTCGCGGACTTGTCGAAAAGTCTCACCTCGTGAAACAGTTGCAGTTGAGGCGTCTTCCAACCTCAGAATGATTGAAACGGTGTGATCGTCGTCACTGACGAGAACTCGACGTGAAAGATCAAGAATGGATTCTTCGACCGCTCTCAATCGCATCGCCACGCGAAGCAGCCCACTGGCTCGATCGTTTCTAAGCGTGGCTTCCAGATCCTGTGTGCTCTCAGACCGAATTCCTGGAACGGCCGAGAGTTCGTCTGCCAGTTGGCGAATGTCTTCGAGAGTTTCCGAACTGGTCGGATCGTCGACAGGAAATCCGACGATCAGAAACTCATCCCCGCCGAATGCTTCTTTGTTTCTCAGATAGGAAACGAGAAGTGGATCGCTGGGATCGTAGAGTGACTCGATTGTCTGATCGTATTGCAACTGCGTCGACGGGACGTAAAGCACTGCTGTCACCACAAAGGCGATCGCCAGAAGTATCCAACTTCCGCGAATAAGTCGTTCGTCCATGGTCTTGCTTTGTGCCTGCCTGCAATGCTGAAGCGCTCAACGAGAGAGTTTTCGACAACTAACAACAAACGTTCTGCTTCACACGACGATCGGGAATTTCCTCGTCTGTTCTCGGTACGTCTATGAGTAAAGCGATGCGTCGAAGCGACTCAAATGACATCTTCCGAGATCATGACGACTCTCACCTTCGTTGGAAAGACAACCTGCAAATTGAGATTCAATTTGAAACACCCATCCCGCCAGAGCGAATTGTGCTTCGATCTCGGCTTCGAGAATACAGGTCGAGGATGCTGGGATTTTAGGTAGTTTTGGAGAACGGCAACTCTTCGAGAGGCAGGAAGATTGCATTTTCCAACCAACCAATTCGAGCGCCCACTTGTCGGTTTCCAATTGGGACAGGTAAGATGAACTATCCAGATCGCAACTTCCATCATGGGTGAGGAATCACGTTTCGGAAAGGAGTCCGTCCCATTCGCAACTCAGCGCTCTCCCACTCCGCACTTCTCCTCATTCGACAACACATCCGGTAGATGATGAGTCAAACTCCCTGCTCACAATACGGCGGTGTTCCAATCCAGTTGAAACAATGGTTGTCTTGCCTGATTCTCATCGCGATGACACCGCTGTTTTCGTACGCGGACGCAGTCACCGATTACAATCTCGCCATCGAGTTCTACAAGCAGCAGCGCTGGAAGCTGGCTGCTGACGCATGCGAAACCTTCGTGACCGAATACCCCACGCACGATCGGGTGCCGGTCGTCCATCTCTATTGGGGACAGTCGCTGGTTCACCTGAGAGACTTTCAGAATGCGAGAGCGAAATTCGAACGCTTCCTCAAAGATTCTCCCAACTCCTCTGATCGTCCGCTGGCGATGTACCGCATCGGCGAGTGCAGCTACTTCGTCAATGACCTCGACAGAGCGAAGGCCGAACTGACTGCATTCCTGAAGTCTTACAACAGCCACGAACTCGCAGAGTGGGCCATCATCTATCTCGGCGAAGTGGAATTCCGTCGCGGTGAGCAAACCGAAGCTGTGAAGGCCTTTCAGTATTATCTGGACAACTATCCCGGCGGTAAACTTCAGGACGACGCCGAGTACAGCCTGGCTCGAGCGTTCGAAGCGAATGGACAAGCCGAAGAAGCGAACAAGCTCTATCAGAAGATCTCAAACTCGACGACTCATCCGCGAGCTGCCGATGCTCTCTTCAACCTCGCAGCTGCTCAGTTCGCAGCCGGAAACTACAGCGCCGCAGCCGAAGCCTTCTCAGCAGTCGGCTCTCGTTTCCCGAGCCATCGACTGGTCCCTCTCGCCTCTTTGAATGCCGGATACGCTCACTACCAGCAACAACAATTCAAAGAAGCGATCGAACAATTCAAGATCGCTCAAACGCTGCCGGAACAAAAAGAAAACGCAGACTACTGGACCGGATTGAGTTACAAATCGCTCAGCGAATTTGAACAGGCCGTCGAAGTTTTCTCACGTTCACTCAACGACAACCCCAAGCAAGCTCTCGCCCCGAATCTTCACTTCCAGTGGGGAGACTCCGCGTTGCGACTCGGAAACCTCGACGTCGCCATCGCACAATTTGAAACGGTCTATCAAAACTGGCCAGACAGTGAGTACGCCGACGATTCCGTTCACTCCGCATGCGAGGCAGCCTTCCGACTCGGAGACCTCGAACGCGCAGAAGCTCTGAATCTGGTGTTCAATCAAAGTTATGCCGAAGGCGGCCTACGTATGGTGCAACAACTGCTCGCCGGACGAGTGCTCATCGCTCGCAGCGACGCTCCCATGGTCGAAGCAGCTCAGCGTGAGGAATTGCTGAACAGCGCAGTTGAACTCCTGAGTGGCGTCGCTGAGACGTCAACGATTCCGCAAACATCGCAACTCGCACAGTTCCAACTGGCACGCGCTTACGAACGACTCGAGAAGAACCAGGAAGTCATCGACACAATCTCCGCACTCTTAAAGAGTGAAACACCGCTGGAAGATGAACTTGTCCACGATGCTCATCTCCTACTGGCCAACGCTCGCTTGCGACTCGATGACTTCCCGAATTCCATGCAGGGATTCCGAGACGTCATTGACAGTGCGGAGTCCGACGCCGAACGGATGAACGGTCTGACCGGGCTGATTGTCGCTGCGACCGAGCATCATGAATGGCAAATCGTCCGACAATCTCTGCAACAACTCAAAGAGATTGACAAAGAAGATCGACAACTGAGTCGGCTCGCAATCGCCGCAGGTGACACCGCCTTCGAGATTCAGGAATGGGAAGAAGCAGAGTCATTCTTCAAAATGGTCATCTCCCGCAATCAGGACAATGATGCTGCCCGATCCGCCTATTCTGGACTGGGTCACGCTTTCTTCAAGCAGGAGAAATTTGAAGAGTCAGCTCACTCGTTCGCCGCGCTCGCCGATCTCGCGGACAAAGTTGATGAACTCAAGACTCACGCTTTCTACATGCAAGCGACGGCCCTGCGAAACGCAGAGCAACTCGAGAATGCACTCCTGGCGTTTGAGGAAGGTGTCTCAGCCTATCAGGAGGCTGACTTCTCTAAGCTCAGCGAAGAAACACAAGAGAACATTTACCGGCTCGCAAAGAGCGGAGCACGTGTCGCTCGTGAACTCGAGCGGATTGATGTCGCAAACAAGCTCTATCAAGTCGCCTTCAATCAGATGAAATCGCGTCCAGCAGAAGAGCAGTCAGAACTTGACCGACTGATTTTCGAATGGGCGGATGTGAACTACAACGCGGACGACTACAAACGAGCCGACGAGCTCTATCAGCTTCTCGTTCAAGAGCGTCCCGATAGCCCACTCGCTGACGATGCCAGCTTGATCCTCGCGGAGAGCTTACGCTTTGATGAACAGTCAGCTGAGGCCATCAAAGCCTTCCAGACGATTCTCGCTGATCCAAACGCCGATGAATTCGTTCGCCGCCGCTCGCTTGTGCATATGACAGACCTCTCAGCCGAAAGCGAAGACTGGGAAACTGTGCTCAGTTCAGCACGCATGCTTAGAGACGAATTCCCAATGAATTCACACTCCCAGTATGCAGAGTACAGAATTGGCGAAGCTCTATTGCAAACTGGAGCCAATGCCGAGGCTTATGAACAACTCAATACGCTTCGAGATTCAATTCGGCAAGAGTTGGACAATGCCCCGGTTTGGTGGGCGGAAGTCTGGATTTTGTACGCGGAAAGTGCGTTGCGGCTAAAAGAATACGAAGAACTCCGCGCCGCCATCGAAGAACTGCAAAGTCTCGATCCGATGACAAGTGCGATTCAACGAGGGGAACTTCTCGTCGGTCAAAGTTACGAACAACAGGCACGCTTCGACGACGCACGCCGAGCCTATTTGAGAATCGTCTCTTCCCCAACCGGACGAGGAACCGAAACAGCTGCGGAAGCCCAGTTCCGAATCGCGGAATCGTTTCTCAAGCAGGAAAACTTCGAACTGGCACTCAAAGAATACTACAAGGTTTATGCTGGGTATGATGCACCCACTTATGAAGCAGCGGCACTCTTCCAGGCAGCAAGAAGCGACGCAGCCATGAAGCAGTGGCAAGGGGCTTTAAAATCGTATCAAACTTTGCTCGACGAATTTCCGGACAGCCAGTACGCTCCCGAAGCACAAACGCAAATCGACCAAATCCTTCAAGCCATCCCCGAACTCAAGTCGGAAAAAGAGTAATGGAGAAAGTGTCGTTCCTGAACAATTGGACTCGATCGGGCGGGCTCGGATTGAGCAAGACCAAACACTCCACGCTCTGCCTTGTCATCGCCTTGGCGTTCACAGGATCGTTCTTCGCGAACTCCGCTCACGCACAGGAAGTCGAGCTGACTCCTGTTCCTGCTTCTGACATCGACAGCGCAACCGCTTCTCAAAACGCGATCGAGCAGAGCGATGTAGCCCAAGGCGATACGGCCGCCCCCAGTCGCGGTCTGCCTACGAACATTCTCGAGATCTTTCTCTCCCTCCGATACTGGATCATTCCCTTCGCGCTGGCGACGTTGATCGCTGTCTGGTTCACCACCGAACGCGTCGTTGTGCTGCGAAGGGGACGGGTCATTCCCAAACCGTTCGTTCTTCGTTTCCTGAAGCTTCTCGACGAAGGGGAACTCGATCGCGAAGAGGCGCTTCAGATTTGCGAGGAGAACGGATCACCAGTCGCGACTGTCTTCGCCCATGGCGTTCGAAAGTGGGGAAAGCCGAGTGTCGAAGTCGAGCAAGCCATTATCGACGGCGGCGAACGACAGGTGAGTGCGCTCCGAAAGCACCTGCGCGTGATCAATGGCGTCGCAACAGTGACTCCGCTCATCGGACTTCTGGGAACGGTCTGGGGAATGCTGGAATCGTTCAACCAAATCGCTGTCTCAGGAGCTATGGGAAACACCAACCAGCTGGCATCGGGAATTGCTCTGGCACTCGTCACGACAGCAGCTGGCCTGATTGTCGCGATTCCATCGCTCATCTCTTACATGTATTTGTCCGGTCGAGTCGATTCGATCGTGATGCAAATGGACGACCTTGCTCAACGGGTGGTCCACAACATCTCCGCCGAAGGCATCGCTGAGAAAGAAGCGAGATTGAGAATGGTCGCTGGCTCGAAAGGCGGCACGAAAAAATCCGCGGGGTAAGACGCATCGATCGGCAAGTAATTGAAGACTCATCGCCCGAGGATCACTCAGCAACCATGTATTGGGTCTAGAACTCGAATTGCAGTCGAGTCGCGAAGAAGAGGCTGCGTGCGTTTTCAATCCCGTCGTTGTTGAGATTGACCGGAGTCACATTGACGACCACTCGTGCATGATCGTTCAAGTACCAGTTGATTCCGGTTACGAAATTGGTCATCGACCCTCCCATGATGTCTTCGCTGTTCAAGTCAATGTGCGAAAGTCCGCCGGTCAACTCAATCGCTCCAAAACCATCCTCCGCATCATCTCCGAAATCTCTCTTCGGGAGAACACCGGAGAAGATCCCGCGACTCCTGTTGTAGATCGCATGCTCTCCCGTCAGCATCAGCCCCGCCTGCAAATAGCCAGCATGAAACCGAACCGCGGAATTGTCGATCCGATTCACGACCGTCCAACGGTATTCAGCTTGCGCGCGAAAGCACTTCCACTGGAAAGCGAGTTCTGTATTGAAGTAGTTCGCCACACGCGTCGGAATTTCACCCGTGTTGACGAACTGAGGCACCGAATCTGAATCCGGGCTGGCAGGATCTCCAATGAAGAATCCTGGTTCATATGAAAACTGAAGTTCATCAGTCGATGGGTCAATGAGGGTATATCCGCCACCAAGATGGATCAGAAAATCCTCCCGATCGACCACCAGCAAAGTTTCTCGCGTTGCCAGTCCCCAGCCCCCGTTGTTTCCGCTTGAAACACCAAAAGCATTCGTGGGAAAACGATACGCGGAGAAGGCATATGTCCCGGACTTATGTGGAAACGTCCCGAAAGCTCGAATTCCCGTTTGGCGAAACGGGGTCATAGCAAACGGAGACTGCCGTTCCAGGAGAAGCAGTTCACGGCCGCTCGACTCAGCGTCCATTCCGTAAGGCTGTTTGAAGTAACCCGCCTCGATATTTTGAATCACAGGCACTTCAGAAAAAATGAGTGCGACATCCCGAAAGCTCGGATGTCCACTCGCTGCGAAGTCAAGATCGACGACGTATGAAGCATTCTCGCGGACTCTTCCTCCAGCTCTCAAGCGAACACGTCGCAAGCCAAACTGCGAAGAGATATCTCCTACGATATCGATGGTCTCTTCATCCGCGACGACCCACCCTGAGTCGAGCTGAAGAAAGCCGCTCCAGTGTAATGTGGGGTACTTCGTCTCCTGTTCGATCGCCTCCGAAATAGTCGGAGTCTTGAACTCGAAGTCAGTCAGATTGAGTCGCTCCTGCGGTTCTGCCTGTTCCGGCGTAACGGGAGGGGGGGCATCCTCATCAGTCACTGGAGCAGCAGGTGCAGGCGTCGTGTCTGCCGGGATTGCTTCGGGGGGCACCTCGTCAATCGGAGCAGAATCAGAAAGGATTGGGATTGGTAAAGGAGGGACGATCGGGTCATCGTCCTGAGCGCAAAGGAGTGGCGACAAGATCATCCAGGAGATCGAAAAAGTGATCCATTCCGGGATGCGCATTTGTTTGACCAGTTTCAGGGGAGGGATGAAGTTCCCTAATCGTTACAATCGGCCCCAGTCTTGCTTCAACTTTGAAGAAGATTGAAATCACTCTAAAGATTTCAACAAAAGTTGCTTCGAGTTCCCTCTTTTCACTCCTTCGAACCGGCCTCTGTTCCTTTATTGTCCGGGAATATGTGTTTAGACTTCCTGCATCCATTTTCAGTCTTCAAGACGTGAGTCGCTGTGACTGAAAAGGCGAAACCCTCCCCCAATTGCGTTCAAAGCCTCTCCACTTTGTACAAATCAATGGCGTTTATTATGCGGTATTTCCTCGCTCTCGGTGCGCTGCTGGCAGCTGTTCAATGCGTTCAGGCACAAGATTCTGACTATCTTCGAACGATCCAGCTTGATGCAGTCGAAGCGAAAAAAGCTGACTTCGGACATTGGGGGTGGACAGCTGACCAGTACCTTCAATGGGGAACCCATAGCAATCGGCTGATCCCGGTTTACACCTTCGGTACGCTTGGTGCCGGAAAAGGCATCGACCTGAATGACTACACCGGTCCAAATAGCCGCTACCGATCTGCTGAGAGCATCACCGAACTCTACGGACGACTTCCGCAAGCCACGCTCAACCCTCACGCGGAATACTGTGATCAGACAGACATCATGCAAATCCAGTCAGCAGCCCTGGCTGCGGGGAAGAAACATATCTTCCTCGTCGTCTTCGATGGAATGGACTGGATCACCACTCGTGCAGCAAACGTCTACAAACAAGGGGCCATAACATACGACGAAGGGCGAGGAAACGGACTGCATTTCCAGGACTACACAGCGAACGGAACAACGCAATATGGGTTCATGGTCACGAGCCCTTATGTTGATGACGCTCAAGTGAACGTCGATCTTCAGACTGCGGTTTCCGATCTCAATTCGGCACTCGGTGGCTATTGGTTCGAGCGCGGAGGCGAAGCTCCCTGGAGTGAGCCTTCTGACCCAACTTACCTGCTCGCCAAGAAAACCAAAGCAGGCCCCCGACAGGCATATACAGATTCGGCAAGTTCCGCCACGAGCATGACGGCAGGCATCAAGACTTTTAACGCGGCCATCAACGTTGACCACAGCGGCGAACGAGTTCGGACCATCGCTCACACAGCTCAGGAGCAGGGATATCAAATCGGAGTCGTGACCAGCGTCCCCATCAGCCACGCCACACCAGCCGCTACCTACGCGCACAATGTTTCGAGGAATGATTACCAAGACCTGACGAACGACCTGCTCGGCCTCCCTTCCATTTCCCACCAGGAAAAACCTTTGGAAGGTGTCGATGTACTGATCGGTGCTGGCTACGGAGTTGCGCGTGATCTCGATTCCGGACAAGGCCAGAATTTTGTTCCAGGAAATGCCTATCTCGCCGAGGGTTCCATCGGAAAGATTGATGTCAACAAGGGCGGGCGATACGTCGTCTCGACTCGCCAGGCAGGCAAAGACGGTGCAATTGAGCTCCAGAAAGCCGCCAAACATGCGGCAGCCAACGGCCATCGCCTCTTTGGATTCTACGGTGTCGAAGCGGCACACTTGCCGTTTCGCACAGCTGACGGTCAATACAACCCGACTCAAGGTCGCAGCAAAACCGCCGAGTCGTACACGCCAGCCGACCTCGAAGAAAACCCGACGCTCGCAGAAATGACGCAATCAGCACTTACCGTTCTGGAAGCAGACGGCAAACCTTTCTGGATGTTACTCGAGGCAGGTGACGTCGACTGGGCAAACCACGACAACAACATCGACAACTCGATCGGTGCTGTAATTTCGGGCGACGAAGCGGTGCAGGTCATCACGAACTGGGTCGAGAAGAACAGTTCGTGGGACGAATCAGTCATGATCGTCACTGCCGACCACGGACATTTTCTCGTGCTCAAACGACCGGAACTGCTGCTCCAGCCGGCTACGGGAACGACTTCCCGTTGATGAATTTTGCGATCTATGCTATTCCGCAGCGAATGTAAGTGAAAACCAGCCATCGAACCGGAGCTCGATGCGGTTTCAGTAGTGGCACGCGCATTCGATCGCATGTCTTCTCAAGGCATGATTTGTCGATTGGCAGCGAAGGAGCAATTGTTTTCTTCGACCATCTTTCGCAGTGAACCAGCGTCATGGAGGACGCAATGGCGTCATTCAAGGAGCATGTTGGTTTTAGTGGATTGCTGGGAGTCGGGTACGGACTCGCAGCCACGTTCATGTTCGGTTTTCAGCCGACACAAGCTGCCCTGGCTGGATATCTCGCTGGCGTAGGAGGCATGCTTCCCGATCTTGATTCCCCAACGGGCAAACCAGGTCAGGAAATCTTTTCGCTGACGGCTGCCGTCGTCCCACTCGTGCTGATTGGGTATGTCCTGAAATGGGCAGGACTTCCGACCGACACCGAAACTGTCATGCTGACGTTGCTCTTGATGTACTTCGCGATCCGCTATGGAGGATCTTGGCTGGTGGCCAAACTCTGCGTCCATCGCGGCATGTTTCACAGCATCCCAGCGATGCTGATTTCTGCTGAAGCAACGTATCTCTTCTATCCAAGTGATGAGCTATCCGTGAAAATCCTGATGTCCGGAGCAGTGACGATCGGATTTTTCTCACATCTCTTGCTTGACGAAATCTATTCCGTCGGATGGTCCGGACCGGTCCCGAAGTTGAAGAAATCATTCGGAACCGCACTCAAGCTGTACGGGACGAAGTTTGGACCGGCAGCGTTTGCCTATGCGTTGCTGGCTTTCATGACTTTCGTCACCCTCGAAGATGCAGGCGTCATCGGTCCCCCCGAACCGCGACAGGCGACATCTCCATCCGGTGAAGAAACAGAAGACGCTGAAGATCAACTCGACTTTCAGCAGTCTTCCGAGGCACTTCCACTTCAATCAGCGTCTCGAGCAGCCGACGAACTCACCGACGCGCCACGGTTTCAGACTCAGTAGAGCGAGTTACGGCTTTGCTTCTGTGATCTGCGGTGGCAAAATTCCCTCGAGAGTCGGCGCAGCTCCCGTTGCTCGCTGCTCTTCTCGACACGCATTCACATAAACTTCTGCTGTCGTCTGCAACAGAGCTCCGCGGTCTTCTTCGGAAACTCCTTCAAGGCGCGAAGCCACAGCCTCGACCCATCCCGGTTGTCGCGTCATCGCAACCGACATCATTTTGACGAACAGACTGATCTCTTCGAAGTTCCGATCGGCGATGCGATTGCTGATCGGAGAGATCAATTTTGCGATCAGAGCGATTGCATCTGATGGAAGCGAAACATAGAGATCGACCTGATGTCGAACGCCCTTCGGAGTGAATGTCGGTCGCAAGTGCATCATCGCCACCGCCTGAATAGGTGAGCTGAGCGCTGGACTCTTAAACTCTCCCCGACACATAACAATATAGTTTTCCGAATCCCGGAGCAGAACTTCAACCGTTCCTTGAGTTCCATCGTTGGTGTTCGTCTCGAAGAGCGTCGGCGACTTACGATCGAGTTCGACCTTGGAAATATCCATCGCTCGCCAGATACTCACCGCAACATCGGGTCGGTCTGCAAAGAAGTCATAGACTTGCGGGTCTGCTTCGAACTCAATGACAGGCAGTCGGCGGAACAGTGTGAGATCATCGAGAATTCCCATCGCTGACTGTTGACCATGTGGAGTCAGTTTTTGAATTGGGAACTGTTCAATCGCGGCGCTTCGCACTCGACGACTCGACGTCCCCTCTTCGATTGTCTCGACGGTCAGAGACAATTCCTGTTCGTTGATTGTCGATCGACGAATTGGAATGACGGATGAACTTTCAATCCCATCATCGGCTGCCAGGTTGTGTCCGTTCGGCGTCCATACCGAACAACACAGGCAAGCCAAAACGCTGGCATTGACCAGTGAGCGCAACGGTCGCATGAATTCCCCCCCTACGACGCCACACACGGCAAGAATTGCCGCCCAGCACTGCCCCCCAGCGCGATCGTGACGTTGTATTCGTGATCATCGGCAAAGTTGCTCTGATGAGAACAGTCGAATTCCGGATCTCCGACATCGAACTTCGGAGACGTCAGCTGGCTCTGATTTTCTACCGGGCGGGATTTTGCCTTGCCCTCGACATGATCCCTATTGCTCGCAAACCGCCTGCCCTCCATAATCCGCAAAGGAGGCTTTCGAAAACAACTAGACGAGCAGAAATCAGGAGGAACGACTCATGCCTGTGTATCAAGATAACTCACTCTCCATTGGCCGGACTCCACTCGTCCAGATCAACCATCTCACCAAAGGGTTGAAAGCCAGAGTTCTCGCCAAGATCGAAGGCCGCAATCCAGCTTACTCGGTGAAGTGCCGGATCGGGGCTGCCATGATCTGGGATGCCGAAGAGAAAGGCCTTCTTAAGCCGGGAATGCAGGTCGTGGAGCCAACCAGCGGAAACACCGGAATCGCACTCGCATTCGTCTGTGCCGCCCGAGGATATCCACTCACGCTGACCATGCCAGACACAATGTCGATCGAACGACGCATGATGCTCCGATCTTTCGGCGCCAACCTGCTGTTGACTCCCGGAGCGGACGGGATGAAGGGTGCCATCAACAAGGCAACCGAATTGTCTGAACAAGACAACTTCTTCATGCCGCAGCAGTTTAACAATCCAGCAAATCCTGCCATCCACGAAAAGACAACCGGTCCCGAAATCTGGGACGACACGGAAGGCAACGTCGACATCTTCGTGGCTGGCGTCGGAACCGGTGGAACAATTACCGGAGTGACACGGTTCTTCAAGAACGTCAAAGGTAAGCAGATTCACTCCATCGCTGTCGAACCCGCAGCGAGTCCTGTCCTCTCCGGAGGAGAACCTGGTAAGCACAAAATTCAGGGCTTGGGTGCTGGATTCATCCCGAACAACTTGGACATGAGCCTCGTTGACGAAGTCGTTCAAGTCACGGACGAAGAGTCCTTCGAAATGGCTCCGCGCGTCGCCCGTGAAGAAGGCATCACTTGCGGAATCAGCTGTGGTGCAGCGATGACAGCTGCACTCCGAGTCGCAGCCCGTCCGGAAAGCGAAGGCAAGACTATCGTCGTCGTCCTTCCCGATTCCGGGGAACGCTACCTCTCGACAGCCCTGTTCGACAGTTGCCGAGACTAGTTCAAACTCACAGCTTCACTACATACGTCGAGCTTCTTAAACGCGACATAGTTTTAGGAAAGATGCTCTACCCTTGAACGTCTCCACTCGTTCAACCACCCGAGCCGGGTCCCGAAAACGGCCCCGGCTCAGGTTATTTCTGCTGTTGGCGCTTCTGATTTTCACCGTCTCAATTGTGATCTCAGAACTCTCGCTTCGCGTCTACATCGCTTCAAGAGGTTGGACGACCAACTGCTTCGCTCCGCAACTTGACCTCTTTGTCCCCGACCCGGTGAACGGAGCAACTCTTCGAAACAACTTCCGGCTGAAGTCCGGATCGTTCGACATTCGCACGAACCAGTTCGGCCTTCGTGGACCCGAAATCGAAAAAGATGCAGCTGCAGAAACTCTTCGCATCGCAGTTCTCGGCGGATCTTCGGCGTTCGGATATTTCGCCAGCGACGGCCAGGAAGCTGCCCGGATTCTTGAAGAGCGACTTCAGAAATCGATTCCCGATGGATCGAACTTCACGATTGAAGTCCTGAACGCGGGAGTCCCGGGGTACAACCTGTTTCACACTCTGCACCGTTTCGAAAGCCGCGTCTGCCCGCTGAAACCGGACTTCGTGTTGCTCTATCTGGGATGGAATGACTTGACTTACGTCGTCAGCGAAACTCCCGACGAGCAACAACATCAACAACGCACGCTGGCCCCATTGTGGGAGCGGTTGCTCGGAAGCTTCGTGCTCTACGACGTCATTGCTTATCGCATCTTCCAACGATCTCCGCAGTTTGCACCTCAGTCGGGCATCAATAAGCAACCGACGGATGCCGGTGTCGTGCAGTTTCGCAAAAACCTCGATCTGCTGTTGAACAAAATCGAAGACTGTGAAGCCGTCCCGATCATCTGCATCCAACTCATGGCCGCACATCCCGAAGCGGATTCGCAGCTTGACGCCTCCCTCGGAACAACGCCTGAAGATGTGCGCGAAGTCAAAGAGCTCGGCAATTGGTTGCGGGATGAACTCACTCAGGTTGCTGATGACCGCGATCTCATGTTGATCGACGCCAACTCGTCGATTTCGATCGATCCCGATCACCTCGCCGACGCGATTCACCCCACTCTGACTGGTGAACGCAAACTCGCAGAATTCTGGAAGCAGTCGATCGAACCAATCGTCTCTCAACGCTTGGAAGCAGAATCGGCCAGCGACGAGACAGATTCTGACCAAATCGACGCCCCAAAATGAACGCGTCCGCGCCAACAACCAATGAGGAAAGTACCTCTTGCATGTTGGCTCGGACGAGCGATTCACAAAGTCACATCTTCGAGCTCAAATCGCTGCTGAGATGTGCTGCAGCGGCGGAGTGTTATCCCCCGAAGTAAGCGGGAGCATTTCCTTCACGCCACTTGATATTGCATCCGATGCTTGGCTTCTGATCCTCTTGAATGGGCTCACCCGCCAGAAGAGCATCGCAGGCAGCCTTCAAGTCTTGACCAGTAATCGGAATGTCCGATTGCGGGCGACTGTCGTCGAACTGTCCTCGATAGACCAGCTTGTGATCACTGTCGAAGAGAAAGAAGTCCGGTGTGCAGGCAGCGTGATACGCTTTGGCGACTTCCTGAGTTTCATCGTAGAGATAGGGAAACGTGTACCCGGCTGACTTCGCTTCAGCTTTCATTTCTTCCGGACCATCCTGCGGATGTGTCGAGACATCATTGGCGCTGATGCCAACAACGCTTAGCCCTTTCATCTGGTACTCCGAGGTAAACTCAGCCAGAGCAGAACGCAGGTGGACGACAAACGGGCAGTGATTGCAAATGAACATCACCAGCAGCGGCTTACCTGCGAAGTCGTTCAGGGAGACGTCCTTCCCGTCGACGTTCGGAAGTGAAAAATCGGGGGCTGCATTGCCGAGAGGCAGCATTGTGGAGGCAGTTTTAACCATTGGTTATTCCTTGTTTCGATTGAATCAGGATGATGAATGAAGCAATGACAATTCAGATGGCGTTGAGCGTTTGAGTTTACTGATCTGAGTCACGAACAGCTTTTCGACCGCGAACTTCCAGGTCGTTCCACATTCCGAAGTCGTCAAAAGATCCGAGCCCAATCTGCCCCCATTGAAACGTTTGATCGTGAGCCACCATTTGAGGCGAACTCATGTCGTCAAAATAGACCTCGATCAATCCATCATCCACATTGCGAACGAGTTTCACAGTGTGCCAGGTGTCGTCTTTCCAGGGAGTCCCACTATTGACCTGTTCGCTAATCTTCACGCGAGGGGCATTATTGACGATGAAAATCTGATTGGCGTGCGGATCAGTTTTCTCGCCAAGGTGCACGTAATAGAAATGCGACGGATCCTGATACCCGAAAAAGAGACACATGTCTCGATGGGCTCGCGAAGATTGCAGAGTCTTTACTTTTGCGGTGATGACGAAGTCACTCACAGACAGATTTTTCAGCAACGAAATACTGTGTGGACTCCGGTGCGGAGGAGCATAGTCACTCTTGCCGAGAAGATGATAAACGTGATCTCCATCTTCTGCCGTGATTTTCCACTTCGAGTCATCTGTGGGAGACCATCGGTCGGCGCCACCTTCGAAGTCGTCCTGATACAGAACCGGAAGCGGCTCGTCCGCCATCGTCAGCCCCGCAGAAAAGAGAAATGCAGAACAGGGAACTGCAACACTGAACACTGCCGTGACCAAGGTGAACAAGCCACAGGTCATGTTTTTCATGTGTATCTTCCTGGAGAAAGGTGTGTTTCCCGAATTGCCGTGATCAGATGAGTCTACGCGGACTGGAATCGTTTCGAACGAACAGACTCTTGAAACGTCGACGATCTGTTAGGCTATCGATTTATTTCGCACGTCCGCAACCAACATTGAAGCAGAGAAGTCCTTCGAGCAAGAATCAGCGACAACAAACTCTGCTAGGAGATGTCATCGATGCCCACACCGATTCGAATCGTGCTGAACAACGTCACGCTACGAGCGGAACTCAACGACAGCGAGACAGCTCAGGCCATCGCCAAAGCACTTCCTCTTGAAGCCAAAGCAAACTGGTGGGGAGACGAAATCTATTTCCAGACGCCCGTTGCCTGTGATCCCGAACCGGATGCTCGAGCCGATTTTGGGATCGGTGAACTCGGCTACTGGCCGCCAGCGAATGCGTTCTGCATCTTTTACGGGCCAACTCCCATTTCCAACGGCGGAAAACCGAAAATGGCAAACCGTGGAAACCCGATCGGCTGGCTCACCGACGGGACGGAGAAACTGCACAAGATCATCAAAGCTGCGACAGTTCGTGTCGTGCTCGATCAACCTCAAGAAGAGAAGAGCGATTCGAATTCGTAGAAGAATTCTTGTTGATCGACATTACTGAATGATCGTTCGATCCATCGACGACGGCGGATCGTCATCTCCCGAATCTGTGCGAGAAGTATCTTTCGCACTTGAAGTCGCTTCGCCTTGTTTCTTCGTCGACGACTGCGAGGCAGAAGGACGATCAGGGCGGATTCCGCGTTCGAATTTCCCCCACCAGGCGTCCGCGTCTTCGAACGTCCAATCTTGAAATAGTGGCGAACGGCGAAGCAGCATCGACAGATCTCGGGCTGTCTGTGGTCGTTTCGCGGGAGACTTTTCCAGACAACTCAACAGTGCGCTCTCGAGTTGATCGGTGATTGTCTCCCCAGTGAATTCTGAAGGAGCAACTGGCGCCTCAGTCACATGCAAGTTGCACAGTTCGACGAGATTTCGGGCCTGGAAAACCGGTCTTCCCGTCAGCAGGTAATAGCCAACCGCTCCCACTGCATACAGATCACTCCGTGCGTCCACAGTCGCAGGAGCTTGAATGGCTTCCGGTGACATATAGAGTGGAGTTCCAGTCAACGAATCCGCAGTAGTCATTTTGAACTGCTTGTCATCATCAACCGCTTTGACCAGACCGAAGTCTAAAACTTTAACGACGTCGGGAACCCCGCCGCGACGGTTCAGCATCAGGTTGGCGGGTTTAATGTCTCGATGCACCAGTCCCAGCGAGTGAGCTTCGTAAAGTGAACTGCAAATCTGGTCCAGAATTTGAAGGACTCGAGACTCATTCAGTGGACCGTAAGATTCGACCAACTTCTGAAGGTCAATTCCGCTGAGATACTCCATCGCGTAGTAAAACACGCCTTCCGGTGTCCGACCGTAATCGTAAATCGCAATGGTGTGCGGATTGTTGAGCTTGCATGTAATTTGAACTTCACGTTCGAAGCGAGCGACGGAAGTGTCGTTGACGATTTCCGGGTTGAGCAACTTCACCGCCGTCGGTCTGCGAAGCATTGAGTGGAACCCTTTATAGACTTCCCCCATCGCTCCCGAGCCGATTCTTTCTTCGAGTGTGTATTGACCGAGTTGTTGCGCTTCGATCGCTGCCGCCTGTGCTTTTCGCTGCAGCTTGGCCACAATCACAGTAAAGATGAAGATGGCGATGGCAGCGAGTGCCAGCAATGTGTACAGCCCCCAAAACGTCTGCTTGAGAATAAACAGCGGACGGTAAGACTGAGCGACATCGACTTCAACAGCCACGCCAATGTCGTAGTTCGGAATCCAAGTCCACGCACCCACGACGGGAACGCCACGGTAGTCATTGTATCCGTCGACATTTACACCGGTATTCCCAGCGATCGCATCTCGCACCATAAACGTCATCGGAAGCTTGGAGCGTCGCTGATTGGGACGATAACCTGTCGTCATGTTTCCGCCAGGGTCACGAACCAGCAGTCTGAGGATCGATTTTGAATCCGCTTCGTCGGGGATCAGCCCCAGCAAAATCAACTCGTCATCGAAACGACTGTTCGAAACCAACATTCCATCGCGATTGAAAGCGTATGTTTCCCCGGTCTCTCCAACCTGTCCCAACTGAAGGATGCGAGTGAACTCTTCGTCGGGTCGAATCCGCAAAGCGAGCGCACCCACAACTTGAAAGCTGTCATCACGAACCGGAGCAGCTGCGTACATCACCGGTTGTCCGGTTCTCAACTCACCTTGCTCGGTATCCATTCGAACAACGCTGGGAAACGGAGGAGTGACGGTCGCTTCTCCGTCGAAAATTCGATCCAGAAATTTGTCGTATTCCAGAACATTCTTCTGACCGACCAATTCTTGATCCGAACTGGCGATGATCTCGTGATCTCGATTTGCGACGAAGTATCCGTCATACGCATGAGAAGAAAGGAGAGCGGAGACTTCTTTCGTCAGCTCATTTCTAATTCGAGCCAGTGTCTCAGCATCCGCTTTCTCACTGGGATCGGTTTTGATCAGCTCGTAGATGTGCTGACGAACATCGAGGTCATTCGCCTCAGCTTGAGCATTTGATTCCTGAACACGCAGCCAACTGATGAGCATCTCTGCCTGAAGATCTCGAAACGCCGTCAACCCGGCGCTGAGATTGGCCTTCATGGTCTGCTCGATCGCGGACTGTACGAAGACACCAATTCCGAACAACAAGATCACAGCGATGATCGGCCAAACCCAAAGCTGCTTCTTCAGAAAGAGCCGGGTTCTCGTCACCTGTTGCGACAGTCCACCCCCGACCCACGACTGCCGGGCAGCGGTGATCGAACGGTTGAGAAGCGAGTTGCGGAAGTTTGGAGAGAAAAATTTCACGATCGGAAATACTCATAGAGCACAAATCAGCTCACTGCCGTTGGCGGAGAGCAGAACGGAACAGGTCGTCACGACCGACAATGAACCGCATCAATCATTCTTCGACAATCACATCCAGGAGAAACCAATGCCATCAAATGCCGCGATTGTGTCGCCGATCGAGTCAATTCCTGACGGTTCCGTGCCTCTTCGAAGATGGAATGAAATTAACGGTTCGCACGATTGATCACGTTAAACCAATCTTCCTGCGAGTTTGACGGAACCGACTGAAGCAATCAGAATC
Organism: Thalassoglobus sp. JC818; assembly: GCF_040717535.1. NCBI lineage: Bacteria > Pseudomonadati > Planctomycetota > Planctomycetia > Planctomycetales > Planctomycetaceae > Thalassoglobus > Thalassoglobus sp. JC818. The sequence continues at coordinate 23,637 of NZ_JBFEFI010000004.1, forward strand.
AGCAACACACAAAAGCCAAATTCGATAATTTACCCATCTCAATCGTTCCAACACGGTTGTTCCCTGAATTGGAAGACGTCGCAATGCCAGAGCATGCTTCGAAACGGTCTTCGCGAACTCACATGAACTCATCATTCCAAAAGCCCGTAAAACAAACTCAGAATGTGCTCATGCATAAACAAAGCGCGTTCAACTTTGCGAATTTCGTGAGGACGCCATTCGCCATCGCTGGAGCCGCTTTGCTTCTCAGCAATCTGTGCTGGGCAGCGACAAAGCATCCGAACGTGCTGATTGTCATGACTGATGATCAGGGATATGGCGATCTCAGTTTACATGGGAATCCGCACCTTCAGACTCCGAATCTCGACGACTTCGCTCGTTCGGGAGCACAATTTGAACGGTTCTTCGTCAGCCCGGTGTGCGCCCCAACGCGAGCGAGTCTTCTCACCGGACGAGACCACTTGAGAACCGGAGTGAGTGGAGTCACCCGAGGGTTCGAAAACGTACGTCCAGAGGAAGTCACAATTGCCGAACTCTTCCGAGACGCTGGCTATCGGACCGCGTGCTTTGGGAAATGGCACAACGGACGACACATGCCAATGCACCCGAATGGACAGGGTTTCGAGACGTTTATCGGATTCTGCGCCGGTCACTGGAACACCTATTTCGATCCACCGCTTGAGCACAACGGAGAAGAGATTCAGGGACAGGGCTACATCACTGACTTTCTGACTGATGAAGCCATCAAGTTCATTCAGACAGACGATGACGAACCTTGGCTTTGCTATGTCGCTTACAACACCCCTCACTCACCTTGGCGCGTTCCGGATGAGTATTGGAATCGCTTCAACAAGATGGGGCTCGACACCAAAGCGCAATGTGCTTACGCCATGGTCGCGAACATTGATGACAATTTCGGGAGACTGATCGCCGCCCTCGATGAAACTTCCGCAGACGAGACAATAGTTCTGTTCCTGACTGACAACGGGGCCAACTCGGATCGGTTCAACGCGGGAATGAAAGGACGCAAAGCGTCGATCGACGAAGGCGGATCGCGCGTCCCGCTCCTGGTCCGCTATCCAGATGTCATTTCATCCGGAACCATGGTGGAGCCAATCGCTTCACATCTCGACTTGCTGCCCACACTCGCAGAATTCTGCAGCGTTGAAGTGCCTGAAGAAGTTCGAGAGCGACTCAACGGAACATCTCTCGTTCCGCTCCTGACCGATTCGACTTCCCCGTCCGAATGGCCGAGCCGGACGATCTTTACCGATATGTATCGAATGACTCGCCCCAAACACTTTCGTGCAGCCGTCAGAACGAATCAGTGGAGAGCCACAATTCAGGGAGCATCGGCCGACTCTCAGCATTGGAAGCTGTACGACATGGTTTCCGATCCAGGCCAGCAGAAAAACGTCGCTGCATTCCATCCCGAAGTGGTCACACAACTCCGTGAAAGCTACCTCAAATGGCGATCGACGATCGATCTCGATTCGCTCGATGATGTGCGCATTCCAGTGGGTCATCCCTCCCGGAATGCTTTTCGGCTCCCGGCGAATGAAGCCTTCTTGATCCCGGACGTTGGAGAAGGGATTCGCTACACCGGCGACACTTCGGCCGGGTATGCCAACAGCTGGATCACTGATTGGACAAACACGGACGCTTATCCAGAGTGGACCATCGAAGTGACAGAAGCTGGACGATATTCAATCAGCCTCGAATACACCTGTCCGCTTGAAAGCGTTGGAAGTCAACTTCGCATCGAAATCGGCGATCAGACAACCGCCGTTAACATTCCCAAAGCCTTCGATCCACCGCTCGTTCCCAAACCGGACTATTTGTACTCAACGAACTACCAGGACAAATCGAGCTGGGCGACTCTCGAGATTGATGAGTACGACCTCGAAGCTGGGGTTTATCCAATTCGCGTCAAAATAAACTCATTGGCCGGTGAAAAGGGAATCGACCTGGGCTCGCTGACTCTCATCCGATCAGGGAACTCGAACTGAAACGATAGCCACAGAATGAGGGCAAAGCATCAGCCCCTCACATCGCTCCGATGGGGTAAAGCATCGATCGTCTATTGATGGAATCGGTCTCGCGGATGCTGAGTGCCACGCACAGTTTGGCGGGCGTACTTCTTAGCGGGCTTCTTTCGAAAGAAAACAGCCCAGCCCACGACGAGCAGCAACAATCCAACGATCCATCCACCATGGACTGGTTCGATGATGTAATGCGCGGTGCTTTCGGAAGAGACCGCACCATGTCCGGGATGAGCAAAGACGGCGGAAGTGAAAATTGTGTCGACCAAAAGTCCGAGACATCCAATTCGCAGCAAATGGTTCAAGAGTTCACTCCGCAAAACTGAAAACTGATCACCGACATTCAACTCCGAATTGTCGCAGATTCTTCAACGAGATTGGCATAGTTTCTCAGGAGTTGCAATCCGACCCGCTGACTTTTCTCCGGATGAAACTGAGTCGCCATCAGGTTTCCCTTTGCTACGATTGAAGCAAAGGTCTGAGTTCCATGAGTCGTCTCCCCGATGACGGTCACTCGATCGCTGGGACGGACGAAAAAACTGTGCACAAAATAGAAATGCGATTCCGTTGAGATTCCTTCCAACAACGGATGGGTCTGAACGGTATCCACAGCATTCCAGCCCATGTGGGGAATCTTGAGTTCCGGCTCATTCTGAAACCGAACGACATCCCCGTCGATTAATCCCAAGCCTTCATATTCTCCATCTTCGTAGCTCGTTTCGAAGAGAAGCTGCAGTCCCAAACAAATTCCGAGAAGCGGCTTTCCGGAATCGACAGAATCACGGAGAGCAGACGGAAAGTCCTTCTGACGGATTTCCTGAATCGCATCTCGAAATGCCCCGACTCCCGGCAGAATCAATCCGTGGTACTGGTCCAACTCGCTCGGACGACTCACGATTTGCGCATGGACTCCCAGAAACTCGAAGGCCTTTTGGACGCTTCGCAGGTTGCCCATCCCGTAATCGATAATTCCAATCATGAATCTGCCTGTCGTGGTTTTCTGAATGCCCCGAATTGAGTTCAGCCAGCTAACTCTCGAATCATGCTTCGATTGAGAGACACAGAGAAACCGGACAGGGGCAAACAAAAAACCGAATTTTCACAACTTGTGAAAATTCGGTTGATGATTTCATCGAACTTCAGCACTTTCGAAAAAATTACTCTTCTTCGATCTCAAGTTCATCCAACTCGTCAACTCCGCTGACGTCGGAATCGGTCAGAGCATTTTGAAGGTCTGGACCATGATCATAGCAGTCACTGTCGTGCCACAGTGGAACTCCAGCGGAGTAACGTGCGGCCAACATTTTGACTTTATCTTCGGAACCAGGTTTCGCCTCAGTTGGAGTAAGCGGATCGTACCCGCAAATGTCAAATTCCTCGACACCCTCTTCGAACTCAGCTCCATCGTCGCTGTAAGCGGATTCAATGCCAAGTGCGATGTCAACCTCTGGGTCAACCTCGAAGGAAAACTCCATAAACCAATCTCCCCTCATCTCTGTCAATGAGTGACTTTTCAACAATGACGCGCGGAAAAGTCCGTGTCGTCTCTACCAAATTCCACAATCTCAACGTGATTCGACGGAGATTCCTCCGTCAGGTCGAATCACAAATCCGCGAGGAAAATGGAATCCCCGCGATCAACTAATCTCGAACACAGACGAATCTCTTCCGCAGGACGGAACGATCGTCTGGAAACCCACACTCCGAATCATTGATTCAGACCATGGACTGTTGCCGCAGACCGATGCCTCGAATCTGATTTCTTGAGAAATCTTCGAAACAATCAAGTCGAACGCAACGGAATCAAAACATTCAATCGGGGTGGTGCCGCTCGCAAGACTGCGAACCTCGACACCAAAATCCCGTCTGATCTACTGGCCGCATTTCAAACCCTCTTCATACCGACTTCACGACATGAAAACTTTTTGAAACACTCGAATGACCATCTTCATACTGAAATGAACGCATCCGCGACGGTCAATCCGTACTCTCTCCACCCACCAATTCCATTTTTCCAGTCCCTTGGATAAGCAATTTGCGTCAGCAGGTCCGACTCATTCGGCCTTCAGAATGACGACACAGGGACAGAGGTTAGGGGATTGAAAACGCTCTCTTTCAGTCCTCCAGATTCTCTCGGATCGTCGCAAATTGTCAATAAAAAAATGAGCTATGGAAGAAGATTCCCCGGATTCCTGACTCGTCATATTCACCAGCCAGGCACCCGCTAACGAGGTGTGACCAGACCGATACTATTTCGAGATTCTGCCGGATTGAATTGAGCCCAATTCCATGCTGCGCTGCACTTTTCGTTTTTTGCCCCGGGCATCAGAGACTTAACAAGTTTCTCACAATCTGGAATAAATCCTCACTGGAGCAACAACCCATCAGCGATCACAAGTGACTTGGCCGATTGCCTCAAATTCTCATTCCAGGACTGGCCCTCAAGGAACTCTCAATATCGCCTCATAAACAGAAATGGGTGAACCGGAAACGCGAGGTGAAGACCGTTCCGAATTGACAGAGGCTTGTTCAGATCGCTCGACTCACTCATAAAGAAAGTGATGGAACGATCCCCCAAACCTATGCATTGCACCAAAGCTTCAGACTGAGAAACCCATCGGCAATTTTCGATTCCAACCTCGAAATCGAGACAACCGAAGCTCACTTCACTGAACGCGGAGGATCGTGCGATTTTCGATAAGGCCCCCCGCCTTGCTTGCCCTCTGAGCTGGCGAGTGGATCTCGCGATCAAAAATTTGAGTCTCGATGACTTCACACGCAGAACGAAGAAGCATTCTGCGGACCGGTCCACTCGAAGCTTGGGATGCTTCCTCGGTCAACACATCGACAATTTGCGATCGAAGGTCGTTCGAGCTGGAGTGACACTCAAGGTCCATGCGGAGTTCCGGGATTTGCTTCAGCAATGAAAGGCGGCCGATGCGCACTTCATCGACCTTTTGTCTGTTCGAAGACAGTGATGCTCTCCCCCGAAATCGGAACCAGCCAATTCGCCCCGGAGTCAGAACGAAAAGTCATCCCTGACACATTGGTTTCCCCAGTCTTCCTATTGCCACACCAAGCCAAAACGTCAAAGATCATCGTGGCCCAAATGACGGCGGATCGCCGTGCAAAGAAAAGCGTCCGCAGTCCATCTATCGCATGCAACACTCGACTGTTGAAGAGTTTGCAAATCCAGGCCTCGCTGTTAGTATCAGCAGGAATTGAATCATGAGACACTCAATTCGCTCATCCGCCTGCGAGACGGCTTCCATTCTCAATCGGCTACGAGGACTCCCATCATGTTCCGAAACGGATTGTGCTTCTTCATTTCAGGGATGATTATGATGATATCAGGACAACAAATTGTCACTGGCGCTGAAGAAATCACCTCAGTGGAGGGAATCACTGAGTACCAGCTTGAGAACGGAGTCCGGGTGCTTCTCTTCCCTGATCCTTCGAAACCTCAAGTCACAGTCAACATGACAGTTTTCGTCGGCTCGCGTCACGAAGGATACGGCGAAGCAGGCATGGCTCACTTGCTTGAGCACATGTTATTCAAGGGAACTCCGGACCATCCGAACATTCCAAAAGTGCTCAAAGAACACGGAGCCCAGTTCAACGGAACGACGTGGCTCGATCGAACGAACTACTACGAAACGCTCCCCGCCAGCGAAGAGAATCTGAAGTTCGCGATCCAGCTGGAAGCAGATCGTCTCGTCAACAGCTTCGTCAAAGGTGAAGACCTTAAATCAGAGATGACGGTCGTTCGCAACGAGTTCGAATCAGGCGAAAACTCGCCAAGTCGAATCCTCGGACAGAAAGTCATGTCGACTTCGTTCGAATGGCACAACTACGGTCAGTCGACAATTGGAAACCGCGCCGATATTGAGCGTGTTCCCGTCGAATCGCTGCAGCGTTTCTATCGGAAGTATTACCAGCCCGACAACGTAATGGTGATCGTCGCTGGAGCATTCGATCCGGAAGTTGCCCTGAAGGAAATTGATGAGCGATTCGGTTCGATCCCTCGGCCTGACCGAGTTCTTGAAGACACGTATACTGAAGAGCCTGCCCAAGACGGAGAAAGACTCGTCACGCTTCGCCGCGTCGGAGACGTTGGACTGGCCGCAGCGGTCTATCACATCTGCTCAGGTGCTCATCCTGACTATGTCGCGATCGATACACTCGAACACATTCTGACATCGTCCCCTTCCGGACGACTCTACACCGGACTCGTTGAGTCCAAACTCGCAGCGAGCATCTCTGGAGCTGCCTACGCTCTGCACGATCCAGGCGTTCTGCGGTTGATGGCAGAAGCTTCCCCGGGAGTTGACCCGCGAGATGTGCTTTCCAAACTTCTCGAGATCACAGAGTCCATCGGGACAGATGGAGTGACCGAAGAAGAAGTCGAACGCGCGAAACGCTACTGGCTGAAGACTTGGGAAATGTCGCTCACCGACAGCAGTAGACTCGCGGTTCAACTCAGCGAATGGGCAGCACAAGGTGACTGGCGTTTGATGTTCCTGTACCGGGATCGACTCGAGAAAGTCACTCCGGAAGACGTGCAGCGCGTCGCAGCGAAGTACCTGCAACAAAATAACAGAACTGCTGGACTCTTCATCCCGACCGAAGAGCCAGAACGAGTCACCGTTCCGCAAACTCCGGAACTGGCAGAAATGATCGGCGACTACCAAGGTCGCGAGGCGGTCGCAGCTGGTGAAGCATTTGATGTGTCGCCAGCGAACATCGAGTCTCGCACCTCCCGAGTCGACCTTCCGACTGGGGTGAAAGCAGCATTTCTCCCTAAGAAAACGCGAGGCGAAGCGGTCGTCCTCGAGTTCAATTTCCGCTACGGAGACACAGACTCACTCAAGGGACTGGCTACAGCTGCAGAACTCCTTCCAACACTGATGACTCGCGGGACAGAGTCGCTCAGCCGACAAGAGATTCAGGACGCACTTGATGAGAATAAAGCCAAGCTGTCCGGTTCTGGAATTCCGGGACTGATCAACTTCTCGATCGAAACTCGACGTGAATTCCTTCCCGAAGTTCTCAAACTGTTCAAAGACATCGTTCGAAACCCCTCGCTGCCAGAGTCAGAACTCGAACTCATTCGCAACGCGAAAGTCGCCAGCTACGAACAACAACTCACCGACCCCACAGCCCTCGCTCGTGTTGCTGTCTCTCGCGCACTTAGCAAGGACTACGCGGCTGATGACGTTCGCTACACACCGACGATCGAAGAAGAAATTGAACGGCTGAAAGCGACAGAGCTCGACGAGATCAAACGTCTCTACAAAGACTTCCTCAACGGAACCAACGGTGAAGTCTCAATCGTCGGCGACTTTGAAATCTCAGAGGTTCAACCTCTGGTTGAAGAGATTCTCGCCGACTGGACATCAGATTATCCATTCGAACGAGTCGGTCGTCCAGAAGCTGTCGACGTTCACGGAGGTCGTGAAGAAATCCTGATTCCGGGGAAAGAAAATGCGACTTACCTCGCCGGAACACTCTTCCCGATCACCGACGATGATCCAAACTACCCTGCTCTGGTCATGGGCAACTACGTCCTCGGAAGTAGTGGACTCTCATCACGGCTCGGAGATCGAGTCCGCCAGAAAGACGGGCTCTCCTACGGAGTTGGCTCAATCCTTCGAGGTTCATCGATCGATCCTCGCACGACTCTGCTTGTCTATGCCATCACCAATCCTGACAACATGTCCAAGGTTGAAGATGCCATTGAAGAAGAGATTGAACTCCTTCTCGAGAAGGGAGTCACCGCCGAAGAACTGGAAGCAGCCCAGAACGGCTATCTGGAGCGACAAACTGTTGATCGTTCCGACGATCGTCAACTGGCAACAACTCTGACGAACACAGCGTATCTCGATCGAACGATGGAGTTTTACGCAAAACAGGAAGAAGAAATCGCCGCGTTGACAACAGAAGACGTCAACAACGCACTCAACAAATTTCTGAGCTTGAAGCATTACGCCGTCTTCGCTGCCGGTGATCTGCATCGAGAAACCGACACCCCTAAAAAGGAAAGTGAAGACCCCATGCCGGCGGAAAAAGAAGAACTCAAGACAACGGAGAGCGGACTGAAATACCGGATCATCGAACCCGGCGAAGGCGCTCAACCGACTGCCGCAAGCACTGTCGTCTGTCACTACAAAGGATGGCTCGACAACGGCAACGTCTTCGACAGCTCCTACGACCGTGGGGAACCTGCCACATTTCCGCTGGGTGGTGTGATTAAGGGTTGGACCGAAGGTCTTCAGCTTCTCAAGGAAGGCGGCAAGATCGAACTCGAGATTCCTTCGGAACTCGGCTACGGCGATCGTGGTGCTCCTCCCGTCATTCCACCATCAGCAACTCTGCACTTCGAAGTCGAACTCTTGGATGTTCGCTGAGAAGTAAATAATCGTCTAAGTACACCTCAGCGTTGGTGATCCAGTCGCACGAAACACTGAAGCTGTGCGGCGGATTACCATGATCGATTTCGAGTTTCTCCATCTACCATGAATGACAATGAAGGAATCAACGTCACATGCGATTCGATATCACAACTGCATGTTCATGCTCTTTGATGACCGCCCTGATGCTGGCCGGTTGCGTCGCTGGCCCGGATGACTTTGCAGCGAAGTCTTCAGAAGACGACCGCAACTTTGATGTTGTCAGCCCGAGCGGTGATCCAGCTGCGAATCAGCAAACGGTTTCGCTTGTCTCTGCCGAAGAGCGGGGAGACTTCCGAGCGACTCCATCCGGTCTCAAGTACCGCATCATCAAAGAAGGAAAGGGGCGAAAGCCTAACCGGAACTCAACAGTCACTTGCCACTATCGCGGCTGGCTCGATGATGGAACAGAATTTGACAGCTCCTACCGCAGTGGCCGAGCAGCCACATTCCCGTTGAGTGGAGTCATCAAAGGCTGGACAGAAGGACTGCAACTGGTTCAGGAAGGTGGAGCGATCGAACTCGAAATCCCAAGCGATTTGGGATACGGCCCACAAGGTTCACCTCCAACAATCCCCGGGGGAGCCACATTGCATTTCGAAGTTGAGTTAATCAAAGTCAACTAAACATTACCTGTTTCCGTTAAGCACTGAATTGATGGAAACAAGCTGTGTTTACAAGTCGCGCAGTCATCAGAGTCTTGGGTGAAAATCATCCTTCACCCTCGACTCGATGATCCGCGATCTTCGAAATTTCCGGGCCAGCCAATATTGTTATTGAGTGTTGAGTGAACGGGTTAACCTTGCCTGTTCGGGAGTTTTGATGGCCGCTAACCTCACTCCCCAGTACTACAAAGCAGAAGCAGCCTTCCGCCATGCTTCGACTCCTCGTGAGCGTCTGCAAGCTCTCGAAGAAATGCTCCGAGTCATCCCCAAGCACAAAGGGACAGACCGAATCCAGGGTGCCATCCGCTCGCGACTTAAAGAGCTTCGTGCCGAAGTTCAAAGCTTGGGAACACGCAATTCCGCGCACAAGAGTTCTCGTTTCCCACGTCAGGGCTGCGGGACAGTTGTTCTCATCGGTGCTCCGAACACCGGGAAAAGCCGCATCCTCAAGGAAGCGACCAACGCCACTCCGGTCGTCGCCGATTATCCCTATTCCACACGCGAACCAATTCCGGGTCTCGCAACCGTGAGTGGAGTCCAGTTTCAACTCATCGACACTCCGGCAATCGCCGAGAACGTCGTCCCTCCTGCTCTGATCGACTTGGTTCGAACGGCCGATCTCGTCGCCTGTTGTCTGGATGGATCGTCGACGGAGACCGTACGAGAAACACTCGAAGTGTATCGACAGCTGGCGGATCGAAAGACCCTCCTCGACTGCGAGTCGGGGTTCGCTGTTGATGATTTCACCACCGTTCGGATCCGCTCGCTGATCGCAGTCACGCGAGGCAATCTTCCGAGCGCCTCATCGATTGCTAATCAGTGGAAAGACTCTTCCGGCCTGCAATTGCCGATCGAGATTGTCGGCCTCGATTCTCCCAGCGATGTGGAGCGACTGAAAATCCGAATGTTCGAGTCGCTGGGGCTGATTCGAATTTTCACGAAGCGACCGGGAGAAGACGTCGTCATGGATTCGCCCATGACCATTCCAGTCGGAGGAACTGTTGAGGATCTGGCCGAAAAAGTTCATCATGAGATCGCGTCTCGATTGAAGTTCGCTAAGGTATGGGGCAGCAGTGCTTTCGATGGCCAAACCGTCGGCCGCGATCACGTTCTCTCCGACGGAGACGTCGTCGAACTCCATTGACGTCAAAAGCTCTGCCTATTGACTTTCGAGTGACACTCTGGTCAATAGAGACTGAGACGAAGCACAATCCGCCCCCATTCTCGACGAGTCGATCCTCGAATTCGGATGTGATGAGCTTCATCAGATTTCCGAGCGCCCCGGCAACAGCAATATGCTCTCGAATTGATCGCAATTATGTGGATTGAGAAGCATCCTTGAAGACTTGTCGATTCCGCATCGTTTCAGAGCACAGACTAGGACAATTTAAACTTGAGTCGCATTCAGATGATCTGAAGCCCGAGCACCTGACTGACACCTCGGCGTTGACTCCTGTGATACCACTTCTCGACGATGTTTTATGCGAAAACTTGGAACGTTTGATTCTCAATCGCTGGCAGAAAGATTTCACTGGTTTCTGATTTCGAAAGAGATCGAGAATCAACTCGATGAAGTTCCGCCCCAATGGGAAATCTGGGTCCTCGATGACGACCTTCTCCCCAAGGCTCAGGAGGAACTGACAGCTTTCCAGGAATCGCCAGACGATCCGCGATTCCGTGTGACTCCGCCGAAAGTCGTCAAAAAGCCAATACGTAAGCCGACTCCACGGAGAGGTTTCTCGGACTACTCAAGCATCCGCGTGACGCGTTTTTTGATTGTTGCGTGTGTCGTCCTCACGATTTACACGGGAATGGGCTCACGTCATCCCGAAGTCGTCAACTGGTTGCTCTATTCGAAGTATCAAAAGACTGGTCCGAACTGGCCTCTTTCTCCCGAAATCATGCAAGGAGAAGTCTGGCGCCTCGTCACTCCGATTTTCATCCACCTCTCTGCACTGCATCTGCTGATGAATATGTACTGGATGTGGATTCTGGGCGGAGTTATCGAGCGCAGACAAGGACCATCACGCTTGATCTTGCTGACGATTCTGACCGCTGCAGGTTCCAGCATGACTCAGTATTTCCTGTTCGGACCGGCCTTCTCCGGAATCTCTGGCGTTGTCTACGGACTACTCGGTTATCTCTGGATGAAGTCGATGGTCTCCCCGGAAGAACAGTTGGGTGTCCCGCAGTCGATAGTTTTGTTCATGCTGGTCTGGCTCTTTCTCGGAATGTCTGGAAGCCTCGACGCAATCGGAATGCGAATCGCCAACGGAGCGCACTTCGGAGGACTGATGGCCGGAATGCTTGTCGGTTCGATACGCTCCTCGAAGTAGTCCGCTATCATGGTGGCTCCGCATTCGATGCAAGATCACCGAAGCAGCAAGTTTGCAGCGAATCTTTGGCACTGCTGCCGATGACCGTGATGTTCCGCTCGAAATGACGTACAACACACAACTCGAATAGACAGATTATTCACACTTAGATGGGAATTGATTGTGGCCGGGAAAGCTTGGGGCGGACGGTTTTCAGAACCAACGAACGAACAGGTGGAGTTGTTCACTGAGTCGATTTCCTTCGACGCGCGACTGGCTGCGGTCGACGTTCGAGGTTCTCAAGCCCACGCACGCATGCTGGCCGAAGTCGGACTGATTTCAAAAGAAGAGTCGAATCAGATTCAATCCGCTCTCGATGAAATCCTCGGTGAAATTCAACAGGGGAAGATGGAATTCCGTCCATCCCTTGAAGATATCCACATGCACATCGAGTCCGCGCTCATTGCCCGACTTGGCGATGTTGGACGAAAGTTGCATACCGGTCGATCGCGAAACGATCAGGTCTCGACCGACATCAAGCTCTACGTTCGAAACGAAATCGACCATCTCGACGGACTTCTTCAACAGCTGCAGCGAGCGTTCGTCAGTCGTGACGGCGATCTCGATTTGATCCTGCCTGGATACACACATCTGCAACGCGCTCAACCTGTGAACGCTGTTCATTACTGGTTGGCTTACACGGAAAAATTTCAACGCGACCGCGAGCGGCTCGCGGACTGTCGCCGTCGCTTGAACTTCTCTCCACTTGGCGCAGCTGCTCTCGCTGGGACAACGCTCCCTATCGACCGTGATCAAACCGCGAAAGACCTTGGCTTCACGGCTCCAGCAGCCAACAGCCTCGACATTTCAAGTGACCGTGATTATCTCGCCGAACTGGTCTCATCGCTTTCATTGATTGCGATTCACTTGAGCGCCTGGGCTGAAGAATGGATCTTGTGGTGTACGACTGAATTCGGGTTCATGACCCTTTCGGATGCGTACACAACCGGCTCTTCAATCATGCCGCAAAAGAAGAACCCTGACGTCCTCGAACTGATTCGAGGAAAGTCCGCCCGCGTCATTGCTGCTTCGCAACAACTCTTTGTTCTCATGAAAGGGTTGCCGCTGGCCTATAACCGGGATCTACAAGAAGACAAACTGGCTGCCTTCGCAGCGATCGACACCATCAAAAGCTGCCTCGAGCTGGCCCCTTCGATCGTGATCAACGCCCGGCTGAATCGAGAGAAGATCGCCAGCCGTATCGACGATGGATTCTTAGACGCAACCGCCCTTATGGAATATCTCATCCTCAGACAGGTACCGATGCGGACCGGACACGAGATCGTTGGAAACCTCGTCGCGCTGTGTGAATCAAAGAACTGCCGGCTGAAAGATTTGAGCTTGGAAGAGTTCCAGAAGACAGCGCCGCAAATCGACAACGATGTGTACGACATACTCGGTGCTGAGAACGCTGTTTCCGCTTTGCGCAGCTTCGGTTCAGGTGGGCACGAGAGTGTTCAGCATCAACTGAAGTTGTGGCAAGAACGCCTCGCAGAAAGTTGATGCGACGGCGGACACGTTAAGGCTTCTTAAAAAACGGTCTTGTCAGAATAGACGGCTTCGTGATAATAGGGCAGCGAAGAGTTTAACTCTTCCGGCACAGCATTTTTCGAATCTCACTTGCGCCGTTCCTTTGGCAATCCAGCAGTCGGCTTTGGACGCCTCTTCCGTCCTCGCTCTCAGTCTACTGACTTGCGTACAGGCATCGACGAATGATTGATGCTTATTGAGATTGACTGCGTGCGACATGGAGGGGCTTGCCGGCTGCTTGCACAGGAGAATATACGTGTCTACCGGTCAAGCAATTCTGTCGAAGATGTCTGCTCAGCAAAACACCGAGCAGTATCGTCACGAGAACTGGCAAGGTTCGTTCTCGGAGTACCTGGACATCGTCAAAGCGAATCCAGCAGTAGCACGCACGTCGTACCAGCGGATGTACGACATGATCATCGCTGACGGAACCTACCCGGTTGAGGGCAGCAAGAATCTTGTCCGCTACACCTTCTTCGATGATCCGCACAACAACGGCGAAGACGCCATCTTCGGCCTTTCCGAAACTCTCATGGCGCTCGTCAATGTCTTCCGGTCAGCTGCTTTGAAGTATGGCACCGAACGTCGCGTGCTCCTTCTACACGGACCGGTCGGAAGCTCGAAATCAACAATTGCACGTCTGCTCAAACAGGGACTCGTTCGCTACAGCCGTACTGAAGAAGGAGCGCTTTACTCATTCGGTTGGAAAGAAGAAGACGGTTCGATCACTTGGGATCCGATGAATTGCGAACCGCTGCAACTCATTCCGATGAGCGCCCGAGACGATGTCTGCAGCGCTCTCAATGCGGAACGACCTGCAGACACATACTCAGTTGAAATCACCGGAGATGTCTGTCCGCTGTCACGTTACTACTTTCAACAACGACTTCAGGAACACGACGGAGACTGGACGAAAGTCCTCGAAAGCGTCGTCGTGCGGCGAATCTTCCTCTCAGAACAGGACCGAATCGGAATTGGGACCTTCCAGCCCAAAGATGAAAAGAACCAGGACTCGACCGAGCTGACAGGCGATATCAACTACCGAAAGATTGCCGAGTTCGGAACCGAATCTGACCCTCGTGCATTCAATTTCGACGGCGAGTTCAACGTCGCCAACCGAGGGATGATTGAGTTCGTCGAAGTTCTCAAGCTGGATGTTGCGTTCTTGTACGATTTGCTAGGAGCTTCGCAAGAACACAAAATCAAACCGAAGAAATTCGCACAGACCGATATCGATACCGTCATCATCGGCCATACGAACGAGCCGGAGTACAGGAAGCTCCAGTCAAACGAGTTCATGGAGGCACTTCGCGACCGAACGATCAAAATCGACGTTCCGTATGTCACGCGCCTCAGCGAAGAAGTCAAAATCTATAACAAGAGCTACAACCAGGCACGTGTGCGTGGAAAGCATATTGCCCCGCACACACTCGAAGTGGCTGCCATGTGGGCTCTTCTGACTCGACTCGAACAGCCCAAGCATCACGGTTTGACGCTGCTTCAAAAGATGAAGCTCTACAACGGAAAAACACTTCCGGGGTTCACAGCAGAGAACGTCAAACAGCTGCGAAAGGAAGCCAAGCACGAAGGTCTCGAAGGGATCAGTCCTCGATATGTTCAGGATAAAATCTCGAACGCCCTCGTCGTGAACACCACTTCGACAAGCTTGAACCCGTTCATGGTGATGAATGAACTCGAATCAGGATTGCGTCATCACTCGCTGATCGGAAACGACGAAATTCGCGAGCACTATCGCCAACTGATTTCGACAGTGAAAGAAGAGTACACCGACATCGTGAAGAACGAAGTTCAACGTGCGATTGCCGCAGACGAAGATGCATTGACCCGCTTGTGCGGCAACTACATCGACAACGTCAAAGCCTATACTCAGCACGAGAAGGTCAAGAACCGATTTACCGGCGAAGATGAAGAACCGGACGAACGACTCATGCGTTCGATCGAAGAGAAGATCGACATTCCGGATTCACGAAAGGACGACTTCCGCCGGGAAATCATGAACTACATCGGAGCCCTCGCGATCGATGGCAAGCAGTTCAACTACAAGACGAATGAGCGACTACAGAAAGCCCTCGAAATGAAACTTTTCGAGGACCAGAAAGATACGATCAAGCTCACCAGCCTCGTCTCGCAAGTCGTGGACAAAGACACTCAGGAGAAGATCGATATCGTCAAGAGCAGGTTGATTCGCAACTACGGCTACAACGACGAATCAGCCACCGATGTCCTGCAATACGTGGCCAGCATCTTTGCTCGCGGCGACGTGAAAGACGAAAGCTAACCTGCTCAGATTGATCTCAGCACTCATTGGATTCAGTATGATTCGATGAGTGCTGTAATTTTCGCACGTTCCCGCCGCTCGAAACGCCGGACGAACTTTCGCCATGACGTTGGCAGATCCCAAGAACGATTGCCTGCGTGCGAGAAGTTGAAAGTGCGATCTTTTCGATGGACGCTCAACCGAGCTTAGTCCATGAAAATTCGATCCCACTCATCGTAGATGCAATCGAGAAGATCACGCCCCTGCTCAGTGGCGTTGTAGCAAACCAGGTCGTTGTCGGATTCTGAAACTTCAGCAATCGCGACCGTTTCCCCATCTTCTGAGAAGAGCCAGGAGGGAACGGTGAAGTGATTCAGAATCTCGTGGAGGTCTTCACGCTGTTGCGGGAGGAAGACTTGTCCATCCAAAAACAGCTGATAACCATACTCTTCGATTTTCGGCCAGGGCAAATCATCTGACTCACCTTTCCAATACGGCTGAAAAATCGAGTGGTCGGTCGGTTTGACGTTCGGATTGTGCAGCATGTCGATCGCATTCCATGGGCAGATCGTCAGCTGATAATAATCCGAGCTGTCATTTGGTGATCGATAGCACATCTGACACCCGATGCAACGGGATGTGTCGATCTGATGATAGCTTTGTCCCGGCATCGAGCTGGGAACTTCGTAGATGCAATCCACTGGGCAGACAGTCGCACAGGACTGGCAACTCGTGCACGAATCTTTGTTGATCACGTTGAGATAACGCGTCTCTTTTTTGCGGTCATCTTTTCGTGTAGCAAAATACTCGTGGACCGAGATGGTCATCGCTCGACGTTCCTCACAGAGTCTTTGAGTGGATTCTGCCTCAGGATAGCTGCGAAAGGCTATTGAGGCTACCGATTTGCGTTGTCGGACTGACTGATTCCCGGTCTTGAGACCAATTTGACAAGTCTCCGTCGGGGAAAAACGTGATCAGGCTCCAAATCCCTGCAAAGTCTTAAGCATTCACGACTTGTGGAGGAATGACCGGAACAGGAGCAACAGACTCATCGTTGTCCGTTGCCATCACTACTTGCCCTTCTGGAAGGGTAAGCCGGAGGACTAACGGGATCAGAATCAGCGTAATCACAGACCCCGAAAGAAGACCGCCAATGACCACACGGGCGACGGGAGCTTGAAGTTCTCCACCTTCCCCAATCCCGAAAGCAACCGGGAGCATGCCGAGTACGGTGGTGAGCGTCGTCATCACAATCGGGCGAAATCGCCTGACGCTGGCCATTCTCGTAATCTCCAAGGGAGTCTGTTCCGGATATCGAACGCGCAGTTTTTTGGCGTAATCGACCAGCACAATCGCATTATTGACCACCACTCCAGCCAGCACGATCAGACCAATAAACGATTGCACATTCAATGTGGTGTCCCAGAAGACGAGCACGAGAATCACACCGACCGCAGCGACCGGAATCGTGAACAAGATCAACAGCGGATCGGTCAGCGACTCAAACTGGGCTGCCATCACCATATACATCAAGACGACAGCCAGTAAAAATCCCTGCACGAGCAGAGTGAAACTTTCCTGCTGCTCTTCCCAGTCCCCACTGATGTCGACGCGAAATCCATCGGGAACGGCAAGTCCAGCCAAGGCTGTCTTCAAGTCCCCAACGACTGCTCCGAGATCGCGACCTTCTGACGACGCGCTGATAATGATCACTCGCTGACGGTCGACGCGATCGATCGCCAATGGAGTCGAATCGAGTTGGAATGAGACAAGGTTCCCGAGTGAAACAAGTCCTCCGTCTTCGGTCGTCAGAGAAATCCGATCAAGATCCGCCTGACGTGAGCGGTTCTTTTCATCGAGTCGGACCAAGACGTTGTATTCATCCCCATCGACTCGGAAGACGGTCGCTTCACGTCCTCGAAAAGTCGTCTCGAGAGTCTCTGTAATCGTTTGGACAGTTACGCCCATGTGGCTCGCCTTTTGACGATCGATGACTGTCATCAGTTCCGGGCGATCTTTGTCCATCTGCTTTTCGACGTTCACAAGCCCGGGAATTTCTTTCATCTCGGCCATGACAGCTTCGGCAAGTTGATCTGCCGTGCTTCGATCGTGACCACGGACGAAGATGGCGATATTGTCGTTCCCGTTGCTCGAGAACATGCGCGAAATCGGCAACCCTCCGTATACACGGGCAGAGACGGTCATCCCGGCAATTGGAGGCAGGTTCTTCATGAACCGCGATCGAATTTCCTCAGCAGTTTCGGTTCGCTGATCCCGGGGAGCCAATTGCAGAATCGCCCGCGCCTGATTCCAGTCTTCCCCCTCATCCGCTTCATCTCCGATGAACAGGGAATTCGTTTCCACTTCAGGGATGTGTTCCTCAATCGCTGCTTCAAGTTTGGCAGCTTGTCGATCCAGCGTGTTTAACTGAATTCCCGGAGCCATTTCACCAGTGATCCCGAGCCTTCCGTCATCGGTCTTCGGAAGAAAGTCCGTTCCAATGCGAGGAATCAGTCCCAGCGAGGCAGCGACGACAATGATCAAAAAACATCCGGTGATTGGGTAGGCTTTGAGACATCGCACCAGAACCCAGGAATAAATTTGCTCGACACTGCGGAAAACGAATTCGGAGGCGCGATGAAGTAATGTCGCGGGAAACTCGATCACTCGACGAATCTGTGACCCAATTCCTCGCGATTTGGCTTTTCTTTCACGATCAGCATCTGTTTCAGTCTTTAGCCAATATGCAGCCAAAGCCGGAGTCAGCGTCAGACTGACAAACAGCGAACAGACCATTGACCCACACACCACAAATGCGAGTTGGTGCAGAAGAATCCCGGTCATTCCGTGAGTGAAGACCAGCGGTAAGAAGACGATCAGCGTCGTAATCGTGCTGGCGGTGATCGCTCCGGCAACTTCATTCGTTCCCTCAACTGCGGCCGTTTTGGAATCGAACCCTTCCTCACGTTTTCTGAAAATGCTTTCGAGCACGACGATGGAATTGTCGACCAGCATGCCGATCCCGAGAGCGAGACCGCCGAACGAAACCATGTTGAGCGTATAGCCCTTGAAATAGATCAGAACGAATGCCCCGAGCACCGACAGAGGCATCGAGATTCCAATCACGATGGTGCTTCGGAAACTCTTCAGAAA
This sequence comes from Thalassoglobus sp. JC818, assembly GCF_040717535.1. NCBI lineage: Bacteria > Pseudomonadati > Planctomycetota > Planctomycetia > Planctomycetales > Planctomycetaceae > Thalassoglobus > Thalassoglobus sp. JC818. Next base: position 42,129 of record NZ_JBFEFI010000004.1, read on the forward strand.
GAGGACGAGAATGGCCATCGCCAGCCCCATTCCGAACAGAGCGGATGTTTTCAAGTTGTCGATGGAATGGCGAATATAGTCTGACTTATCGAGACGGATCACGAGTTCCGAGTTTCGAAGTTCTTCATTCAACTCAGCGACCGCTTCGTGAACCGAGTCGCTCACGTCGATCGTATTGGCCCCAGCTTGTTTGAAAACGTAAACCATGATCCCCGCTTGACCATTGGTTCGCGTGCGTTGTGTGATGCGTTCGTGGCTATCCACCACTTCGGCCACATCACTGATTCGAACGACCGTTGATCCACGACGTTGAATGACCAGGCTTCGAATTTCATCCAGACGTTGAAACTCGCTGCGACTTCGGATTAGGCGATGCAGGTGCCCCTCTTCAAAGTCTCCGGCAGGCTTACTGATATTTCCTTCCTGCAAAGCTGTGACGACCTGATTCACTCCCAGCCCAAGTGCTTCGAGTTTGTCTCGATCGATATCAACGTGAATTTCCCGTCGAACGTTGCCTCGCATGGAAACTCGCGCCACACCTTCGAGTCGTTCCAGCTGTGGAATGATCGTCGTTTCTGCGAGTCGAGTGACTTGTGTCGCGGGCAGTTCGCTGTTCAATCCGAGATAGAGAACAGGAGAGTCGTTGGCGTCGTAGCGTCTGAGATAGGGAAGATCGACATCGTCGGGAAACTGCTGGCGTACTTTGTCGATCGATTGCCGCATTTCGTCGACAGCGACATCGAGATCCGCCCCCCATTGAAACTGAACTCGAATGACGCTGCTGCCCTCGATGCTTCGACTGGACATCTGCTCGAAGCCGCTCACCGAACTGAGCACTTGCTCTAGCGGACGAGTGATCAGCGTTTCGACTTCCTGCGGACCAGCCCCGGGGTAGAGCGTCGTCACAGTGACTGTTGGAAACTCAAGATCGGGCATCAAGTCGACGGAAAGTTCCGTGAGTGCAACCCAACCCAGCAGGGCGATAATGATACTCGCCATCAGTGTGCTGATCGGGCGATGAACAGCAAGTTGAGGAAGATTCATCGTCACTCGCTCCTTATTCGCCGTCAGAAGTTGAATTGTCGACGTCTTCCGGTTCCAGAGCTGCCGTTGTAAGAGTTGGCCATTCCTGAACCGATGCGATCACTTCCTGATCGGGCTGAACGAGGCGATTGCCGAGCGTCATCACCCGTTCGCCTTCCTCAATTCCCCGTTTCACTTCAACAACGAGACCATTGGAGACGCCAAGTTCGACGACTCTTTTCTCGACTCTTGAAGTCTCGTCATCAACAACGAAAACTTGTGTGTCGTCTGCTGTATTCACCACAGCCGCCAGCGGAATCAAAACACCTTCGCGGGTCTCTTCCGAATTCAAAGAAACCCTGGCGAACATCCCCGGCTTTAAGATGAGTTCAGAGTTGGGAACTTCAATGTGTACCGGAGCGGTTCGGGATTCCGGATCAAGAATCGGAGCAATTCGAGTGACTGTTCCCTGAAAGTCTCGATTCGGATAGGCATCGACATTCACCACAGCCCGTTGGCCGACTGCGACTCGACGGTAATCCTTTTCGATGACTTGGACGGTGGTTTCGACGGTGTCGAGATCGACAATTCGAAACAGCGGTAAATCTGGTTTGGCGAGATCACCCACATCTGCCAGCTTGCTCGCGATGTAGCCATCCAGCGGAGAGGCGAGAACTAAATCTTTCAGCCCCTGTTGAACGGTATTCAAATATTTCTGAGCTTCGGTCACACGAGCCCGGTCGAGTTCTTCACTCGCCACAGCGATTTGATAATTCGCCCGAGCTGTTTCCAACTGCTGCTGAGAACCGGCTCGGCGATCAACAAGGAGACTCTCTACGTCAAGGTTCTGCTTGGCCAGTTTTGATTCTTCAACTCGCACTTGCAGCTGCGCTTCCGCGACTTTTAACGCTGCCCTGGCTTGCTCGATCGCTTCCAGCTGATCCTGATTTTCCAGTTCGCATAAAACATCGCTACGACGAACTCGATCACCAAGATCGAATCCCATCGTCTCAATGTAGCCTTCAAGCTTCGAACGAATCTCAGTCTGTGCGGCCGGGATGAGAGTTCCGACGAGGACGATCTGCTCATCGATCGAATCGCGACGCGCCTCGACGACTTCCACGGCGAGCTTGCGAGTCACTTTCGGTTTCTGAGGAGTCGCTATGGCTTGCAACGATTCGCGGTAGACCACGTACCAAGCCCCCCAGGCTGCTGCGATTCCACAGCAACAAATGAGGACTCGACCAAACCAGTTCAAGTATTTCACGTCTGGACTCCTGGGAGGGAGAGGAGCTGGGTGGGAGTGGCGAGAGGTTGGTGTTCTCGCGCGTGCATCTGCTTGGGCGGTTCAAACTGGTTTCGCCATGTTCGGTAGTGCGAACGAGTGAAGACCAATTGATGAGAAGTTCTCAAGCCCGTGGTAGAGTTCCATTAAACCTGTTGTAAGTGTCGACATCAACAGAGTTTGATGTCAGTTTAAAAAAAACTGGCTCAGCAGAGTGGACAGGCATCTCAACGCCTACAACAGGAATCGAAAAGAACTGCATCGTCTTCATTTTCGGATTGCAGCGATTCCTGATAATCAGGCCAAAAACCCTCTGCTCAATCAATCGCGTTGACTTCGCGCGAAACAAAAAATCTGATCGCCGACAATCTCTCATCTCGATCCATTCCGCTCCGAGATTCGACTTCCATTCAAAAAGAGTTGGCCCCCACCGACGTGAGATTTCGTCTCGACACGCGCTCGGTCATGGTTTACAACAAATTTCCGAGCTACCCTCCTAAGAGCATATCACCCAGGGAAGTCCTTCCCACGTTTATACCTCTCCCCCACCCAATTCATAAATCTCATCGCAACAATGTGTTGCGACCATTTGAGTAGGCCATCCCCGTCCTACCGAGGGTCGTCATGAATCGTATTGCGCAACTATCACTGACTGGATTCCTGTTCTGTGCGGGCGTCGGATGCCAGTCTGCGAAACTGACCTCATTCCATCCGGGCGACTACCTTCCCTTCTCACGGAAAGACCGCCTGGAGAAACAGGAAGAAGAGGACGTTTCCAAACCGTTGATCTCATCCAAGACATCGACGCAAACATCTTCAGAAACAGGAGATACAGCGTCGACAGAGATCCGCCTCGGGCAACAGGAAATCGCCGCTTGGTACGAAGACCATCGCGACGAACACATCAAAGCTGCGCGGAAGCACTTTGAGAAAGCTCTCGAACAGCAGCCACGCAACAACGTCGATGCCCATCACGGACTGGCAGTTACTGCCGATCTCGACAAGAACTTCGCAAAAGCGGAAAAACACTATCAGATCGCTCTCGCGCTCTCGCCGAAGGACTCGCGCCTGCTCGGGAATCTCGGCTATTCCTATTTGCTGCAGAATCGATTCACCGACAGTCAGCGGTATCTGGAGCGTGCCATTGAGATCGACCCAAAGAATGGTGACGCCATTCGAAACCTCGGCGAAGTTTACGCCCAAACCGGGCGAAGGGATTTGGCACTCGCCACTTACTCAAAAATCATGAGCCCGGCGGACGCTGCGGTTCTGATCAATCAAACTCCTGAGAAGCAGAGTGAAAACTCCGTCTTCGATAAACTGATGGCGAAATCTGATCAGCCAGAAAAGAAAGACGTCACCCAGCAGATTCTCGACATGCGAGCCGAACAAGATCGGCAAACACGTCAGCAGAACCAACCCCAACAGCAGGTTGTTGCCGCAAGCAATGCCGCACTTCCGCAGCATCCTCATCCGTCGAATCAGTTGCATCCGATCCTGACTGCGAACGAGCCAAGCCTTCAATCAAAGTTGGCAGCGATTGATCGAGAACCTTACTCGCAACTGGAAAGCGGACCAGTCGTCATCGATGGTGTAACAGGTGCCCCTCGATATGGATCTCCGCCACAACTCGCTCGGCGGAATTCCGAGATTCTGCAGGCGGCTCACGAAGAAGGTCCTGCGGGATATGGCAACCAGGTCGTTGCAGCCAACCTGCCTGACGCTCGTCACATCCCAAAGCCAACCATCGACCAATACGAAGCAATTCCTTCACAACCGATCATCCAACAGGCAGCGTATCACGAATCCAGTGTCGCGATTCATACGGACAGCGATCTCGTCACCGACTATCAAGATCAGCTTCGCCGTCCATGGAATGGAACGGCTCCAGCGTCCAATCGTCCGGTTCCATCGAACGGAATGCCAGAGGCAGCGTTGAACAGCCAACAACACATGGCAACCAATAACGAGACGTTGAACCAGCAGCATCCAATTCCGCCGACTCCAGAGCCTCAAGATTCCGATCCGTTTCGAAATGCCAGCCTCGTCGCAGCCCGCCTCGGAATGGGATTACCACGTTCGAAGACATCTTCAACGAAACTGATCAGCGTACAGAACAGTGCTCCGAAACAGGTTCCGGGATCGAACTCGCACTGGAATGGTTCAGAGTTCTCGCAACCAGAACGCTTCCTGCCGACAGACGTTGCCCCGCTTGACCTCAAACAAGCGCACAATTTGAGTGACACGAACAAGTCAATGAACAGTTCACTCGGCCAACAACTGCCGGAGACTTCAGTCGGACAAACGCATCCACTCCAAGCTGCAACACAGTTCGGAACAGCGTCGCGATTCGAAAATCCATCTTCGAACACGGTCATTCCATCTCCGTGGGATCAACAACAATCAAAACCGAGCGCTCGTCCGACCTCTTCAGTTTCCGTGGCTGATCAATGGAATGCTGAGAAAGAGGCCTTCAGCCAACAGCTCAATCAAGTTGTTGAAGAAGGTTCTCAGAACCGACCTGTTCACGTTTTCGAATCAGAGAGCGCGCAGGCACAGATGCAATCCCCAGCGACTTACGGGGGAATGACGACAGCCGGTCCTGACCATGTCACCCCGGAGCCGTATTCGTCACGGCAGAATTCGCCTGCCACGCTCAGTCAAAGTCATCCACTCAACCTGAAGTCTTCATCAGGAACAGAGCGGACATCGAATCAACTCTCCTCATACAAGCGAGCGACGAGTTCCTCAACGTCCAGCGGAACTTCGCCAGGTATTCGACAAGCCAGCTACGATGCAGTCGAACCAACATCGAGTGCCTCAGTATTCGCGAATCGATCGAGTGATCCATCTATTCAAACTCCTCCTCCGTATGGAATGGTCGTCACTCCAGACCCGGAAGCTGGACAAACTCCTCCCGTCCACACACTCCACTCTGGACAACATCAACTCGACTCAACGAGCAGTGGCGCCCCAGCGACAGATGCACCACGCATGCGTCTTCTGCCTGCTGAAACTTCCGAGGAAGCGACTCCATTGATCCGCACGCCTCAACACTCGCTTCCAAAGCAACCTGCTCCGGAAGACTTCCGCCCATTGATTCGACCATCTTCACGATGATCGGATGAAAGGCGACGCAATGAGTGTTTAAGGACTTCGCATGACGTCCGTTCGTGCTCTCTCAGTTCAAGAAACAGATGCCTTCGAGTAGTCACTCCGAAGCCATTGCATACAATTCAAACTCAGAGGGATGGCCTCTCTTCCCCGAATCGAAGTCGCGTCGATGACGTCGTTTCGGAGAAGAAGTCAACGATCTTCGTGATTCGGAACTTTGGAGTTGAATGATGCATGTCTTTGTGACTGGAGCGAGTGGACTTGTCGGTGGCTACCTTTGTCCCATGCTGGAACAGTCTGGTCACAAGGTGACGTGGTTAACTCGTAAACAACCGTCCGATCCTCACGAGCGGCAATGGGATCCGAAAGCAGAGAGTCTTCCCCGAGAAGTCCTCGAGGGGTGCGACGTACTTGTTCATCTCGCTGGTGAAGGCATCGCCGAAGGACGTTGGAACGAAGCGAAGAAGAAGCGGATTCGGGAGAGCCGTGTCCACTCCACAAAACTTCTCGCGAAGGCACTCACGGAACAGGAAAAAACTCCGACCGCCTTCGTCGTCGCGAGTGCGATCGGCTACTACGGCGACCGTGGGGACGAAGTCCTCACCGAAGAGAGTAACGCGGGCTCAGGCTTTCTGGCCGATGTCTGTCAGGAATGGGAAGCTGCCGCAGACCCAGCGAGAGAGGCTGGCATTCGCACAGCCCACATTCGCACTGGACTTGTTCTCGCCAAAGAAGGCGGAGCACTACCTTCGATGCTGACTCCCTTCAAATTTGGAGTCGGAGGGGTGATCGGCAGCGGCGATCAGTACTGGAGTTGGATCTCAATTGAAGATATCGCCCGGATCTTTCAATTCGCAGTCGAAGACGAATCAGTCTCTGGCCCGGTCAACGGAACCGCTCCTCAACCTGTCACAAATCGTGAGTTCACCAAAACTTTAGGGAAAGTGATCTCGCGTCCGACCGTCCTGCCGCTCCCCGGGTTCGCTGCCAAGATTGTGCTTGGCGAAATGGCAGAAGCCCTGATTCTAGCGAGTTCGCGAGTCCTTCCGGAACAAGCTGATAAGCACGAGTTCAAGTTCTCGCATCCGGACCTCGAACAAGCTCTCCAGTCATTGAAACTCTGAGAATCTAATTGCGAATTCAACTTGCTTCCGACGAAGTTGGCTCATCAGAAGTCGTGTCGGCCGAGGCGTTCAATCGCTGAACTTCTGTCTTGAGTGAGAAGAAGGAAGCCCCACCTGCGAGCATCACAACAGCTCCCAACCAATATGGTCCGGTGGGAAAGTTTTTCTCGATCGTTAATCCGGCAATCGGCCCCAAAATTCTCGCGAGCGATGACAGGCTCTGGCCAACCCCAAGGACTCCTCCCTGCTGATCATTCGAGACCAGCCGCGAAAGAAGTGACTGTAGCGACGGAGCAATGAAGCTGAACCCGATCACGCAGATCGGAAGGACTGAATACAGAAAAGCTGTTGAGCCAAGATCGCCTGCCACTCCAATCAGGGCCAGACCGACCGTCATCAATACAGCTCCGATCAATGCCATCTTGTATTCGCCCACCTTCGGAACCAGTCGTCTGACGAGAATTCCCTGACTGAGGGTCAGAATCAGTCCAATGTAAGCGAACACATAGAAGTTGTACCGTGGAGAGACACCAAGTCGTTGGGTCAGCAACGACAGCGAACTCTCGAATTGGGCCAGTGCGAGTGTCGAAAGAAAAATTCCGAGCAGAACAACGGCCACCGATCGCGTCTTCAGCAGTGTTTGGAACTGCTTCACATCCAACCAGTGACTCGAAGCAGGTTTTGACTCCGGATTGAGGGATTCCGGTAATCGAAACACCGCAAACAACAGAGCCAATCCTGACAACACTGCCGCCACGTATCCGGGCGCAGCACTCGGAACGGGATTAATCCGAGTCGGATCATGTTCAATGGCCGACCGCAACAGCGCTTCGTCATCATTGCCCAACGGGGCGATCTCTCGAACTTCTTGAACGACAGTGTCTACGTTGGGAACTTCTGCGAAGTCATAGCTCTCGACAAACCTCAGTTGTTCGGACGTCAAATTGACCACAGGATCTGCCGAAACGAAAGCTGCCCCGATGAGCGGTCCGAACGTAAAGCCAATTCCGAAAGCTGCACCAATCAGAGCCATCCCCTTCGCTCGATCTTTTGGACCAGTGCAGTCCGCGATGTAAGCCTGGGCTGTCGAAATCGTCGCTCCAGCGATTCCAGCTCCGATGCGGGTGAGGAACAGCCATGTCAGTGCACTCAGTCCCAGCAATGTTCCCTCACGCCCGAGCGAAGTCGCTAGGCCGAACAACGCATAAGAGACCGTCGACCCGACAAGCCCCACGATGAGCACCGGACGACGACCAATTCGGTCAGAAATCCGTCCCCAGATCGGCGCGAACAGGAATTGCATCGCTGAGAAAGACGCCATCAGCATCCCCAGTGGGAACCCTTCGGCATCAAAGTGGCGGCCATATCGTGGCAACAGCGGCATCACGATCCCGAATCCGAGGAGATCGATGAAGACCGTGACAAAAACGAGAAACAGACCAGCTTTTCGAGGTGCAGACACGATGGCAAGATTGCTTTTTCAGGGACAGACGGATTTGGGTTTGCGAAACAGTAGAGACATTTCTGCTCGGTGTCGAATCATCACCAGTTCTCATGAAACCGAAGACTGTTTCCTCTCAGAAGCGAACGGGTTCTCTCCTCATGCCCAAGTCGGCTTGTAGCGGTCGATGCTCAATCGAATCGTTCCGCATTCATCCGGAAATCGATGCTGCGACAGTGGTTTCAATTCGATCTTGCATTGATGGAACGCACAGAAGTAGACTCAAAAATCCGCCAGACTGAACCAGGAACGGCTCGAGCTGGCGATCGCCCGGGAGCAGGACATGGATGTCATTGACCGTAACGTCATTTGTATGAAATGGGGACGCAAGTACGACGCGACCTATGTGAACAAGCTTCACAGCATGGTCAGTCGCCACTTGACTCTGCCGCATCGCTTCATCTGTTTCACTGACAACGATGAAGGGTTTCATCCCGATATCGAAGTCCTCCCGATGCCTGAGCAAGATCTGACCAAGGGCACGAAAACCGGGGCATGGAACAAAGTCTACAACTTCCGCCCAGAACTCGGCGACCTGCGTGGGCAGGCTCTTTTCCTCGACCTTGATGTGATCATTCTCCAGAACATCGACTCCTTTTTTGAGATCCCCGGATCGTTCTGCGTGATTCGAGAATGGGATAAATCCTCCCAGGGAACCGGAAACACCTCGGTTTATCGGTTCGACATCGGTGCTCACACTCACGTCTACGAAAACCTGATCGAACACAAAGCCGAGATTTGCGGAAAGTACCGCCGCGAACAGGCTTACGTCACGGAGAGTATCGCAGCGAAAAGCGAGATCACCTATTGGCCCGTCAACTGGTGCCGAAGCTTTAAGAGACATTGCCTGCCTCCCTGGCCGCTGAACTGGATTCAGCCTCCAACGATTCCGGATGATGCCAAAATCCTGATTTTTCACGGGGACCCAAAACCCGAGGATGCCATTCACGGAAGCCGCTCCAAACTCCGTCGCATTCAAGCAACTCCGGCGCTCGCCGATCACTGGCGATAGATTTCGTCCCCATCTTGTCACATCCATTCTCTGAAACGTCGCACCAGGATTTTCGCTGTGGAATCAGAAGCCGCATCTTCTGAAACGACTGAATTCACGATCCCGTGCGATTCTCAAGCTCGAATTATTGCGCTGCACAACGGAAAGATCGGAAACGACACCCATGTCCTCGCGATCGCTTCGCTGATTGCTGAAGAGATTCACGGTGAGGTGGAAGTCGTTGACGTGAAATTTCGAGCTCCGATCCTGGCATGGGGGCTCAGGCGAGCCCTTCGGTTTCAGTTCGTCGAACGGCTGATGCAACATCCTCGAGTTTGGAACTGGTTCTGGCGAATCGCATTTCGCGGAGCATTTCCTCTCGGACGACCTCCAAAGCTGGTATGTGGAACTCTCGGCCGAGGCGAAATTCCAAACGCCGTACTGACCCGCTACTGGAAGTGCCACAGCGTTCACATCGGGCGTCCCTGCCGTGTCGATTCTGGCGAGTTTTCAATGGTGATTACTCCTCAGGGAGTGAACCCTGAAGCCGGTGAAGTTCCACTTCCGGTGGCACCGACACAAGTCAGCTCGAAATCACTTGATGAAGCTGGCGAACGTTTCCGACAGGAGGTCGAACTTCCGAACAGAGTCTGGGCGATGCTCGTCGGTGGCGACGGCGGTGGATACCGCTGGTCGGAGCGAGACTGGGAACGCCTCGCCGATGGAATCAACAACGTTGCCGCTCAATTCAACATTCAATGGGTTCTGACAACATCTCGAAGAACCGGCTCTCGTGCGGAAGCGATTCTGCAGTCTCGAATCTCACCCAATTCGATCGCTCACGCGGTTTGGTATGCTGAGAATCCTCAACGGATCATGAGTGCGTATCTGGGAGCATCAGAGCGAGTCTTCGCAACCGAAGAAAGCATCTCGATGTTGTCTGAAGCGATCGTTTCACAACGCCCGGTCTACGCACTGACTCCGGACCGGGCACCTCAACGCACAAAAGCCTATACATTCGCCCAACATCAGTCCGAGCAGCGCCGACTGATTCGTCTGAGCACCCAAGAATTCGCAGCCGCACATTCCGTGAAGGAAGACGTGACCGAATTCCAAACGCTGCGGGAACAATGGGAAGAAACGGTGCTGCATCACATACGAATTCGATGCCCAGAGTTGTTCACAGTCGCTGCCGATCAACGATCGGAAAATGAGACACACGACAAGCCCCCGGGTATCTCATCTGCTGCATGAGAGAATCCTGACATCGGCGAGCAACAGAACAAACAACGAACACAATGAGAATTGGTTTTCGCAGGCCGGCTTGAGCAATCAACGCGAAAACATGTCAATCAACACGCAAGACTGAATACACAAGCTAGAGCAACTTGCTCTCAAGAAGGAACCGTCCAGTGAGCGAGACGAATCGAAATGTGATCTGCATGAACTGGGGCACTCTCTACGGTGCCAGCTATGTGAATCGCTTGTATCGCATGGTGCAGCGGCATCTCACACTCCCCCACAACTTCTACTGTTTCACCAACAACGATCTCGATCTCGATCCCGGAATCAAACGACTTCCCCTCCCCGCCGATGACCTGACCGAAGGTACAACCACCGGAGCGTGGAACAAAGTCTATAACTTCCGCCCCGAGCTCGACGGAATCACCGGCCAGTGTTTATTCCTCGACCTCGACATTCTGATCATCGACAACATCAACTGCTTCTTCGAATTCGGGGAAGGGTTCTGTGTGATCAAAGAATGGACCGACCCCAATCAACTGATCGGCAACACATCCGTCTACCGCTTCGAAGCGGGGGGACATGCTGAGGTCTACGAATACTTCATTGAGAATCGTCAGCAGATTCAAAGTGAATTCCGCCGCGAACAGGCTTACGTCACCGGCAAGCTCAGAGAAATTGGCCCCGTGACATTTTGGCCGCAAGAGTGGTGCGTCAGCTACAAACACGACTGCATTGCGCCATGGCCATGGAACTGGTTCCAAGCTCCGAAAATCCCCAGCGAGGCGAAGATCATCGCATTCCACGGAAGACCAAAACCGGAAGAAGCGATCAATGGAACCTGGGTGAAACTTCGTCGCGTCAAAGCTCAACCCGCGCTGAAGAAACACTGGATCTAGCGGAGAGTGCTCGAACGGGTTTGAATCAGCGAGCGACGCATCAAACCTCCGCGAGACTCTTAATCGTCATTCGGAACGATCCGCCATCCCGTTCTGTTCGGCCCACCATTGAAACAGTTCTCGAAATGGTGGGGTCAAGAGGTCTGGCGTCTGCTGAAGTCGCTCCATCAGTTTGCCTGGAGCTTCGAACCACAGATCGGCGATTTCATTCGGATCGGGAATCGGAGGATCATCCGTCACCAGTTCATAGAGCACAGTGTGTTCGTAAGCGGTCTCCGGTCCTGCCGGGAGTTTGACGAGAAACTCAAGCTGGCCGGAAAGTTGCAGTTCCTCTTTGAGTTCCCGCACAGCAGCTGTCAGATAGTCCTCACCTGAGTCGACATGCCCTGAAGCGGACGATGTCAAACAGTGCGGATACTGATCTTTGAGAGCGGTCCGCTGCTGAATGAGCAACTCACGCTTTGTGTTCCAAATCCAGATGTGAACAGCACGGTGCAGAAGATTCTCCGCGTGGACGACCGAACGGGGAGCTTGCCCGATGACGTTGTCATCCGAATCGCAGACATCAAAGACTTCTTCCACCATTGCATCGACTTTTCTTTGACCACGACATGACCGGGCTGCTGCGACTCGTAGCGAGCATCTGATGAGATGATCTATTCCAATCGCCGGACTTTCAAATCGTCGACGTCGGCAATCCCGGATCCGCGCAACTCTAGACGAATTCTGAACTCGCGGTCTTCGTCGATCTTCCGCATGAATTCGACCTGCTGCCAGTCTTCGCTCGCTTTGCGAAGGTGTGTGGCACCATGCAATCCGACAGTTGTGTCGTAGATGACGAGTTCGTTTCCGATGTCCTGCTGTGTTGGAGCGTATCGAACACGAGCGGAGACGACGACCAAATCCCCCGCTGCGACCGGGATTCCCGGACCGGTCAACGCAAAGAAGTTCCCGCCCTGGTTGGCAGACTGCATCCGCAGAAATGTCCTCTGAGAAGCAGCATCGTAATTGAGTTCGACCAGTTGCAGGCCGTTTCCGGAAGAGTCTTCGAGCCAGTCCTGCTGCACATCGGCCTGATTGTCAAAGTCACCCGATGAGAGAAGATTCTGCGTTGTGGAGGTTCGATCTTCCAGTTCTCGCATCGTCAGCCAGTGTTGTGGCAAAGTCTGGAACCCGGTTGCATCGAGACTTGCGGTCGCAACGGGAAGTTCCTGAACGGCGGACTCCCAATAGCGTCGCTGCAAAACCCGTAAGTTTCTAAGCGTACGACGAGCGGCGGCATATGCATCCGCATCATGTCCCGCAGCCAATGCCTTACGAGCGTTCTCGAGATTCTGATAGGCATACTTCAGGACAAGCTCAGCATCGGAAACTGCAGGAGCGAGTTCGACAAGCTCAGCATGAACGTTCGAGACTCGTTCGAATTTCTGGGCAGCCATCGCAACAGTCGATTGTGCGGCATCTGTGCGATAAGTCCGGCACGCACGACGAATTTCCTCGATCGCAGACGGTTTGCTCGTCACCACAATGGCAGTTTGCTGATCGAATTCCTTCAAGTGAATTTCGGTACCGCCAGGAACGCGAGAAAGCTCAAGGTTGGATTGTGTGATCCCCGTCGGTGTGACTTCCCAAGCTTGCATCACGTCCGCCCTCAGCAGCATCCGGATTCCCTTCACTGCCTGAGCACCGGGAACAAACTGTTCGTCTTTTTCGTACCAGACAGGGAGAATCAAGAAGCCGTCATCGCATCGAAACACGGAAGCCCGAATCTCTGAATTCGCCCCCAACGGCTGTCCGCCAGCGGCATCAATTGGTTGATCCCAGCGTGTTTTCAGCGGGCTGAGTAAGCTCGCCGTCTGTTGGGGGAACGAGTCATTGGTGCGAACGATCAAGTCATCCACAACCCTGCCTGTTGCCAGCCACGACTCGAGAATTCGACAATGCAGCGCGAACAATCGAATCGCATGAATTCGCTCATCAAGCCCAACGGTTTGTTGATCAAGGGGAATCTGTTTCCAGAATCCGATCCCTTTGTAACCTGCTGCGAGGGCTGCGTATCCCTGATGAAGAATCTGCTCTGGCTCGACGATTGGCGAGGCACCCGGCTCACGATTCTTTCCAGAATACGTCGAAAGTGCTTCGGTCTGGACGAAGGTGAACATCGGCTTTCCGGGAAGCGCTGCGTTTCGGCTTCGCTTCAGAATTTCGACATGATCAGCCACCGGCAGATCGCTGTGAATTGCGAAGCGGCTGCTGCCGAGAAAATCGACCTGACGATGGAAGGACCTCTCCTGTCCAACGACATCCGCGAGGATTGGCCGACGGAATTTGCGATCGGCGCCTCGGACCTGATTTGACCAGCCTTGCAGATATCGAACATCGTCTTCCGGAATCGCGAACCCGAACATCCACGCCCAGATCGGCTCCGTCCAGGATTCGAATGTTGGAATCCCCTGTCGATGAAGAATCGCATCTTCGGTCGTTGGCTGAGGAGGTTGAGCAATCGCGCCGATCCCGATTTGATCCAGTGCTTCCAAAATGGCGCGATCGGCGTAGTCTTCGATCCACAGCATGTTCACGCCGGTCGACTCGACTTCTTTCAAACTCTCTCCATGATAGAGCGTGAAGACCGGGAAGAACGGACGGTCATCTTTCATGACTCTGTCATCCGTCACCGTCAGACGAGGCTGATAAATGTCCGCCGCTTCGGGTGTCTCGATCAGATTCTCAGGAGTCACGATCGGTCCGTGACGCAGCGTATCGATCTGTAGAACCGAGCCTGCAGCTGGCACATCGAAGACGAGGGCGATCTGATCGACATAGGCTTCTCGCGTATCGATCGTCCCACCCGACAGCAATCCCGCGAGTTGTCCACGGGCTCGGATGATTCGATTTCTGACTTCTTCATCAGAGGTGGAACAGACAAGTTGCTGCCATTGCCCGGATTTCGAATAGACAGTTCCGGGAAAATCGATCGACAGAATTTCTTTCGTCCGCGGATCGATTTGATTCGGAAACCGAATCCGGAGCATGAACCGTACGTTCTGGCAGTCGGTCCTCACCCAGACAGACGTTTTGAGTTCGTCAAAGACGTACGACGGAACGACGCGCATTTCGAGTCGTTGGTCGAGGAGAATTCGGTTGCTTTCAAAGATCCACTGTTCACATCCGGCCCCAGAATGCGGTCCGAGGTCTGTGTGACGAGAGTCTGTCACGACGGACCGCAGCACTTCCGACACCGCTGCCCATCTCAATTCCCCGTCTTCAAAGTCAACCAGTGAAAGCCGCGACGGGCTCTTTTCTTCCGCCTCCTCAATGACGACTGGCTCCGGCTGTTGACTAGAAGCAACATTCGCGCACAAGACGAACAGACAGATGCCAATTACAGGATTTCCCTGAGGGAACCGACGAAAAACCAAGGAAATCAGTGCCTGGAGCGTGGATGTTGATTCAAAATTGCAGAACCAGCGAGAGGGACACTTGTGTTTGATCGTTTCAGTTTGGCAACATAAACGACTCTGGTGTCTGTTGCCGAAACCAAACAACGTCAGGAAGTGCTTTTGAACCGAATCACGGCAACAGCTTCGGAGGCTCGCGGCGAATCCGCAAATTCTCAACGACTTTCGAGTTGGTGTCATGATGCACAATCCAAACCGCTTTCCTGAATCATCCGCAGACGCACTCCCTCGTGAATTGCTGGACCTCGGAAAAAAAATCGCTGCACTCCCGGAGGAGCACTTCCGCGAAATCGAAGGGGCTTACTCGCAGGTTGTAGATTCTGTTCGAAGACGGCGGAGAATCCTGAAACTGGTTCAAGAGGCACTTTCACAGCTGCGTCTGGATGTGAAGTACCTGATGTTCGATCTCGAAGTGACTCGCTCGGAGCGAGACGAATTGCAGGCTGAAATTGATGGTCAAGGTGCCGACGATTTTGAGTCGGGCTGGTCATAGGTCGCTGGCTGAACGTTTGAAGGGGCTGACGCTTCACTGGGGCTGTTATTTGACACTGGCTGAATCTCGGGCTTCGTCGCTGCTTGAGGCCCCCAGATCAAAATGGGCACTTGAATCACTTGATATTCGGGATCGTCGGTTTCAATTTTCAGCCAACACGTCTCTTTTCCCGGAGCAACATCACCGGGCACGTCAATTCGGATGGGGACTTCGACACCCTGACCGCGAATGCGTCGCTCTCCAATTTCGGCCGAGACGTTGTTCGATTTCGATTCGACACGAAGCACGTTGAGCTGCCGACCGCGATGATCCTGCACGAGGATTTCGCGTGAATCAGGATTTCCGTGGGTCTGATAGAAGTAAACTTCGGCTGGCGTGACAGTCACTTTTCGTTCGGGAATCACCATCCGAAAACGGACGATTCGCTCTTTGAGTTCCCCGTCGTCGTAGCTGACCCGGACGGTATAGTCTTTCGGTCCGGGAGCTTCGTTCGCCGTCTTCACAGAGACGTAAAAGCGGCCTGACTCTCCGGTGCCGTAAACCATTTTGTCATCAAACAGCCTTGGATTCAGGCAACCGCAACTTGGTTCGAGCTTAAGAATTCGAACGTCTGTATCGCCGAGATTTCGAAAGTCAAAATGGGCAGGAATTGTTTCTAGCGGCGGAACAGGTCCCAGATCGACGGCGTATTGCGAGAAGATCAGCGTTTCGCGAGCGATTTTACCCGCGATTGGCCGAGGAGCCCCTGCACTTTGCATCGCGATCGCAGAAATCACGAAGGGCAGCAAGGCCAACGCGAACAATCCGCCTTCCAGAAAGGAGTTCGGTCGCGTTTGGGCAGACAGATTTTGATTGCGTTCATCCATGAACAGCTCGCTCCATGGGAGTCATTTCCCAATCAGGCTGCCGGTTATATTTCTTTCAATTCATTGTGACAACCCGGATTCCGGGACCGCCTGAGCCGCAGATACTCAATTGAAGAGACTCTGTGAGAGACTTACTTCGTCTCCGGCGGCTCGCCCCTTTCGGGCTGGCTGTAATGCTCTCGCTGTACGGATTGCAATCCAAAAACCAGTCGAGCACATCAAAAATTCACAGACACGCAATTCCTTTCCTTAACAAAATCCGGTAAATGTTCGCGAAGCCGACCGAACAATTTCACGAAGCAATTCTCGAAGTGGTCTTCGCTAATTTGAGCGCTTCAATACAGCGAAGACCATCACCAGCATTCCAATTGAGTGCTCCGCCTAGAGCGACCTGCTCGAAACAGAATGGCTTAGCCAGCGTGTGGGTTGCGTTCCGGTTGGCGATGTTCGAACATATGCTTCTTTGCTGATCAATCTGACCTGGAGTTAGCGGATTGTCATCGCTCACAACGTTTTCCGAGAATGTCAAGGTTTTTCACTCGCACATTCGAGTTGTCATCACTCCCGAAGTGGTTGAGTCAACCTGGGCATCAATTTCGAGCCTGGGAGACCAGGTTGTCGAATGCTTAAAGGATGTCAAACACCCAAGTTGCCTGGTCGACCTGACCCAGCTTGATTTCATGGGAAGCTCATTGGTCGCGCTGATCGTTCGAATCTGGCGAGAAGTTAAATCTCGAAACGGTCGCCTCGTCGTCGTCACCTCGCACCCCATCGTGAAAGAAACCATTTCATTGGCGGGTCTGGACAAAATCTGGGACATCCAACCATCGATCGAACTCGGTTCTCGTGCTCTCGATCTTTCCGACACGGTCGTCGCTGAAGTCGAAGGACGAGAAGTGGTCATCGAACGATCCGGCATCGGTCGCTACGAGCGTTTGGTTTGGGTTTCCATTGTCTTGACCCTCGTTTTGATTCTCGGGATCTCAATCTTCGTGATGATGCAGAATCCTTCATGAACAATTCACGTTGATGAAGACAATCAGCGACTCCTTCCACATCTCTCAACTCGCGGAGTTGTCATGACTAATGAGTCCTCGAACTCTCCTTCTGGTGCTGAAGAAGCAAACGCAATGATTCAGGAGATCGCACCGGAAGCCCGGCAAAAGGCACTTCAGGAGGAACTCAAAGGTCTCATCAGTCTCGTCGGCGTTGAACCACTCGTCGACCTGCTTCTTGAGCGCGCTTTTCAGCTCGGAGCGACGGACATTCATCTCGACCCGCGACCAAACGGCATGAATCTTCGCCTGAGGCTCGACGGAGTGATGCATGAGATTCTCCATCTCGATCCAGAATACGCCCCGCAGCTCGTCTCTCGAATCAAACTGATCGCGGGGATGAATATTGCTGAGAAGCGGATCGCGCAAGATGGCCACTTCTCCAACATGATGATGGAGCAAAACCGGGACGTTCGTGTCGGATCAGGACCGACGATTTACGGCGAACGCATCGTCATGCGGTTGATGTCAGATGGCTCTCGATTCACTTCTCTCGATCAACTTGGCCTTTCCGACAAACAAATCTCGGCCATCGAGCAAGCAACTGCCCGACCGCACGGAATGATTCTCAGCGTTGGTCCCGTCGGTTGCGGGAAGAGCACAACCACGTACAGCTGTCTCGCTTCTCTCAATGAAGCCACGCGCAGCCTCGTCACGATTGAAGATCCGGTCGAACGTCGGATTCCCGGAGTCAATCAAATTCAAGTCGACAATCGCGCCCATTTCGGTTTCGTCGAAGCCTTGCGAGGCGTTTTGCGACAGGACCCGGATGTCATCATGGTCGGCGAGATCCGCGATCAGGAAACAGCTCACATTGCCGTCCGAGCGGGACTGATGGGCTCGAAGGTCTTGAGTACTCTCCACGCATCTGACACCGGTGCGACTCTCGACATGTTCCGCGAGTTCCAGATCACCCGAATGTTCCTGGCTGATGCGATCAGCTGCATCATTGCTCAGCGTCTGATTCGACGAGTCTGTGAAAAGAACCGCGAGACTTATACCCCCGATGAGACCACTTGCGAGATGCTAGGAATTGATCCCGCAGAAGCAGATCAACACAAGCTGGTCCGCGGAATTCCGGCTGATTCGAACTTCCACACCGGCTACTTCGGAAGAACAGGCGTTTTCGAAGTGCTGGCCATGAACCCGTCTCTTCGAAACTACGTCGTTTCCGGAAAACCGGGCCGCACAGTCTTCGAAGCAGCTCAGGAACAGGGAATGGAAACGCTCGAACAGAGCGCTCGTGCTAAAGTCCTCGCTGGGATCACGACCCCAGAAGAGATGATGCGGGTCCTCATGTAACGCCGAATTCTGGTCGAATGACGAGCAGTTGACCTGTTGAATCGGGCACGACAGTATTAGTCGCCGATGCAATCGATTCGCTGTGGCGCGAGGTGACCGAGCCGAAACCTGCAAACTTCTTAATATCTTGACTGCAGGCAAGATACGAACAATTGGAGCCTCCACTGATTGCGACAGGGGGGCTCATACTCACCTTGGCTGGTTCGATTTTGGTTTACAACGGTTTGCACAAATAAACACAGTGTTCGCGTACGGATGCGAGTGTAGAGAAACCGTGAAAATGGTCGAATGCATCGAATTCTTCCTAACGAATCAACTCTTCTCCATCGTATGATGATGTAATGCTGCTTTGATCCATTCGTCCTCAGACGCTGATCCGACATCTCGGAAGCCGAATCTGAAGAATTATTGGGGAAGATATGCGTTTCTGTTCTATCGGGCTTTCAATCGGAGTTCTGTTGCTGCTGGCCCCAGCATCGAGCTTCGGCCAAGACAAGCCTGTTATCGTCAAGGAGGGTACGGTCATCGGATCGCCCAGTGCTTCCCCCGCCTCAGCGAGACCGGCACGATCCCCATCTTCGGAAACACCTCCCCAAGGCAAACCGGGCGAGACTCCGAATAAGCCCGATGAAAAAGGGGAAAACAAAGAGGGCGACTCAAGTCCGAAGGTGATTAAGCGAACCGAGTACGAACCGGAACCCGACTATTCCCCCGCAGATGTCATCCTCGACCCGGACGGCAAAGTTCAATTCAGTTTTCACGGAGCCAAATGGCCAGTCGTCTTGAATTGGCTGGCGAAGTTCTCCCAGCTCAACCTCGACTGGCAGGAGTTGCCCGGCGACTTCCTTAACCTGCGGACTCAGCACTCATACACCGCTGAAGAAGCTCGCGATGTGATCAATCGGCACTTGCTGGCTCGCGGATACACGCTCCTGCAACATGGCGAACTGCTCACCGTTGTGCGAATCTCTAATCTCGATCCCGGACTTGTTCCGCGTGTCGCACCTGAAGACTTACTCACTGCCTTCCCGCACGAATTCGTGAAAGTGTCACTGCCATTGGATTGGATTCTGGCCGAAGAGGCTGTCGAACAGCTGAAGCCGATGCTCAGCCAGAACGGGAAGCTTTCCGCCATCCCGACGGTCAATCGACTCGAAGCCATGGACGCGGTCGGTAATCTGCGAGAGATTTACAAGCTGCTGACCGAAGAGCAGCGATCGAACCAAACAGAAAAAGGACTCGTTCGCGAATTTCGAATCGAACACGTTCGGGCTGGGAAAGTCTTTGACTCCCTCTTTGCGATCCTCGGCATTCGAAAGCCCGACTCAGCAAGCGGCGGAGGCAGTATCTCGTTCGGTGCCAGCCAGCAGATCATGCAGCAGCTGCAACAAATGCAGCAGCAAATGCAGAGGAACAACTCTTCGAACAACAGCGGCGGCAAAGGCGGGGCTCCTGAAGAACCTCGACTGGTGCTCAATGAGCGTGAGAACAGCATCCTCGCTCATGCTTCACCGGACAAGATGGAAATCATCTCTCAAACGGTCAAAGCGTTAGACGTTCCTAGCCCAGACTCAAGCCATATCCTGCAGAACCTGGACCGCATGCGGGTCTATCACCTTTCGACACTGCAACCGGCTCCGCTTGTGGAGATCCTGACCGAAGTCGGTGACCTTTCTCCGTCGACGCGAGTTCAAGTGGATTCAGAGAACAACGCCATTATCGTCTTCGGGACGCTGGCTGATCACGTGACGATTCAGTCTCTCGTCGATCGTCTTGATGGCAGCAGTCGCAGCTTCGAAGTGATTCCACTTAGACGGCTCCGAGCAGCCGAAGTCGCTGGCACAATTCAGTACATGTTTGGCGAGGAAGAGGAAGAAGACGACCAGAGCAGCCGTTCGCGATACTACTACGGCTACTATTCCAGCTACGGAAAGAACGACGAAAAGTCGAAAGATCAACGCCCCTTCAAAGTTGATGCTGACGTCGAAAACAATCGCCTGCTCGTCTGGGCGAACGAGATGGAATTCAAGGAAATCGAAAACCTCCTCTCAAAGATGGGGGAGATTTCGCTTGGGAAACCGAATCCTGCGACAGCCCGCTTGATCGATCTGCACTCAGACGAAACAGCACGCAAGATTCTCGAACGTCTTCAAAACGTCTGGGAACAGCGTCACCCAAATTCACTGCAAATCGATTCTCCGCCAGAGACGCCAGCCGAAACGGAACCAGAACAGCCAGAACCAAAGAAGGAAGCTCGACAGGAGAACACTTCACCCATCAGCTTTGCTGTTTCTGAAACCGTTCGCACGAAACCAGAGAGTGAAACCGAGCTTTCCTCTGAAGAAGAAGCCCTTCTTCAAAAGATGCGCCAACTGGAAGTTGGGCCACCTGACATCCGAATTCGGCAACTCCCGGATGGCCGACTCACTCTCGAGTCTGATGACACGCAAGCACTCGACGAGATTGAAATGCTGATCTCGGAACTCGTCCCCCCGGCTCCAGAGTACAAAATCTTTCAAATCAAATACGCCTGGCCGTTCGGAATCGAACTGCTCCTCGACGATTTCTTCGATGGGAATGAAGACGAAGAGACCATTCTCGACTGGTGGGGAAATTCGGTCACTACGAACAAACAGGGACCGGAGCGACTCTCTTCAAAACGCAAGTTGCGAATCATTTCCGACGACGACTCACGCACGCTACTCGTTCAGAATGCAACGAATGAACAACTGGCGCTCATCGAAGACCTTCTCGAAATCTACGACCGCCCGGAAACAAACGATCCACAAGCTGTCCGGTTGACGCAGATTTTTCAACTTGAGTACTCGCAAGCAGCTGTCGTCGCAGAAACGATCAAGTCGGTCTACCGCGATCTCCTCAGTTCGAATGACCCCGCGCTGCAAAACAAGAACCAGGAAGGTAAGTCTCCCCCGCAACAACAGGGAATCACATACATCCGTAGCGGTGGAAATCAGGACAAAGACGACGGCGATCCCCCGGAAGAACCCATCAAGTTCAAAGGGCTACTCTCGGTAGGTGTCGACGAATTGTCCAACACTCTCGTCATCTCCGCAGCGAGCGGGCTCATGAGTGACCTCGCGAAACTTGTGGACGTTCTCGATCAGGCAGCCCGACCCGATTTGAGTGTGCGAGTTGTCCCCGTCAATCCTGCCATGAATGCCAGTGTTCTGCGCGATCAACTCAATCAGTCGTTCGGAATCTCAGCCAAACCTTCAGTCGGTGTCTCCTCAACGTCGGACCGAAACAAATCGCCTGAGAAACCAGAAGGTCGCGACTTCAACAACCAAGGTAAGTTCAATCCCGGCGAGGGAAATGCGGCTCCAGCTGACTGATAAAACAGGAACGCATTCCGCGGATTTTCAGAGAACGTGGACCGCGTATTGATGCATGAGTTCTGGGATCAGAAGCAGTGCGTATGCAAGCACATCCAGTAAGAGCGCACGTTTCGGTCTCCCGTGATTCCAGTCATTCCCAGCGACGAGGAGAATCACTCCCGACGCAAGAACAACGGGAATCATGATCACTCCGGAGAGCGTGTGGAAGCGATAATGCACTGAAGCATCGCCGGGGATGGGAAATCGCTGACAGACTCTCCAGACGATAATCGGAAGGGAACCCAGAAAGATCCCGCCGACTCCCCAACTTAAGCCAACGCCGATCGTGCTCCAGCGAAACTTCCGCTTTGATTTTGTCGTCGACACTTCAATGCGTTGTTCCGTATTTTCTGCTTGAACGACTTCGCGGTCAGACTCCGGATTCATTCTCGCTGCCGATCTCGTGATGTGAACAGCATGTCAGACTGGCTAATTTCATACGCGAGTCACTGCGATCTGTGTCTGAGCAGTGTCTCTGTCATCGCAAAGAGGAAAACCCTCACGGCGTTGCGGTTCGATCCGCTTTTGAAAGCTGTTCGTAGTACGAATCGAGAAGTGATCGATACTTGTCCGGAACTGGATCTCGGTCGATAGGCACGAGTCGTTCGTTCGGATCACGTCTGGCCAACTCTTCTGCGACCAGTGTCTGCAATTCGAGAAGCGGACCGTAGATCTTAGTCCGAACCATTTCCCAGTCTGGCTGTTTGGAATGCCGTTTGACATCGACACGAACCTTGCGGGCTTCGTCTCGAATCTGAGCCACGCGAGATCTTAGCTCGGGAGTGGTGACCATTTCTTCAACGTCTCTCATGCGATCGGACCATTCGACGTACTCATCGCCCGTCAACGGGAGAGAAACGTTTCTTGGGGCTCCGCCATCTTCGTCCCCGCCGGTTTCCTGAAATAGCGATCCCAACTGAGTGGCCAGATCCCCGCCATTGCGACGTCCGCCTCCCTGTTGCTGACCTCCCTGTTGCTGACCTCCCTGTTGTCCCTGCTGTTGTCCCTGCTGCTGTTGTCCCTGCTGCTGTTGACCCTGCTGCTGTTGACCCGGTTGTTGCTGTCCCGGTTGTTGCTGTCCCGGTTGTTGCTGTCCCGGTTGTTGCTGTCCCGGTTGTTGTTGACCCGGTTGTTGTTGACCCGGTTGTTGTTGACCCGGTTGTTGTTGACCCGGTTGTTGTTGACCCGGTTGTTGTTGACCCGGTTGTTGTTGACCCGGTTGTTGTTGACCCGGTTGCTGCTGACCCGGTTGCTGTTGACCCGGTTGCTGCTGACCCGGTTGCTGTTGAGTTGCGTTCGGGTCCTGTTCGAGTTCAGATTCGATCGCCCGTGTGAGATCTTCCAACTCCTCGTTTGCGAGTGCGAGGGCTTCCGTTTCGTCTCCGAGAATTCTCTCAGCTGCGTTTTCAACTCCTCGCTGCAGACGCTCGATACCTTGCCTTGCCTGTTGCTCCTGTTCTCGAGCCTCTTCGTCGAGGCCGTACCGTTGAAGCTGGGCTGCGCCTCGCAATGCTTCCTCGGGTTCGTAGCGTCGCAAGTCGCGAAGAGTTTCGTAGAGACTGTCAGACAAGAGTGGTTCTGTATTTTCGGCGTCTTGAATGAGTTCACGCGTCCGGTCGAGGGTTTCTCCGAGACGATCACCTTGTGCTTCCAACGCTTCCGTAACTTCTCGCGAGACCTCCTGCGGTTCTGGATCTCGCAGGCTGGGACGCTGGTCGAGTTGTGATTCCGTCGACGGCTGCATCATCCGTTCGATTTCCTGCTGTTCCTGAGCGAGATTGCGAACATCATCTCTCAAGTCTCGAATCGCTTCGTCGAACTGCCCTGCATTCTCGCGACGGAAATCTTCCTTGAGTTCTTCAAGCTCACGCTGTGCGCGGGTCCCTTCGGCGATGGCTTTGGATGTTTGATTTTGTTGCAGGGCTTCCGATGCCTGCAGGAGTCGTTCGCGAGTTTGATCGACCTGCTCTCGCGCTTCTGCCATACGCTGGCGATTCTCTTCCTGGCTCATTCGCTCGCGAAGCTCGTCGAGGTTTCGCAGCATCTCCTGCTGTTCTTCCTGCAAGCGTTTGAGCTGACGTTCGAGTTCCTCGCGCTGCTCGGGATCTTCGGTCTGCTGCAACTGGTTCTCGAGTTCCCTGAGTTTCTGATTCAGGTCTTCCTGTCTGCGAGCAAGCTCACGCAATCGGTTGAGAACTTGAAGTGTTTCGCGTTGCTCGGCCTGCTGCTCTTGTCGCTGTGCTTGACGTTCGGTTTCGTAGCGGTTTCGATCGTTCTTCAACTCGAGCGAATTCATCTGACGATTCATTCGCTGTTGCTGTGATTGACTCTGACTGCTCTGAGCCTGACTCTGCTGAACCTGTTTCTCACGCGAATTCAAACGCAGCAGAGCACGATAAGCGGCCTGAGCTGCTGACCGCCCTTGCGGGAGCGATTCTAGTTTCTCGTTGGCGATTCCATCGGCGAAGTGCCGAGAAGCACTGACCATCGCATCGATGGCTTCCTGCAAGTGCTGTTTCATGACTTCATCCTCTAACGATTCCATCATCTCTTCGGCCAAGCCGATGGCTTGCTCTTGCGACTCAAAGAGGACTTCCATCCCGGGAAGAAATTGACTCGTCGGCTCGGGCCGGTTTTCTGAACGAATCAAGTTCCAGGAAGCAGTCACGATTTGCCGTTGAATTTCGACGAGCTTGCCCGACTCTCCCCCCTGTTGTTGCTGCTGCTGTTGTTGTTGCTGTCCACTTTGGGATGCCGCCTGTCGGAAGATTTCTTCAAAAGGTCGCACCTCAGAGAAGAAGATATCGCTGAACGCACGACGCACGTTTCCGTCGGGGCCGATGTCATCTGCGTAGAAGTAATAGGAGATGAGTTGGTTGGGAACGACATCTAATTCCTCGACGAAGACTGTATGGTCCATGGCACGTCGTTCGTCGCGTTCCGCTTTGCCGCCCAGTTCCAGCTCTTCCGATTCTCCATCCGGACGTTCATAGATGAGGCCATACTTGAGCAGGCCGTAGTCATCTGAGGCATTGGCTTGCAGGACCAACTCTTCGATCGGCGATACACGCACGTCTCGCTTGGGAAAGACAACTTGCAGGTCGGCTGGGTGATTCGGAAGGACTTGAAACACGAACTCCGGAACAGTTCGGTTCACGCGTCCCTGCTGGTCAATCAGTTCCAGCTTGTAGCGATACTTCTGTGGGTCTTCCGCGTTCCAGGTCAATGATCTTTTGACCGAGTCGCTTCCATCTTCGATCAGCTCCAGTCGGTTGCCTTCATCGTCGATCAGCGCGGCGCTCTGCAAATCTTTATTGAGTGCAAAGCTGAGATCGAGCTTTGAGCCTTCGACCAGGCTGACGCGTCGAACATCGTCGAGGTGTTTTTCGTCGAGACCTGTGAATTCCGGAAAGTGAATGTCGGCATCTGCACGCAACAGTTCCGGATAGGTAAATGTCGTGATCGAAAACTCAGAAGATGTCTGGTCCGAGTAAACGATTTGATACGTCATATCCTGATCGACATCCGCCAGCCGTCCTCCAAAGACGGGATCGTCGAGGCTCTTGCGCATCGGGATTGATAACGTCTCGCCGTTTTGTTTGGTCGCGATGAGAGAGACTTCGTCGGGCAGTGCTTGTGGAAATCGTGCGAGGACGAGGAGGCTCGCCCCTCTTTCGACCTCTGCGTCTCCAGGTTCGACCACAAGCTCGAAGAGCTGCTGGGATGTCGCTGGTGATTGATCGTTGATGTCGGCGATGCGAGCTTCGGTTGTCTTTTGATTCCACGGACCGGTGAAAAGAGGGACGAGGCACAGAATCATCGCGAGGATTCGCAACAACTGCAGCCCCCAGATGCCTTTCACCGACTTTGCCCAATCGGCCTGATAGTTGTGTCGAAGGACTTCAGTGAACAACTCTGATTGTAGAAAGCTGAAACCCGATGTCTCCGCACTCGGATGCTGTTGAACAGCGGCCAGCAGACGGGTGTCGAGTTCCGGAAAATTCCGCTCGACTTGAAGAGCTGCCTGATGACGATCGTCTGTGCGGGGACGACCCGCGATCCAGCCGATCAACATCGCCAGTGGTGCTCCCAGAATGAACAGCTTCATCATCTCCGCTGTTCGATCTCCTGCGACTGCCATCGCAAGCAGCAGAACTGCCAGAAGTGCCCAAATCAGTAAAGATGCTCGAATGGCCCTGAGTCGTCTAATCCGTCGAGCAACTTCATCGACTCGATGGAACAATCGGGACTCTGACATGGCGTCTCGCTCTCTCGGGTGCCTGCCGACTAAATGACGTATCCGCGCTGTGAATATCTTATCGCGGGGATTTTCGAATTCACAGGGGAATCATGGGCTGCTGTGCGAATCACAACGACTCTACCTGCGACGAGAGTCCGCTCTGAATCATCGACGGGGAAGACTTTGCGGGTTTTATGGCAGTTCCTCACATTTCCTGTCCGTCGATCTGGAGATTGATCACTTCTGACTCAAGATCCACAAATTTTCGCGATAAGCTAGACGGAACACTTGAAACCAACCATCCAACAGCATTTCCTCATTACGTGATTGAAATCAGCAAAATGATTTGGCACGATGGGGATGTGTGTGAATCAAGACGATTCTTTGGATCCGATTTGATTTGACACAAACGAGGAGAGTTCTCATGAAGACTGTGTTGTGGGGAGTCGCGACCCTGGCTTTCGCGATCTCCGGGAGCACCACAGCGAACGCCGGCTGGTTTGCTGGAACCGTCGGCTACAATTCTTGCCCGGTCACATGCTGTCAGCCAACATCATGCTACACCGCGTGCAAGGTTGAGCGCGAAACGTGCTACCGAACTGTCTACGATCAGGTTTGCGAGCCTGTTCAGGAAACATGTTACCGAACCGTCTGCGAAACCGTTTTCGAAGACGTACAGGAAACCTGCTATCGAAACGTCGTCGAGACCGGGTGTCGTGAAGAAGAGTATCAAGTCTCTCGACCGGTCTACGAAACTGCTTTCCAGGAAAGAGAATACACCGTCCAACGACCTGTCTTCGAAACTTCGTACCGCGAAGAGTCGTATCAGGTTCGTAAGCCGGTCTGGGAAACCGTCAACCGACAAGTCACTCGCACTGTGATGCGACCTGTCACGCGGACTGTGAACCGTCAGGTGACTCGAACAGTCATGCGACAAGTCACGGAAACCGTCAATCAAGAGCGATGCTACACCGTGATGCGACCGGTCACGACTTATCGTCCGGTTCAGCGCGTCGTGCCTGTCACAGTCAATCAGCAGGTTTACCGTCCGGGACCGTTGGTCTGGGGACGCAAGCCAGGACTCTGCGGATGTCCGATTCCGTGCCTGACTCGCTGTCCGGGAACAATGGCGACAGTCCAGCGCGTCTGTCCACAAGTCGTCACCGAACAAGTCGCCTGTACGACTCTTGTTCCTCAAGTCGTCCGTCAGAACTGCCCCGTTCAGGTCTGCCGCATGGTGCCGGAACAAGTTGTTGAAAACTGCCCGATTCAGGTTTGCGAAATGGTTCCCGAACAAGTTGTCGAGAACTGCCCAGTCCGCGTCTGCAAATGGGTTTGCGAAACTCAGACACGCAAGATTCCGGTTCAGACCTGCCGCATGGTGAACGAAGTCAAAACCTGCCGCATTCCGATCCAAACTTGCCGCATGGTGACAGAAACTCTGACACGAAAAGTGCCAGTTTGCACAACCAAGCGAGTTGCTTATCAGGTGACACGCAAAGTGGCTCGACCAGTCACACGACAGGAACCATACACCGTCACTCGAATGGTTTCGAAACTCGTTCCACGAGAAGTTGCGTACGAAGTCTGCCGCTTCGTTCCCGTTCAGCAATGTTCCTCAATTCAACCTTGCGGAAACTGTGGCGGATGTGCGAACGGAGACTGCGGAGTGATTCAGCAGGAAGTTGGAAAACCGATCGCTCCTGAAGCCGACCCAACTTTCGAAGCTCCTGAAGAATCAGGACCAGACGTCAGCCCTGTCCCGGGGGACTCTGTCTAAAGTTTCCTCAATTGCGGGAAACATCGATTCGCACGAGCAACTCTCGACTGAGAATTGCTCGTGCGTTTTTTGTTATCCGCAACTGCTCAAATTGGCCTGAACCCCTTGATCCGCTGCTGTGTTTCCTCTTCTGAGATCTGGGGCAATTGTGCGTTTCTTTGCGAAAATTGGAGCGGGTCGCTGCAACCATCTCGCTGTCTGTCATATTCTGACGCCCGGTTGATTGAATGCGTCCCTCCCCTGAAAGCTTTCCCTGAATGATCGAAAACCTGCCGCTGAAATCCATCGAGCATGGTGGACTCACGATTGAAGGCTACTCACGAGCTGCGGTCCAGACGTACTGGCGAATCCCCGAGCTGAAAGTTGGATTCGACCTGGGGGGCAGTCCGTGGTCTTTTATGGGAACGCAAACGTTCTTCATTTCGCATGCGCACCTCGACCACATGGCAGCTTTGCCGGCTTATGTTGCTCGACGCCGCATGATGAAAATGGAACCGCCCACGATTTACGTTCCGGCTGCGGTGGCTGAATCTGTTCAGAAGATGCTTCGATCATGGCAGAAACTTGATCGTGGCCGAATGATCTGTCAGCTCGTCGGTGCAGAGCCCGGAATGGAGTACGAACTCTCTCGCGAACACGTCGTGACCACTTTTGCGACCAAACACACCGTGCCGTCACTTGGATATGTCGTCTGGGAACGACGGAAGAAGCTGAAGCCGGAGTATCAGAACCTTTCCGGAACCGAAATTCGAGATCTGCGGATGAAAGGGATCGAAGTCAGTGCCGAGATTCGCATGCCGATCGTTTGCTATTGTGGCGACACTGCCCCGCAAGGGCTGGACCACTGCGACGCGGTCTTTCAGTCGAAGATCCTGATCACGGAGCTGACGTTCTTCCGGCCTGAGCATCGCAAGGAGAAGATTCACAAATTCGGCCACACCCATCTCGACGATTTGATCGAACGGGCTGATCGGTTTGAAAACGAACTCGTCATTCTCGGCCATTTCAGCACACGCTATCACGAAGAACAAATCCGCAGAGCGGTCGAAAAGCGATTGCCCGAGAACCTCAAGAAACGAGCCATGCTTTGGCTCTGACGGAAGCGAACTGCTTTCATCTTCACTCTCATTGCCTAAAGCAACTTCAGCTTTAGTTTGCACTTTCTCGCACGAGCAAACACAGCCGTCAACTTGATGAAACAACCTCAAGCGAATGCACCGGAAAAAACAATTTGCTCTACGCAAAAATCCCCCGATCGATTGGTGATTCGATCGAGGGATTGTTTTGTCAGTCAACTGTTCATTCGAGAATCAGGAGCTGATTCCGGGAACAGGGAAGTTCTTGGCAAACTGAGCAATTTCGCTGCGAATTGCCTGAACTTTCGATTCGTCATCGGCTGATCGAAGAACACTCAGAATCCATTCTCCGACCTGCTTCATTTCCGCTTCTTTCATGCCGCGTGTCGTCAACGCGGCAGTTCCGATTCGAACGCCACTTGGATCGAGCGGCTTGCGCTGATCGAATGGAATCATGTTCTTGTTGACAGTAATCCCAGCTCGGTCGAGTGCCTCTTCCGCGATCTTGCCGGTGAGGTCGATGGCAGTCATATCGCAAAGCATCAGGTGATTGTCCGTTCCTCCACTCGCAAGACGAATTCCGCCAGCGACGAGTGTTTCCGCGAGAGTTTTTGCGTTGGCAATAATCTGCTCGGCGTACGCTTTGAAGGTCGGTTGCTGAGCTTCTTGGAAACAGACTGCCTTAGCCGCGACGATGTGCATCAGCGGGCCGCCCTGAAGTCCTGGAAAGACGGTCTTGTCGACAGCCTTTGCGTGCTCAGACTTACACAGAATAAATCCAGAACGTGGACCGCGAAGCGTCTTGTGAGAAGTCGAAGTGACGAAGTCGGCGACTTCGACGGGATTGTTGTGACATCCCCCAGCGACAAGGCCCGCGTAGTGAGCCATGTCGACCATCAACAGTGCGCCGTTCTCCTTTGCGATTTCAGCAAACTTGGGATGGTCGATTTCGCGAGGATACGCACTTGCCCCAGCGACGATCATTTTCGGTTTGTGCTCTTTCGCGAGGGCAGCCACGCGATCGAAATCGATTCGGTGATCTGATTCACGCACGCCGTAGTGAACGACGTTGTACAACTGGCCAGAGAAATTCAGATGCATTCCGTGGGTGAGGTGTCCCCCATGAGCGAGATCCATCGCCAGGATCGTATCGCCGGGCTGAAGCTGGGACATGTAGACCGCCATGTTGGCCTGCGAACCAGCGTGTGGTTGCACGTTCGCATGGTCGGCACCGAAGAGCTGACAGACACGATCGCGAGCCAACACTTCCACTTCGTCGACGAATTCGCATCCGCCGTAGTAGCGACGACCAGGATACCCTTCAGCGTATTTGTTCGTCAGAACTGTCCCGGCCGCTTCCTGAATCGCGGCACTGGTGTAGTTCTCCGAAGCGATGAGTTCGAGGCCTTCTACCTGTCGGGTTCGCTCACGCAGAATCGATTCCCAAACTGCAGAATCGCACTCCTGAAGGGCTGACATGATCTTTCCTTTTCAATAAGCAACGTTTGATATAACTTTGAGCCTGCGAACCGTTCGTTCAACCGGTTCGACGCACTGCACTCATCGCCCACCAATTTATAGTGTTGGCCCGGTCCAGAAACCACCATACGCAGGCTGGGCTCCTAGAATCGACAACAGAGATTCGTAGATGATGGAAATCACGTCAGGTGGATTCCATTTCATCGAAAATTCGGTTCCTTCCGCAATGAGCCCCAAACCATGGTTTGCACGACTCTTGTGACTAATTTCCCGATGTTCGTTCACTCCATGCCCAAAATCCCTTCGAATTGATCCGAGAGTCATTCTGTGATCCAAAGCGAGTCATCAGAGTACGTTCTCTCGATCATCGCAAAATCAATTCTGCAAGCTGAGACAGTCATGAAACACCATCGCACGCTTACGGCTCTGTGGATTCTCATTCTGGGATGGGGAGTTGACACCGGTGCTGACGATCAAGTCGTTCAGCAGGCGAAAGAAACGATGAGGCGGGCGACCGAGTACTTTCACGGCGAAGTCGCGCGGCACGGAGGCTACGTTTACCACTATTCTCCCGACCTGAAAGTGCGATGGGGCGAAGGTCTGGCGTCGGAAGATCAAATTTGGGTTCAACCTCCGGGAACTCCGACAGTCGGGATGGCTTACCTAGACGCTTACTCTGCCACCCTTGACTTGAAGTACCTCGTCGCTGCCAAAGACGCCGCCGAGGCCTTGGCGTACGGACAGCTTGAATCGGGCGGATGGGCCAACTGCGTGGACTTCGACCCCGCTGGAGAACGTGTCTATCTGTACCGCAATGGAAAAGGCCGTGGCCGAAACAACTCTTCTCTCGACGACGGACAAACCCAGTCGGCGTTGTTGTTTCTCATCCACGCGGATAAAGCCCTTCAATTCCGAAACGAGGCGATTCACGACGCAGCGATGGTCGGCCTCAATGCAGTTCTGAAAGCTCAGTTTCCGAACGGTGCATTTCCGCAAAGTTGGACTCAGCCTGTTGAAGATCGACCGGTCCTCAAAGCGAAGTATCCCGATCACGACTGGCGTACGGAGGGGCGAATCAAAAACTACTGGGACATGTACACGTTGAATGACAACGTGTGCGGGTATCTTGCCAAAACCCTCATCGCTGCTCACCAAACTTACGAGGATGAGCGAAGTTTGCAGGCACTTCGCAAGCTGGGTGACTTTTTGATCCTGGCACAAATGCCGGAACCACAACGGGGTTGGGCTCAGCAATACAACCCTGACATGGAGCCGATCTGGGCGAGGAAATTCGAACCTCCGGGCGTTTCAGGTGACGAGACACAAGAAGCGATTGAGACCCTGCTGGAAATTGCCAGATACACAGGAGACGATCGCTATTTGGAGCCAATCCCGGCGGCGCTCGACTACCTCGATCGATCAGTACTCCCCGACGGTCAAGTGGCTCGCTATTACGAACTGAAAACGAACCGACCGCTTTACATGGAACGGACTAGAGGCAATTACTCGTTGACCTACGACTCCTCAAATCTTCCGAGTCACTACGGCTGGAAGACTCCCGCCAAAATCGAAAGCCTTCGCCGGACTTACGAACAGCAGCGGGATCATCAAATCGTTGCTGAACCGTTCGATATCGAGTCACTGGAGTCGCGTGCTGAGCAAATCATCAAAGACCTTGACCAGCAGGGAAGATGGGTAACCACAGCTTCAGGAGAGCGGCTCGTGGGACAACCCAAAATTCGAGCTGGCGATC
Organism: Thalassoglobus sp. JC818; assembly: GCF_040717535.1. NCBI lineage: Bacteria > Pseudomonadati > Planctomycetota > Planctomycetia > Planctomycetales > Planctomycetaceae > Thalassoglobus > Thalassoglobus sp. JC818. The sequence continues at coordinate 74,205 of NZ_JBFEFI010000004.1, forward strand.
AGTACATCAGCAGCGCAGTCTTCAGCGAGAATCTGACAACCCTCAGCCTCTATCTGAAAACAATGGCCGCAGCCATTGCTTCCAAGTAAACGACTTTTCCGAGGAGTTCTTCTCGAAATGGATTCGAAGCAGAATTGAAAATGCTCTACTTCGCATGAGTCGCAGCGACCATGTCGCCCGCGAGTTTCGAGAGATCTTTCTGGAGTTCATCGGACGAGAGTGTTTTGTCGGCAAGCTCTTGAAAGCGTCTGACAATTGCTGAGCCGATGATGACTCCGTCCGCGAGGTCTCGGAGCGGTTCGACATGTTCGGGCTTACTGATTCCGAAGCCAACCGCCAGCGGAAGATCGGTCTCTTCTCGCAGCCACTTCAATTGATCCAGCAACGCATCAGCAACTCGCTCGCGTTCACCCGTCGTCCCCGAAACTGCAATGCAGTAGACGAACCCTGAACAAGATTTGAGAATCTTGCGGACACGTTCTCTCGGGCTCGTGGGAGCGACGAGTTGAATCAAATCCAGCCCCGCACCCCGGACTTTCTCAAACACTTCCGCAGCTTCATCTCCAGGCAGATCCGGAATGATGAGCCCGCTGATTCCTGACTCAACGCAGGAAGACAAGAACTGATCAACACCTGTGCGAAAGACGATCGCGAAGCTGACCATCGCCACAAGCGGTGGAAGTTGTTCGTGATCGAGTTCTCCCAACGCTTTGAAGATCTGAGAGACAGAGACTTTTGACTCAAGAGCTCGCGTGTAAGACGCTTGAATGACCGGTCCGTCGGCGATGGGATCGCTGTAGGGGAACCCGATTTCGATCATGTCGACATTCGCTGCTCCCAACGTGCGAATCACCTGTTGGGTGGCTGCGAGATCGGGATCGCCAGCGGTGATAAATGGCATGAATGCCATCTGGTTTTGTTCTTTGAGGCTGGCGAAGACGGCTGAAATGCGTGAGTCCACTCGGGATCTCCGTTGGAATGACTTCGGTGTTGAATCGTTAATGGTCGAGTTTGTCTCAGATCGAGCGGTTCGAATCGACGAATTCAATCCGGCCTGCCGGGTCATAGTTCGTCGGTGTTGTGCCTATTGGCTCGATAAGACGCTTTAGCTTGTGCTGCGTTACATTTCAATTCCGGTGAGGCGAGCCACTTCGCTGATGTCTTTGTCACCGCGTCCCGAAAGGCAGACGACGACGATCTCATCACGTGAGCGTTTTTTGGCCGCTTTGACTGCGTGGGCCACCGCGTGCGAACTTTCGACGGCCGGCAAAATTCCTTCGAGCTTGGCAACGAGCTGGAACATCTCTAACGCTTCGTCATCCATCGCGACGGTGTATTGCACGCGGCCTGATTCTTTCCAGTAGCTGTGCTCTGGTCCCACTCCCGGATAGTCGAGTCCGGCGGAAATCGAATGAACGTCTTGCGTCTGACCGTCCTGATCCTGCATGACGTAGCTGAAACTGCCGTGCAGAACGCCTTTGACTCCGTATGTCAGCGGGCTGGCGTGGTCTCCGGGTTGTGCTCCGCGTCCGCCTGCTTCCACTCCGGTGAGGCTGACGTCGTAATCTTCAACGAACGGATAGAACATTCCGGCAGCGTTGGAACCGCCTCCGACACAGGCGATCACTTCGTTTGGAAGCTGACCTGTTTCGTCGAGGCACTGCTGGCGAGCCTCGCGTCCGATCACAGACTGGAAGTCACGAACAATCATTGGAAACGGATGCGGACCAACTGCCGATCCGAGGATGTAGTGCGTGGAATCAACGCTGGCCATCCAGTCTCGCATCGCTTCGTTGATGGCGTCGCGAAGGGTGCGCGAGCCCGATGTGACCGAGCGAACTTCCGCTCCCATGTTTCGCATCAGGAACACGTTCAACTTTTGCCGTCGAATATCTTCTTCGCCCATGTAGACGACGCATTCGAGGCCGAATCGAGCACATGCCGTTGCAGAAGCCACACCGTGCTGACCGGCCCCGGTTTCTGCAATCACGCGTTTCTTACCCATTCGAAGCGTGAGCAGTGCCTGTCCGATCGTGTTGTTGATCTTGTGGGCACCGGTGTGATTCAAGTCTTCCCGCTTGAAATAGATCTTCGCACCGCCAGCGTGTTCGGTAAGCCGTTCAGCGAAATACAGCGGGCTGGGACGACCGACGTAAGTCTTGAGCAGGTGATCCAATTGGGACTGAAAGTCTGGATCGGACTTGGAACGCAAGTACTCTTCGTGAAGCTGATCCAGGGCCTCCATGAGTGTTTCAGGCACAAATCGGCGACCAAATTCCCCGAATCGTCCTTCTGCGTCAGGAACACTCTTGGTGGCATTAGACATTGTCTATTCTCTCAGTCTCGTTGTATTGCAGCTGTTTGACACTTAGCATTGTGGATCTGACGCGAGTCGACAAGGACGGGTTCACTTCAGATTGCTTCGCGGCAAATTCGGGAATTTCATATCGCACTTCCGAGATTATTTCGAGGCTCGCGAGCACGTCAACGAATTCGGATCGATTTCAATTTTCATTTCGCAAGAAAGCCCAACATTCCGTGAGAAATCCTGCGAGTTGTCGTCAACTCACAGGTGAAATGGGGTTCTTGATGGCGTTGATTGACCGTGATGTGAAATTGAAGTCCAATGCGTCCATCAAAAACTGCTCATTTGTGCTCCCCGACAGAAGAGTGTCGCGGAGCAGACACTTGAATCGGGGAAGACAAATATGAAGTACGGTCTGAATCTGCTGCTCTGGACGTCTGGTGTCGATGAATCCATTTTCCCAACTTTGGATCGAATCAAGGAATGGGGCTACGATGGCGTCGAGTTGCCAGTCTTTGACATGGACGAGGCAGCATACAAAAAAATCGGATCGAAGCTGGACGAACTCGGCTTTGGACGGACTGCTGTGACCGTCTGCACAGTCGAAGAAAACCCGATTTCCGAAGATGCTGCTATTCGCGAAGCTGGAGTCAATCGGCTCAAAAAAGCGGTCGACATGTGTGCTGCTTCGGGATGTACACACTTGCTGGGACCAATTCACTCGGCGCTTGGCCATTTCGTCGGTCGCGGACGAACTGAAGAGGAATGGAAGTGGGCTCAGGACAGCCTCGCCAAAGCTGCGGATTACGCTCAGGCCAACGATGTCACACTGGTCGTCGAGTATCTCAATCGCTTTGAGTGCTACTTCCTCAACTGTGCAGAAGACACCGCACGTTTCTGCCGGGAAGTGAATCATCCGCATCTCAAGATGATGTACGACACCTTCCACGCCAACATCGAAGAAAAATCTCCCAGCGAAGCCATCAAAGCCTGCCAGGATCAACTGGTTCACGTTCATATCTCAGAGAACGACCGATCGACGCCGGGCGAAGGTGGAATCAACTGGGATGAGAATTTCAAAGCCATCAAAGAGGTCGGCTATGACGGTTGGCTGATGATCGAAGCGTTCGGTCTCGCCCTGCCTGAACTGGCAGCTGCAACATGCATCTGGCGACGCATGTTCCCGAGCGAAGAGCATCTCGCAAAAGAAGGTTTGAAATTCATGAAATCCCGGATGGAGGGATAACTTCCCAATTCCAATCCGGAAGAGATTTTCGCAGATCGCGGATCATCTCCCTCACACAATTGGCCCCGGAAGTTCATTCTGCGGCCAATTGTTTCTTTTCAACGACAGGTTGAAGTGGTCTTTTCTAAAGAGCATTCATTGCTTCACTGCCCAAGCATGGGGCGAACATCATGCGACTGAGGAACTCTGATTGATGGCGGAAGTTGGAAAAGTTTATCTGGTCGGAGGCGGTCCCGGTGATCCCGGACTGCTGACACTCAAAGCGAAACGCTGCCTCGAAATCGCTGATGTCGTCTTGTACGACGGGCTCGTGAATCCACTTCTGCTCAGACACACTAAGGCAACTGCTGAGAGGACAAACCGCGTTGGTTTGGGACCAGAAAAACGACTCGATCAGGACGAGATCAACAAGCGACTCGTGGACGCTGCCAAAGCTGGGAAGATCGTCGTCCGCCTCAAGGGAGGCGACCCCTATATCTTCGGTCGGGGGAGCGAAGAAGCATTGGCTCTCGCGGAAGCTGGCATTCCGTTTGAAGTCGTTCCTGGCATCACAGCAGCCACCGCAGCGGCGGCCTATTCAGGTGTCTCTCTGACTCACCGAAAACTGGCCTCTGCTGTCGCCTTTATTACCGGTCACGAAGCCCCCACGAAACCGCAATCAGCGCTCGACTATGAGCAACTCGTCAAATTCCCTGGCACGCTCGTCTTCTACATGGGGCTCCATCGGCTTCCTGAAATCGCGAAGTCATTAATCGCGAGCGGAATGGACCCGGAAACGTCAACGCTCGTCATCTCAAAAGCCAGCACCCCGCTGCAGCAAAGCGTCCATGCTTCTCTGGAAGATATTGGTGAGAAGGTTGCTCAGGCCAATCTGCAAGCCCCTTCACTGATTGTGGTGGGCGAATGCACTCGCCAGCGAGAGCAGATCAACTGGTTCGAGACGCTTCCTCTGATCGGTCAAACGATCGGCATCGCCCGCCCTGAACATCAGACGGATGAAGTGATTGACCAGGCGATTCAACTTGGTGCTGCCCCGATTTTGATGCCCGCCATCAAGACCTCGCCACTCTCTGACTGGACGGAAGTGGATCAGGTCATCGAAACACTCGAAGAGTTCGACTGGATTGTGTTTACCAGCGTGAATGGTGTGGATGCTTTTCTCGGCAGACTCTGGGAACTCGGAAGCGATGCCCGCCGCTTCGGGAAGATGAAGATCGCCTGCATTGGCCCAGCGACAGCGAAACGCCTCGAAGAGTATTCCATTCGGCCGGATCTTGTGCCGCCGGTATACAAAGGAGAAGAACTCGCCGATGCAATGAAACCGCATGTGGAGGGAAAATCAGTGCTTTGGGCACGGGCAAATCGGGGTCGAGAGGTCATTCCGGAAACGCTCATTTCCGCCGGAGCTGAGTTTCGAAGCCTTGTTGTTTATCAACACCTCGACGTCCCTTCATTCCCGAATGCCGCAATCGACGCTCTCCATCGTGGGAAACTCGACTGGATCGCACTCAGCAGTCCGACCATTGCACGTAACGTCGCAGAACGAATTCAGGAACTGTCACTCAATCAGCTTCCAAAATTTGCAGCCATCAGCCCAGTGACTCAGGAAGCAGCCGAACAAGCCGGCTTGACGATCAAGGCAGTCGCACAGGAATTCACCTGGCCCGGCCTTTTTCAGGCGATTGTCGAGTGGCAACAGAACCACAAATGAGAAATGTCGCTGTTGGCCAAATTGATCTCGCAAACGCTGCCCGCGAGATCACAGTCTAGACATAAAAAAACCGGTCGCGGAATGGCGACCGGTTTGAATTCCAGCAGTCCGGAACAGGTGTGAACGTCTCCGCCACACCGTTATCGCTCAACTGAGCAGTCTTCTCGATTAGCCGACGTCGCCACCGAGAGCTTCTTTTTTCTCAGTGATGACTGGGCATTGAGGAGCCATTTCAGCGTTGAGCTCTGTGTACCCCGCCCACTCTTCTGGAAGGTTATCTTCGTGGAAGATCGCTTCGACTGGGCACTCCGGAACACAGGCTTCGCAGTCAATACATTCATCAGGATGAATGTAGAGAATTGCTTCGCCTTCGTAGAAACATTCGACGGGGCAAACGACAACGCAGTCGGTGTATTTGCAGTTAAAACATGGTTCCGCGACGACATGTGTCATCAGACTTTTCCTTTTCCGGATGCAACAGATTGCGAAAGTAAATATTTACGGCAACTCAAAGCAAAACAATGCTGCCACAAATCATATGTTCGGCCAGTTACTTCGTTGTAGGACGGCTAAAATATGCTGTCAAGACATTTTGCATACCCTCGGAACAGTGGATCACTGTATTGAGATTTGGTCTCAACTGATTACGAACTTTCAACGGCAAATCCTGCCTCATTCCAGGCTCTCCAACCCCCATCCATTGAGATCACTGAAGTGTATCCCATGCGTTGAGCTGCATCGGCTGCGAGAGCGGATCGATACCCACCGCCGCAGTACATGACGATCTTCGTCGATGGGTCCGGAACCACCTTTTCGATGTCTCGTTCAAGGACTCCCTTTCCAAGATGAATCGCTCTGGGCAGATGTCCCTTTGCGAACTCACTTTCTTCCCGCACATCGACCAGCAGAAACTCGTCTCCGTTCTCCTGCATCGTGCGGACATCTTCGATGTTGCATTCGGTGACTTTCGCCCGAGCTTCGTTCACAATTTCGAGAAAACGTGGGGAATGACTTTTCGCCATTTGAAGAACCTCAATTCGTAGATTGCTTATCGACTTCGAGTTTGAAACCGCTGCTCCACAGACCTCCTGACAACTTGTGAAGAAACTGCTGCCAGCTTTCCCAACTCTGTGACTACTTCTCGATCGACTTGATCTCGTGAGTATGTCCATCGTACGAAATTGTCGACAGCTCTTCATCGATGACCGTTTCAAGATGCACCGGACGGCCCCAGATGGCTTGGAGATTCTTTAGGGTATCGTTGGCGTAATCCTGTTTGAGTTCGACTCCCTGATAGTCATGCCGCAGATAGAGCTCTCCACGATTGGAATGATTTCCATCCACGACGAAAATAAACGGGCGGCCGTGATTCGTGAGACTCTTGAGAAACTGCTTCTTGATCTCATCAAACTCGCGTGAAGCAATTTCGTAGTCGCCGCTGCGATCGTTGTAGGCGAATGAAAACATCTTGTGACGTTGACAGAACTCAGCAGTCAGGAAGGTGTCGATGAACGTGAGGTCGTTGTGAATCCTGCGGACTTCGAAAATCTTGTCACGCCCCAAACCGAGTTCTCGATCCCAACTCCGTTTGTGATGCATGTCGTCGCACGCTTCCCACTCCTCACCAAACTTCCCGCGGTTCCAGCGCTCTTCGATATCCCTGAACAGCTCGATGCCAATCTTGTACGGATTGATCCGCTGTGGAGACATCGCCATCGTCCCGGAGTGATGGTCGGCGTAGTCGATCACTTCGGCATCCGTCAGACCATGTCGGGTCATGATTGTTGAGTGCCAATAACTCGCCCAACCTTCATTCATAATCTTCGTCTGCCCCTGAGGAGCGAAGTAGTAAGCCTCGTCCCGAATAATCGCCAGAACATCATGCTGCCATTGTTTGAGTGGAGCATGGTCGAGAAGAAACTTCAGCACATCTCGTTGTGGCTCTTCAGGGAATGACCGTTGGGCTGCTTTCTCCTGTGCAACTGCGGAACGTCGCATCTCTTCCCGTTCGAGCACTTCGGGAGGATTGATGTAATCGTCCATGTAGTCCTTCGCCCGAAATCGTCCGCGAGATGAGTCGGAGTCACTCTCCCCATTCGTCTTCGATTTCGAAGCATGTTCGGGCGGAGCGGTACGTTGAATGTGTGGCAGATAGGGGTCGATCAAATTGTCCAGCGAGAGACAACAGTCGATGAAGCGTTCCACGTTTTCGTAACCGAAGCGATCGATATATCGATTCACTCGCGCAGCATGGTTGGCCATCTGATCGAGCATCTTGCGATTCGTGGGAGCGAACCAGGCGTTGTTTTTGAAGAAGTCGCAGTGCCCGTAGACGTGGGCAATGACCAGCTTCTGATCGGTCATTTCATTCGCGGTGAGGAGATAGGCGTAACACGGGTCAGTGTTGATCACCATCTCGTAAATCTTTGAGAGCCCGTAAGAATAGCTTTTCAGCAATTCATCGTATTCCGCTCCGAATCTCCAGTGCGGGTAGCGAATCGGGAACCCGCCGTACGCGGCGAACATGCTCAACTCTTCGTAGTCGAGCATTTCAAAAATCGTCTCGAAGCAATCCAGACCGTACGACCGTGCAATTTCTTCCATACGACACTGGATGTCGCGAATCTCAGGCGGGAGAGCTCGGTGCGTCGTCACAGCCATGCGTCATCTCCTGTAGGTCGATCCATGCCGCTTTCAGACAGTCGACATGGTCGATAAAGAGGCGACCGGACAGACGAAACGCACAACACCTCAATTCCGGGCTCCAAAGTCATCGCTGGGGAGCGGATTGACCTGACAGCATTTCTCCCGTCGGGGTCTGCCTCAGAATTCAAAAGAGCAAAGGTGTTTGCGAAATCCTATACAGGAAAGCCGTTTACGAATAGATGAATTCCCAGTCGCGAGGATCTTCATCACTTTTTGAATGCTCTGACCGATGAGGATTCCCGCAACGAGCAATCTTCTCGCTAGCGCACACGCGAGAATTGCCCCGAAGATGCCAAGACGGTACAACGAAAACAGTCACGACATCGATGAGCACGCTGGTGCGGAATTCCGGTCGTGCACAAGAGTGGTCCGAGGGTTTTCTCTCGTTTCCATTTATCTGAATGGATCAATCAAGGTCACGCGATTTCGATCCCGTGGCTTTTTGAATGAACTTTCGCGCAGCCTATGAATGTCGCCCCATTGCACTCCGACGGGGTGTGATCGAACAGATATTGAACGTAGCTAACCTCCAAAGAAAGAAACTGGTGATCAGATGAAAAAACCTATTCGAGTAGCTGTCACGGGAGCGGCCGGAAATATTGGCTATGCACTCGTCTTTCGTCTCGCAAGCGGAGAGGTTTTCGGCCCAGATCAACCGGTGCATCTGAACCTCATCGAGATTCCGCCAGCTCTGCCAGCTTTGGACGGCGTCGAGATGGAATTGGATGACTGTGCTTTCTCGACTCTGGCTGGGGTCACGAAAGTCGACAGCGATCACCTCGAAGATGGTTTTGCTGACTGCAATTGGGTGTTGTGTGTCGGAAGTATCCCTCGCGGAAAAGGGATGGAGCGAGGAGACTTGATCCGCGTCAACGGTCCGATCTTCACGAACACCGGGAAAGCAATTCAGGCAGCTTCTGCAGACGACGTACGAATTGTCGTCGTCGGGAACCCTTGCAACACAAACTGCCTGATCGCGATGAACAACGCGCCGGACATTCCACGGGATCGCTGGTACGCGATGACCATGCTCGATCAGAACCGAGCGAAAACTCAGCTCGCCCAGAAATCAGGACAGGGCGTGTCCGCTGTGAAGAGAATGGCGATCTGGGGCAACCACTCCGCCACTCAGTTCCCGGACTTCTCAACGGCAACCATCAACGGCAAGCCCGCTCCAGAAGTGATCGGCGATGATGCCTGGTTCAAAGATGAATTCATTCCTGTCGTTCAGAAACGTGGTGCCGCTGTGATTCAAGCCCGCGGAGCAAGTAGTGCCGCTTCCGCTGCGAACGCTGCTCTCGATACCGTGAAGGCTGCCAACTCCAAGACCGCAGACGGCGACTTCTTCAGCGCAGCTGTCTGCAGCGACGGAAGCTATGGAGTCGATGAAGGTCTCATCTTCGGTTATCCACTCACAAGCGATGGAACGACATGGAAGATCGAACAAGGAATCGAGCACGACGAATTTGCTCAGCAAAAGATCGAAGCAACATTGAATGAGCTTCGTGAAGAGCGTGACACCGTCAAGGATTTGCTTGCTTAAAGGACGTCAACTTTTGAATCGCTGTGCAAGGCCTTCTGTCATCAGGAGGCCTTGCTTCTTTTTGACCATTGAGCGTGGCCTCATTCAATGCGCAGTGCGTTGTTTCTCGAACGTTGATTGCACTATTGTAATCGAAATTGATAGTGCCTGAACGAGGAAACAAGAGCATGTGCTGCCGTGCGATCATCGCCTCTCTGCTGATACTCTTCTCCTATTGTCCGCTCAGCGCAGCTGACGATGGACCCAATTTCGTTTTCATTCTCGTCGACGACTTTGGATTTATGGATATCGGGGCGAACAACCCCGGGACATTCTACGAGACGCCGAACATTGATCGCCTTGCCAGCGAAGGCGTGCTGTTCACTCAGGGATATGCTGCCAATCCGGTCTGCAGCCCAACACGCTATAGCATCATGACGGGCAAGTACCCCTCACGGGTTGATGCCACGAATTTCTTTTCCGGAGAGCGTTCAGGAAAGTTTCTGCCTGCCACACTTAACAACAGGATGCCGCTCTCGGATGTGACCATCGCTGAGCAGCTGCGAGACAACGGATATCGAACGTTCTTTCTCGGTAAATGGCACCTCGGACCAACTCCGGAATTCTGGCCTGAACATCAGGGTTTTGATGTGAACATTGGTGGCCACGTGCGAGGATTGCCGAAGTCGTACTTCTCGCCGTATTCAAATCCGCGACTTTCAGATGGTCCCAAAGGAGAGCACTTGACGCATCGTCTCGCTGACGAAGCGATCAAACTCATTGAAGACTCCGAGGACGAGAAGTTCCTGCTCTACCTCTCCTTTTATACGGTTCATACGCCCCTGCAGGCACCGAAGCCGCTCGTGGAAAAGTATCGAGAGAAAGCAGCACTGTTGACCGAACAGCCAGAGTTTGGTCCGGAAGAACAAGTTTGGGAAACGGACGCAGAACGCAAAGTGCGAATTCGGCAAAGTCACGCGACCTATGCTGCAATGGTCGAGAGTCTCGATCAGAACGTTGGTCGAATTCTCGATCGGCTTGAAGAACTCAAACTCGCTGACGATACCGTCGTTGTGTTGTTCTCTGACAATGGCGGGCTCTCAACTTCGGAAGGCTCCCCCACTTCCAACCTTCCGCTTCGAGGAGGAAAAGGTTGGGTCTATGAAGGCGGGATTCGCGAACCGATGATTATCAAATGGCCGGAAGGCAATCGACCCAATCCCGTTTGTGACGTTCCCGTGATCAGCGTCGACTTCTATCCAACAATTCTGGATCTCGCTGGTATTGAAGTCCCAAGCGAAATGGTGCTCGATGGCGTCAGTCTTGTGCCGCTGCTCAAAGGAGAACCACTCCCTGAACGTGATCTGTTCTGGCACTATCCTCACTACAGCAATCAAGGTGGCTTTCCGGGCGGAGCGATTCGACGCGGCGACTACAAGCTCATCGAACGTTATGAAGACGGACGCACTCACCTCTATCACACGCGCGACGATGTTTCCGAAACGACCGACATCGCAGCTGACCATCCTGAACTGGTCAACGATCTGCGAAACCGATTGCATCAATGGTATAAAGAGGTTGACGCCAAGTTTCTGAGAGCCAAAGATGGTGGGGAAGATCCATGGACCCCGGATCAAGAGTAGAAACAGACGAGTGACGTCGATGGTTTCAGGAGGAAGGAGAAATCATCGACGCACTCGTTTTTTCTGATGTCTGATGTGACGACTTTGGAGATCTTCAGACCTCGATTCCACTGACTCGCACGAGCAAACTCAGCTCGAAAAGGAGTGGGACAGCACAAGCGAGTGCACAGGAAAGAGCAACTTGCTCTAAAAGGGGCGAACAGCTGGGTGGTATTGTCTTCCACCATCGAATCCGGAAGGTTGATTCGGAACCTGAGGTTGCGGCACTTGATTCGGTCTCGCCTGATTCGGTGCTGATTGAGCGGGCGACATCTGAGCTGGATTGTAATGCTGCGTTGGGAATGCATTCCCATGTTGCGGTTGAGTCGTGACCGATGCTTGTTCGTCCGACTGCGGCATCACACTCTTGAGAAGAGACTTCACCCACTCTGTTGAAGTCTGCTTCTGAGGCTCGACCACCTGTTGAGACGAAACATTCGCGGCTGGCTCTTCGAATGGTATCGGTCTTCCAAGCGTCGGCATCTTGTTCACATCGATGTGATTCCAGTTTTGTCCGCTGGCGTAGTTCTGTTCAATCACCCGTGAGTTGGAACTCTGTGCCCCGGCGGTCGGAGGCGGAGAATAGCTTTGCTGCGGATTCCAAGGCACAGCGTTCTGTGAACCTGCTGGGTGATTCACCTGTGATGACTGGTGACTCGACGGGTCGTTCTTGAACCGAATCGGAACGAGCGCATCCATCGCCAGTCGAGCCTTCTCAGCAGCGGTGATTTCCCCGCCAGCATTGGTTGTGTTCGGATCATATAGCGGAGCGTCTTCTGCTTCTGTCGCGAGAAGTTCGGTGCGTCCAGATTTGACGGCTGCTTCGATCACTTCAGGATGCTGGCTCCACTTGTTCTGGTCCCATTTGCGCACATCAACATAAGTTGTGAACAAAGCTGGCTGATGAGCGCGCGGAACGACGATCACACCTTCATTGGTATTCATGACGTGAAACTGCATCGCCAGAAGGGAGCCGACGCTGCCTGTCAGCAGACCGGTGAAGAACGTTTTGATTCCAAACATGACACACCCGACAGTTGCTCGAATCGCCGACAGAAGAAGTCCTGCGAAGCCATTCGATTGAAGAGGTTCTCAACTCTACAACTTCACCACCGTCATGCTTGAATTCTCTTTGCGATCAGGAGTCAGAATTCTTGATCGATTTGCCCTGCACACTCAAGGTTTTCTCAGGCCGAAGAGACCCCCAAAACCACAGTGCTTACGTACGCTGCACGACTACTGTTTGCCTTCTGATTGAGGAGGTTTGCCCTCTCGTCAAAACCGATCAACTCGGCTATCAGCCGCAGCACTGTTCGGACGCTTTGAATCAGATTCGTAAACTTGACGAATGCTGTTGTGATCTCATTCACAGCGGATCAGCTGCGTCGGAGTGACAATCCAGTCGACCCGTTCATCGTGATCCATCGCGGGAATTCGGTCGACGATTTGGCAATCGTAAGCGAGCGCAACCTTCAGACAGTCTGTGCGAAGTTGGGGAACAAGCCGATCGTAATATCCCGCGCCATATCCGAGTCGGTTTCCGCGACGATCGAAACCGAGCCCCGGTAAGAGTACGAGATCCACTTCTTCCGGAAGGACATGCAATCGCGCGTCGTCCCGCAATTCATGTCGCGGTTCAGGAATCCCATACTTGCCCACGATCAGATCAGCTTCATCCTTGAATTGAACAAGCTTAAGTCTGTTCTCAGAACAATAAGGAACAACAACACGAACAGCCCCGGAAGCCGCCTGAGCGATCATCTCAACTCGTGTTTGAACTTCGCTGCGAACGCCAACGAAGAATAGAACAGTCCCTGCTTCGTTGTATTCAGGCTGTGACGTCAGTCTCTCGAAGATCGCCGCTGAGAGTCGTTCCGGATCGTTAACCTTTGCACGTTCTGCGCGGAGTCTTTGTCGGAGTTGGTTCTTCGCTTCGTTCACATCGAAACCGTAATCAGTGCTTGCGTCTGACATCTCCGTTCGATCTTCTTCTGAGAGGAGATAGCTGTTCAATTCGTTGCGAGTTCGCTTCAAACTTTGGTCCGGTAGCCAATCGATTGAAGCTCATTCTTGATCCGTTCAATATGGCTTCCCTGAAGCTCAATCGTTCCGTCTTTAACAGTACCACCAACACCGATCGCGTCTTTGAGCTTCGTCAACAGATTGGGAAGGTGATCAGCTTCATCAATGAGATCGCGAATGACGGTGACACTCTTTCCACGCTTCCGTTTTTCCACTCCAATGCGAGCAATCTGCTTCGCTGGCGGAGTGTATTCGAACTCCGGTTCCGGACACGTGCATTCGCTTTCAAGTTCATCACACCGCTCGCACCGGGGAGGTCGATCGAACTCGGTCCCTTCAAAAAGTCTCATGACTCATTAATCCGCTGTAGGTTTCTTCGGCTGACATTTGCCGCAGGATAGCTTGATCATTCACCGATCACTTCGATGGTACCGGCAAAGATTCTCTGAACTCCGACAGGAAGTCGAACCAGCAAGGCCCCTTCGGCGTCGACACCTTCGCAAAGCCCGCCGATTTCGTCGACACCATCGTTCACCAGAATGTTTCTTCCGGAGAGATAGCAATGGTTGCGGTAATCTTCCAGAAAGTCAGAAGCTGTTGCGATGCGATTCCATTCGTGCTCCAGGTCCTCTAAGAGCTGAATGAGCACGTCCGTGCGACTCGCTTCTGAACCACTCATGTCGACGATCGATGTCGCCTTTGCCTGAAGTTGTTGAGGGGCTGACTGCAATGAGTTGTTGACGTTCAGCCCAATTCCGACGATGAGCAGGCTCGGACTCGCGGGGTGACTCTCGATCAACAGCCCCGCAACTTTTCTGCCTTGTACATAGACATCGTTCGGCCACTTGACCTGAACGTTCGACTCAGGAAGCCACCGTGCCACCGTTTTCCGAACGGCCATGCCTGTCGACAAGGACATCCTCGGCAGAAAACTCGTCGGAATTGCGAATTGCTGTGGATCGAACACGATCGAAAATGTCAGCGACCCCGGAGCCGACCACCACGAATTCGAACCGCGTCCTCGACCGGCAGTTTGCGTATTCGCCCCGACCAAAACCGGAAGATTTCGTCCGGTCATTGTCTCATTAGCCAGGAAGCGATTTGTCGAATCGACTTCGGCCAACCATTCCACCTGTTCCACCCACGATCCTTGCTCGATCAGGCGGCAATCAATTTCGTCTACATTCATCTCTCATTCCGAACGAGACCGGGTAGGCGAGCTTCGACCTCCGGCTCATATGGGCCGGGTGAACTCTGAAAACTTCCCACGATCTCTCAGTGTGTGCTGCTCGAGTAAAGCTTAGCTCTTTGCGAGACAGTCTTCGAGATAGTTGTGCCCCGCTTTGATTTCGCGAGTCACATCGGAGAGGTTCGGAAGAATTGGAATTCCTCGCGGAACTGGATGCATGAAGACCTCCGTTCGTCCCTGAAAATTGGTCTCTTTCAGAGCAGAGACGATCGGAACAAAATCAAGCGGCCCACGATGCGGAAGCTGGAGCATTTCCTGCTCTTTGGGAAGTTTCTCAGTACAGCCCATTCCGTGTTCCCATGCCTGAAAGTGCACGAGGCGATCACCGAGCCGATGGATGATTTCCGCGATTTGGGAAGGATCTTGCGGTAAGTGATAAGGAGCCATCGCAAGACCAATCGCGCTGGATGGCATTTCATCGAGCAGCATGAAAATCGACTCGGGCGAACTGATCAGTCCGCCGCTGTGGTTCTCGACCCCAACCGAAATCTCCAGGCTTTCTGCAAGCTCAACCGTTGGCTTGAGCTTTTCAGCGAACGCTTTCACTTCGCGTTTGAGGTCGTCTCCGGAAAGATCTTTCTTCCCGCCGGAATTGCAAATGACCATGTCTCCACCGAGACGTTTGGTGAGCTGCATTTCCGACTGCATGTTGAAGATGCCGTATTTGAAGCACGTCAGACTTCCGAGTTTCACGCCGTGCTGGTCGAGCAGTTCGCGAAACCGATCTTCGCCCATTTCGTCGATCTGCTCGCGCTGGTTTCCGTGCCGCTCGGCCCAGATTTCAATGGACTTTGCACCGGTCTGCGGAAGTTCAGCGAGAATGGTTTCAAGTGGATTTTTTCCATACATCGCAGAAGCCACGATGTAATTCAGTTCGAACGCCTGGGACTTAGGAGCGCATAAAGAAACCGCTGCCGTCAAAGACGATGCAGCGGCTACAGAAATCTCACAGAACTTACGTCTGGTGATGAGCATCGTGTTTCCTCAATCATTTCAATCCGGACTGCAGAGACGAAGCGACCGATTCGGCCGACAGGTCCTGCAAGTCGTTTGACTGAGGAAACGATATCAGTTCATCCAGTGGTTGTCTTCGTCAGTGTCAACTTGAGGCTCGTCCTGAACAGCATCCCAGCTGCGGAAGGCTTCGAAAACGTCTGAAGAGAGGAGCACGGTTTCCTCAGTTCCGATCACCATATCGATTCCGATGTTGCCAAGCAGACATCGGATCTCCCGGATGAAAGGAAGCGGAGCCATGAGTGTATTCTTCGGCAAGTCGGCACATTCTCGAAGTTCGAAGCTGGCCAGGTCAGGAGTGAACATTACGTCGTCCCGTTGGAGTCATTGCATTGAGTTGCGTCGTGTCGTTGGTCGATCCAACTTTATTCTGCACCATGGTGTCGCAGGAGGCGCGGAACTTCAATCAAACCTTCGAGAAGTACACGACTTTTGCAGATTCCCATGACACGCAACAGGTTTACCCAAGATTTAATTAAGAAGTGAGTTGGGAAGATTGAAGACACTGGCTGAATTGGCCATTCCGTAACGATTGTTCCGATCACAGCGAGAAGGATACTTTGACTGTCACATCACCCGGCAGAACAATCTTCCAGTGGTCCGTTTACGAAGATTGGTCAGATTTTTATCCTGACAGGTTGTCGTTGAACGGTGGTATTCCTCAACGTGTTTTCATTGAGACACACGCTCATGTTTCTGAAGAGGGAGAATGCAAACATGTCCAAACAACTGTTGCTTCTGGCATTACTTGCGTCTTTGCAGAGTTCCGTTTTCGCTGACGAACCGGTCGATGAGAAAGCACCGGCAGTGAAAGCCATCAAAGAGGTCGGTGGCAACGTCATGGCCATCGCCCAAAATGACCCACGGCTGGACGTCACGCTGCACCTGGCGGATCAAGATGTCACTGATCAAACCCTGGAACAGGTTGCCGCTCTGGAAAATGTCGCTTGGCTTAATCTCGCTGGAACCAAAATCTCCGACGACGGCCTGGCCAACCTCGCTGGCTTGGACTCGCTCGAAAAGCTGCATCTGGAGAAGACAGCCATTGGCGACAAGGGGCTGAAGCACCTCTCAGGGCTGAAGCACCTCGTCTATCTGAACCTCTACGAAACGAACGTCACGGACGCAGGGATTGACGAGCTGGCCAAACTGAAGAGCTTGCGACGCGTGTATCTGTGGCAGTCTAAGGTGACAGAATCCGGAATCGAAAAACTTCAGAAAGCCCTTCCCGAAGCCCAGGTCGTCGGAGCAATTAAACTGACCCCTGTCGAACCACCGATGCCCGAACCTGAGAAGAAGGAACCTGAGAAGAAGGAACCTGAGAAGAAGGAACCTGAGAAGAAGGAACCTGAGAAGAAGGAACCTGAGAAGAAGGAACCTGACAAGAAAGACGCTGACAAGAAAGACGCTGACAAAGACTAAGCGTGTCGGAACGGCAAGGGGCTGGTGCGAGGTACGCTCGACGTCTTGAACCAGTGATAGATGCCGAGCGTCGTGACTCCTGTCAGCAGGACAGCAACAGCCCAGCCGATCCACGATTTTTCTTCAGGCTTCGTCTCCGGAACGGTCCCCTGAAGATTCTGAACAGCGCGATTTGCAGAATCACGCACACGTGCATCCGCGTCGTTTTTCTGAATGCGAATCAAAACCGGAATGAGATGCCGAGAGCGTCGACCACCTTGTCCGATTTCGTGGGCACTTTGTTGACGCACCTCGGGATCAATGTCTTGCAAGGCTGTTTCTAGAACAGAGAGATGCCGCCCGGATCTCTGATGGATCGTCCCGAGCGATTCAATTGCGACAATTCGGACATCTGGATCAGCATGATGTGCGGCGCGCACCCACAGCATCTCGCCATGGTCCCCGGAATGCCGTTGAACCACCTGGATAATGTTCCAGCTCAAAGAGCAGGCAAGCGTAATTCCGAGCGCGATCGCCACCCATCTCGGGACAGAGTTCGTCGGGGCCACAGGACTCGGAAGCGGAACGCCTGACTTGGGCGACTTCGCCTGTGCTCGTGTTCCGCCGCTGCCTGTGCGGAGTCGATCGTGCATCTCCTCTGGAGTCGGACGCGTCACGACGACCGATTGCTTGACCGATCGAAGCTGCCGCATCACCGCCTGAGCCGACTCGGGTCGGTTGGCAGGGTCTTTCTCGAGCAACTGAAGAATGATTCTCTCCAGCGCGATGGGACAATCGAGTGCCTTCTCGCTGGGCCGCACCGGCATGTTCTGACAGTGCATGTGCAATGTGGCAGCGGGTGTTTCTCCGATGAATGGCGGAGTCCCTGTAATCAGTTCGTAGAGAACACAACCGAGAGCGTAGAGGTCAGTTTTGTCTGTGATCTCCTGCCCGCGGATTTGTTCCGGAGCCATGTACAGAAATGTTCCGGCGGTTTTTCCCGCAGCAGTGATTCTTCGCGAATCCGCGACTGATGCCAGACCGAAGTCGCTGAGTTTGAGTTGTCCGGAGTGCGCGAGTAGAAAGTTTCCCGGCTTAATGTCTCGATGTACCACTCCAGCTGCATGCGAACAGGTGAGCGCATCACACATTTGCAAAGCGAAATAGATCACCTGCTCCCAGGGAAACTGCTTCTTCTCTTGGAGCTTGTCTTCGAGAGAACCTCCCTCGACCAATTCCATCGCGTAGAAACGACGGCGATTCTCGCAGGCCCCGCCGAAGCAACGGACGATGTTGGGGTGCTTCAGATTCTTAAGCACTTCGAGTTCACGTTCGAAACGTGCGAGTGCAGTCTCATCATTCACATCCGATGGAAGCATCTTGAGAGCGACTTCGCGGCCGTTGACGACGTATCGCGCTCGATAAACGACTCCCATCCCGCCTTCGCCAATTTGCTCAAGCAGTTCGAATGGCCAGATCCATCTGGATTCAGGAGAAGTTGGTTTCCGGTCGGTGGTCATGTCGTTCGTAAACTCGGTGGAACGATGAGGCAATTCTCAAAATCGGCATCTTCCTTAACAGTCGTTAAGTCATGATGTGTTGTCTGTGGAGATTCAGGCAGGATCAACAATAATTATTGACTGAAATCCGGAATGAGGCGCCCCGACCCACTCCTTTCGGTTCTCGTGGATATTGAACATCGTCACCAGGGTTTCGATCGCACTCGACGATCTCTGCCCGCGTGGCAGTTGCTCAGCAACGATCCTCAGGGATACAATCAGGCTCGGAACGGTCCTCCGTCGCGAAAACTTCTAGCCCGGACGCAATTTTACCGGATTTTTCGAACAAGACCATAAAAGACCGCCAGAAAGGTCACGACATGTACTTCCAGATGGCCAAACGCCTTCTCCTGGAAACAGACAAAAGACTCGTCTGGAAACTGTTCTGGAACATGGGCATCAAAGGTGCCCGATCTGTCCAACGCTTCAAGAAGAAGCTGAAGAAGGGCGAGGTTTTTCCGCCATTTCTCTACATCTCCATCATCAATTCCTGCAATTTACGGTGTCAGGGTTGTTGGGTGGACGTATCAGCAAAACAGCAAACGATCGATGTCGAGGCCATGGACCGTCTCATCAACGAAGCCAAAGCGAACGGAAACGTTTTCTTCGGAATCGTCGGCGGCGAGCCATTCATGCACCCGCAGATTCTGGAAATTCTGGGAAATCATCCTGACTGTTATTTTCAGGTCTTCACCAATGGACACTTTATTACCGACAAAGTGGCCAGGGAACTGCGTCGACTCGGCAACGTCACGCCACTGATCAGTGTTGAAGGATCTGAGATCGTCAGCGATGAACGTCGCGGTCGAACAGGGGTCCTGTCCAAGACGATGCAGGGAATCCAGAACTGTCTGGATAACAAAATCTTCACCGGTGTTTGCACGAGTGTCTGCAAAACCAACCTCGATGACCTAGTCACCGAGAAGTGGGTCGATCGGCTCATCGAAATGGGCGTCTTCTACACCTGGTTCCACATCTATCGCCCGATGGGACCGGATTCATCTCCGGAGTTGTGCCTGAGCCCAGAAGAGCAGCAGCGGATTCGGAAATTCGTCGTCGACATGCGCGTCAAGAAGCCGATCATTTTCGTCGACGCTTACTATGACCATCAGGGACAGGCCCTTTGCCCAGCCGCCACGGGAATCACGCATCACATCAATCCCTGGGGCGGAATCGAGCCTTGCCCGATCATTCAGTTCACGCAGGATTCCATACACGATCAGTCGAAGACTCTGGCCGAGAAACTGGATTCTCCGTTCCTGAAGGACTTCCGTGAACTCGCTCGGGACACGACGCGTGGATGCATCGTCCTCGAGCGACCGGACCTCCTCAAGAATCTTGTCGAGTCACATCACGCAGAAGACGGGACCGTCCGAAAAACGGCGCTCGCCGAACTCGAACAGATGAAAATTCGCCCATCACAATACAACGCTGATTTGGCAGTTCCGGAAAAGAGCTGGGCATACCGAATCGCTAAGCGACATTTCTTCAACGACTTCGATGCCTATCAAGGACGAGATCACAGCAAGGCATCCGCTCCTGCCATGTTGAAAACCCTCTCGGCATCAAGTTCTCCGGAACCGGAATTCGTTGAGCTCGAGAATGGAATCTCAGACTCATAGTTTATCGCCAATTCCGTCGCTTCGGACTTATCAACTCTTCGAATGTCGTTGACTTCGTCACCTGAACTGTTGCCATTCACAACTCCACCATGCCAAGAATCAGCTTCCTGTCCGATCTTCATCTCTTCGCACGTCGATCGACAGCGGATCAGTATCACGACCAAATCGTCGAAGCCGCCCTCGACTCAGACGTGTGTATTCTTGGGGGCGACATCTTCGACTTCCGATGGTCGATCTATCGGACGGAAGACGAAACAGCCCATGCTGCTGTTGAATGGCTTCGAAAGTTCAACGAAGAAACCAATAACTGCCGCGTTCACTTTCTGCTCGGCAATCACGACGATCATCCAGAGCTTCTTCAGAGACTCCCCTACCTTGCTGAAGAACTGAAGACGTTCGAGTGGAGTCGGTACTACTACCGGTTGGGAGACACGTTTTTCCTACACGGAGACGTCGCAGACAAAACCATGACCGCAGCTTGTTTGGAATCACAACGTCAGAGTTTCGCCCACGGAAATCGCACTGAACTGCATAACAAGCTGTACGATGTCGCCATCAAAGCTCAGCTGCATCGCCTCGCTCCTCCGGCAGTTTATCCCTGTAAACGTGTTGCTGCCCGAATCTTGAGTTACCTCGAAAATATCGGGAACGGGAAATCATCCGGCGTCGAACATGTCTACTTCGGCCATACTCATCGTCCGATGGACCATTACCTGTATAAGGGAATTCACTTCCACAACGGAGGGGCCCCGATTGGCCGGGCACCGTTCAGAATCCTGAAAAGAGATATCCCCACAGACTCACCGGATGGCCCCATCGAAGGCATCGAAAGACACCGGGCGTAAGGGACTCGCCGGTCGATTCGACGTCCATTCAATCGTTGATCAACGTCACCAATCGATCCCAAATATCGATCCCATTACAACACAAACCAGCTCATCAACATCGGGGTCAAGAAGACGCCGAAACTCGCGCAGGACAAATCAATGGCTTTACGGATTGCACTCATGGGAACCGGGGAATTTGCGCTTCCCAGCTTCCAGACACTGATCGAATCACAACACGAAATTGTCGGTCTCGTCACTCAACCCGACCGCACCGGCCGCGGTCATCATCGGCACGTCATTAAGCTGAAGGAATTCGCAGTCGCCGCTGACGTTCCTGTCTTTCAGCCAGAGAAGGTCAATCAACCGGAAGCTTTGGCGCAGCTTGAAGACTGGAACGCGGACCTGTTCGTCGTCGCTGCCTACGGACAAATCCTCTCCAAAAAACTGCTGTCGATTCCTCGACTGAGCGCGATCAACATCCACGGCTCTCTGCTCCCCAAGTTTCGAGGCGCAGCCCCGGTTCAATTTGCAGTCTTGACCGGCGAAACTGAAACGGGCGTTTCAATCTTCCGCATTGAACCGAAACTCGATTCCGGACCGCTCCTCGGAACTGTCGCTACTCCGATTGGACCACAGGAAACCAGCGGGGAACTCCACGATCGACTGGCTATTCTAGCTGCTCCACTGACTCTCAATGTCGTGGACCAACTCGATGCCGGGACTGCTCAAGAAACGGTGCAGGATGCCGATCTTGTTACGTTCGCTCCGAAGATTGAAAAAGTTCAAGGCTGGATTGACTGGACCCGCAAGTCCGAAGAAATCGGATGGCATGTCCGAGGAATGCAGCCCTGGCCGATGGCGGTCACGCATTTTCAACGACCGGACAAAGCTGATCTCAGGATTTCGATTCTGCGAGTTCAACCGGCTCGCGAAGAGGATCAGAAGCATCTCTCTTCACTCAATCCGGGGGATCTGCGTATCATCGATGATCGCCTGCTGGTCAAAACCGGTGACTCCAGCTTGGAAGTGCTCGAACTTCAACCGGCTGGAAAACGCCCGATGCCTTCAGACGCCTTTGCCCGTGGGAACGATCTGACAGATGCTCGATTCGTCAATCCCGACGCGTGACGATGTGCAGACGATCGTCGACGTTTCATTTCGAATGTGACAACAGAAAACACTGAACAAGACTGATTGAATCCCTATGACATCGTCGGCCGAGCGATATCTGAAACCGGAAGTGATCCGCAACGTCGCTCGTCTGGACCTTCGTGCCAAGTTTATTGTCGAGGGATTCCTTTCCGGACTGCATGCTTCGCCCTTTCACGGCTTCAGCGTTGAGTTCAGCGAACACCGCAGATACTCCGACGGAGACGATCCGAAAGATATCGACTGGCTCGTCTACGCGAAGACCGATCGTTATTACGTCAAGAAGTATCAAGCCGAAACCAACATCACCGGCTATCTGCTCATGGATCTGTCCGAGAGCATGGCGTACACGTACCGGCAGGAGTTGACCAAGTTCGAATACTCCATCTGCCTGGCAGCTGCGCTGGCGTACATGATGGTGCATCAACAAGACCCGGTCGGTCTCATGAGTTTCGACGAAACGATCCGGGCCAGCCTTCCCGCGAAAAGTAAACGCTCACAACTCGGAAACATTCTCGCACTTTTGTCGCAGGCTCAGCCAACTGGACCGACGGAAATTGCCAAGAATCTGCACCGGTATGCAGCGATGGTCCGCAACAAGAGCCTTGTGATGCTCTTCTCCGACCTGCTGACCGATCCTGAACCGGTGATCGACGCGATCCGGATGCTGAGATACGCGGGACATGACGTGATTATCTTTCACGTTCTGGATGAAGCTGAAGTCCACTTTCCGTTTTCCGGGATGGTCGACCTGCGAGAACCTGAATCGGGGGAAAAGATCATGGTCGACGCTGCCGGAATTCGCGAAGACTATCTCCAGGCAGTCAGCGATCTTCGCTCCCAATACAAGAAGGCTTGCCTTTCAGTCGGTGCCGACTTTGTGGAGATCGACACAAGCATGCGTTTCGATAAAGCCCTCGTCGAATACCTCTCTCAGCGGCAAGCCCGCTTCTAGAGCAAGTTGCTCTTTCCTGTGCACTCGCTTGCGAGGTCTCACCCATTCGAATGCTGAGTTGGCTTGAGTGAGTCAGTGCAAACCAAATTTGAAATTGTTCCAACCTGTTCGAAAAAATTCTCAGCGGTCCTTCGGGCTTCCAAATGTCG
Organism: Thalassoglobus sp. JC818; assembly: GCF_040717535.1. Taxonomy (NCBI): domain Bacteria; kingdom Pseudomonadati; phylum Planctomycetota; class Planctomycetia; order Planctomycetales; family Planctomycetaceae; genus Thalassoglobus; species Thalassoglobus sp. JC818. The sequence continues at coordinate 97,324 of NZ_JBFEFI010000004.1, forward strand.
ACGCACCAAAGCCCGCTCGCGTAAATCGCTGACATCAAAGCAGAACACGCTCTGAACCCATGGACGAATTGGCTCAGAACGTGTTGTTTCGAAATCGCGACGAACTTTTTTCTATGAGTCCGATTCAGGTTCCGAGTCGTCAGTACCTGATTCATTGGAACTCTCTTCAGATGACGACTCTTCACTCTCATCGGAGGCCTCCGCAGTTGGCTCTGTCGATTCAGGCTGATCGGAAGCACCTGCTTCCCCTGAGTTCTCTGGAGACTCTTCAGGAAGATCAGGCTGAGGCGGCCTTTCCGGGTTGGCGCTGTCTGGTTGAGCACCTTCAGTTGAAGGGCTCTCTTTTTCCTCATCGACAGGCTCCGATGTCTCTTCCGGCTTTTCATTCTCCGACTGCGGCTGAGAAGCTTCAGGATCAGTCGTTGTCTCTTCGGAAGTTGGTTCTTCAGGAGACTCCGGTTTCGTCATTTCCGGTTGAGCGGGTGTCGTTGTTTCCGGGGCAGTTTCGGGAGGTGTGCTCTCTTGTACTTCCTTCGCTTCGACGAGGTCGGTTCGGTTCAATTTCATCCGGTCGAAAACATCCGCCCCGATCACGTAGTACCAGTCAGCAAAGCGGCGATTCAAGTCGATGACTCGTTCCTCTCCCGCTTTCATTTTCTCTTCGTAGTCTCTCAGAGCGATCTCGTAGACTTCCAGATCTTCCTGATACCTGGCGAGAGCAGCTTCGTATTCCTCTTGGGCTTTTGAAGCTTCGTTGTCGGTTTCTTTATCACCCTCACTCTGTTCGGCGTTTTCATCACCATCCGCTTTGGCTTCGCCATTGGAGTCTTCTGGCTTCTCTGCCTCAGCGTCTTGTAAGGGAGGTTCCGGCTTAACAGGTGGAGTTGGCTTTTCACCGAGCAATGCTGGATCGAACTGGGCAGTCACGAAGAGGTAGCGGCTCTTTGTCAGATCATCCAATGTTTCTTCTGTCTCGCCGTCTGCTGCTTCGACCTCTTCGTTTTCGTCAGATGCCTCTTCTGAAGACTTCTCTTCGTCGGATGACTCTTTACTGTCGTCTCCATCTTCGGTGGCTTTCTTTCCGACTTCGATGTCGACGTCGGTTCCGGTGAATTCTTCTCCGAATCGCAGAACGTACAGGACTCCATCGTTGGCACCAACGAGCACTTCTCCTTCGTTCGAAAGGATTCGCCCCTGACGTTGATCGATGAAGAATCCTTTGTCTTGAAGATCGAGCATATCGAAAGCGGTAATCGAAACTCCCGCTTCGGCTTTCAGGTCAGCACTGATTCCATCCGGTTTCTTTCTGACCCCAACGATCGAAAGATCATCGAGGGCCAGAAGCATCGCGTTGATATTGCTGGCGTTCAGTTCTTCTGTCTTTTCATCCAACCCGTCAAGATTCCAGTCTGCCTGGGCGCCATCTCGGGTCAGAACCAATCGGTCCCCCTGAACAACCACACCACGAGCTTCGTCCACCTGATAACGATCGACGATCAACTCTTTAACATTGTTGCGTTCGACGTCGAGAATGTCTCGCAAGATCCAGTCCGAGAACTTCGTCGAGATTTCGAACTCGCCAAGGTTGGCAGTATAGAAACGATCTTCGCCCGCTGCCCGAACGTAATAGACGTTTTCCTGCCCCTCAACTGGCATCCCGACGATGAAGTCAGCGACGACTTCTTCGCCTTTTGACAACGTGATTCGGTCACCGAAACCTTCACTCGCTGAGTTCTCCTGATCAAGCGGGTCGAGCAATTGATAACGCTTGTGAGCTGCCTTCGTACGTTCAACGAGGGCTTGACGTTCCACACCAATCATTGACGCGGCCGTCGTGGCAAGTTGATCTTCGCCATCCGCCGGGTACTCGTGATGGGAAGGAATTCGCCACGTTCCGTCTTTGAATTCAACACTGAACAGATCGGTCTGCCCGGTCTCTTCGTTGAACGATGCAACTCTCAACCCGGTCACAGCATTCGGGTCAACAAATTCCGGAAAGAATTCTGTTCCGACATCTGAAAACCCTTCTAGATCTGCGGGCTTATAGATGCGATGGGTTGCGAAACCGACGCCCAGCGACAGAAGCGCCACTCCGGCGAAGACAAGTGTTTTAACTGACTGAGTCATATCAATAACCCTCATGGGGGCGAGTAATAAAGTGAATGATTCTGGAGTTCGAATTACCGCAGGCGATCCTCTGAGATGCCCTTCCGCTCTGAGAAGAGACGGGCCACGACGACGATGACTCCCAGCAGGATCGCGGGAATCGGAGGAATCAAAACTCCGAGCATCCAGAAACCGCGTTCGATCTTGCGAATTTCCTGTTCGGTCTCAATCCGAACCCGCCGCACGCGCTCATTCTTTGCGCGTTCAATCTCTTTTTCTTTTTGAGCGAGTTTTCTGTTCTCTGCTTCCTGAGCATTTCGCAGTCGGACTTGAATGGCACCTGCATCGACGTTGCCCTTCTGCATTTCCTCTCGCAAGCTTTCCAGAACTCCATCGAGTCGCTCTTTGGCTTCTTCAACAGCGGTTTCTGCTTCGTCGTTTGCTTTTTCGACTTCTTCGCTGCGGCGCTGTTCGAAGGTTCGTTTCTCTTTCTCAAGAGCGGTCAACGTGCGGTGCATTGCACGACGTTTTCGCAGTTCGATGAATCGTTCATCGCCAGCCAGGTAATCGACACAGTTCAACACGAAGAGCACGTTGTCGATTTTGAGGTCGTACATCTGACGCTGCCAGACGTCAAACATGACGTCGTTGATCATATCGATGTCCGCCACAAAGATTCCGTACACGCCTTTCTTCTCGTCCATCTCGGCAGGAGACTTGGCCCCTTCCGGACGAACCATCGCAGCGAGCACGTAGGACTCGTCATCGGCACGATAGAAATCAGGTTGGCGAAGCTGGCGACCGCCGAAGATTCCGGGAGTCGTAATCTGATCCCACATGCTCACCCCGGTGCTCGACTTTCGAGAACGCAGCAACTCGATGAATTCGAGCTGCGTGTTCGGGTCTCGCTCAATGAAACCGGGATAGAACACGATCATCTCCTGCAGCCCAGAAGAGATTGGATTGTCAGGAATCTGTTGTGATTCAGGATCTTCTTCTGTGTCCGCGAGGAAAATCAGTTCCTTCGGGAAAACATTGGCGTATCGCGGATGAGGATTTGTCAAATCGAACAGACTCTCCGTGACATCCCATCGAAGGCCCATTGCATCGAGGAGGCTGGTCGCTAAACCGTTGTCCGCCTTCGGTTCGCCTTGTTGCTGTTGCATCCCAAACATGCCTCCACCAGGACTTGGCTTGGCTTCCAACGGTGCCCCTTGCAGACCGGGAGGGAAGAACCGCGGAACGGGATCATCGAAGACGAGGATCGGATTCCCGGATTCTACATAAGCAACGAGATTGTCCATTTGAGGCTGCGTCAGCGAAGACGGCAGAACGGCGATGAGAACATCAATTTCCGCTTCGATCGGGCTATCAGGAGAAACTTCGATGACGTCGTATTGTTTCTTAAGTTCACTGACAATCTGCCATTCCGGTTGGCTTCGAAATGACTGCTGATCGAACCCACCCAGCACGTTGGCGTCGGTTGCCAGAATTCCAACTCGACGTCGCTTTTCCGTTGTGACCGTTCCGAGTGAGCGGGTCAGTTCATACTCGATGGGTGTTCCGCGATCGAAGAACGGAATAATGACCGTGTCGAATCCGCTCGACATAACGACCCCGAGATAGACATCTTCGACTGAGAATCGACCGTTGTCCTGACTTTGAATTTGTCGCGGTTCAATCCCCAGACTCCCAGCTTCTTCGGCCGCTTCGCTATAGGGTTCGACATCGACAAAACGGACCTGAATGTTCTTTCCGCCTCGCTTGTCGTACTCACGCAGCTTGTCGATCAACTCTTTGCGGACAGGCACATACTCCTGCGGGACTTCCGGAGAGATAAACGCCTGAATGGTCACCGGACGTTCATCGTCCAGTTCTTTCAGAATGTCGAGCGATGTCGGCGAAAGCGTGTGGAGGTGTTCCGAAGTCGTGTCGACATCCATGCCCGCCACAGCGAGTGAATAAGTCAAACTCATCAATGCGATGGCAAGACAAGCAGTTCGGATGATGTATTGTGCCCCCATCTCCTTGGCATTCTTTCCGCCAGCCCAATGCCGTCGGGCAATGACGACTGAGTTGAGATACAGGAAGAACGCGGTCAGCCCCACGAAGTAGAAGATTCCGCTGTATGTCACTTTACCTGAAGTGAATCCCTGCAGGTGACCACTCACGCCGAGCGGTTCAGTGATGCCGAGCGTGTCGTGCAGAAAAGTTGAGATTCCAGGGATCCGATCGATGAAAATCGGGATCGCACAAATCGCGGTGCCCAGCACGAAAGCGATGGTTGCACTGCTCGTCAAAACAGAAGCAAACATTCCCGCAGCCAGCAACGCGCCTCCTGCCAGCCAGTAGCCGAGATAGGTTGTGAAAATCAGGCCCCAATCCGGATTCCCCAGAATCGACAACACAAACGCATGCGTCAACGAAAAGATCAATGCAACGGTGTAGACCGACAAGACCGCGAGATATTTCCCGATCAAAATCTCAAAATCTGACGCAGGCAGAGTGAAGAGCAACTCGTCCGTTCCGAGCTTCTTCTCATCTGCCCAGGCGGTCATGGTGATCGCAGGGACAATGAACAGCAGCAGCAGCGGAAACCTCGCGCTCAGCTGATCCAGGTTGGCAAGGTTGTCAGCAAAGAAGTCTTCGTTGAATGCGAGAAACGCTCCCGCGACGACGAAAACGACGATAAACAGGTAACCGAGCATTCCGGAGAAGTAGCTGGTTACGTTTCGCTTGAACACTGCGAGGATCACGTTGCTGCGCATCTCGACTCTACAATCTGTTGGTTTCAAACAAGGTTCGACTGACCGTGCCAGACAGTCATGGCACTCAACCCACTTGCTGTTGTTTCACAAGACCAGCGTTTCAAACTCCGCCAGTCAATTCCCGGAAGCGCTCTTCCATATTTCCGGACTCGCCCTTCATCTCATCGACGGTGCCATCGAGCACAATTCTTCCGCGATTGATCAGAATCACTCGATCACAAACTGCCTCAACCTCTGAAAGAATATGGGTCGAGAGAAGGATCGTTTTGGACTGGCCCAGTTCACGAATCAGATCACGAACCTGAAAGGTCTGATTGGGATCAAGACCACTGGTCGGTTCGTCGAGGATGAGAACTTCCGGATCGTGTAGCAGAGCGTGAGCCATTCCGACTCGCTGACGATACCCGCGAGACAGCTTCCCGATCTGCTTTCCCCAGACATCGCCGAGAGAGCATTTGTTAGCCACGTAGTCCATCCGGCTCTTGAGCGTGGATGCCTTCAACCCGCGCGCCTGACCGAGATACTTCAGCAGCCCTTTCGGGGTCATCTCGTTGTACAGCGGCCCGTTTTCGGGGAGGTACCCGATCAACTCGCTGGCGGCAATTCGATCTTCAGCGACTGCAAAGCCTCCGATGCGGGCTTCTCCATCACTGGGTGTCAGAAACCCCGTCAGCAGTTTCATTGTGGTGGACTTGCCTGCTCCGTTCGGCCCGAGGAACGCTGCAATCTGCCCCTTCGGAACAGAGAACGTCACATTCTCTGTGGCAATGAACGGACCGTAGTATTTGCTCAGCCCCTTGGCATCAATCATCGGGTCGTTACATTCGACCATATCTTTCTCCTGTCTCCAGCCTCAGCGATTGGGACACCATAACGTGTTGCCGCAAACAGCGGTATGCCCCCGGAGGAATTGGCAATTTTTTGAAATTGCTCACAGCTGGAAGTCTTTCCGAATCTCCTCACTGAGAAGCGGATATTAATTGAGAGTCGATCACAATTCGTCAAGTGAAAGGATCTGACAGAGAGAAAATTCTCAGAGGTTGCCCACTATGAACCAGGAGCCCGATCGTTAAACGGGGTGGGCGAGGAAGCGTCAGACCGACGCGATTCGTGCTGCAATATGGCTTCAGCGAGAAACAAATCTTCCTTTGTCGTGATCTTCAGATTCAGCGGATCACCTTCAACAACGTGAACAGCCCTTCCAGTTCGTTCGACGAGTTGAGCTTCATCGGTCGTGAGATTGTTTCCACGATTCTGATAAGCGTCGACAAGGACTGAACTCCGAAAGGTTTGTGGCGTCTGGGCAGCCCAGAGACTGGAGCGATCGACCGTTTCTACGATGCAATGTTCCGCAACTCGCTTCACCGTGCTGGAGATCGGAACTCCGGGAATTGCTGCGTCACTTTCGATTGCCTTTTGAAAAACCCGATCGATCACTTCAGGACTGATCATCGGACGGGCGGCATCATGCACAGCGACGAAATCGGTCTCGTCGGAGATCGACCTCAGCGCATTCTCAACGGAGTTCATGCGTTCAGCTCCGCCTTCAACGACCGAGACTTGCAGTCTCTTCAACTGAGCTTGGAACGTCTCGCGGAACCATTCGACATCCGATGCGGAAACGACGACGACGATTTGCTGAACATCGTTTCTCGCCCGAAACGGTTCAACAGCCCTGACCCACACCGGCTGTCCGTTGAGATCGATGAACGGTTTCTTTCGCCCTGCCCCACCGAAACGAGTACTCTTCCCGGCGGCCGGGAGAATGACAGCGAACGTTGACATGTTACTCACTCGCAATGAAACGTTCTGGCGATGAAACGTCGTTCAACTGTTCGCAGCACTGGCTGAATTTGGCTTGATGGAATGAACGCTTCGGTTGATCGGGCGAATTCCTGAAGACCAGAACGTGCGATGCTTTAGCCAGCTTGAATTCTGTCCTTCAAGGTATCGATCAGATCCTGCAGTTGCCAAGTCTCTGAGGCAATGCGAATCACGCCGCTCTCTTGCAACTGGTGATCGATCTTTCGCTCTGCCGACATCACGGTGCTGTGATTCCGTCCACCAAAGTACTGACCGATTTCACTGTAGGGTGTTTGAGTCAACTTGCGTGCGAGGTACATCGCAAGCATCCGAGGTTGCGCGACGGATTGCTTACGAGTCTTCGACTTCAGCACTCCCTCTCCCACACCAAACAGTCCGCACACGGCATCTTCAACATCCGCCAGACGAACGATGCGTAAACAATCCCGTTCGAGTTGACTCAGCAGCTTCTTCGCGATGGTGACCGTGATCTTTTTCTTCGTCATCTGACTCCAGGTGGAAAGGATGTTCACAGCCCCTTCCAACTCGCGACAACTTCCAGTCATACGATTCGCAACCGCTTCCACAACCGACTCGGAAATCTCACAGCCTTGTCGCTTTGAATGTCGACGAACGACTTCCCGGCGAGTCTCCAACTGGGGACGATCGAGTCGACATACCAGTCCGGAAACAAGTCGACTCGACAATTCGTCAGGTGTCTTCGCAAGAAGTTGTGGATGTCGATTCGCAGTGACAACAACCTGCTTGCCTGCAAGTTCAAACTCTTTAATGGTGTGTAGAAACTCTTCCTGCGTCGCCTTCTTGCCGTCCAGAAAATCGACATCATCGACCAGTAGAACATCGACTGAGCGAAATTTCTGACGAAAGCTAGGAAGTGATTTTGCGCTGTATGCTTGCGTGAAATAGTTGATGAACTGCTCGGCCGTCAGGTTTAGAACCTGAAGATGAGGAGCTTCTCTGCGGAGCCTCAAATAGATCGACTCCAAAAGGTGAGTCTTTCCATTTCCGACACTGGAATAGAGATACAACGGAGAGACAGAACCGGGTTCTGCGACCACTTGATGGACTGCGGCGACAGCAAGTTCGTTACATGGACCGACAACAAAGTCAGTCAACGAACGAGAGCGTTTGCCAATGCGACGCTTCTTTGTCGCGTTCGATTCAGTCGTCGCTCGATAGGTGCTGTACTGCTTCTTCGATCCGCTCGGTGTCGAAGGCTGGGCATGGTAAGTCATCTGTCCGTTGGAACCGGACGATGCTTGTTCATTCCCCGCTGGTTCGTCTGCCTGCGGTGTCTTGACTGAAACGACCGGAGGGATGTCGAAACCGACTTCATAACGAACGGAAGCGGATGGCCCCATCACCTCTGCAGCAGCAGTTCCGAGCTGAACTCCGAATTTCTTCTGAATCCATTTCACAAGATACGGACTGGCAACATAGACGACCAACTCTGCTTCTTGAACCTGCAGTCTCGTCGATGTTCCAAACCAATTCTCATAGCGCTTTGACCCAATCTGGTCTTCGAGGTGTTTCTGGATTGATTCAACTTCTTGATGAACCGACATGCGTTCGGGCGGCATCGTGCAACCCTTCCATGCGCGTACCTTCTACCTGAGCCGGATGGTAAAACGTGCGTTTCGAGGGATCAAAACTGCACTCCGTTGCGATTTCGCGGTGCAAGCGCGGAGAATCGCGAAAGCAGAAGATTCGCGTCACAAAATGGATGAAGAGCCCGCCGTAATGGCGGCGCTCGTGGATGGATTCACTTACTCAACACACGCGATACTACTGATCGAAATCCCGGCGTCAATTGTAAAAGGAAGGTGAAGTTCCACGAATTATTTTCGAAAGTGGATGGCCTGATTGAATCCGCGAAATAGTTCAAACTCCTCATCAAAGCGGAACAGACTCGTGTTGAAAAAGTGTGTGAAACGCATCTTCGGCAGCTGATTCCTCATCGACTTCAACAACGTTTTTGAACGTCGTTGCCATCGCAAATGACCATCGTGCAAGTGATTGCGTTCACACTCAACAAGGTCGTCCAATCTCGTCATGTTCATCGACAGCACAACTCCCGAATTGGAAGTTTCCGAAGACATCTCACAGACAGAACGACGAACCGCAAGTTCTCCACATTCACTGAACAGCCGTTGAAAAGACTCAACCCGTCAGAGAAGAATTACGCACAAGCCAGGCGAACCTGACAGCTCAGCGAGCAGCTTTGAACAATTCCCGAACAACTCTCACCCTCAGCGAAGTTGATCACTGAATGCATGCGTCATTCGCGAATTCATTGAAACCGGAAGAGCCGCAAACACTGCTCGAGAAATCAAAACGACAAGTGCGAAGCGTCGAGAACGTTTTCTGATTCAGTTTGCACTGACTCTCATGAGCGAACTCAACTTTCGAGTGAGTGAGATCGCAGAAGTGAGTGCACCTGAGAGAGCTGCTTGCTTTAGTTCCAACTGAAGTCGGGCTCGTAGAGTTCGCCACTATCTCTGCGGTGTTGATGCAGAATTTCGGCGAGCTTCGTCGCCCGTGTCAGTACGCAGCGTTCAGCCAGCAGTTTCAGTTTCGTCTGCAGATCCAATCGAAGATGAAAGCTGAGCAAATCTGTGAGCAGCCGCAGAGTGAGATTACTGCCGAGCTTGGGCAAGTCTGGATCTTCACCCGTTCGACTCTTCAGCAGTCCGGTGAACTCCTGAACAAGAAAGTCGAACAATCGCTTCGTACTCGCTGAAGCATTGGGTTCCCACTCCGGAAGAATCTCCACTTCCGCCTCTCGATACATGTGAGAGAGCGGGTATTCACGCTGAATTCGCGCACGCGTCAGACCTGCCAGCACGATCCCATGAGTTCCGTTTTCGTTCTTCTTGTGCGCGATGACTTTGCCGATGCACACATCTCGTGCAATCGGGGGAGTTCCAATTCCTGAGTCATCTCCAGAATTCGTCAGCGTCGCCATCGTGATCAAAGAATCGGATCGCTGTGCTGCCTCGATCAGTTCACAATACCGAGGCTCGAAGAGATGCAGTGGCTCAATGTTCCCGGGAAACAGAACATGGTCCGGAAGCGGAAAGAGACGCACCGATCCCCCAAAGTCATCGGGAATTTGAATGTTCTCACCTTTCATCTGTCACGACTTTCGCGATCCACGGGAAGACTCCGACGGATCTCAATTCAATCACGCTTCGGAGTCGAAACTCAATACTGCTTGTCACGCTCGCTCGATGCTCAACACAACGAGTCATTCGCAGCTGAAATTGGACATGCAATCTTTCACGCGATCCGCCGGTGAAATAAGGTTTAGTGCTGAGGCCAGACCACAGGTCGATCCGTACCGGTGACGCAATGAATTCTGCAACCGTTATTGTACACGCGAAGATGGTTTGACCAGCGGTGACATTTCCGATTCGGACGTTTTTCACGCGAACCGTGTCCACCTTCGAGACTGATTATTCCAGAGCCTGTGAAGAGAGAATGAGTTCGCACGCCTGCTCGATTTCTTCCGTGGAGACTCTTCGTAGTCCTCCCGAGGAATCAACCATGCGATCGGAAAGAACGAGACACCACGCCCGCAGAACCTCGTCAGATGGAATCTCATTCCTCAACCGAGCCCACGGAATGCTGCGAATTCCGGCATTGGTCCGAAACAGCAGTTTCCCATCACCCTTCGAAAAGAACGGTCGAAGGGATGAGGATTGCCAGTCAACGGAGTCTTTGATCAAGCGCCGTGAAATCGGCTGCCCCGTATTCAAGTCCCAAAGCCGAATCCCATCCTTGGCAGCGACGAGAATTTGACCTTCCGCATCGGTAATAGTCGCGCGGGCATCTGTCTGAACATGTGTGATCGGAGGGCAGACTTCCACATCTTCAACAGGTCGGAAAACTCGCGTTTGTGACTGCCCCGGTGAGTCGCCACCATTTGTATTGTTCAACACAAGAAATGTTTGTCCGTTAGCAGTCCAGTCTCCGGCTCCCATGACATCAGGGTCAAAACCGACAGGTCCTGCACTCGCACCGGATCTTGTACCTTCGACTGTGAAAATGCACTCGCCGGTTTGCATGTCCCAGATTTCTCGCCCCCCAACGGCGGCCAATCTTCCATCGGGAGAGAGAGTCACAGGACCGGACTTGAACATGTTGGAAATGATGGGCTCAGAAACCGGGCTTCCACGTTCAATCTCAATTGATTGAAGGCTCAGATTCCCAGCGTCGTTCGATTCCGTCTGGTTCATCTCCGTCTTGAGAAGAACTGCTTCCGAGTGAACAGAGCCGTCGACGAGTGTCACATCTCCGGGAAGCTCTCTCACGGCCGCGATCAGTCGCCCATTCGACGGATCGAATCGATAGAGTTGAGTGCGAACGTATTGATCGTCCACAACATTTCTCGTCGTCACGATCAACTCAGCTCCATTGTCCAGAAAATTCACACCAGTCAGAACCGAATCACTTGGCTGGTCGAAAGCAATCAGTTCCGTCGTTGGGTGTCCGGTGGCGACATCATGAACTTGCAGGACACTCACGTAGAGGAATCGATCTTCAGGTAGCGGTTCAAAGTAATGACCTATCGCACAGATCGTTTTGCTCTCAGCGTCAACGATCACACTCGCCCAGGAGATTCCGTCTCCATTCTTGTTGTGCTGGACGAGTTCAAACTCAGTTCCGACTTTCGAAGAGGACTGTATGTCCCATGTGGACACTCTGCGGTTTTCTTCCAGTAATACGACGACGTCGCGTTGACGATTCACAGTCGCTGCGACGATTTCTCTGGGTTGATCGTCCGGAAAATTTTCGACAATTGAACTCCGGCTCTCGAGATCCCAAAGCCAGATTCCGTGCGAATCGATGGTCAGCAAGAAACGAGAGTCGTTCGAAAACGGCTGTTCAAAATGGGTCCCGTCGAAACGCCACGGGGGAGAATCTGGCGTTCCGTCTACCGTTGAGAAAACTTGTTGAGGCGTATCCATCCAAGAATCGAAGAGTCGCACTCTGGCGCCGCGACTGACAAATCGATCCTCTCTCGGAGAGAACCTTGTACTCCAACTCTTTGGAATCCTGATCGGGCGCGACCCATCTTGATCCTCCAGTGTCAAGCGGACTCTTTTGACATGGGTCTCAGGTCGCGACGGAAAATCTTCGGTGTAGTACCGTCCTCCGTGACTGAGCGAAAGTCCTGTTCCCTCCCACTCTTGGGCGACCTCCCCAGCCTCGACATCGTAAGCAAGCATTCGATCCTCACCAACAACAAACAAGTGCTGCCCGTTCTCATGGAATTGCAGCCAGACGTGTGGTTGATAGAGCGGAGGAACCGACAACTCGTTCACCAGTTCCCCCGTCAGCGCATTCCAGATTCGCACAGTGGAGTTGTCTGTGGTAGCGATCATCGATCCATCCGGGTGATAGAGAATCTGACGAGTCGCATAAAACTCGAGGACTTGATCGAGCGGGTCGTGAATTTCTGTTGCTGTGAGCAGATCGTAATGCTGCGGAAGAATGGTATCCGGCCAGTCTCCGCTTCCGTCTTGAGTGACCTGTGCATCGTCGAGTCGAACTCCATGCGGAACTAGAATTCGCAGCCCATCCGGGCTCCGCACAGAATAATCTCCGTAGTCTGTTTGATCATGATGCCCCCAAACAGGAGAGAGAGACTTCAACGTTTCACTGTCGAAAACCTGAGTCCGAATCTTCGAATGCCAACGGCCTGTCATTTGTGATTCGATGACGATAATTTTCGAGTCATCTCCTGAAAAACTGACGTCCAAATGTCCTTTCAATCCGTAGCGTTGATCTTGCAGATTCACCATCTCAGTGAGCGGTTCTCCGGTCGACAGGCTCCATACTCTTCCGAGAGGGACCCCTTGTTGATGTTGGGACACCGTCACTATCCGATCAGAGCCACGTGAGAAGATAAACTTCACGACATCAAACCGATGTTCGAGAACACAGACCTCACGAACCGACGGAAGCTCATAAACGGTGACTGTTTTTCCGCTGGCGACTGCGAGAAACCTTCCATCGGGTGAAAAATCCGCAGACCGGATTCTCGGCCAAAACCCGGCCAGACGCGGGAGATCCCGAATCAACAACCCCAGCCGGAACTGATGAGCAGCCCTTTTCTGGGGATCTTCACCCTCTGACTGATAAGCAGCCCAGAACCAGGGGAGTCCACGGTGCGGGTCCGTTTCGAAGTAAGTTGCTCCCCGCTCCACGAAGAATTGACTCAAGGAGACCATCCCCCCCGGCCTGGGAGAAAGGGAACTGCCCGAGTCGGATGGAATCTCATCACTTCCCACACCGACGCCATGACAGAACGTCATCGCGGTCAATGCGAGTAGAACGAAAACAGCGAATTGCCCAGTTGTTTGAGAGAAGGCGTTTTGAACGGCAGCACAAATCACGCGGACAAACACAAGACTCTCCTTGGAATTTGCATGTGATGTTCGTAGAGAAGTTTCGATTCGGTGGTCAACAAATGGGAATTGAGCAGACGTCCAACGAATCAACATTCTTCGATTCGCGTCATCAGAACAATGTCAATTGCGTGAATCATGCGTCGAAGAGTCTCTCAATTTGACTTTCCTGAGTCGCTGGTCCTACAATCGGGCAGCCTTGGTCAAACTCCATAGACGCTCAGAAGAGGAGTTTTGAACACTCGTGGTTGAAGATCGTCGACTAGCCCTTCATGAAGAATGGATGCGGAAACTGGCGAGCAGAATGCTTGAGCAGTTTCCAACGGTTAGGCGATGGGAAGAAACGGACGACGTGCTTCAAGAGGCATCTCTTCGACTTCATAAAGCTCTGGAATCGACTGAAGTGCTGACTGAGCTGCATTACCATCGGCTGGCCGCTCTCCAGATTCGTCGAGTCTTGCTCGACCTCTCCAAGCGATATCGCGCTCAGGGGAACTCTCTCGCACATCATGAAACCCTGCACGGGGACGAGATTTCGGAACTCCCCGCCACTCCGCCAGCGAACTCTTCTTCGTTGACGCTGGACGACTGGACCGCTTTTCACGAAACAGTCCAAGAGCTGCCGGGTCCGGAAAAGGAGATGTTCGACCTGCTCTGGTATTCTGATCTCACTCAGGAGAAAGCCTCCGAACTTCTGGGAATCAACGTTCGGACGATTCAACGGCGTTGGCGAGATGCCCGCCTCCGGCTTTACAACCAATTGACTGAACTCGGAAGGCAACCCATCCCCCTGAATCGTCAATCGAATTCGATTCAGCATTAGGGTCCCGAACGATGAGCACTTCGGAGACTCCTCTCTACCCACCGGAATCGTACGAGCTGATTCATCAGCTTCTGGAAAGATGGGAAGAACTCCGCGATGAGGGCAATCACGTGACGGCCGAAGAGCTGTGTGCGAACTGGCCCTCCCCCGTTCCGCCCGAAACGCTCGCTGATCTCGACAAATACATCGAAGCTCTCACCAACGTCGACTACTTCATCTCGCCGGCGGCTCCGGTCGAACAGAAGCAGATGATTTCGTCGATCGGCCCGTATCGCGTGGTGGATCACCTCGGTCGTGGCGGAACCTCGGATGTCTATCTCTGTGACCAACTCCTCCCGAAACGAAAAGTCGCCCTCAAGATTTTGATGTTCTCTCACTGCAACGAGAGCATTCAGCGACGATTTCGATTGGAGATTGACCTACTCGCGACACTAATTCATCACGGGATCGCCAGAATTTACGAAGCTGGACTCGCAGATATCGGTCACGGCCCACAGCCTTATTACACAATGGAATACATTGAGGGCGAACGGCTTGAGAAACTGCTGACCAAACCAGTCAGCGATCAGATCAGTCGGAAAGAGCGGCTCGAACTCTTCGACCAGATTGCTGAAGCGATGCAATTCGCTCACAAGAATGGAGTCATTCATCGCGACTTGAAGCCGTCCAACATCCTTGTCGGAACGAACGGCAAGGTCAAAGTCATCGACTTCGGACTGGCAAGGCTCATTGATTCGGAAGCGAATTCAATCGCCGCGACGGCTACGTCGTCTCGGTTTGTCGGCACTCCACTTTATATGAGCCCGGAGCAATACTCCGAAAAATACAACCTGATCGATATCCGAACCGACATCTATAGCCTCGGAGTTGTGCTCTATCAGATGCTGTCGGGCAAGCTTCCGTACGACGTCAACGACAAACCGCTGATCGAGATTGCCAACACCGTTCTCTCCACTCCACCAACTCCGCTAAGCACGGTCCTGCCCTCGGTTTCGAAGACTCTGGAAACGATTGTCATGAAGATGATCGAGAAGGATCCGGGCGATCGTTATCGTTCCATTGCAGATGTCATCAGCGATCTGAAAAACTACCGCGAAGGTCGTCCGATCCTCGCACGTCGTCAGACGGCTTTAGGGGCGTTGCTGCGATGGGGTCGGCATCATCCCCGCGAAGCAGCATTCACCGGAATCACAGCGACTCTTGTCATGGTCAGCTTGATCGTCGCGACCATTTCGAACGTCATTGCAAGGCAACGATCCGAATCCCTGGAAGTTGCATTCACGAGTTTGAACTACGAATTCGAACGGGCAGAACGACAGTCCCGTCTCGCTTCGCGTCACGCCTCTGCCCTCGAGGACGCAAACCAGAGCCTCAACGACTCGAATACTCGATTGGAACGGGCGATTTCCAACGCAACAATGATGCGAGCGTCTCGAAACACTGAGAACAACCCGCAGCTTTCTCAAACACTTCTCGATGATCCAAATTCCGTCGCTCCGGAGATGCGTGGATTCGCGTGGAAGATTCTGAAACAGAAAGCTGACTGGCTCATTACCGAGGGTCGCTGGGACAGAGGACCTATCATCGCTGCCAGTTTTTCAGGAGATGGTGAACGCATTGCATTGGCGAGCATCGGAGCCATCGAAATGCGACGGGCCAGCGATCTTGAACTGCTGTGGGCTGTCAAAGATCGCGTGTCGCCGAACACGTTGCTTGTCACAGATTCGACCGGCCGTCGGATCGTCTACGAAAAAGAAGAGCAAGGGCTCGTCGGATATGACTCTTTAACCGAAACAAAAACCCCTCTCGTCGGTTTAGCTCCAGTCCACGCGACTGCCATGTTTTGCAACCGAGAGAACCAGTTCGCCATCGGCTACAACGACGGAACGGTGGAAGTCTGGAGTGAAGACTTTTCGAGCGTCTCCCAGCGCATGTTCGTGAGGAGTTCTCCCATCATCGGAATCACCTTCGATCTCGGAAGCTCAAACATCGGGACAGTCAGCGCCAGCGGATTTGTCGATCAACTGAATCCCACGACCGGAATCGCCGAGGAGTACATGGAGTTGGGCGTCGCGGGACTTCAACAATCCAGCTTTGACAACACCGGACGCTATTTACTCGCAGGGCGCAAGTTTCGATATCTCGTCGCCTGGGATCTGGTGAGGAAGAAGCAGATCTATTATTCCACTAACGCGGGGCCTCATCTCGCTCCAGTGGTGATCTCAACTCCCAAGGTGCAATTCGGGATCGCATCGCGCGTTCGAGCAGAACTCGTCGGTGTCGAAGGAGACAGCATTCTTCTTCACCTCAAAGACTCCAACATTCGAGCCATGACCACCCCCTATCAGGCCGATCGCGTTGCTATTGCTGACCACGATGGCAACATCAAGATTTATCGAACCGATCCGCCACAGCTACCACGATTGGTTCCCAACCCCCAAGAACGTCTCGGGACAATTCGTTTCCTCGCTCCGAATAAAATGTTCATCGCTGGAGGAACGCATGGGTACGTTTCGACGTTCAACTTTGAAGATCAAACGTCGACGCCTCTCATGCCGAATGGGGGCAGCATTGTCACCGATCTCGAATACATTCCCCAGCGTTCCACGGTCATTCGAACTCTCGCCAAAGGAGAATGCGAATGCTGGACACTGACTGATGACAACGCTGAACTGAAATGGACAATCACGCAAGAACGAATCGTCGACTGCGTCGTCTGCGAGAAGCGGGAAATTGTGTACGGTCTGACGAAAAAGGGAAACTTGATCATCATCAATCTGAACGATGGAACGATCCTCAAGGAACTCCCCGCTCATACTTCTCTCGGCTCGACAATGGCACTCTCACCGGAAGCAAAGCGATTTGTGACCGGAGACGAAGGTGGAAACATACACTGCTGGAATCCGGACACGCTGGAGCGAATTGGCTCTGTCGAAAGCGGTGATTCAAAACTCCACGAAATCCGCTATGCCCCGGACGGTTCCAGCTTTGCCGTAAGTTCGACGGACGGACTCGTGCGAATTTACGACACAAGATCGCTTGAGGAACTTGCCTCTCTGACTGTCCATGCTTCTGCTGTTCGGTCTCTCGATTACTCGCCGGACGGACTCACTCTCGCAACCGGCGGAATGGACGATAATGTCATTCTGTGGGACACAGCGACCTGGCAGCCACAGGTCTCACTCGTCGCCAACGTTGCTGGAGTTCGGTCGATTCGATTCGCCCCGGACGGAAATCGACTCACCGCCATCGGAACTCTGGCCCACATCGCTGTCTGGGACGTCGAACCGATCGAGTGATCGAATTCGTTTGGTGATGCGACTTTCCGCAATCTCTCGAAATTTTCAACTTTTCCTGTCGGGAAGTGATCGCCTCTCTCGCAAGGGAAAGTAGGGAGTACCGTGCGAGTCTTCGAGTTGGTCAAATTGTCCACTCGAAGACTTTTTTATTTCTCAATCAATTTGGCCGAATGCTTCGCCCTGCTCAAAGGGCCAACAGTTTTCTCTTCCCGGCAGACAGCTTCTGCGCCGCGCGTCGCGTAAACATTCCAAACAAATTCTGCTACGCTGATGTGTCGAGACTGGAGGGTTTTCAGAGCAAACATCGAAGCTTCGATTCCGAGTGAATGCGGAGTCGTCGCGAAGATCCAACAGTCGATCGCCTTCGAGACAATTTGGCCCTTGGAGAATGTACGTGCCTGCGAATGCTGTTCGATTCCTCCTCTCTGCCCTCCTCACTCTCTCCCTCTGCGTTTCAGCTCAAGCTGCTCCATTATCCGAGTCTCTTCTGCAAGCGAACGCCGAAGAACTCGCGACTGAAGCGAAGGAGCTCGGCAATCCTCAGCGTGGGGCAATTCTCTTTCATCAAGTCCATATCGGCTGCGTCAAATGCCACTCGGTGGATGGCTCCCGGAACGGCCTCGGTCCAGAGTTAACCGAACTCGCCAAGAGTTCAGGAACTTCCGACGCAGAAATCGTCGCGTCGGTCCTCAAACCTTCGGAAAGGATCCGCGAGGGCTTCGAAACGCATACTGTGCAAACCACATCGGGCAAAGTGATTACCGGACTACTCGTTGAACAGACGAGTGATGCCATCACGTTGCGTGACCCCGGACAAGCGGGGCTGAAAATCACGATCCCGGTCGATGAAATTGAAGAACAACTTCGTCAAACCGTTTCGATCATGCCGACTGGAGTTGTCGATCAACTCGGCAGTCGGCAACAGTTTCGAGACCTGATTCGCTATCTGTTGGAAATCCGAGATGGAGGTCTCGCCCGGGCTCGTGAACTGCAACCTGCTCCGGGACTGATCACTCTCGCTGTCCCGGAGTATGAGAATCACATCGACCATGCGCAGCTGATCGCAAGTCTCGACGACGCCGCTTTCGAACGTGGAGAGCAAATTTACCTTCGCCTCTGCATCAACTGTCACGGCAATCTTGACCATCCCGGATCGCTTCCGACAGCACTCCGATTCGCGGAAGGCAAGTTCAAAAACGGATCAGATCCTTATTCAATGTACCGCACATTGACATACGGAGCCGGCCTCATGGTCCCGCAAACCTGGATGGTTCCACAGCAGAAGTACGACGTCATCCACTACCTCCGCGAAGTTTATCTCAAGGAGGAAAACCCGACTCAGTACACGAACATCGACGACTCTTATCTGAATGCACTGCCAACAGGAGACACTCTTGGCCCGGAACCTGTTGAGTATTCTCCGTGGTCGAACATGGATTACGGAACGTCGATGGTCAACACTTTCGAGATCGGAAACGACGGCGAGAACTTCGCACAAAAGGGCGTGGCCATCCGTCTTGATTCCGGGCCTGGGGGCGTCGCCAAAGGCAATCGCTGGGCAATCTTCGATCACGACACGATGCGCATCGCTGCGGTTTGGGACCGAGATCCCACCTCGAAAGACTCCGGATTCATTAACTGGCAAGGTATCCACTTCGACGGCCGACACGGAACGCATCCTCGAATCGCTGGCACTCTTCAAATCGAGAATCCAACCGGCCCGGGCTGGGCGAATCCGCTGACAGCTGAGTTCGCGGACGATCAACGCGTCACAGGTCGTGACGGTCGAAAATATGGTCCGCTTCCCAAAGGCTGGGCCGATTTCAACGGACTGCACGTTGTCGGCGATCAGACGGTGATTGACTATTCGATTGACCAGACGCGCATTCTCGAAGTCCTCCAAACGACGGGAACAACTTCTCACGAAAATCAAACTTCAGACATCTTCAGCCGACAGCTTCACATCGCCCCAAACTCTCGACCGCTGACGAATCTCATCGCAACTCTCGAAGCAGAGTCGGTTCAGAGCGTCGCTCTCAGCGAGACGGCAGTTGCTCTCATTCCAGACCGCCAAGCTCAAACGCCGCAGTCGGCGAGTCAGTTTGATGGGCGGTCGCTGTATCAACTGAACGATCCTGAAAAGTTCGACACGTACGAAAACGATTTCTCCATCGTCGCTAAGATCCGAACCAGAACCGATGGAACGGTTTTCTCCCGAGCCCCGGAATCGGGTCCATGGGTTCCGAACGGAACATCACTCTTCATTCGAAACGGACGCCTGACCTACGACATTGGCTGGGTCGGCGCGGTGACGTCACGCAAGCGGATCGACGATGGGAAGTGGCATACCGTTGCCATGACATGGCGTCATGAATCAGGAGAGGTCAGCCTCTTCGTCGATGGACAACTCACCGGTTCCGGCGTCCTCAAACCAAAGAAGACTGCAAACCAACTCGCGGCGAAAATTGGATTCACTTCGGAAAACTTCCCTTCAAACAGCCACTTCGAGGGAGAAATCCAACAGTTTGATTTCTATTCCGAAGCTCTGAAAACTCCGAAACTTGTCGCACCGAATTCTGAAGTGAAGAACAACCTTGTCGCATCATTCCCCTTCGGCAATGCAACGCTGGACAGCGACGGGCAACTTGTCGGAATAGAGCAAGTAACGCGAATCACGAACAACTCCGCAAGCTCTAGCGGTCAGCCGAAAGCGATTCTGGCTGGAATCTTAGGAGACGTCGAAGGCTGCCAACTGCATTCAGACGCCAACCGACTATTGCTCACACTCTCTCCGCGAGATCAATCGCGCGATCTTCTGATCTGGACAATGACTCTCGACGCTAATGAGACGACGGAAGAAATGCGATCGATCTCCGAGCAGCTTGTCGATCTGATTGCTGTTGAATCGATTCCGAAACTACTTTCTCAACCACGACCACAGCGCTGGTCGGAGGTCGTCGAGACGGTGGCGACCACTTCACCTCCGAGCGAAGGGTTTCAGATCGACACCATCGCTGTCCCGACTGCCAATCCCTGGTTTTGCCGCATTCGCCTCTCCGGACACGACTTCTTCTCAGATGGCGATACTGCAGCTGTCAGTAGCTGGGATGGAGATGTCTGGCGTGTCAGCGGGTTGTCGACCATTGGCAATGGAGATTCGAATACTCAAAGCAAGCTGCACTGGCAGCGGATCGCCTCCGGTCTCTTTCAGCCACTCGGAGTGAAAATCGTCGACGATATTGTGTACGTCACGTGCCGAGATCAAATCGTTATTCTTCGAGATGAAAACGGTGATGGTGAGACCGATTTCTACGAGTGCTTCAATCAGGATCATCAGGTCACCGAACACTTCCATGAATTCGCGATGGGTCTCCAACGCGATGAACAGGGCAACTTCTACTACGCGAAGTCCGCTCGACATGCACTCAAAGCAGTCGTCCCCCATCACGGCACGCTGCTGAAAGTTTCCCCCGACGGAGAAAC
The DNA here is from genome assembly GCF_040717535.1 of Thalassoglobus sp. JC818. Lineage (NCBI taxonomy): Bacteria > Pseudomonadati > Planctomycetota > Planctomycetia > Planctomycetales > Planctomycetaceae > Thalassoglobus > Thalassoglobus sp. JC818. Next base: position 118,040 of record NZ_JBFEFI010000004.1, read on the forward strand.
GACCGAGATCATCGCCAACGGATTTCGGGCAGCGAATGGTGTCTGTTTGAACCCTGATGGTTCGTTCATCGTCACCGACCAGGAGGGGCACTGGAATCCCAAGAACCGAATCAACTGGGTCACTGCCGGCGGGTTTTATGGAAACATGTTCGGATACCATGATGTGACGGACGAGTCCGATGACGCCATGATTCCTCCGCTGTGCTGGATCACAAACTCGTTCGACCGATCTCCGGCGGAACTGCTCTGGGTCGATACACCTGCATGGGGAAATTTGAACGGGATGCTGCTGAATCTCTCCTACGGCTACGGAAAGATCTATGTCGTTCCACACGAGCAAGTCGGCGATCAGCGACAGGGCGGAATGTGCGAACTCCCGATTCCGCAGTTTCCCACAGGCATCTGTCGCGGTCGATTCCATCCCGATGGATCGCTGTATCTCACGGGGCTGTTCGCCTGGGCCAGCCAACAGCAGAGTGAAGAAGGAGGATTCTATCGCGTGCGGAAAGTGGCTGGGCCGTCCACGCTACCAGTCGAACTCAATGCCAAACAAGGTCGGATGATCATCACGTGGTCAGACCCGATTCATCCGGACACATGTCGAGATCTCGAACGCTTCGAGGTCACAACCTGGGACCTTAAACGGACGGCCCGCTACGGATCGGATCACTACAACGTCAAAAACCTCCCCGTCGAATCAGTTCGATTGTCGGATGATCAACTTCGACTTGAACTCAGCATCCCGGACCTTGCACCAACATGGGGCATGGAAATTCGCTGTCGACTTCTCCTCGAAGATGGTTCCGAAGTTGAAAGAGTCATTCACAACACGATTCACGTGTTGGCAGAAGACTAAAAGAACTCCTGACGTGTAACAAAGAGATTTCACGCTTAGCGAGAAACCAGGAATTCAATCATTCGAATCTGGTTGAGTGTTCTTGTCGCGAGTGGAGTTGTGAAACTCGATGAGTTCCAAAGCACGGGAAGACAGTTTTTCGGCATTCGGCTGATCAACGAAGGTCAGTGAGAACGATTGAGGGACAGAATCGATCAGCCGATCGATTCCCTGTCTGCCGAACCCGAAGACCGTCATTTTGTTCTGCATCTGATAGAAGCGGTCTGCATGGTCGTCGTCTTCGTGATGGACAATCAGCAGTGCTCGATCGAGCTGATGATCACCGAACGCCATCCATTCCGGTGAGGGGAGGTCCCCCTCATGATTCACAGACATGACTTGCGGTGATGATTGATCACTCGACATCCACCAGTCATTTTCATCGAACTCCCCTCCGGGTGTTCCCTCATACAGCACCCAATAATGGCGATCGGCCGGCATTTTGGTCATCGTCCAGGTGAAGTGCTTCGGAAAGAATTCGTACAACGCAGCCCACTCTCCGTTTCCGGAGACTGCTTCGACAACAACTTTCCGTTCGGACTGTTCAACAACACCTGTCGAAGATGGGTCGGTCGCCTGATTTAGAGCGTGAAAGAAGTTTCCTCCCTCTTTGTAAACCGCATTCGGAAATCCGCGATATTCACCGGCAGCACCACTTTTTGCAGCTGGATGAAAACCAAGCCAGTCGTTTCCGTCTCGATCGAGCAGACTGCTCAAGCCTGCTCCGGTTTTCTCGAGAAAGTAGGTCGCTCGCGGTGTCGTCACCTGAAATGCGGGGAGATCTGCCGCTGACGAGTCTTTGGCATCGCTGTCGAGTTGAACGCCTGATGTTTTCGAAGCCTGTGAATCATCTACTGATTTCGGTCGAAATCTCACGAGCGAACCCGTTCCGCCCGCGAACTTGTTGTCGATCACCCAGGCATTTCGAAGCAGGACGTACAAAGACCCATCGTCTCCGAAACGCAAATCAACCGGGCGTCGCAGCCCAGCGGCGAAGTCGGAAACCTGGTCCGGCTGATCCGGATTGAGCCGCTTGATCCAACCATGCACAAAGTCAGCGAAGAAGTAGTCTCCCTCCCATTTGGATGAGAACTCTTTCGGAGCAAAATCTCCGCCGGAAATCGATGCTTGCGGATACCAGTGAACTGGACCTGCATATTGAGAGTCACTCGGTTGAGGGCCGTGATCGACTGTTGGCCATCCATAGTTGACTCCCTTGACTCCCCTATTCACCTCTTCAAATTTACCGCCAACGTCATTGATCAGCATCAGACCATCAGATTTCCGGAATGCGAACGTGAAGGGATTTCGAGCCCCAGACGCCCAGATCGCCTGATATTTTCCTGAAGTCTGATCTAGAAGTGGATTGTCAGCGGGAATGCTTCCGTCCTTATTAATTCGCAGAATCTTCCCGAGAAACGTATCGAGATGCTGCGCGGGCTCGCCGGCAGTTTGTTCGCCAATTCCGATAAACAAATCCCCGTCAGGCCCGAAGTGCAAAGCCCCTCCCTGATGACCGTTCGGAACCTTCCCTCCCATTTCGTTTTGATTGTCACCCACCAGAAGCACCTTCTCGCTGGAGGCAATCGCAACGTTTCCGTCGGCTTCGAATCGACTCACGCGGTGATGAGGATAGGGATCGGCAGCCACCCAACAGACATAGACATAGGGAACTTTCGGAAACTCCGGATCAACAGTCACCCCGATCACTCCCCGCTCCCAGGATGAATCGACAGGCAAAGTCACAAATGGTTCCGGCAGCAACTTTCCATTTTCGACGACGCGCACTTTCCCGGTTTGCTCGCAAATCAAGATGCGGCCATCCGGTAACACTTCGAGGGCGGTTGCCCCATCCAGCCCGGTCAGAATCGTTTCCACTTCATAGCCATCTGCAACGCGAATTGGCCCGTGAATCGATTCCCCCGGCTTTCCGCGCCCTTCCGGTCGAAGAGTCTCCAGATATGCAATGAGATCGGCGAACTGCTCGCTGGAAAGATGTTGAGCAAGACCTTCGGGCATCAATGAAACATCGCTCACTTGCTGCTGATCAATCTCTTCCCGAAGGATGTCACGACTCTTGCCTTCGACCGTCAACAGTGTGACTTCAGTCTCCGACTTCGGTTTGACGATGCCGTTGAGAATTCGTCCATCACTCATCACCAGCGAACTGGTTCGATATCCCTCGACGATTTGCCGAGACGGTTCGAGGAGCGATTCAATGAGATGAGGCCGGTCGAACTTGCCGCCGATCATCGTCAGATCTGGTCCAATGGCTCCTCCCTCAGAACCGACCTTGTGGCAGATCAGGCACTTCGTGACTTCCTCGCTTCGAAAGAGTTCCTTTCCCTTCTCTGGATCTCCAGCTTGTGTCAGTGCGAACTTTGCGAGTTGTTCAGTCTTTAAAGTCGTTTCTTCAGCGGACAAGAAATTCGCTGACATTACCGAGAGCGCGAAACAACAGAGACTCACAGAAGCCGCACATCGAAACATTGGATCTCCTCATCGGACTCGAACTTTGATTCGGATTCTGTTTGAGAGATTTCGTTAGAGAAGTGAATCTCGAATCGACGGACTCAGTCGTTCGCCAGTTCACGAACTTTCAAGTTGCGAATCTTGATTTGCATCGGTGGGCCCGAATGAAGCTGAAAGGCGATCAGACCGGATGACTTCCGATGCTCGGTGTCTTCATCGATCCCGATCGACATGACCCGATCGTTGATGATGTGAACAAACTGAAAGTCATTCGCAATCACGCGGCAACGATTCCAGCCGTGGCGATGAATTGCTTCTTCGAGGTCGGCCGGATCTCCAACGGTTCCGATCTTCTCGATCAGTGGCTTCTTGCCATTCTCGGGGTTCGTCCGAACGACGACTGCATCGCCGCGCTGGCCCATAAACATTCGCCCCTTTTCGTCGAAGAACATCCCGGAAAACTTATCCACTTTTCCGGAGTCAGTGGAATGCCACTGATCTTCAAAATCGCACTGGTAGCCGCCAATACTCCACTCGCCAATTTCCTGGCTGCGGTATTGGACACCCGAGTTGTACCCTTTCACCTGATACTCAAAGCTCAAGTCAAAGTTGCCAAACTCTCCGCCGCGATAAATCAGAAATGTGTTCTGCTCAGCTTTGTTGTCTGCTGTCGTCTCTCCAACGATGGCGCCTTCTTCGACTCGCCAGAATCGAGGATCGCCATCCCAACCGTCGAGTGTTTTTCCGTCGAAGAGAACCTTTTCAGCGCTCGCTTCCTGACCGGTAACATCAGCAACCGAAATTCCAAAGAGGACAGGAACGAGAAGCGACAGTCGTCGAAGACGCAGTTGAACCGCACAAGCACTCATCTCATCAACCCCCATCTCTCATGAATAGAACGTATGAAATTGAATTAACGCTGAGCCACCTTCTGAATGAAATCCGCCATGTCAGCGATGGCTTCCCGACTGGAATCAAAAACTGCTGCGAAGTGAACGAACCCGTGAAGCATGCCCGGATAAGCCTTGACCTGGACGTTACTCCCCTCCGAAATCATGCTCGAAGCGAATGCCTGTCCCTCGCTGTGAAGAACATCATACTCAGCCAGAACGACAAATGTTTCCGGCAGCCCCTTCAACGAATGCCGTCCTCTCAAAGCTGCATACGGGAACTTCTCGAGGACAATTTCCGGTCCCAGATAGTGATTCCAGAACCATTGCATATTCGCAGCGGTCAGTCCGAAGCCGGTCCCGAATTGTCGATATGAATCGGATTCGAAGTTCGGTTCAATCGCGGGATAAATCAGAACTTGGGCTGCTGGTTGAATATCTCCCTCTGCCTTTGCTCTGAGCGCAACCGCCGCAGCTAGATTTCCGCCAGCGCTGTCACCTGCGATGACAATTTTGGAAGGATCAATTCCGAACCGTCCCGGTTCCGAGCGGAGAATTTTGAAGACCTCGTGACAATCGTCGATGGCAGCTGGGTAGCGGTGTTCTGGCGGACGTCGATAGTCGACGGACACGACTTGCACTCCCGATGCAGCACAAAGATTGCGACAAAGGCTGTCGTGCGATTCCAGGTCTCCCAAAACCCATCCACCACCATGAAAGTAGAGGACGACCGACTCTGGCAATTCTGTCGACGGAGAATAACACCGCACCCGAATTCCCGAACCGACGGTCTCGTCACGGACCACGGGGAGATCTGCCCCTTCGCCGAAGACTTCTTGTAGACCGTCAAAGACTGTCCGGGCTTCTTCCGGAGTCATCTCTTCCCATCCGGGACGATTCTGCGCAGCGACGGCTGCCAGAAACGCTTCGGCTTGCGGATGAAGTGGCATCGTGTTCCTTTCAAAGTTCAGTCTGCGTGAACGGGTTGCCGAATCAGAATTGCCGGACCGGGCCACAGAACTTCCAACATGTGGTGTTCGGTCATCGATCGAATCGTGAAAACGTTGTCGCCGGTTCGAATCCAGTCCACTGAAATCGGAAGCTGATCGTAGTCATAATGGTGATTCTTTCCGTGAATTGGAAAGGAATGCCCATTCAAAGACAATGGTTCGTGATGTCCATCCCAACCGTGCCACGTTCGAAGGGCGAGTCGAGCTTCGGCTTTCGGGACCAACTTCAGAGCCACGGGAATTCGACACGACTCCTCCTGTCCCACACGAACTCCAAATCGAGTGGGAACGTCAATAGCCGGAAAGAGACGCACGGTGTGCGAGGTTCTTTCGAGCGTGAGTTCGTCCACAATTTCGGAAACGGTCCAGACTCCTCGTGAATCCTGCGCCCGAGCCAGCAAACGAACCGTTCGAGGATTCTGATTCGGCACCCACTTTGTGTCCCAAGTCTGTTCATAAGGTTCTCGCGTAAGGGTTCCGACGTGCTCGCTCAAGTGAGCTCGCTCTCCGCGAGTTGGCTGGAAGTAAGCTTCGTGCCAATCGAGGAATCTGCCGTCGCCGTTTTCATCGAAGTCGTTGTAACAGGCAACGACATCAACGCGTGAAACTCCATTCTCGCTCTCAGCAGAGAGACGGATGACCGGATTCTCTCCGAAGGTGCCTCCCGAAACGGGTGACTCAATTTTCACTTCGGGATGCGAGACACTTTCAGGGTCCAGGTACACCCGCAGACGCATTGAATACAATCCCCACTGCCCCCAGTTGGCATTCTCGATCACCCCGCATGTCCCTTCCAGCGTGTTCGTCCCTTCCTTCAGTTGATCGATCGGGACTTCAATTACGGGGTTGTCTTGCGAATAGAACTTTTCCGGAGGGAGACCGTCAGGAGTGGTCGAAATTTCCGGAATGGTCAGCCAGTCTCCTCCATTAAAGCGGACTCGCTTGTCTGTCGTTTTCAGGTGCCCTCCCCAGCGATCAAAAACAGCCGTCGCTCTCAGCACATGCGAAAGGTCATCGACTTCGAACTTCAGAATCGAGTTCGGAAGCTTCTTCCTCGCCCCTTCTGCCGTCGCTTGTGGATCGGTCACGCGCCAGTCAGCGTCTCCTTTGTTATCGAGAAAATACTCTCGATACACAGATCCAGGAGGAGGCACAGACGAATCGACGTCGTCTGCAAAACTGTGACTCGAAACGAGAAACAAGGCGGCGGCAAAGAAAACAAGCGAGCAGCGACAAGTCATTCGATGGCTCCTCGAAGAGATGGCATGAAGGCTGCAACGAGAATTTTTGATCCGGGATCTGACCGCGAATCCGATCGCAACAACGGGAGTCGATCCTTTCACGTCATTTTGATGAAGTGGCGTTGACGCTGTCGAGCCCTACAGACCATCATTCAGAAGCGCGGCACATGGATTCCCTGACTCAGCCCATCCTCGTTTGAACCGTCCTCAGATCTGCAATCCAGATGAAACGAATTCAACGAAGTCGCTGAGTCCTATCATGGATTGAGTAATGTACTCAGCTTCAATTCGTCTGTTCTTCCTGTTTAGCGTTTGTCTTCATCTTGGGTCAGCAAAAGCTTCGGCGAAAGACTATTTTCTCACGCTCGGAGGAGGTTATTCGCGCGACGGAAATCAGGCGTCGCTGGAAAAGAACGTTCTGTATTTTCAGAAGCTTCTTGCCGAAACCAAATTCCCGACCTCTGTGCAAAGCATCCTGTTCGCTAACGGAAACACCGATGAAGCGACCGTTCAAACCATCGCCCCCGAACTGCTTCCGCGACCGAACCAACTCATGGCCGAGTTCTTCGGAAGCGATGAAAACCTCGGGCTGTCGTATCATCCACACACCATCGAACGAGTAGATGGCTCACTCACCGTCGAATCACTTGAGAAATGGTTCGAGTCCATGACGTCTGTCATCGGCGCAGATGATCGATTGATCATTTACGTCACCGCGCATGGAACGGAAAGCGAAGATGATCGCACTCCGTATAACACAACGATCGCTCTTTGGAATGATGAGGAAATCACAGTCGAGCAATTCTGTCGACTGCTCGACAAACTCCCCACAGCGACGGAAGTTGTCACCATCATGGTGCAGTGCTATTCCGGCGGGTTTTCACATCTCATCTTCGACAAAGGCCACCCACATAGCGGGCTTTCGAGTCAACGTCGTTGCGGATTCTTCGCGACTGTTCACGATCGTCAGGCTGCCGGCTGTACTGCAGAAATCGACGAATCGACTTACGTTGAATACAGCACTTACTTTCTCAACGCACTGGCCGGGCATGATCGAAGTGGCAATCCCATCGATCCACCCGACTACAATAAAGACGGTAAAACGACTTTCGAAGAGGCCCATGCGTACACGATTTTGACTGCCGACACGATCGATCTGCCTGTCAAGACTTCGGGCGAATACCTCAGCGTTTACAGCCGATTTCGCAACAACGGACGCCCCGATCTTCTGAGTGATGAGGAACCGTACGACACGCTTCTGAAGTACGCGACCCCCAGCGAACGGGCTGTCCTCGAAGGCCTTTCCGAGCAATTAAAACTCACCGGTCAGGACCGGATTGTCCAGGCCTGGCGAGCCACCGACTCACAACCAAACGAACGTCGTGGCCGGAGACCTCGTTCGCGAGGACCGGAGCAACAGCTTCGTCAACTTCAGCACCGAATTGCTCGAGATCTCGAAGAAAAATGGCCAGAACTCGCAAACGTCCTCAATCCGCTCTCGGTTGAGTTGCTCACAACGCGTCAGGACGAGTTCGTGGAAGCAATCGAAAATCACTCAGATTTCAATCGATACCAAACTCTCAAGAAGACCGTTGAAAACGCTCCCGACGCAGAAAAGAAGAACGTGAAGTACGAACGATTCCTGAGAGTCGCAGACAACATCATCCTCGCCGAAAATCTCAAGCGAATCGGAGATCGCGAGCGAATCGCGGAGTTCGAAGAGATCGTGAAACTCGAATCAGGCACGCTGCGATAACGTCGCATCTGATTTGGAGCGACTGCTGAGATTTCGTGACTGAGGACTAACGACGATTTCTGCGCCGTCTCGGTTCGCGTGGCTCACGTTGTTCGCGAATCTGCATGATGCGATCGAGCAGTCCATCGACAGCTTTGTCACCGATTCGTTTCCCAAAATCCTTGAGCGGACGCGAATCGAGTTTCGGTTCGTCTAGAGTCCCGACGACGTGAAACTCCATGGCTTCACCCGCCAGAAATTGCAAAAACGGACCACGGTTGGCCCACTCTTCGGGCATGGCCATCGTCACGAAGAGGTCGAGCGTTTTATCGAGTCCGACAGAACCGTAGGAAGTCATTCCAACCGGGCCGACCTGGAAATTGAAGTCGGCGTGATAGACCCGCCCGTCAACCAGTTGATAGGGGATTTCCTGGTCATCGACACTCATCAGCACAGCTTCGTTCAACTGTCCGAGTCTTGCTTGATTCAGCAATGCAATTTGACCGACCTTGCCGATGATTTCATTCGCCAACGGACCAGGCCGAACTCGTCCGCGATGAATCTGTAGCGTACCGGAAAGATCGGCCTCGTTCGCCTTGCCAAGTTGAAAAGTGCCTCCCTTGGGAGTCAGCGACAATGTTCCCTCGGTCGAGGTCGCATCCGACAATAATGGCGAGATGTATTTCAGCCAGTCGCGACAGATTTCTTCAGTGAGTGCCACCTGATCGAGCATCAATCCGTCGGGGATGGTGACCGTCACAGGTTTCGTTGATAAGTCGAGGCTGGGCAATCGACGAATATGCCCGCCACTCACTGGCAAGTTGACTGGTTCGAGTGTCACATCGCGTCCGAGCAGTGTCAGTTTGACGTTCCCCTCGTTCGATTGCAGACCGTACGCGGTCGCCTGATCCCAGGTGACGTTTGATGTCACCTCAAACATAAATCGAAACGGTTGTTCGGGATCGGGACGCAGCGGCCCGCGAACGGAAAGTTCTCCCAGATTCAACCCTTCGACCTGAATGTTCTTGCGGATTTCCTCCGGAACGAGATCCGCAACCGCTTCCATTGGAGACTCGAACGTCCCCTGAACATTGAGATTCTGAGACTTTGAAACATCGGTCACCTCACCTGCGAGATCGACTTTCGTGTCGTCCAGCTGCGCGAACAAACGATCAACCTGAATGCGATCATCGTCGCGTGAGTAATCAAGCTTCAGGTCCACATCGACAGGCAATTGCGTCTGAGTGGAAAAGTTCTCGTGCACGAACTGTGTTTCGATGGAGACGCCGAGTTTGTCACGTCCCGACCGTTCTGCATGAAGCATCATCGTTCCGGTCGCTGGCTTCATCGGAAAGAGGTCCGGCGCAAGCGGTTCCAAGACCGGTTGCAATCCGGTGAGAGGCTGGTCCACACAACTCAAACTGACCGCCAACGCGTCTCTCCCGCTGGCACTTTGAGTGAAGCTGGCTTCAATCTCAGCTCCGGCAGATTCAGGGAGTGCTTCAGTCATCCTCTCATCACGAGCGACAACGGCTGTCAGATTTAATGAATGCGTATGATCGCGATTGAGCCGCAGTTCACCTTCGATCGGGTCCCAACCAGTGAGATGTGCGCCGGAAGCATCTTGCAGGATGAGACGACTCTCGGAAAAGTGAATGATGAGGTCTTCCGGGACTGACGGCAAACTGGCTTCGATCGCGTTCTTCACCGCGCGATTCAAATTCACCTTCTCAGGTTCAAATCGCTCGAGGTTGAGTGTCGGCACTTTCACAACCGCACTCAGTCCGACGAGGTTCACTTCCAGCGGGGCGCTTCCCCCGCGAAGCATTTGCCAGAACGAGCGATTTGCACTCACCGAACGGACATCAGCCAGCGGGTTTCCGTCGTCATCCTTGAGGATCACATCATTGAAGGAGATCGGTGATTGCCAGCCAAACGAAGCATTCGAAATCGAAATTTGGCCCGGTAGCCTGTTTGAAATCCACTCCTGAGCGTTTTGATCACACAAGATCCGCGAAACAATCCACGGACCAGCTGTGACAATCCCCAGGAAGATCAGTAAGAAACAGACGATCCCTCTGCGAATCCACCTCCATCCGGACTTCTTCACTGGGAGCGATTCCGACTCCGACCCGGCATGATCTTCGTCAAAACCTGCATTGTCAGCATCCACCATGAACAAATTCTCCGTCATCACTACTGAGGGTTCGCCCAACGATGGACAAACCTCAGACCCATTATTGATAGGGTCTTCTCAGATTACCATGAAGTTTTCCAACAACAGCCCGCTCTGGCGTACATCCAGCGACGTTGAATTGATCACGCAGCCAGTCTAGCATCTGGGTCTTGGATCAACTCATGTTGATCGTCCCACCGGTCCTGGAATTCACTCAGACATCCGACAGGGAGTCATATTTCGATGCCTTGAATCTTCGCGAAGTAGATGTTCAAGAAGACATTGAACTCCCCGAGCTGTGAATTTCGCATACTGAACACAATCACACATTCGATCGAATCACCACACTTTCGATCGTCACACTTTCGATCACCAGGCAGAGTTCCCAGAAATTGAAGCGGGACAAACTTCCCTGAGCTTCGAACAACTGCCGACATTTCGAGACTCCTGATCACTCAGATAACAGAAGGTCAATCAGCCATGTCAGATGCTATCGAGAACGTTCTGCATGAAAATCGCAAATTCGATCCTCCTGCTGAATTCACAGCCAATGCTCTGATCTCGACACAAGACGCCTATCAGGAAATGTGGGAGCAGGCGAAAAACGATCCCGAAAAGTTCTGGGGCGATCTGGCAAACTCCGAGCTGGACTGGTTTCAGCCCTTCCAGAAAACGATGGAAGGTGAAATGCCGGAGACAAAATGGTTCACCGGCGGAAAAATCAACGCCAGCTACCAGTGTCTCGATCGTCATCTGACCAGCGCACGCAAGAACAAAGCAGCTCTGGTCTGGGAAGGAGAACCGGGCGACACTCGCACTCTGACGTATCAGCAACTGCACCGCGAAGTCTGTAAGTTTGCAAACGTCCTCAAAAACCTTGGCGTCGAACAGGGTGATCGAGTCACCCTCTACATGCCGATGATTCCAGAACTTGCGATCGCGATGCTCGCCTGTGCTCGAATCGGTGCTACGCACTCGATCATCTTCGGTGGGTTCAGCGCCGATGCGATCGCGGACCGAAACAATGACGCTCAGGCCAAACTGGTCATCACCGCTGACGGTGGCTGGCGTCGCGGAAAAGAGATTCCTCTCAAAGCAAACGTCGACACCTCACTCGAGAAGTCGCCTTCTGTCGAGAAAGTTGTCGTCGTCCGCAGAACGGGCGGAGATGTCACCATGGTCCCCGACCGAGACTATTGGTGGCACGACTTGGTGGAAGGAGTCTCTGCAGACTGCGAAGCGGCTCAACTCGATTCCGAGCACCCGCTCTTCATCCTTTACACCTCCGGATCAACCGGAAAACCAAAAGGGGTTCTGCACACCACCGCTGGCTACATGCTCGGTGCGCAGATGACCACTCGTTGGGTCTTCGATGTTCACGAAGAAGACACATACTGGTGTACCGCCGACATCGGCTGGATCACCGGTCACAGCTACATTATCTACGGTCCACTCGCCAACGGCATGACATCTGTCATGTACGAGGGTGCACCCAACTGGCCTGACGAAGGCCGCTTCTGGGAACTGGTCGAGAAGTATCAGGTCAACATCTTTTACACAGCTCCAACGGCGATTCGCGCATTCGTGAAGTGGGGCGACGAGTGGCCCAACAAGTACGACCTCTCATCGCTGCGTCTCCTTGGAACCGTCGGCGAACCAATCAATCCGGAAGCGTGGATGTGGTACCACCGTGTGATCGGAGGCGAACGCTGCCCGATCGTCGACACCTGGTGGCAGACCGAAACCGGCGGAATCATGATCAGCCCGCTCCCCGGGATCACCGCCACCAAACCCGGTTCATGCACCAATCCGCTGCCGGGAGTTGTGCCAGCGATTGTCTCTGAAGACGGAACTCCATTGGAAGCAAACCAGGGTGGCTTGCTGGTGATGACCCAGCCTTGGCCGCACATGTTAAGAACTCTGTACGGAGATCATGATCGCTTCATCGAAACCTACTTCTCCAAGTTCCAGGGGAAGTACTACTTCGCTGGCGATGGAGCACGTCGAGATGAAGATGGCTACTACTGGGTTATGGGTCGTGTTGATGACGTTTTGAATGTGTCGGGACATCGACTCAGCACGATGGAAGTCGAGTCCGCACTGGTCTCCCACGAACTCGTCGCCGAAGCTGCCGTGGTTGGCTTTCCTCACGACTTGAAAGGTGAGGGCATCTGCTGCTTCGTGATCCCGAAAGGGGACATTCCCGAAGCAGAAGCCAAAGAACTTCTGAAGCAACATGTCCGTCAACAAATTGGCGCCATTGCGACACCAGATCAGATTCGGTTTACGCCTGCTCTCCCTAAAACACGTTCCGGAAAAATCATGCGGCGGCTTCTGCGTGACATCGCAGCTGGACGCGAAAGCACCCAGGATACGACCACGCTTGAAGACAAAACCGTCCTCGAAAAGCTGCGTTCAGAGAAATAAACTCCTAAACGCAAGGGAGAAATTGGCTTCAACAGGAAAAAATGCCTTCCCATAAAAAATCCCGCATGTGAGGTTGTTTGGCAACACCGGAGGGGTTACGGTGGAATCGTCAAATTCTTGACTTTTTCACATTTCCTTTCTTTTCTCACATTTGGGAGGCATTCGCCATGAGATCTCAGAGACGAAGACGAGGCTTCACACTCATCGAACTTTTGGTGGTGATTGCGATTATCGCAATCCTCATCGCACTGCTACTCCCGGCAGTTCAGCAAGCTCGGGAAGCAGCCCGAAGGACCCAGTGCCGCAACAACCTCAAACAACTCGGACTGGCCCTACACAACTACCACGACGTGTACAGAATGTTCCCAATGGCGCACTACCGGACGGAAGACAACACCGGTCGGTATTGTGGACACGACGACGTCTGGAGCGGCGCGTGTAACAACGTCGAATCGTGGGGATGGCACGTCAGCATCCTCCCCTACATCGATCAGGGTCCACTTTTCAACACGCTCGATCCCGGCAGTTACCGGTTGATGGATGTGTTGCAGTACTTCAATCCGCAACTCCCGGATGAACAGACAGTCAAGAATACTTTGCAGACGGTCATCCCAGGGTTCATCTGTCCATCAGATTCGAACACCGGTGTCGCTGTCAACGGTCGACACTTCGGGGGTGGAAAAGGCACAAACGCGAGCAGCCTTGGAAACTGGCAACCCGGTTTGACGACCTACATGGCCAACCGCGGAACACGCGATCAGGTTCAACGCCGTAATGACTGCCACGGAGCCTTCGACGCAACTCAAAGCTATCGAATTCGTGATTTCACCGACGGAACGTCGAACACATTCATGGTCGGTGAACGAAAAACCGTCGATTGCGAGTCTGGTTCATGGATTGGCGTGCGAAACCCACGCGGAGGCGGATCACGCGGAATCTGGTACAACATGGGGCACACCCGAACCGTTCAAAATGCACCAATTTCGATCTTCCCAAAGAATCCGGACAACAGCAACTGGTGCGGTGAAAGCTTCTCCAGCGCTCACGAAGGAATCTGCCTCTGGCTTCTGGCCGATGGTTCCGTTCATACCATTAGCGACAATATTGAATTCGTCGACGGTGGACAAAACGGCGTCAACGTCTGGGATCGCTTCGGCCCCGGAGACACCCGCTACTCCTGGTTCTACCTCTACAACAAGCTCTCCCGCCGAAACGACGGCTTCGTCATCGGAGAGTTCTAATCAGACTCAGTTCAAAATCGAAGGCACCAAAGTGTCCGCACTCACTCGCGGACACTTTGGCCTCCGGTTGACATGAACTTCTTTCACAAACTCTTGAACGGAGAGTCGAGGCTATTCTCAACAGCGTTCTGAAAAAAGAACGTCCATTGCTTTCAAAACTGAGCGATCGCTCAAATTCGACAGAGACACACGAAACGTCACTCTGCCTCGTGAAAGCCTGAACGAGAACATGTCTTCGACGATCAGTTCGTGAGCTGCCCGAATCTCGGATTCACTCCGATAAGAGCATATTCTGCTTTCGTATGCACGATCTCGCACGAGTAAGCACAGCCTTTTGACTTATGAAACAGTGCAAGCGAGTGCATCGGAAAGAGCAACTTGCTCTAAGAAATGATCGGCTTCGATCAAAGTACGTCCCATCTTTCGATTCAATTCTCCACATTCAATTCACATCTATAGAAGTTGGAAAGCCAAGTCATGCGCGGATTGATCATTCCTGTTGTCTGTTCAGCACTCCTGACAGCTGTCGGATGCGGGGGAGGAGACCTTCCCAACATGGGGTATGTGACCGGTAAAGTCACAATGGACGGCAAACCCCTGGAAAACGCAGTCATTACCTTTCAACCTGAACATGCTCGACCGTCGTACGGTCGGACCGATGCAGAAGGCAATTACGAACTGGTTTACACCGGTGACAACAAAGGCGCCACTGTAGGAACGCACAAAGTGAAGATCAGCTGCACAGAGTTGCCCGAGTCTAGCGGAGAAGAGGGAGGTTACGAAAACTCCGGACGCGGAAAAGAGATTGTTCCGGCCAAGTACAATGCCATGAGTGAGCTTTCATTTGATGTCAAACCAGGCAGCAACGAAGCGGACTTCGACATTTCCTCAGAAGGAGAGGTCATTCAAGAAGGCGGGTATTAGAGTCGGAATCAGGAACTGTCATCCAAAGTCCCCGACTCGTCGCGCACGGTCGGGGACACTTTTCTGGACGAACAAGCACAGTCAAGATGAGGTCTCCTTCCAGCCCATCATCCGGAACTCGGCGCAGACTTCCCTGGTGGAAGAAAAGCTGCTTTGCGCTCGTCACGCTTTTGATCGGATTCGCGGGTGTCGAACTCACTTTGTGGGCGATCGGTGTCAATCCGGTCACGTCCGACGAAGATCCATTCGTCGGTTTTTCTTCGAGTTCCCCTCTCTTTGAACGAAACGGCGAGAACTACTCGACACGTCCGGCTAAGCTCAGCCACTTTAACGCTCAAGACTTTCCCGCCCAAAAGTCTGACAGCACTCGACGCATCTTCTGTCTCGGTGGATCAACCACCTATGGTCGGCCCTACGACGACAGAACATCCTTCGCCGGCTGGCTCCGGGAAATGCTCCCGGAAGCTGATCCAACCCAAAGTTGGGAAGTGATCAATGCTGGCGGAATCAGCTACGCCAGCTATCGAGTTTCCAATGTTCTGGAAGAGATTCTCGACTACTCTCCCGACCTTCTCATCATTTACACAGGACACAACGAGTTTCTCGAACAACGAACTTACCCGTCCTTGAATCATGTGCCGGCGTCACTCACGTCGCTCTTGGAACTCTCCTCGCGGACCCGCACGTTCTCTGCGATGCGTCAGATGTTTCAGCTTCCAAACCGTAAGCTGGAACAGAAAGCCCTTCTTCCCGGAGAAGCAGAAACCATCCTCGATCAGTCGGTCGGACTCGATGCCTACTCCCGCGAT
Organism: Thalassoglobus sp. JC818; assembly: GCF_040717535.1. NCBI lineage: Bacteria > Pseudomonadati > Planctomycetota > Planctomycetia > Planctomycetales > Planctomycetaceae > Thalassoglobus > Thalassoglobus sp. JC818. The sequence goes on from NZ_JBFEFI010000004.1 coordinate 133,860, forward strand.
AATCAGTTTCGAAAGGAGGTCATTGAACACTTTCGTTTCAATCTGCAACGACTGGTTCGGATGGCGAATCGCCACGAGATTCCGATCATCTTCGTCACACCAGCTTCCAACCTCCGCGACTGCTCACCCTTCAAGAGCGAATTCAGCTCAGAGCATTCGCCTGCAACGATCGCGGACCTCGAACACCTCCTGGTTGTTGCACGACAGTTCATTGCAGATGAACAACATGAAGCTGCCGCTGAAGCCCTCGCGCAGTTTCTGAGGATCGAACAACATCACGCCGACGCTTATTTCTTGAACGGACAGATTCAATGGCAACTCGGCAACTACGAAGATTCCAGTGAAAACTTTCAGCGCGCCCTCAATGAAGACGTCTGTCCGCTGCGTGCCCTTCCCGAGATTGTTAAAGCAGTCAAAGAAGTCACCAGTGAACTCGATGTTCCGTGCGTCGATTTCGTGGAAAAGATCTCTCCGAAGTCGGAACACAACACTCCGGGCAACGACTGGTTCCTCGACCACGTTCACCCGACGATCAACGGCCACAGGCTGCTTGCAGAAATGCTCCTCGACCAGATGACCGACCTTCAATTCGTTCAGCCAACTTCGGACTGGAGTTCCGAAAAGATGGAAACGATCGCGTCTCGGATTGAAGGTCGCCTCAGCGATGAAGATCGAGGAATTGCGCTGCGAAACCTGTCGAAAGTGCTCGGCTGGGCAGGCAAAATCGATGAAGCGGGACGGCTATCCGACATGGCCTTAAAGCTCAGCCCTGATGATCCGGAAACTCAGCTTCAAGCTGGAATCGTCGCAGAAGACCGCAACGATCTTTCCACAGCTGAACAACACTACCGAGAAGCAACTCGCCTTCAACCTGATTTTCTCGCCGCCCACTTAAACCTTGGAGTTGTCCTCGCGCGACAAGATCAACTCGAAGAAGCGAGAGAAGAATTCCTCACTGCACTTGAGCTTCAACCACAATCCGTTCAGATTTTAGCCAACCTCTCGATGGTTGAATTCCTCTTGGAAAACTTCTCGGCAGCCGAGGAATACCGACAACAGGCAGTCCGCTTCGCAGAGGGAAGCGAGCGGCAAGCGATGCTCAATCGGCTGATGGAAATTCAACAAGCGGCCCGCTCATCTCGTTAACCAGCACCATCTTCAACTCATCCTCTCCCCCAATTTGAAGGGGCTCCAAGTGGAAGAGATAAGATTGGTGCTAACCTATTTCGAAAAGTTGCTCGAGGCATCATCAACGGGTACCAATCCAGGGCGATGACCGTTTGGCTGCCCCGGTCGTGACAAGTCCAGTTGGATGTTTTGGTTATTCCCCCAGGTGGTCACCATCACGGCGTTAGCAGGAAGCTCGGCCAACGGAGGATCAATGACGATGCCTTCATCACGGATCTCCAGACACGTTCGCATGACTCCGTCGAAGCCAACTTCGATGGTGTCCCCAACCTTAAACAAGTTGATATGCGTCCAAATCGGAAGCCAGTTCGGTGTCATGAGATCGAAACGCTTGGGGTTGATCGCTGCCACAGCCAGTGGTGCATTCGCGAAACCAGGGTCGGCATAAATTGAATTCTGATCCAGCCCACTTGCTTCCTGGTATTCGCCGAAATCGCGGTGGTATCGAACTTCGCTGGCGGCCATCATTGGTGAGTCTGCACGAATCGTATTCCAGAACTGATTGTCATCAGACTCTAAATCGTCGATACCGATTGTCACGAGACATGGTTTCGCATGACCACTTACGAGAATGTTCTCCTTGAGGTCGTATCCATAGGCCGTCAGATTGAGCAGCGTCAGTCCGGAAAAACCCAGTGTACTCCGTCTGATGGTCGCCTCTGTGGTGTTCCTCCATGCAAACGAAACCCCATTCGCCAATGACCCGAAACATATACAGTCTTCGATGAGAATCCCAGTCGTGGACTCGAAGTGCATGTGCTGCATGTTGCCAACAAGCTGACAGTTTCGAATCGTCAAATTATCCACAGTCCGAAAAGTCTGAATTCCATCCGCGTGGGCACCGGGTCGACCTTGTCCCTGATGACGATGAATAAAGCAATTGGAAATCTCAATGTCACGCGACTCATCGGCAAGGATAATCCCGTCATTGTCATTCCTAATGTCACATCCAGCAATCCGAATATTACTCGCATGGAGAAACAGGAGTCCGACTGAGTTATCGTGAACACGACAATTCTCGATCACGATTTGGTCAACCGTATAAGCCTTCAGCCCGTAACCGAGATGGCTACGGTTTGTATTCCGAATCAGACAGTTGCGGATCGTCGCGCCGGTAACTCGTTCGATACGAATCACTGCGTTATCATCCCCGCCCGGAGCCAGATTTTCGACCGTGACGTTGTCCGCTTGAATGATCAACGGACCGCAGTTCACTCGCTGGCTTCCCGACCCACGCAGGTGAATTGACTTCCGAATCAGGATCGGTTCAATGATGGCTCCCGGAGCGATGACGATCGTGTCACCTTCATTCGCCTGTGCAATTCGATCCCGGACAGACTCCCCTGTTCCCACAGGAATTTCATCCGTAGCGAAGCATCCTGAAGCGACGAGAAACACGCTCGTCGCAGCCAGGAGACTTGGCAGGTTCCGAATTGCAAAAGTCAAATACCGACTCATCAATAAACTCTTTTCCGTCAGTGAAAAATTGCTTTGCTTCACTCTACGATACGCCTCCCAATGAGGTGTGAAGAAGTCGTTTGATCTCTTCATAAGATGGCCTTTTCAGGGAGATCCCTAATCAACACCTGTGCATCAGGGAACGCGTGTCGTCCAGAATGTGCGCTAATACATCGCAGCAAAGCAGCGAAACAGGATCTACGAAAAACAAGAATCCGGTTGCGCGTACTCAGATGGATGTACGAACGTTTCGCCGCTGTTTGTCCACGTAATGAAGACCAGTGAGAGGAGTGAAAGGACTAATTGCACTCGCATTCAATCCATCCACTTTCCCACTACAGAGTTATGCTCTGGTTGGGGACAAAGACATCATGTCTAAGATAAGCATTCGCCCTGATGTCGCTGTATAAGCCCGAGTGTCCAGGGTTCTGCGGCCACCAACATAACAACATTCCGCAGCAGAAAAGATGTAATCTGATCGTTTCGATCAGATTTTTCGGCTTTCCCTTAAGTTTCACATTGAACATTGCAAAACGTTTACGGGGTCCAAGCGATTTCCCATTTCTGAGCGTGAAGATTCTCGCACAGCAACTGAATGGCTCTTAAGAATTCTAACTCTCGCGAAACTCCCATCTTGCAAACATACTGCTTGCGCAGCTCATGTGCAAAACGGAAATCAATAATTGAGTGCTTCAAAGGTCGAACTCAATAAGCGCCACAACCAATCAGTCACGACTGATATGATAAGTGTCGCCGTTTGTTGTCACTCTCACGAAAGCACGGTGACAACAGTTCTCATCAGATGTGTGACTCAGCCTATTTTCCAACCGGTTCATTCGAGAAAGTCACGAACGGAAAGACTTCCGGGATGTGTGAGTCCCAGCAACCGTGGTAGCTCCATGCCCAGCCTTGCGAATCACGCACCGGACCCGCTTCCTGGAATTGATTGAAGCGAGAGAAATCCATTCGCCAGATGTCACCGTTTTCGGGAGGGATTGACCGTTGATCACCAAGGGCGATGGACTTCATTCCCGCCCAGGGAAACGCCAGCTCAACGGTCCATCCACGGTCGCGATCGGAGTCGTCATTCAACGTTCCATCAATCGCGACGGACGTCACAGCTCCGGGGAAATCCCAGTCCAGAAATGCGATGCGCGGTCCGCGGGGATGATTTCGGTACCCGACGCCATTGAATGCTTGAGAACGAACCTCACTCCGAGAACGGTCCAGTTCGGGAACTTTCGAAAAGTCTGAGCGCTCATACTCGCTCTGCCAGATGAACAGCCCTTCGTAAATTGTACCGAACGGGTTGATCTCAAACTCGTAGTAAGCATTGTCGAACGCAATAAAGACTTCAACATCGTTGTCGGTGTAAACGGGATCATCACGCTTCTGAATCTTTGCCGTCACAAATGGATCTTCGACCCAGAACGCAACATACAGATTCTTGTCATCCCAGGTGACAGCTGCTTGCGTGTTGTGGACAGTTTCATGCCCGCGAATCAAATCGACGAAGCGAGGAGAACGCGGAACTTTCTGCCAGGTTTCTTCTGTCAAACGTCCATCGACCTGAATCGGATCAATTGTCCGCAAGGCGGTGTATCGCTTCACCTGATCTTCGGAAACTGGAGGCCAGGGAACATTGGTCGGGCGGAGCGGATCTTCATTCTCCTCCGCGACAGCGAACGCGGGAAGCAACACCTGAAGAAGAAGACACACGCAAATTCGGATGTTCATCTGGTCGCCGTTCTCGTTGACTGCTGCTTGAACAGTTCGGTTGCTCACAGTTCGGCAGAAGCCGTTTCAAAACTCATTGAACTCATCTTCGATTGAGCCAATCAAATTTTCTTGGCCGAAGAGTTGATCCAAATCTTAGTCATTCCTTTGCAGTGAGTCATCGGAACACGCTCGACGGTCAGATTGCAAGTCGATCATCGTTGTTTGGCGGCATGACACTTGCTTCAGAGTTTCGTCGGAGTCACGTCTCGATCTTTCAGGGTTTTGCGAATGATCGAGTTGGAAGTCCACGAGTTACAGCTTCTCGCCAAACTGATCGATCAGCATTCATTCGGGCATTTGAGATCTCGCTGACTCTTGAGAAACGACAGACACGTGAATCCAACCTTCTCAAAACGAAAACAGACATCAAACCGGGAGCAAAGAATGATTCGACTCGTTCAGCCTGCCACCGTCTCAATAACCGCTCTGGGATTTCTCTTGTCGGTGACTTCGATCAGTCGCGGCGAAGATCCTCAAAAGCTCAAGACATCATTCATGCCAGTGGTTCCAAGCGAAAGTTTTGGAGAAGTTCGCGAGAAAGACACGGCTGCAAAGTCTGAAGTGATGCAGGGGCAGAAGGATCTGCTCGAATCCCGCTATGACCTCAGCGACCAGCCATCCGAAGTGATGATGTCCGGCGAAAGGAAAGCTGTCCAACAAGGGATTCGCGTCAACCTTCCTGAGAACGTCTCGTGGGAGCAGCTTTCGGAAATGACACCTCAGGAGATCCGCGAGAAAGATCTCTTTCCGCACGGGTTCCGACCTCTTCCACATACAAAACACTCAGCAGGAGGCCAGGTATTCCCCGAAAAGCAGATCGAAGCGATCAAGAAAGCAGAAAGCCGAGACCTTTCACGTTTCGATGTCGAATTTGATTTGCCCGAACATCTCACTCCCGAATTTCCTCCACCGATCTTTTTGTCGAATCGTCCTGACCTGGGAGATGTCAGTCAGGGACAGGTTCTGACGATTAAAAACTACTTTGAGCTGCTCAATGGCAAGGTGACTCCCGTGCAGCTTGAAGGGATGCGATTGCTCCTGACGCCGCAACCTCAACAGCAATTTAATGCAACATCCGATCGCAAAGTCGCGGAAGCTTCGCTTGGTGTGACGTGCCTCGACTGCCATGTGAACGGACACACGAACGCTGCCTTCCATCTCAATCCTGACACACGACCTCAAGAGAATCGGTTTCGGCTGGATACGGTCAGTCTTCGCGGATTGTTCAATCAGAAAATTCACGGTTCCAAGCGATCACTGCGTTCCATCGAAGACTTCACAGAGTTTGAACAGCGTACAGCCTATTTCGATGGAGACCACGTCACAGCTGCCAAGAAAGGGCTCTTCCTTCCGAAACGATCTGAGCAGGTTTCGATGATGGCTCAGATGCAAAACATGTTCGACTTCCCCCCTGCTCCCAAGCTTGACGCTTATGGAAAACTCGACCCCGAAAGAGCAACTGAGCAAGAGTTGAAAGGACAGGAGCTATTCTTCGGTAAAGCTCGCTGTGCAGAATGCCACCCTGCTCCGTTCTACCTCGACAATCAAATGCACGACCTGCAGGTGTCCAAGTTCTACGAGCCGAAAAACATACGCGATCACTACGATGTCGCAGCTGGACCAATCAAGACTTTTACGCTCCGTGGCATTAAGGACTCTCCGCCGTATCTGCATGACGGTCGATTGATGACTCTGGAAGACACTGTCGCATTCTTCAATGTTGTCCTTCAATTGAAGCTCAATGCAGAAGAACAGGAACAACTCGTCGCGTTCATGCGGTGTTTGTAAGTCCAGCAGATGACAGTTCAGCGTGCCGACATTGATCCATGACAGCCTTCTCACGGTCGAAACCCGGACTGGCATTTTGTCAGCAGAAACGGACTTCACCGTGAGGCTGTCCTGGAGACAGTTCTTCGCTGCTCAATTCCCTTTCTAATTGAGTGTTGAATTGAGTGTTGAATTGAGTGTTGAATTGCTGGCTCGACTTCAGTTGCTCGTTTCGAGAACGATCTTCAAGATACGATGTGAGCTGAGCGAAGGTACTCCAAAGGACAGAAGATGACGCCGACCAATCCGCAAGTCGATGAATACATTCAACACGACACAAGCTGGGCAGACGAGTTAAAGGAACTTCGACAACTCATTCTTCAATGCGAACTCTCTGAAGAATGGAAATGGAAAATTCCCGTCTATTGTCGGAATGACGCCAACGTTGTTTCCATCTGCTCACTCAAGGACTCCTGTGTTCTCAGTTTCTTCAAAGGAGCGATGCTTCAGGATGTCCACAAGATCCTCGCCAAACCGGGAGAAAACACCCGCGCAGCCCGAGTAATTCGATTTACAAACGTTGACGAGATCGCCGAAGTCGCATCGATCCTGACAAGTTACATCTGTGAAGCGATTGCACTCGAAGAGGCCGGTGTGAAGTACGACTTCACACAAGCGGAAGACGTTCAACTCCCTGATGAAGCGCAGGAGATTTTCGCCAAGACTCCAGAGCTGAAACAAGCCTTTGAAAGCCTGACTCCGGGCCGACGCCGAGCTTATGCGATGTTTTTCACTGCCCCCAAACAGTCAAAAACGCGAGTCTCTCGTGTGCAGAAGTCCATCGACAAAATTCTCGACGGGAAAGGATTGAACGATTGCACCTGCGGACTCTCAAAGAGAATGCCTTCATGCGATGGTTCTCACAAATCTCTGAAGTAGAGCAGGAACTCAAACAATTGTTGATGAATCACTGACTGACAGAATCTTTTCCGCCGGAGTAGAAATCTGAATTGCACTTCTATTGATCGATTGTTCACTGATTGAGAGAATTCTCGCTTGGCCGGTTAGAATTCACTATCGTGTCGGCCGCAATCATCCAATTTGGCTACGCAATTCTCACAGCAAACTGAAATCAATCATGGGACGAAGTTTCGAAAACCGGAAGCACTCGATCGCCAAGACCGCAGCGCAAAAATCGAAGTTGTACTCAAAGTACGGAAAACAGCTGTACGTGTGTGCCAAAAACGGGGTGCCTGATCCAGAAGGGAACCCGTCTCTGAAAAACCTCATCGAAAAGGCCAAGCGAGAACAGGTCCCGGCGCACGTCATTGACAAGGCGATTGAAAAAGCCAAAGGCGTCGGCGGCGAAGACTACACTCCCTCGCGATATGAAGGATATGGGCCGGGCGGTTCTTCGATTATCGTCGACTGCCTGACAGACAATCCCAACCGGACCATCACCGACGTCCGTAACTGTTTCACACGAGCCAACTCCAAGCTGGGAGCTTCTGGTTCTGTCGTCTGCTTCTTCGATCATCTGGCCGTGCTGTCCTTTCCAGGTGAGAACGATGACGAAGTCCTCGAAGCGATGCTGGAAGCGGGAGTCGATGTTGAAGATGTCGAGTGTGAAAACGGCCGAGTTACTCTCTTCGCGCCCGCTTCGGAATTCAACAATCTCTCTCAAGCCTTTCGGCAGTCATTTCCTGAGATTGAACCTGAGGTTCTCGAGATTACGTTCGTCGCTCAATCGAACGTGACTCTCGAGGGAGACGATGTTTCCGGGTTTGAAAAACTGATGGAGTTGCTGGAAGACTGCGGCGATGTTCAAGACGTTTACCACAACGCCATCCTTCCGGACTAGTGGCCCTTGGAGAATCAGGCTCGAACGGAACAGACGGGACAACGCAGAGAGGGAGTGGCTGGTCAACGTTGCGACATCTCGCGGCCAGTGTTATTCTGTTCACTAAAATTTCGTTTCGAAGGTCCCATCCGCCTGTTCTCACTGACGTGACAGAAAACGAATTCGATCATGCTCGCGAAGTTGTTGACCTATTCGATTTTTGGAATCGATGCGCGAGCCGTCGAAGTTGAAGTCGATATCTCACCCGCTTCGCTTCCCAAAACAATTCTAGTCGGTCTGGCCGAAGCAGCGGTCAAGGAGAGCACACATCGAATCGAGAGAGCTCTCGCCAACAGCGGGTACTCCCGACCGGTCGACCGAGTTGTGATCAACTTGTCCCCTGCCGACTTTCCGAAGGAAGCTTCGTCGTTCGACCTTCCGATCGCATTGGGCATGCTCGCTGCGAGTGCTCAACTTCAGTCTGAACAACTGGAAGATTACTGCGTCGTCGGAGAACTCGCGCTCGACGGTTCTGTTCGAAAGATTCGCGGAACTCTTTCGATGGCGTTGCAAGCGAGAGAAAGTGGCAAACGGGGATTGATTGTCCCGGTCGAAAACTCTCAGGAAGCAGCGGTTGTCGAAGGTGTTGAGATCATCCCGGTCAGTTCCCTCGCGGAGGCTGTCGGATTTTTGACGGGCCAGCTGCAGATCGATCCAATGCAGTTTTCGTGGGATCATGCCGTCGATGAGTTCGGTCAATATCCCGTGGACTACTCCGATGTGAAAGGTCAGGAACTCGCCAAACGTGCGGTCACGGTCGCCTGTGCAGGACGTCATCACCTGTTGATGATCGGCTCGCCCGGTACCGGAAAGACTTTACTTGCTCGAAGACTGGCAACGGTGATGCCGTCACTTTCCCCGGAAGAGAGTCTTGAAACGACCCGCATTTACAGTGCTGTCGGACGGCTCGACGACGGTCAGGCGCTACTTCTTCAACGGCCGTTTCGATCTCCGCACCATACCATCAGTCAGGCAGGTCTTGTCGGGGGAGGAAGCACTCCAACTCCCGGAGAAATCAGCCTGGCACACCATGGAGTTCTCTTTCTCGATGAGCTTCCGGAATTCAATCGAAACACACTCGAAGTGATGCGGCAACCGCTCGAAGAGAACCGCGTCACAATTTCGCGTGCCATCGGAAGTATGACTTTCCCGGCAAACTTAATGCTCGTGGCAGCGATGAATCCTTGCCCTTGCGGATACCGAGGCGATCCAAAACGTCAATGCAACTGCACCCCGATTCAAATTGAACGGTATCTCTCACGAATCAGTGGTCCGTTGCTGGACCGGATCGATATTCACATCGAAGTTCCTCCCGTTCCGTTTCGTGAATTGTCGGACAGCCAATCCGGAACCGACAGTCAGGAAATGAAAGAGGCAGTCGAACACGCTAGAGAGATTCAACGACGCCGCTTCCAAGGCAGTGAAGCCATGTTGAACGGAACGATGTCGCCGCGCGAACTTCGCAAGCACTGCAAACTCGCCCCGGCTGCTGAAGAACTCTTGAAAATGGCGATGGAAGAAATGGGACTCTCCGCGAGAGCTCACGACAAAATCCTGCGCGTGGGACGCACCATCGCCGATCTCGATTCTTCCAGCCTCATTGATGCACACCACTTGACCGAAGCCATTAACTACCGAACTCTTGACCGAAACTATTGGACGCAGTGACAGAAGAGAGGTGAGGTCGATGCTATGATTTCCGCGAGCCAACTCTCCGCAAAGGTTCCGCCAGACCATCGTTTCGTCCTCCTCGGCGCCAGCAATCTAACGCTCGGCCTGCCGCTGCTCACGCGTTCTTTGAGATCCGCACTGCCCGATCAACGCATTGAAATTCTCGCTGCACATGGGCATGGACGATCATATTTGAACTGGAGCTACGTGATCATTCGCGGTCTTCCCGGGATTCAATCGTGTGAACTTTGGGACGACTTGAATCAACTTCCTCCAGCCAAAAACACGTACGCTCTCGTGACCGATCTGGGCTGCGATCTGATGTACGGAGCAGAGCCGTCCTCGATCATCGAATCCGTCGGCGAGTGCCTGCGTCGACTTCAGGATCACGGTGCCAAAACCGTTTTCCTTCGCCCGCCACTGGAGCGGCTGAACCTGCTGAGTGAGTGGCAATACTACGTCGCGAAGAACACCTTCTTTCCCGGACCGACTCCACGCTGGGCGAAAATGCTGGCAGATATCACCCAGGTTGATGAGCATGTGCTAACAGCTGCCAACCAAGTCCAAGCACTCTCCATTGCTCCAGTTGCAGGCTGGTATGGAATGGACCCCATCCATATTTCTCGAGCCTCGCGAGTCGCAGCATGGTCTAAGGTTTTGAGTGCCTGGGAAATCGGCGAAGCAATCACCGCGCGACCTGCATTTCTCGGAGACTATCTGGGAGTCTGGTCACAACGCCCCTCGGACCGAAGCTTGTTCTGGCTCAGGCAGAATCATCCCCAACCGGCACGTGAATGGAATGATTCGACAAGTCTGTGGCTTTACTGATCTCCGAAGTATCACGAACAATTCAGTTCGACTTGTCGACCGATCACCCTCGACTCCAGATTCAATGAAACAGCACAAATAATGGATCGCTATCAAAAACAGATTTTATTCCACGGAGTCGGAGAGGAAGGCCAAAAACGGCTGCTAAAGAGTCGCGTCACTGTCATCGGTTGCGGGGCTCTTGGTTCGGTGATTGCCCAAACACTGGTGCGTGCTGGCGTGGGGTATCTGAGAATTGTCGATCGTGATTTCGTCGACCTGTCCAACCTTCAACGGCAGGTCCTCTACGACGAACAAGATGTTCAGCAACGACTCCCGAAAGCTGTTGCTGCGCAGAGCAAACTCAAACAGATCAACAGCGAAATTGAAATCGAAGCGATCGTCGCTGACGTTCATTGCGGGAACGTTCTCGAATTAGTCAAGGATGCAGACCTCATCCTCGACGGGACGGACAATTTCGAGATTCGATTTCTGATCAATGATGCGTCGATTGAGTCATCGATCCCATGGATTCACGCTGGATGCGTCGGAAGCCATGGACAAATCATGACCATTCTGCCCGGTGAAACAGCCTGTTTGCGATGTTTGATGCCCGAGATTCCCGATCCCGGATCGTCTGAAACCTGCGACACCGCAGGAGTGCTGGCATCGGCCATTCAAGTGGTTGCGTCGCTGCAGGTTGTTGACGCGATCAAATATCTGACCGGACAGGCCGACCAGATTTCGCGTTCCTTAACGATCGTCGACGTCTGGGATGGGTCTCTTCGCAAACTCGACACGAGCCAATTGAATCAAGCGAAAACTTGCCCCTGCTGTTCCGGAAACGATCGCGTCTGGCTTCGAGGAGACCGCGGCTCACACTCAACAGTATTGTGCGGACGCAATGCAGTTCAGTTCACACCGTCGACAGAAATGAGGCTCGCGTTCTCCGAACTTGAGAAGCGACTCGCCAGTCAAGGATCGGTGCGGAACAACTCTTTCCTCTTGATTTTCAAGCCCAGTAGTTCTGACCATGAATTGACGATCTTCCAAAACGGACGAGCGATCATCAGTGGAACCGAAGACCTGGTAGAAGCCCGAGCGATCTATACGCGTTACATTGGTCAGTAAGCACGAGTTCATCATCCCAACGCAAATAGTGGAGTCGTTGCCAACTGAATGGACCTCAAAGACGTATCATGGTTATTGAAATTGTGCACTGGTCTGTTTTCACATCGGGAAATCCGACTTTGCACCAGAATTGGCGGCCTAAATCGTTCTGTGAAGTGTTGAAAAGAACTCTGCCCCGAAGAATTTGTGAAGTCATCGAGGAATGAAGCTATGAAACTGTCTCAGAAAACATTTCTCACACTCTTCTCGTTTGGACTTGGGATTTCGATCTGTGCAGCGGTTGAGCAGACTGTCTCCTCGCAGAATGCTTCCAAGAAAGCACTCGAATCGCTGAACGAAGTCATTGGCGAATGGCGAGGAACAGGGCAAGTCCGACGCGGATCAAACGCCGGAGCGTGGCGGCAATCTGGACAGTTCGAGTGGGATTTCAGCAGCGACTCCCCGGCCATTCGATACATTGTCAGAGACGGAAAGCTGACAACTTCTGCTTCAATCACCTGGTCGCCAACTGAGAAGTTCTCGCTTCAACTTCAGCAGCCCGACGGAACTGAGCGAACTTATCAGGGAGACTGGGAGAACGGAAAACTGGTCGTCAGCTCAAATGCAGACGACGATGGCGTACGTTATCGAATCACAATCACTCCACTGAACGAAAAACGTCTGCTCGTGCTCCATGAGAAGACTTCTTCGGGCGGAACGAGCTTCTTCCGAATCGCCGAAGTCGGCAACACTCGGGCCGGAACGCGTCTCGCCCTTCCAGGAGGAGGAATGCGTGAGTGTGTTGTCACCGGCGGAACAGCCCAGACTGCGGTGACACACAACGGAGAGACGTATTTCGTCTGCTGCACCGGTTGCAAGCAAGCATTCGAAGATGACCCGGAAGGCATCATCGCTGACTTCAAAGCCCGACTCAGCGAGCGTCTGAAAACGTCAGAGTGAATCGCGAGTTGGTCATTCGCTTTCGGAAGCTTCTGTTTCCCAGCGATACTGTTTGGCTTCGGCGTCCCAAAGCAGTCTTTTCTGATCAGTTTCAGCTGTGAAATTGAACGTCTGCTTTTTGCCGGGTTGTGAGATCGTCACTGAATTCACCTGATCATGCATCTCGATCAGGATCTTGTTTTCAACACGCAGATGATGCCGTCCTGCAGCTGGCTTTAGTTCGAAAAAAATCCATGTGTGACGAACTTCGTTCTCAATTCCAACAGGTTGAAACTCAAGCTTCTTTTCGCCGGACGTGACTTCGAAGTTTTCTCTCACGTAATCAAAGATTGTCTCCACTGCGGCGGGTTCTTCCATTCGAAAAAGTCGATCCGTCCGCTTGCGTAGAACTTTCTCCAGATCAACGGACGCGACTCGAACCGAAACCTCGAAACAGGCTGACTGATCATTCCATTCCATCTCGGCGTGGCTGGAATGAAACGGATGCGCATCAGCCTGATTCACCAAGCCCAGCCCGCACGAAACAACGACTCCCCAAATCCAGAAGCGGCTGATCATTCCTCTTCCTCCTCTTTGTCGTCGTCGTCCTTTTCGGCATCTGCAGCTTTCTGCATCGGATTCTTACTCTTGCTCTCTTTGAAGAGTTGGAACCGAGACTTCCTGATGCGTCGCGGCCAGTAGTTGTTGTCCGTATCGGTGTCAGCAGTTTCCAATTGTGGGTCGATTGTGATCGACTCAATCGTTTTGTCGGTGATGAACATCTTCGAGACGCGTTGATTGTTCCGCCGCCAGATTTCAGCCGGAATCCGTAACTCCTGAGACGATTCGTCTTCGAACTCAATCTTCAGTAGAATCGGCATGACAAGCCCTCCGAGATTCTCGAAGTCGAACACGTAAAAGTTCCGGCGTTCTTCGAGAAGTTCACGCTCATCGTCATCGAGCGAGTTTAGAAATCGTTGATAAGCTTTGCGGTCCGCTTCGGTAATGTCCAGATCATCAAAGTCGTTATAGAAGTCCTTGAGTATCGGATATCGATCAGCCCGCTTGGGGAGGTCTTTGTTTCGCTGATCTGAAATGGATTCCGGTTTTTCGTCCCGTTCTTTCTGCTTCAACGGTTTTGTGACGTCAGGATCGGGTGATTCGAGCGTAAAGAGGTGAACGTCGGTGATGGCGATATCAGTATGGTCAGTCGTGTAGAACCAACCTCGCCAAAACCAGTCGAGATCTACCCCGGAAGCGTCTTCCATTGTTCGGAAGAAATCCGAAGGGGTCGGTCGCTTGAACTTCCAACGTTGGGCGTATTCTTTGAACGCGAAGTCGAAGAGTTCACGTCCGAGGACTGTTTCGCGAAGAATCGTGAGTGCCGTCGCTGGCTTTGCGTAGGCATTGCTTCCGAACTCAAGAATCGACTCTGAGTTCGTCATAATCGGCACCTGGTTATGACTTCGCATATATGGCACGATTAACTCAGGAACCCCACGACGTGACGGGTAGTCATCCTCCCATTCCTGTTCTGTGAGATACTGCAGAAAGGTGTTGATGCCTTCGTCCATCCAAGTCCATTGTCGTTCATCGCTGTTGACGATCATTGGGAAGTAATTGTGCCCGACTTCGTGAATGATGACCGAGATCAAACCATACTTCGTTCGCTCTGAATACGTTCCGTCTTCTTCAGGACGAGGACCGTTGAAGCAGATCATCGGATATTCCATCCCGTACACCGGACCGTTGACGGAGATCGCCACCGGATAGGGATAGGAAAAGGTGTACCGGGAATAGACATCAAGAGTGTGAATGATTGACTGCGTAGAGTACTTGCTCCACAACGGTTCAGCTTCGTTGGGGTAATACGACATCGCCATCACGGAATGCCCGTCCACGCTGTGATGCATGGCGTCCCAGATAAACTTCCGGGACGAGGCGAAAGCAACATCGCGGACGTTGTCTGCTTTAAAGATCCAGGTCTTCTGCCCTTCAGGCTTGGACTTCTCGTTCTCCTTGGCTTCATCAGGAGTGACGATGAAGACCGGCGACTTCGCTGTCTTGGCTTTTTCCAAACGTTCTCGCTGTTTCTCAGTGAGCACATCCGCCGAGTTCTGAAGCACGCCCGAAGCTGCCACGACGTGGTCATCAGGCACGGTAATCCTGATGAGGAAGTCGCCGAGTTCGAGTGTGAATTCTCCGCGCCCCAAAAACTGCTTGTGCTGCCAGCCGGTGTAATCCGTGTAAGCGACGAGACGTGGATACCAGTGAGCAACTTCGTAGATGTTGTTTTGATCCTTCTCAAAAAACTCGTATCCGGTGCGACCTCCGATGAGGTCGCTGTTGTTCATCTCGTAGTTCCAGCGAACCACAAACGTCACTGACTCCTTTGGAGCGAGAGGTTGAGGAAGATCGATGCGCATCATCGTTTTCACGATGTGATGATCGAGTTCCTGTCCCTGAGCATCCACAAGTTCCGTGATCGTCATTGTGCCATCGAACGTTTCTCTGGCGCGGATGCGTTGAAGAGCTTCTGTTGAGAGTCGATTCAGTGCTGGAGCGGTCGCTGAAAGCGAGGCATCGGAATCCGGAGAGAAGATGTTCGCGTCGAGCTGCATCCATAAGTAAGAGAGTGGATGCGGCGAATAGTTGTAGTAGGTGACCTCTTCGGCACCGGTGATGGTTTTCTTCTCATCATCCAGCTGAACGTCGATGATGTAATTCGCTCGCTGTTGCCAGTACTCCGGTCCAGGTGCTCCCGATCCGAGGCGGGTCTCTGTAGGAGTTGGCAGAACTTCATCAAGCTGCCGAAATGAATCGACCTGATTGTACTTCCGATTCGTGACTTGAGATTCGCAGTTGCTCGTCAAAACGAACAGGAGCAACGCCGTCAGCACGCAGGCACAAAATCGCATCATTGTCTCATCAGCTCGAGAAATTCTCAGGTGCTTACAATCAAAAGTTTGCCTGTGAATTATGACGAGTCGAAAAGATGAGTGTCTACGCGATGCGCAAGCAACTTTCCAGAAGTTTAAAAGAAGATTGGCTCAACGGTCGGCCCATCGACTTCGACTCCTGGAGGGCCATCGAAGTGTTCTTCGACGAATCTGTCCCACTCATCGCGAGTCTTCTTGGAGACCATCTCGGACATTTTCGCATTGCATTCATCGCAAAGCATCATCGGTGAGCCCCCTGCCAGTCCATCGGTCGAGAGGTCAACGATAAGATCTTCGTCGATGAACAGCCCGACAATTTCGTACCGATGGCAATCGCTTCGCGGTTTGCTGCAGAATGTGCACTGCTCAATTCCATACATGGGATCAGCGGACTGCTCACCTTCAGAGAGTGTGTCATCCGCAGCCTGAGAATCGTCAACGTCCGATGCTGCGTCTTCCCGATTGACACTCTGCTTTTCGAAGAAGTCTCGCATATTCTGAGTTGTCTCCTCGGAATAGCGACTCCGCATCTGCAGTGCACAGAAGATGCAGATCGCCATCTCGAAGACAGTTTCTCCGCCGACAACACTCTTCAAAACGGTGAACAGATCATGCGATTCGCAGAACTCTTGCCCGCAGTCGATGCATTGAGTGAAAGGTTTTTCGGTGTACTCAGAATAGAATTCGCGCGGAGTTTTCTTCCGGTCCATAATTGTTCGGCCATCAACTCTAATCAATCAGCGTAACTGTAAGTGTCCTGGCGCCGGACCGGCGAAGCCCAGTCGAGGTCAATGTTCGATCCCTCAAAAGATCGACAATCAAACCGACTGGAATTGTCTCCGCCTGAATGCCTTAACGTGCCCTGCTCCTTGAAGAATCAGGCAGGATCAATCGTTTCGTCTCCGTCAGAATGAACATCGATAAACTGAACGGCGCGTTCTGAGTCTTTTTGTAGAACGAACAGGCGAACAGCCGTGACTCCGGTGAAACCGCCCTGATGCTCATTCTCGATTTCACACCGAATCCCTTCTCCCTCCAGTGCTGCGCGAATCACTTCCGCTTGTGCGATATTGGTGGTTGTAAAAATAGGGACGAGTGAGTCTTCGGACATCGGTGTGTCTCTTTCTTTGTCGATTTCATTGCTGTTGAAATGACTCCGCAGCTTCTGCTTCGGAAAGTTCCAGGAAGTTATCGCCGTTTTCGTCAAGTTCGTCAAACTTCTCTCGGCCCCCCAAAAATTCACGCCAGGAAATTTCTCCGTCGAGGTTGTCATCCATCCGTCGAAACCAGACTGGTCCCGACGAATCATTCACCATTCGCCCCTGACGTGACTGCTCCATCTGATTGTTAACGGGATTGCGTTCCAGAATTTCTGGCTGACTGAAGGTCACATCAAACTCAGTTCGAAACTCGTCTTTGAGGAGTGCTCCATCCTGATTCATGTCGAACGCCAGAAGGCGTTCCTTGCCTTCAACGAACTCTCGCGTGTTTAAACGACGGTCAGCGTTGACATCGAGTATATCAAATAGATTCTGTGTCGACTCAAAGAGCGTCAGGACAAGCCGCCCCTGCTCAGCCAATCCGTCCATTGAAAAGAAGAACTTGATTTCGTCACGCGTCACCTGTTCGTTGCCATCAAGGTCGACCTCTTCGAACGGAACATTCGCTTGCAGCCCGAAGAACTCAGCTTCGGACAGATAGCCGTTTTTGTCATTGTCCGACATGATGAACCGCACGAGATACAGCCGCGTAGCGTCAAAACGTTGATGGACATTGCTTCGTGCCTGCCACTTGACCTGCACTCCTCCTGCATCAATCACAGGTCGTGTTGTGCCATCAGACTCCCCCTTGAAGACCTCAACACGAGGAGGAGAGAGCGAGACCTTCATCGCGTAGTCGGCAGGTGCAACTTGCAGGAATTTGCGAATCTCAACGGCATCCCAATTCCCATCGCTGTTGAAATCGAACCGTTCGAACTCGCGGTCAGAGAGCGCAGGAAACATGGTTCGAGGAACGACTTCGCTGAGTCCATAGAACTCCGGCAAGGCGCTGACTGTCGCTTCAACTTCTTCCGTATCTCGAATGAAACGGAGAGCGATTGGGGAGTTATTGGTCGACGATTCTTGTTGAGCCTGAATGACGGAGAGCGGAAACGGCTGCAATTCTGCGACGCTCAAGGTTTCGTCGTCATCGAAATCCAATGCTTTCAAGATTTCCAGACCCTGCGTCACTTCGTCGCCGTCGATTCTCCCATCCGAATTCAAATCGAGGTCGTCGTACAGCCTCACCGATTGGGCGAGGTTTGCTTTCCTTTCAATTGAAAGCGGAGGTCCCAATGCCGACTGCAGAAACTCACTGAATTCTTCCTGCGAAACTCGTCCGTCTTCCGGAGCGATGTCGACCTGATTCCATTTCTCTTCGAGGCGAGGCGCTCCTTTTCGCAGTCTGCCAGAGACAGGAATTTGCTGAGCTTCAGCGTCAGTGAGAAAACCGTCTTGATCGGTATCGAGTTGCTTGAAAACCTCTGTGGCGTACTGACGCCGCAATTCATCGATGCTGAATCGCCCCGTCAGAAATTCCGCTTCAATGACCACCGGTCGCGTGGGACTCAGAAAAATGAGCCGGGCTGGTTCTTGCCTCTGCTGACCAATTGCGAACGACGAAATTGACAGAACGAATAGCAACCCGCTGGACAATGTTCTGATGCTTCTCCGGATTGCCGACCCGCTCGCAGTGAAAGCTCTCTCAATCATGGTCGAATTCTCCCGACATCCCCGGACGATGCCCAAATCATTGCGAAAGTGCTCTCAGTGTGGAGTTTCCAAACTCGTGGAGAAGCAACTTCAAACATACTGAATCGGACCTCTTCAGCTTCATGAACCGAAACGCAGTCCCTCCTGGCTCATCTTCGCTTCGACTTGGCTGCTATTCCCACTCCCTGATTTCCCCCGGAATGTTTACGAACTAAACAACGACTTCTGTTGGCTGAGTCCGCCCTCCGTTGGACGAATCTCGCAAAAATGCGACGATTCATGCAGATTGGGCCGACTTTCCTCATCTGACACTCACTACGAAACTGACTGCCTTCATTGTCACTCGTTGGGTGCAATTCGTCTACCAAAGTGAGATATTCGCACCGATCTGACGGGCGGAATTCGGGACGTCCGACACAAATTCTCTGCTCGTTGAATGAGAAAGAGGACCGCAGCTTGACCGATTTTCCCAAACGTCTTTATACTAGCAGTTTGAGTCAAACGACTCACTGATCTCAAATGAATGCGATTCTGACAACGACAAATTCTTTCACGGAAGAATTTCTGACACGCCTGATCGACGGACCGTCATGAGCGAAGAAAAACAGACAACTGCCACAGTCACTTCCGAGAATCCTCCTCAAGAGCCGGAATTCCATTTCCACCACGAAGCGGAAACAACTGAGCTCGAAAAGTGGCTGAAGTCTGCTGGCAAGAAAATTGAGCCGTATTCCAATCAAATCCTGATTGGGGCGATTGCACTCGCTGTCGTGGCTGCGATCTCGATTTACTGGATGCGATCGTCAGACGCGAGTCAGGGAGCAGCGTGGGAACAGTTCTCGAAAGCAACAACTCCTGCTGAATACGAGAAAGTCGCCTCGTCGTTTTCCAACACACAAGTCGGTGCATGGGCTTTGCTGGAAAGCGGCCGTGGACATTTGCGAGAAGGCCTGAACACCGCTCTGACCAATCGTGAAAGCAGCGACAAAAGCCTCTCACAAGCAAAAGACGCATTTTCTCAGCTTCTCGATCATCCTCACGCCACTGACGAAGCCAAAGCAGACGCCATTTACGGCCTCGCCACAGCTCTCGAAGTTCTTTCCGGAGATGACCTGAATCAGGCAATCGAGCAATATCAGCGTCTGATCGACACGTATCCGGAATCACAACACGTTGCGTGGGCGACTCAGCGCATCAAAGACCTCAAGAAAAAGTCGGCCTCAGAGTTCTACGCGTGGTTCCGAAATCAGGATCCGAAACCTGATGACCGTCGCCTCCCCAGCGATCTCACAGGCCAGGGAACAATCCCAGGTGCTGAAGAATTGGACTTGTTGATTCCCGACAGTGACGATGCCGGAGAACCTGTTCAACCACTAGGTGTTGGTCCCGAAAACACCAACACTGTTCCCGAAGAAATGCCTGCGGATGAGGCTCAACAGGAAACTGCAAACCCTGAAGCAGCTCCTGAGTTTCCTTCAGGCACAGAGTCTTCGGAAACCGAATCACCAGCTCCGGAAGCGACCAAACCTGAAGCAACCAGCGACGCGGAATCTTCCGAATCAACTTCCGCTCCTGAGAGTCCGTCCGAAGAGGCTGACTCAACTCCAGAATCTTCCGAGACTACGGATGCAAACGCCGACTCAGAAGAAACGACCCCTGAATCTGAATAACTCCGCGTGATCGTGTTTTGAAGTCGTTCTTGCGACGCTAACGATCTTTGAGACACAGTCCATGACCGATGATGCTTCCACAACACCGCAGATGCTCACCGTTGAGGGGCGTGCGCATGGATGGCGGCTCGATCATTACCTGACCCGGATTTTTCCGAATCACAGCCGGGGTCAATTCCAAAAAGCGATTGCAGCGGAAACCGTTTTGGTGAACGGACTTCCGGTGAAAGCATCACGTCGGCTACGGGTCAACGATCGAGTTTCTGTCCGACTGCCGGAAGAACCGGACTCCACAATCACTCCGGAAGACATTCCTCTGGATGTGATTTTCGAAGACGAATTCATCGCGGTCATCAACAAGCAGGCGGACCTGATCACGCATCCCGGGAAGTCCAACTTCACCGGGACTCTCGCCGCTGCTGTCCAGCATCACTTTGATCAACTCAGCGACGTCGCCGGGCAACTTCGACCGGGAATCGTTCATCGCCTCGACCGCGACACGACGGGCGTCATCATCATCGCCAAAAACAATCAGGTCCATCACCAGCTGACCCGTCAATTTGAGCAACGCACCGTCGAAAAAGAGTACCGAGCGTTGGCTTACGGAAAGCTTGATCGTGATGCCGATATCGTCACGACTCACGTGAAAACGCATCCCAAAGCACGCGAGAAAATGGTTGTCTGCCCTCCGGGAAACAACACTCGCGAAGCGGTGACGCGGTACAACGTGCTGGAACGGTTCGATCGATTCGTCTACGTTCAACTGCTCCCGAAAACTGGACGAACCCATCAGTTGAGAGTTCACCTTCAGCACCTGAAAGCTCCGATTATCGCTGATCGACTCTATTCCGGTCGCGAGTCACTCATGCCTTCGGAAGTGAACAGTTTAGACACCTCGGAAGATGAAACAGCCCTGATTTCCCGTCAGGCCCTGCATGCCTTCCGCCTGAAGATTCGCCACCCGGTGACCGATGCCATCATGGAATTCGAAGCACCGTTTCCGGATGATTTTCAACGCACTTTGAACGCCTTGCAAGAACAACGAAAGCCGCATTGATGAAACTCGGAAAGATTCAAACTCCAGACGGTCAAACTCATGTCGCCATCGTCACCGATTCCGGCGCGAAACTCCTGCAACTGAATCAATCGCACAAAGTGTCGACACTCGCTGATATCCTCAACAGCCCAAATCCGGCGCAGTTGGCTGAGTCTCTCGCAGAATCCGCAGAAGAAATTTCGCTCGACGGCGTTCGCTTTCTGGCTCCCGTCGACAATCAGGAAACATGGGCAGCAGGTGTGACCTACAAGCGAAGCCAGATCGCTCGAATGGAAGAATCAGAAACCGGAGCCAGCCACTACGATCTCGTTTACGATGCCGATCGTCCGGAATTGTTCTTTAAAGCAACTCCCAACCGAATCGTTTCTCCCGGTGAAGCTGTTCGAGTTCGCTACGACAGCAACTGGTCAGTCCCCGAACCAGAGTTCACCCTCGTTCTCAATCCTCAGTTGAAGATCGTCGGTTACACCATCGGCAACGACATGTCCGCCCGAGACATCGAAGGGGAAAACCCCCTCTACCTCCCGCAAGCCAAAGTCTATCGACAATGTTGCTCGATCGGTCCTGTGATTCGATTGGTGGATGGCGAACTGGATTTGAAATCAACAACCGTTGAATTGATCATCAGCCGAGGGGGAGAAAAGGTCTTCGAAGGCGATACTGACCTGGGTCAGCTTCATCGCAAACTCGACGAACTCGCTAACTGGCTTGGACGAGAAGACGATTTTCCCAACGGGGCGTTTCTCCTCACCGGAACGGGAATCGTGCCTGACGACAATTTCACGCTGGAAGATGGGGATCAGATTTCCATTTCCGTGGCTGGAATCGGAACGCTTGAGAACAGCGTGGTCAAATCTGATCGGCCAGCCTCACACTGACCCCAATCGATAAATTCCTCAGCATCTGGGCTGCCGTGAGCCTGAATTGGGATCGGAATTCGACTGTATTTGCGAATTCTGCCGATCTTCAAAGCAGACGGCTCAGCCTGTGTACTTGCATGATCGGTTAACGGCACTTTGGCCTTCAAACTCTCATGTCAGTCTGGATGCTCGTTCGAGAGTCGAACGCGCGACGAGCCGAAACATTGTCCGTGCCTCGTCATTGGGAATTGAATCCATGTGTTGGAGAACTTTTGCTCCTTGCCTCACGCTCCTCTTTTTTGCAACGAGTTCTGTCAGGGCGCAACCATTTCCTGCACCAGTCGGCGGCTGCAATGAGTGCCAGCAGTCACAGATGATGGCTCCCGCTGGTCCCGTCATGATGCCGCAATTCTCGGTCGCCCCCATGCCATTCATGAGCCCCGCACCGTATTGTGGTCCCGCCCCAGTTGCATGCCGACCGAAACTCAAGCATTGCCCGCTGAGAGGCATCGGCCTGGGATGTCGACCTTGTCCACTACTGTGCCCGTTGCGAGCAATCGCTCCTTGTGGCCCGTGGGGTCCTCCCGCATATTGCGACCCCTATTCCGCATACGGCGCCCCCTATCCCGTCGTGCCTTACACACCGGTCGCTCCGTATGGAGCCACAGTTCCGTACACACCAGCGCCCATCATGTCTGCACCGACAATGAGCCCCGTCATTACTCCCGTGCCTTCTTCGTCGTACCCAACAGTTCCAAGCAACGGAACGATGACCGCTCCAACCGGAGATGTTTCGTCAACAGGCTCTGGTTACTATCAGTATGAAAATCGCTCTCCGTTGAGCGTTCCGAACCCTTACCTCGACTCCGCGACGTCCCCTCAGGACTGGGCACCGGTTCATCAACGAACAGCAGCCCCCAGTTCCGATGTGACATCGATCTACAACCCGACCAGAACAGCGCAAGCGAGCCCTCAAAATTCGCAGGCACCAGCGAGTGTGCTTCAAGCGAATCGGTTTTACCGCTAGAGCAAGTTGCTCATCCCGTACGATCATCAAGACGTTTTCTCTCAATCTCGCATCTGTATCAACGAAACAACCGAGTTGCGTTATCGAACGCAACTCGGTTGAATGCTGAGAAACGTCATTGAAAACTACTCGCCGGAAATGAACTCCAGCTTGACGGGATTCGGAATAATCCCCGCTTCGTATCCCTCTTGAAGCAACCGGGCCACCGCTTCTCGACCACGTTCACCGAAATCGATTGTCCAGTCGTTGACGTACATCCCAACGAACTTGTCGGCTTTCGCATGGTCAAGATCTCGACCGTATTGCAGAGCGTGCTCGAGTGCCT
Organism: Thalassoglobus sp. JC818; assembly: GCF_040717535.1. NCBI lineage: Bacteria > Pseudomonadati > Planctomycetota > Planctomycetia > Planctomycetales > Planctomycetaceae > Thalassoglobus > Thalassoglobus sp. JC818. The sequence continues at coordinate 157,110 of NZ_JBFEFI010000004.1, forward strand.
CTTCTCGATAATCGAGCCCGTATTGAATGCTCTCTTTGAGCAGCTTCGTGACTTCGTTCATCTTCGTCTCGCCGAGATCTTTTCGGATCGCATTGGCTCCGAGCGGAAGCGGAAGTCCAGTTTTCTCCATCCACCATTCGCCGAGATCGACGACGAGGCTCAACCCCTGATCGCCGTACGTCAGTTGACCTTCGTGGATGATGAGCCCTGCGTCTGCTTCACCCCGCTCGACGACGTTCAAGATTTCATCGAAGGGGTAAACCTCGTAGGTGAACGTCCCGCAGTCACCTGTCGTGTGCGACTCTTTCGTTGATGTCTGCGGCTTGCCTCCGAGGCAGAGATTCAACGCCAGGAAAGCGGTCGTTAGAGTCCCTGGAACAGCAATCTTCTTGCCCTTTAGATCAGAGATGCTCGACTCGCCACGGGTCACCACCATTGGCCCATAGTTGTCCCCCATGCTGGCTCCGCAGGCACACAAAGCATATGTATCTGTCAGGTAAGCATAGCCGTGCAAACTGACTGCCGTCAGTTCCAGTTCGGCAGCGAAGGCTCGGCGATTGAGCGTTTCAATGTCCTGCAGTTCGTGAGTGAAGAGATAGTCTCCGGTCTCGATCTTGTCGTTGGCGAGTGCGTGAAACATGAAGGCATCGTCCGGGTCCGGGCTGTGCCCCACATGAATTTCTGTCTTTTTTTCAGTCATTGCTGCACTCATTCAACCATTCCGATTTGAGGGATAACTCCAACCATGTCATTCGGCGGATTCAACAGCTTCACGAGAAGAAGATGCCGATGTTTTGATGCACTCGAAGAGCGACTCTGGGAGAAGCCTTCGTGATTTTTCGGGAATCCAACCGACCTTATTGTGAGCAGACTTTGGTTGCAAGCTCACGCGATCTTTGATCTCAACACCGAGGAAACCGCAGCGAAAGCCGATCTTTCACCATCGGTTTCGAAGAAATCTCCCCGGATCGCTACACACCTTTGTCGACTGCAGTTTTGACGATTTGCTCGTCGAAATAGTTCGTTTCCATTCCCGCATCGATCACCAACCCCTGACAGTTGATTCCTGACGATCTGGGACTCAACAGGAACGCGACGGAATTGGCCACTTCAGCGGTCTGAACAGCTTGTTTTCGCAGCGTCGCCTGCTCGGCAAATAGATAGGAATCGACATACCCGGGAATGCCCGCCGAAGCAGATGTTTTCAACAGCCCCGGACAAACCGCATTGAATCGAACCTTCGAGAAGCCAGAGAACGACTTGGCGAGAAAACAGATCGACGAATCGAGAGCAGCTTTCACCGGCGCCATGTATCCGTAGTTTTCCGCAGCCATCCGAGTCGTCGAGATCGAAATCGTCACCACGCTCCCAGTTGCCGGATCGAGGATTTCTCGAAACGCATTGCATGTTGCGATCAGCGAGAAGCATGAAATATCGACAGCTTGCAGAAAAGCACTCCGAGGTGTCTCGTGAAACGGCAGCCATCCGGCGGAGTAGTCCGCAAAAGCAATAGAGTGAACGATCCCCTGAATCTGCGACCGATCTTTCGCCACAGATTCCGCGAGCCGATCAATCTCCTCCTGATGTTCGACATCACAAACATAAATCGGAGCGTCGCCCACGAGCTTGCGAAGGCTTTCACGTCGCTGTTCGCTGCGAACAGAATAAAGAACGTCAGCACCGAAGTCGGACAAGAGTTTTCCCACATGGAACGCGACGCTCTTTCGATTCGCAGCTCCCATCACCAAAACCGACTTGCCAGCTAAATCAAGAAAATCCATCCGTATCATCCATTTCAAACATGTGTCTCAGACCAAGTGGCATCAATCCTGAATCGCCTCAAAGACACAACACACAAATATTCGAGAGCGTTTTCGAAACTGCGATCTCTTCGGCGACCGAGTCTCACTCAATGACTCGCAAGCACTCACGAATCATTCCCGGAGTTCACTCATCGAATGACACACAGGTTGTCCCGATGAATCACCTCGACATACGGGACCGATCCGAGGACCGCCTCAAGTTCTTCAGTTCTACGACGAGCAATTCGACCAACCAGTTCCGAGTTGTAATTCGTCAGCCCCCGCGCGAACTCATGCCCCGCTTCGTCAGTCAACGACACAAGCTCGCCCCGATTGAAGCTACCGGAAACTTTCGTGACTCCAATTGGAAGTAATGACTTCCCGCGATGCCGAACAGCATTCACAGCCCCGGGATCGAGTTCGAGTGTTCCATGCGGAGTGACAGTGAATCCAATCCACCGCTTCCAGGCTGGGATGAGCGGACCCTGTGCAGTGAACAGAGTTCCAACATCTTCGCCATTAAGTATCTCTTCCAGAACATTTTCGTTCCGGCCGTTCGCGATGATCACGCATTCGCCGACCGAAGTTGCGACGCGAACCGAATCGAGCTTCGACTGCATCCCTCCGGTCCCGCGCGAACTCTTGATCTCTTTCGCCAGCGATAGAATCTTGTCGTCGACCGAACTGATCTTCGGAATCCGCTTGCTTTCGGGATCACGTGGGTCGCCGTCGTACAACCCGTCCACTACCGACAAGATCACGAGAAGAGGTGACTCGAGCAGGTTGCTGACCATCGCTGCGAGTCGGTCATTGTCCCCAAACTTAATCTCCCGAACACTGACCGTGTCATTCTCGTTGACGATCGGCACGACTCCGTACTCGAAGAGCGTGTTGAGAGTATTGCGGACGTTCAGATAGCGATCACGATTCCGAAAGTCGTTCGCGGTCAGAAGCATCTGGGCTGCGTGATAACCGAATTCCTGAAGAGCTTCGTCATAGGCTCGAATCAAACTCGCCTGCCCTGCAGCAGCGGCCGCCTGCAAGTGTGGAAGATCGGTCGGTCGACCAGGAAGCCCGAGAAGTCCGATTCCGGCGCCGACCGCTCCACTCGAAACGACGAGCACTCGCCGCCCGGTTGATCGAATCAAATGAATCTGACGAGCCAGCGCGCGGACACGGTCAACGTCCAACCGATCATCATCTCGGGAAAGGACATTGGTCCCGACTTTCACCACGACGGTACGTGCATTCGCAACGACTTCCTGTCGCACAAGGTCTCGCATGAATTCCGTTTTCATCCAGTTTGAAACAGGTCCACTCATTCCGCACTCGCACCGCAACGGTCGACGCGACGTTGAAACTGCGGAGAGAAACTCGATTAAGGCAAGCAAGCCGGTTAATCACAAAAGCAAAACGCAACAACGAAGGCTATTCGTCTTCTGAATACGGAACTCCGTTCTCTTCGTGAAGGCGTTTCTTCTCTTCGCGATCTTCAAGAATCGTGACCGTGCCGTTGGTCTCGTCGTATGCGTAGACCTGCCAGGGATAGAGCCCCTTCATGTTGTTCGGATTCAACCGAACCTGTTCATCGAATTCCTCGAACGTCAACGGTTTGGGGTCTTCGGAACTTTCGATCGAATTCGCGAACGAAGAAAGCTTCGCGTTGTACTCCATCGTCGCTTTGTTCAATCGAGATGTCGCTGAGAAATGCGATTGTGTAACCGCAGTGAGGTAATCCCCGGCGTTGGTTTCGTTGGAAACCTCCACAAGATTCGGGTTCTCTTCCAGAGCTTTGTGCTTGTCGACAATTTTCCATTCGAGTTTCGAAAAACCTTGTGGCTTGTTTTCGACAGGTTGCTGCTCAACGGCTTCGGGTGAATCCGCAGGGGAATCAGAATTAGAGGCTTGTTCACAGCCACTCAGGAAACAGATTGTCAGGAGAGCGCAAACGGTTCTCATGGAATAGTCTCTGGCGAATTTCAGCGAAGCTGGCTCAAGACACCCTGAACCTTCTCCTTATTATGGATCGATTGCTTCAAGCCTTCAATAAGCTGATCTGTGATTCTGAGGGAGTGAATTGAATTCGATTTCGCGAAACCCGGTCCCTGCTCGTAGTGAATGGAAGACCGAATAGCTGATCGAATTGCGCGGCTTGAGACTCTTCGCATCAAAATCGACTGGTGCGGAAAACTTGACCGATCACCCGTCATTCGTGATGATTGAATATTGTCCCTCTTCTTTGCACTCGCAGACGGAACTCAATATGCCGGGAGAGTCTTTCAATTCGTCGGGAAAACCGAACGGCTCGATCCTGGCATCGACGTTCGTCCTCCTGACCGGTGCGATCGGGCTGCTTTTCGTCATTGCAGTCACCGGGGGAGATCCGTACACGTCCATCATCAGCGGTGTTATCACATTCGTTGGACTTTGCCTGCTTGTTTTTCTGATTCGCGCGACGTCCTCATTGAGCCCGAAAAACGTCTACAACTGGGTTTTCAGCAAGCAGGCACGCCCCGAAGCAGAATACCAGCCGCGCCGTGCACGAGAAGCTTCCCGCTCTTACGGAGACAATCGCCCGCCGAATGCTGAAGAGTTGCGAGACATGAAAGACGGCCTGCGAAACTGGGTCCCGTCGAACGTTCCAAAGCGATCGAAAACGACCCGTCGAAATCGTCCGGAAGAGTAATCAAGCGACTGTCAGACAGGAAAAGTCGCTGCGAAAAGAGTGATCCCTCAGTGAATCGTCCGATTCAAGGAACGATATTGCTCCCGCAATGACGTGGTCGTGATCGCAACTACTTCCAGAATTGTGAGCTCAGAGATGCTCGCAGCCGCCGATTGATTCAAGCATCGCCCACGGCTGGTTCAGCATCCAGCGTGCATTCACCCCACCAGCAACAAAGGCATTCGACAGAACCTTGTCGACTTCCAATGTCCGGGTTTTCGAGAACCGCCCCGTCAACCCTCTACTGGGCAGCGAGCTTCTGGTTCTTCTTTTCAAGTTCAGCTTGAGTCGCTTCGCCATCGCAGAGTTCATCGCGGACGATGTTCATCTCGCGAGGAGCATCAATTCCGATGCGAACAGTGTTTGGGCCGATGCGAACAACCGTGACCGCAATGTCTTCGCCGATCAGGATGCGCTCACCGGGTTTTCTCGAGAGGACCAACATAGTGTGGTTTCCTTCCTGTGGGAGTCTCGTTCAAGGAGCGGCTTCCTGCCGCGTCTGGCGCCATCAAAACGAGCATGACATCACAACGATACCAGCATCCAAACACGATGTCCAGCACCCAAACCTCAACGCAGAGCAGTGCTCAATTTCCAGGCAACGCCCCAGTGCTCAACTTTTAAGCAGCTCAGGCGCCTTGGAATCCGAGGTTCTTCAAACCGGCAAGTGGTTCAGTGTCGGTCATCTTGACTGCCGTAATGGCAGAAAATGCCAGTACAACTTTTCGCGCCCCGGTCGTGTCAGGTCGCTCGCGCTCGAGGGCGATCAATCCCTCAGAGGTCAGAAATTCGCGAAACTCAATCGTCTCACCAGCAGCGGTCACGACGAGCCCCCGACGAGGCATTGTTGATGGCCAGTTTTCAAAGAGTTGCTGCCAGGCAAATGCAGTATCCATCGATTCCCTTGATTCCGAATAGTTCCATATCTGGAGTATTCGTCGGAATCTGAGCCCGGAAGAGGAAGTTTTGAGTTGCCGAAGAAATTATGGCAAGAAGAAAGGCGGCAACGATCCTAAAATCGTTGCCGCCTGTTCAGGTGACCCCAACGGGATTTGAACCCGTGTTACTGGACTGAAAATCCAATGTCCTAGGCCGCTAGACGATGGGGCCAGCGAGACATACGGTATCGGCTGATTCGACAATGTCAAGCAGACCCATTCACGAAAATATCGCAAACTTCCAACAAAGTTCGAGGATCGCAGTGACACAACCTTCGGACACGCGAGATGAAACAATTGTTCGCATTCTCGACACGCTTTTGCAAAAAATGCACAGCGACAAGGCATTCAATCTCGAATCAGAATTGGAAAAACTTCCGGAATTTGCAGAGGAAATTCGTGAACTCTGGGCCACGATCATTGTTGCCGAGAACCTTCAGTCCCCGATTTTCGAAGCGGTCGATCTCCTGCAAGATGTCCCCGCGCGATCAACGGAACTACCTGAAATCAATGACTACGAGTTGATTGCCGAGATTGGGCGCGGAGGCATGGGAGTTGTCTACAAAGCTCGACAACTCTCTCTCAACCGCACCGTCGCAATCAAGATGCTCCTGCAAGGGGCCACTGCGACAACCATCAATCACTTTCGATTTCAGAGTGAAGCAAAGTCAGCCGGCAGACTCGACCACCCCAACATTGTCTCGGTCTTCGAAACAGGGAACACCGATGGGCACCCATTCTTCAGCATGCCGCTGATCAGTGGAACGACACTCGCCAAACGAATCGCAGAGGGCCCGTTGTCAAACCGTGAGTGCGCCGAACTCATGATCCCAGTTTGTCGAGCGGTCGCCTATGCACACAGACAAGGGGTTCTCCACCGGGACCTCAAACCTTCCAACATTCTCATCGACGAAACCGGACGACCTTTCGTTTCCGACTTCGGATTGGCCAAACGTTTCGACACCCCTTCTCTTCCCCACGGGGAGAACTCCGAGACTCTCACGGAATCGGGAGCCATTCTGGGAACCCCCGGCTACATGGCCCCCGAACAGGCTGCTGGTCAAAGAGAGCAAGTCGGACTCGCCACCGACATTTACTCTCTGGGAGCAATCCTCTACGCCTGCATCACCGGTCGTGCTCCGTTCCAGTCTGCCACGCCGATCGACACGCTCATGATGATTCTCGAGCAGGACCCTCCCCCGCCGAGACTTCTCAATCCAGCTGTCGACGCAGATCTTGAGATGATCGTATTGAAAGCGATGCAAAAACCTGCTGACCTTCGTTACGCAACCGCCGACACACTCGCCGACGACCTGCAAGCGTTCCTGAATCATGAACCTGTCAGCGCGAGATCATCTCATTTCTCACAAGTGCTCAGCCGAGCTTTTCGTCCGACTCACCATATCAACGTTCTCGAAAACTGGGGCGTCCTCTGGATGTGGCACGCAGCTGTTCTTCTTTTTCTCTGCCTCGCAACTGAAGCCGTCCGCAGCAGCGGCATCAACTCTCGGATTCCGTACTTCGGACTTTGGACCTTCGGCCTCGGAACATGGGCTGTCATTTTCTGGAACATTCGACGGCGATCGGGACCGGTGACCTTCGTCGAACGACAGATCGCTCACGTCTGGGCAGCCAGTATGGCGTGCTCAACGGGACTTTTCGGCATCGAATACCTTCTCGATCTTCCAGCACTGACACTCTCGCCCGTGCTCGCGCTGTTCGCGGGAGCTGTCTTCATCGCCAAAGCGGGCATTCTTTCGGGCGAGTTTTACTTCCACGCAGCCATTCTTTTTCTGACTGCCCTCCCGATGGCGATGTTCCCACAATACGCACTCTCAATTTTCGGCGTGATCTCAGCAGGCACATTTTTCTTGCCAGGCTGGAAATTTCATCGAATCAAACACCGCAGTGAACGGTGAACACCTCGCGGACTCGTGCTTTCCTTCGGTCCAAACGGAATTTTCGATAGCGTCAGATCATTTCGAATTTCGTTCAAATTCCTCTCATCCGAACGAAGCTCCACAGTCGATACCGAAGAAGATTCTCTGGCTCATCACGAAAGGGGGGATGTGATGCGCATTCAACAACCGCGCTTGCGCGGACGCATTGCTGGACTTGTACTCGCGGCAACTTGTGCTTCCGGTCTTCAGATGACTGGCTGCGCTCGTCCATCGCCACGACACTTGGGCGCTGTTCTCACGAAAAAGTCACGGGCTGAGGCAACCACTCCGCAGGAAACCGCTGCGCCATCGTTGCGCAGTACGCAGCACTCTCCGGGCCCAGATTTCGTTTCTGTTGACGATGCATCCAGCAAAACGTCACGAACTTCGCTCCCGTCGCGAAGAAGCCAGCATCCACTTGCATCCAATTCGATCGACCCACTTTCCAATCCGCATCCTGATCCGTTTCTGGGACTCGATGAAATTCGGTTCCCTCAAGAAACACGAACGGTTTCGGGAAGCGAGACCACCAGCAGCGCTGCGACATCTTCGGGTATCGCTTTCCGCGAACCCGCTTCCGGGAACGGAATTCAACAGGTCAACCAATCCGTTCGGGAAGATCTGGAATCGCTCATCCGCACCGACTCAGCACGCCCATTCCCCGGATTTGCATCCACAGCGACACCTGCCCCATCGCAACCGGTCCATCCGATTGCAGAGAGCAGCGAAGCAACAGCACCAGCTGAGACCGTTGTCTTGAAGCATCAAATTGTTCAAGTCGACGAAGAAGTGCCAAGCAACGCTTTCAACTCACAGGCACAGCCAACTGCAGCAGCAGAAAAACCGCAAGTCGTCGCGCAAGCTGATCCATCTTTCGGAGCACCAGCGACAGAAGAAGTGCAGCAGCAGAGAGTTCAATTCGCTGAAGCTCAACAGCACTCGCATCCGGAATCCTCGCAACTTGCTGAAATTCAACCGCGAAGATCGGCAATCAAACGAGTCAACGACGAAGAGATCACGCCGGTCACTCGCGAAACAAGCGCACGAGATCGGATGGAACAACTCATCTCGATGGCACGCACGCATCAGATGAGAGGCGAAACTCACGCAGCTTACCGAAGTGCATTGCTCGCCAAGCACATCGCTGACAAACACGAGTTGACGATTGGAGTTCTCGATCAGTGTCCAGTGGCACTCTGCGAAGAAATCGCCGGACAACTATGGGGTTCGCCATCGAACTACCCACTTCCTCATGAAGGTAAACAGCCGTCAGCGATCCCAAGCATCAAGCCAAAAGAACAATCGAGCGCAATCCACCAGAAAGTGTTCGCGGACAAGACCAAGGCACCGTCTTGGGAACAATTCGCAGACAATTCAGCACCCTCTTTCGGCGATCACGATACAGCTTCACCAGCCAGAAAACTTGAACCAGCTACTGGCAGTGGAAGCCCGCTCGCCGACGGTACTGTTCCACCAATGGAAGCAGTTCCGGAAACGGAAATTGCCGAAGCGTTCTCGCTCGAACCTGTTGCTGATCCGGACATGCCAACCGCAGCACCAACACCCAGCGACTTTGGACTGGCCAACCGCGATGCGAATGCCGCAGAAATCCCTGTCGTGACAAATAGTCAGTCGGAAGACCTGCAGCCAACTGTCGCCGGCACTGATTCCGAAGCTCAGACTTATCCGGACCGAGCAGTCCCTCTGTTTGAATCCTTCGAGCAGACCAAGCCGACCGACAAAGCAGTGGCAAAGTCATCGACGATAACTCCAAAAGCTGCTGAACCGGCAATCGCCAAAGCTTCGGCAAAGCCAGAAGCTTCCGTCAGCCCAAGTGGAGCGAAAGCGAACGCAATGACCGCGTCGACGAATCTTCGGTGGGGAACAATGGCTTTTATCATGGCGACTGTGCTCACGATGATCGGAGCCCGCCTGAACCGAGCGAAACCGGCCAAAGAAGAAGCAGCCTCCGAAGAGGCGACTGCTGATTCAACAAAGAAGGTCGAGTTGAAAATCCGTCGCGCAGCTTAGTGATGTGAGACAGGTATCGTTTTCGTTTGGCGAATTCGAATCGAAATTCTCGTTTCCGAACAGTGCCGAGCGATTTCAACCTCTCCGTCAGGCACCGAGCGTAACAGTTGAGACGGTTATTCGGGATCAATCCGCCTTCGCCCATCTTCAATTCACTGGTCGGCCCGTCGAACGGAACCATTGTGATCTAGCATATCTGCAAGTGAACAGATAATTCCTGCAGAGAACTGTGACAATGTCTAACGATCCTGGTGCTCGTCCCAGTATGGATGATCTTCGTTCGGTGCTGGAGAGTATTAACCAGTCCGACGCGAATCACGAACGCAGCGCGGAACGACTTCAGCTTTCAGTCCCGGCTGAAGTCACCACATTACGTGGCAACACCATCTCCACGATGACCCGAGAAATCAGCCGCTTCGGGATTGGACTGCTCCACAAGGGGCAAATCAATCCGGGCGAAGTCACCGTTCGAATGGCGAGCGAAACACGTCAATTCGAATACCGCGTGCTCATCGAATGGTGTCGACCGTGCGATGGAGGAATGTTTATCAGCGGCGGTCGCTTTCTTGCTCGTCGCGACGCAGAGTAGGAATTCTTCCCGCAACACTCGCCTCAAAATTCCCGCATTCACTCTCGTTTCCGCGACAGTCAGAGTTTCTTCCTCTGACCAGTTGAGAGCATAGCTGCGCTCACGATCAGAACTCGCCTGCACTGAACTTCTCATAATCGAAGACGTGACCAGTGCAAGCGAGGAGATCCGGTAAGTGAATGCCGCTCCGTAAGACTTGACGGAGCGGATTGCCTATAAGCTTGGCTTCGGCTGCTTGACTGCCGGTTCCCACGGACGAACACCTGTGGCTTTGATCTTTCGGCAGAACACTTTGTCCCCACAAGTGACGTAGAGCAGATCCAGATTCTCACCACCGAAAACAGCGTTCGAGAGCCAGGCATCTTGAGGTTTGTCGATGATGAAATGGACTCGCCCCAGCTGGTCGAGGACTTGCAAGCCGACGCGAGTGGTGACGTACGTTCTGCCTTCGGTATCGACGGTCATTCCGTCTGCTCCGCTCTTTAATTCCTGATCTTCAAGGTGCAGATGCCCGTAGACTTGCTTGTTCTGCAGTTGGCTGTCTTCGTCCAGAGTGAATGAGTATGTGAATCGACCATCGGTGTCCGCAACGGTGAGGGTCGCCTGATCCGGCGAAACAATGATTCCATTAGGACGGGCAATCCCTTCGTCAGCCAATGTCACATTCCCTTCAGCATCGAATCGCCAGACCTTCTTGTTCTGCGGGTCTGTGAAAAAACCGACTCCATTTGGAAGGACCACGAGGTCATTGGACGGGTACCCTTCGCAGACAACTTCTTCTTCGCCGTCGAGTGTGTACCGGACGATTTTTTTTGTTCCGTTTTGACACCCGTACAACTTCTGGTCAGCACCGAACATTAATCCATTGATCCCGGAACTGTTCTCGACGAAGACAGACTTGTTCCCAGATCGATCCACTTTGTGAATCGTCCCATTGGGGATATCGGTGAAGTACAGATTGCCATCGCCATCGATCGCCGGCCCTTCGGTGAATCGATGGTCGCTGCTGACCTCAACCCATTCCTCTCCAGGAATCAGCAAATCCGTGCGCCGCCCTTCAGTCGTCCCAGCAGTCACTTCGCCGGGATAGCCTTCCCACAACCACTTCAACGCTTCAGGCATAATTGAAGCAGCATGCTTTGAGTTGTGCCCGCCATCGCCCCAGGCATGGTTGACTTCGTAGCCGGAGAATTTCAAAGCGGACAACATCGCCTCATTCGCAACGAACCATTCTCCACCGTAGAGATTGAGATCCGTGCTTCCATCCTGCAGAAAGACGCGAAGCGGCTTCGGTTCGTGCTTACGAACCATCACAGGATAAGCATCACCACCGCGTAGACCGACGAACGTTCCAATCGTGCTCAGCACACGTCGAAACTGATCGGGACGTTCCCAGGCAACAGTGAAAGCACAGATTCCCCCGGAACTCGCACCAGCGATGGCGCGATCATTGGGGTCGTCGCTCAGCGAGTAATCCTTGCCGACTTCAGGAAGGATTTCCTCAACAAGAAAATTCGCATAGCGATCGCCGAGACTGTCGTATTCGAAGCTTCGATTGAAACGCGGCTGCGCCTGATCGTTCGCAGCTGGAACGACACCAGGACTGATGAAGATTCCAATTTGAACTGGGATCTCTTTCTTATGAATCAAATTGTCGAGCACGGGAAGCAGGTGCCATCCCTTCGCGCGGTTGATTCCATCTTGAACCACGAAGACGCACGCTTTCTGAGAAGGGTCATACTGCTGTGGAACGTAAATCCAATAGTCACGCACAGTGCCGGGAAAGATCTTGCTGTGCCATTGAATCGGCCCGATCACTTTTCCTTCCGGAACGCCATCCTGCCGGATCGAATCTTCGGTGAGTGGATATTCCGTTTCCGCGAGGACTGTTCGCCCCGAAGCCCCGCCAAATACGGCACACATCACAAATCCGCAAAGAAGAAAACGCAGAACGCTCATGCTGATTCTTTCCTCAGAAACCCGAACAAATCAAACAAGCTGGATGCTAGTTCAAGTCCAGACAAAGTGCGATCGACTCAGCTCGCGCATGAGATGCTATTGGATAATCGGCAACGTCACGCGGAAGACTGTTCCAACACCGGGCGTCGACTGAACAAGAGACATTGTCCCCCCAGCGGAGCGAGTGATATTTCGGCAGACAAATAACCCCAACCCGGTACCATTCGACTTCGTCGTGTAATACGGCTGAAAGAGTTGCTCCTGAGATTCGAACGGAATCCCGCACCCATCGTCTGCGACATCGATTTCGAGCGAATCATTCTGAACCCGAACGATGATTTCGATCATCCCGCCTTCTTCAGTCGCATCGAGCCCATTCAAAATCAGGTTCAGAAAAACTTGAAGAATCTCATCACGAACGGCCGTCACTCGCGGCAAATTCTCCGGAAACTCCGTCTTGATCGTCTTGCCTTTTTTCCGCTTGTAGTACTTCGCGATATCCAGAGCATTGCGAATCACTTCATGAATATCGATTCGCTGAGACATCTTCGTCCCGGGCCGAGAGAACTCAATCAACTCGCGAAGCGTGCGTTGAATTCGGCGAAGCTGCTCGTCGATCAATTTCAACCGGTCCTTCGATTCCGGATCGAGTTCCTGTCGATTCATCATTTGAACGAGGGAACTGATTGCCGTGAGCGGATTCCCGACTTCGTGAGCAATCCCCGCAGCGAGGAGGCCAAACGCTGCCTGCTTTTCCTGCTGAACAAGAATCGCCTGAGACTCCTGAAGCTCTTCCGTTCGCCGCTGGATTCTGCCTTCAAGTTCTTGATTGAGCAGCGTCAGTTTGCGACCTGTTTGCCTCAAGAGATTGGAGAGTGCAGTCCCCGCCCAAGTGACCCAGCCCATGAAGATCAGCATCAACACCAGCGACACATAATCTTCGCGAGTTAATGCGGCCGGCTCAAAAGCCAACGTTGAATAGCTGACTGCGTGCAAAGCGAATGTTGAATACGTGACCGAAGGCGAATACCGCAACGAACAAACCAGAAGCGAGAGAAAGTAATACAGCCGGAACGGACTGTTGATTCCCTCATCGTAGTGACAGAGAAGGCCGATAAAGACAGCCTCCATGAACGACACCACTAACGGAAAGCGGCTGAAAAAGACCTCACCCCGATAGTGCCACGCCAAGTCAAACAAAGCATAGACAGCCCCGACCGTCAGAATTCCGTTGAGGTACGGCTGAGTTGGTGTCGGTGAAAGAAAATTGACGAGCAGATAACCAACGATCAGCCCGAACCACCGGATGCGAAGCGTGATCGATTCCGCTCGCAGCTGCCAATTGGCTTCAATGGTCAGATCAGAATCAGGAAAGTCATCAATTGGCTCAGCGTCATTCATCTGTTGCCTGAAAATCAGTGAGCAAGGATTCCAGTTGAAAGCCCAATTCTAAAGAACGATGCTCCTTTTTGTGCACTCAGCTGAACCTGTTTTGATTTGTGTTTTTCACTTTTCTTCAAGCAATTTTTTGGAAGCACTGAGAGCCCACTCGTCCCAATCAACGTGCGATCGAATCACTGACGTTTAGGCTCGAGCAGCATTCTTAACAGGAATCAGTTTCGGAATCGGAATTCGAACACCGACCACATCGCCATGACGTTTTTGCAGCTCTTCAAAATCACAATGCAAGAATGAGTACAACGATTCAGGCGGCCGCATCGCCAGATATTCGCGAGCGAAGACTTCCATCTGACCATCATACTCTTGCTGCGAATGGGTGTGCACATGGCACCGCCCCGAGAACCGGCGAATATCCCCATCAAACTTTGGGCTGATGTGGTAGAGCTCGTGCAGAACCGTGACCATCTTTTCCTGAAACGATTGGTCCAGGAACCGCGGCAGATAGAAAGTAAGAATGTATTTCATCTCACGTTTCGCAAGATACAGCCGCTGCACCGTCCATATCTGACCGTTCCGGCGCCAGGTTAATGCCCCGTTTTCAAACCGCATCGGAGTCAACTTGGCTTGCAAGCCGTGCAAAACTCGAGAACGGGCTTGCGCGAAGCTGACAGCAACTTCTGCCATATCAATATGCAGGAACGCTTCGTGTCGATTAGTGATGTCTTCACAGAGTTGCGACATCGCTTCGGTAAAATCGAACGGACCAAGTGCCGAGCGAAGTCGAGTCAAACGCGCCACAACAGCTTCCTTTCGCAATGGCGTCAGCATCCGCAACAGCACGATTCCAACCGCGCGAGCCACCTTGAAAGGTACGACCTCGTTGCAAACCCTGAATTCCTTCGGTGGGCAATATTACACCCTTCGCCCACTTCTGAAAACGCAACTTTCAATTGAGCGTCACATCTCAGAACCGACTCGTCGATCAAGAGTGCTGTACCCCAAGGTGTTAAAGAATCGGCGAAAGGCTTTCAAATGCAGAAAACCAGACTCGAAACCTTACCTGATCCGACAAAAAAAGAGGCTGCGACGATATCGCAGCCTCTTCTTAATTGAATCAAAATCACACAGAGTTCAACTCTATGACGACTTTTCTTCGTCGTCTCCAGCCGCTTCTTCTGTGCTCGCTGCCTCAGCAGATGCTTCGGTTTCATCGACTTCTGGAGCCGAATCTTCCGCCGCGAAGTTTTCTTCATCGTCTTCGACAACAACAGGAGCGACACTGCGTTGCTTCACGCGATCGCGTTCACCGACGAATTCAATGAGTGCCTGTTTACCAGCATCGCCGAGACGGACTTTCGCGAGTTGAACAACTCGTGTGTATCCGCCATTGCGATCAGCAAATCGTTCGGCCAATTCTGAGAACAGGATATCAACAGCTTCCTTGTCGCGAAGCATCGAAAACGCGCGGCGACGATAGGTCACTGCTGGAGCGATGGCTTGTGCCCACTGCTCCCATTCATTCGATCCGCGCCACTTCTTCCAAGCGTCGCTGCCTTTTTCTGCGGTCGTGGCGAACTGGGCTGCTCGCTCCTCGTGTGGGGCTGCCTTCTTCGCAATTGTCACGAGCCGTTCGACGAATGGTCGAAGTTCTTTGGCTTTGGCAACCGTGGTCACGATTCGACCGGAAACCTTAGGTGCACCTTCGGCATCTTCGTCGATTCGCACAGTCTTGATCAGACTTGCAGCCATGTTTCGAAACATCGCTTTACGATGGCTCGAATTGCGACCGAGCTTCCGGCCTCTCATCAGGTGTCGCATAGTACTTTATCCACAATCAATTCATTGAGTTGCTGCCTGCAACTCATCAATATCCTGAATCTGAAAACCCCAGCTGATTACATCCGTGACCGCTCAGGAACTCGCATTCCCAAACGCAGTCCGATCTGATTCAACTGCTCACGCACTTCAACCAATGTTGTTTCACCAAAGTTGCGAACGGTCAGCAACTGGTCTTCAGTCCGAGAAACAAGGTCTCGCACTGAGTTGATACCTTCTGATTCGAGACAGTTTGTCGCACGAACAGAAAGATTGAGTTCCGCCAGACTTCGATTGAGCTTCTCTTCGAGTTCGAGATCAATCGGTGAGTAGCCTGTTGCTTCCAGCATACCCTTCAAGCCTGCCTCTGGTGGCAGTTCTGGGCCTGGTTCCTGGTAGTTGATGAACGGATTGAGGTGCTTCCGCATGATTTTGGAAGCTTCCACGAGTGCCATTTCCGGAGAAACAGTACCGTCCGTCCAGATTTCCAAAGTCAGCTTGTCGTAGTTCGTACGTTGACCGACACGAGTGTCTTCAACATTGTAACGAACTCGAGTGACTGGCGAGAATGCTGCATCGAGAGGAATCACACCCAGTTCTGGGCTGGCCTCGTAAGCTTCTTTAGCTGGGATGTAGCCACGTCCGTTTTCAACGGTCAGTTCCATACTGAGTGGAACGTCGTCAGTCATGGTCGCGATGATCAGGTCTTTGTTAATCACTTCAACCTGATCGTCGGTGATCACATCTGCCCCAGTCACAACGCCACGCTCATGCTTTTCGATACGCAGAGTCTTGTTGGTGCTGCTGTGATTTTTAACGACGAGTGATTTCAGGTTCAGGCAGATATCCGTGACATCCTCAACGACACCCGGAATCGTTGTGAACTCGTGCTGAATCCCACCGATTTTCACGCGTGTGACAGCACTTCCCTCGAGGCTGGAGAGGAGAATGCGACGCAGGCTGTTAGCAATGGTGTGTCCAAATCCGCGTTCGAAAGGTTCAGCGACGAACGCACTGTAAGTGTCAGTCGCTGTCTCGTTGACAGGCACGACACGACTTGGGAGCTCAAGATTTCTCCATCGGATTCTCACCGGGCAGTCTCCTTATTACGACGATCAGTGTCGATCAAAAGCCAAATCACGGACATCGCTGCACCGCATCAGGCAAACTGGCGATTAGTTCTTTGACACCAAACGGTGATTAGACGCGACGACGCTTACGAGGCCGACATCCGTTGTGCGGCAGAGGTGTCACATCTTCAATCGCTTTGATCGAGATTCCTCCGACCTGCAATCCGGTGATGGCGCTTTCACGACCTGAACCTGGTCCTTTGACTCGGACTTCCAGTTCACGGACACCGAACTTGCGAGCCCGGTCGGCACATGTTTCTGCAGCACGTTGAGCAGCAAACGGAGTACTCTTTCGAGATCCCTTGAAACCGACAGTCCCGGCGGACGCCCAACACAGGATATCGCCGTTCGTATCAGAGATCGAAACGAGTGTGTTGTTAAACGTCGCTTTGATGTGTGCAACACCGCGATTGACGTTACGCCGTGTTCGTTTTTTCTTGTTGGCCTTGGCCACAGAGCGAACCCCTCAAAAAAGTAATTTGTTCGAATACGATTCTGGAAATCTCATCAGGCACAAAACCTGATCAAACACCGCGGACAACTGCGATCCGCATTCATTGACCCCATCGAAAATCGGGTCAAACCAAGAGAACAGTTGCCCGTGATCTCGCCATACCGTGAGTTCGGAAACCGAACGAGTCCCACGAGACGAATCCAACCACAGCCAATTTAGTGACGCATATCCTTAACACCCTTCTTACCGGCAACCGTTTTCTTGGCACCTTTGCGAGTACGGGCGTTTGTCTGTGTATTTTGACCTCGAACCGGCAATCCACGACGATGGCGGATTCCGCGGTAGCACTGAATCGAGCGAAGACGGGAGATGTTGTCCCCGGTCTGGCGACGCAACTGACCTTCCACAACATATTGATTGTCGAGGATGTTGTTGATTCGCTGAATGTCGTCGTCGCTCAACTCACGAGCTCGACGATGAGTTTCGAGACCGAGCGTTCGGCAGATCTCGATTGCTTTCACCTCACCAATCCCATGCAGATACTGCAAGGAGATGTAGGTCGGCTTGTTGTTTGGAATGTCCACACCCAAAATACGAGGCATGAGAGTTTCCTGTTTCTACTTCGCTAAACTCGTGACTTCTAAATTTCTTCACTCGACCGGAGTCATGTTGACGTGACTGACTGCGGAACTCGACTGAAAAACACGACGAGGAATTCACTCCTCGATGCGGAATACAACAACCTGGTCATTCACACTTGTGTGACGTCATCCAGCGGGAAGTGCGAACTTCACATTCTGATGTCGACCATTCTGCCTGTACTCACTTCCCCAACTCTGTATTTTCTAACGGCAACCGTGCGGAGACAAATTTGAATCATTCAGGATGTCACTCCTGACGTTTTGTTCAATCTCTTGATCGAACCATCTGCCCAACGCTGAAGCGTTCCGAAAATTGCCGCCCGTCACACGAGAGCCATCTTCAACGGCTGCGTGCGACTACCCCTGCCGCTGCTTGTGGCGTGGGTTGGCGGAGCAAATGACGAAGTTGCGACCTTTTCGGCGGACAACTTTGCAATGCTCACAGATGCGTTTAACGCTTGAGCGAACCTTCATTTCAATTGACTCCGTATCTTAACCACCGATGTTACGCAGGCGCAATCACACGATCTGCTCGATGGAATCACCAGCTCCGACATCAATGTGGAGACTGGGGGCGCTGCTGAGAACGAAAGCGTGGCAGTATAAGCGAGCAGCACCAGTTTTCACAAGTTTCCGGGACTGACTCTTGCCCCGCACAGGCTAAGCCCGTAACTCACGGAAACAGAAAGAGTTACAGCGTGCAGACTGATTCGCGTCCGTTTTTTTTTGAAATTTGGAAAAATAATTCCCATCGCCCATCAAAAACAGTAACTGCAACAGTCAGTGACACTTACGCAACTCTGTGCAGTCAGACTGCCGAATTCAGCTTCATCTACTTCGGCAGAGGAGCATCGACTTCCTGAAGGTAAGCGAGCAGACGATCACGCTCGCTCGTCAGATGTCGAACTCTTAGCAGCGACCGAACCCTCGTCTTCAATTCCAGACGATTGACAGGTTTGCTGAGGAAATCATCGGCTCCGGCAGCGACTGCTTTCTCAATGTCGCCGGATTCCTTGAGAGCGGTCACCATCAGAATCGGAATTCGTTTCGTTTCCTCAGCCGAGCGAAGCTGTTGGCAGACTTCGTATCCGCTCATCTTGGGCATCATGATGTCGAGGAGAATCAGGTCCGGAAGCTCAGCGCGTGCCTTGTCCAGTGTCTTTTGCCCGTCCTCCGACATGAGGATTTCGTGCCCTTCATCGCTCAAATACGCTTCCAGCAGCTCCCTGTTCTGCTCGTTGTCGTCAGCAATAAGGATCCGTCCGGTGATGGTTTCCGTGTTCGTCATGACAGCAGTCTATCAGCAGTTAGGGCGAAAAAGGCAAAGGATGCCGGTGGACACACATTGGGATGACCATTTGGCCAAGCGGCAATCGCGAGGGCGGTTCAACTTAGAGTGAGCGAACCATCGCAATTCTACACACAGACGATTGGTTGATCCAAGCCTGATCGCTGTTCTGAGCCCTCCTCTCCCCTGACGGGCGATCGATTTTCATGCTCTCGGCATGTCCACTGATTGCGATGAGCCAACGGAGAATTCCTCGTGCTGGCTTAGAAACACACCGGGTCATCACTCTTCAGGAGACTCTGTTTCCTCGTTTTTTGGAAAGATCTGAATACGCCTGGCCTGCACTTCAAAGTCGAGGCCCGTCGCTCCGGTGATCTCTTTCAACAACTCCAGAAGATCAACATCCTGCAGACTCAAGGTCACCGTTTGCTCCAATTGCTCGGGAGCAACCTGGCTGTGATCAACGGATACTCCGGCGATCTCCGAGAACTCCCGTAAGAGAGTTGCCACCGGGGTGGGGTACGTCAATCGATACTCGACGAGTCGTTGCTCCAGACGATCATCAATTGAGAAAGGGAGACCGTCAGACGCGAGTTGCGGAAGGATCGGCTCCTGAGCTGGCGAATCTTCGGGCGTCTCATCAACTTGATCTTCGAGTTCCAGCGGTATCCCGTTTTGATCGGTTTCCAGACTCAACCCATCAGCCATCGCTGCCATTCGTCGAACGATGCGTGGATCAGTCGCAGCGGCGATTTGTTTGACGGATCCATCTGCCATCAACACGAACATCGAATCCGGATCGCCCGTTCCAATCCCATCCGGTCCGTTGACGTACGGTTCCTGATTGAAGCTGCGAATCGTCGCCTCTCCCGGACGCGCCCATGCTCCCAGCATCGACTGGACTCCGACGATCAGCATCGTGTTGGAAGTCCCGTCGACGATGTCCGACTTCCGAACGGTTCGAAATGGCGAGAAGATCCCGGCCCGGGGATGATTGACCGGCAATCGATCAGCATCCGGGCCTACACCGGAAACGCCTGCGAAATGTGTCGCTGGGTAACGATCATCTCCGGTTAGTCGTTTCACGTCCGGGTTTTGATATTGCTCGAGTCGACGACGGACAAAGGAGTCATTTTGTCGGTCATTCCAGGTTGCCTCCCAATCGAGCGAGATGTTCCCGGCGTCCTCTTCCCGCTCGAGTTGAGCAATCCAACTCCATCTCGGCACGGTCTCATCGCGGTTCAGATCCATTCCATTCGCGTACGATCCAGTGGTAGCGAGATGACGATCAATCGAACCGAAAATCTTCATGAGTCGTTGCTGCAGCGGATCAATCTTGTCTGCATCTGTCTCGTTCGTCTTCCCATCGTTATCGACGGAAACCGGATCAGCATCAGGCTCCTCCGAAGTCTCCACCAACTTCGGAGGAACATCAGCGTCTGGCGAAGGTGAAATGGCCGTTGATGTCGCTTCTGGTTTGAGAAAGAACCACAAAATGCCAGCGACAGCAACGATCCCAACGAGAACAACGCGGGCGGGAAACGAGGAACCGACTCGCGATTGTAACGAGTCCGGAAGCTGAATCGGTTCGACGCCCACCAATCGACCGTTCTGCTCTTCCAGCAGAACCGGTTGAGAGCAGTCCGGACACTCAATCGTCTGTCCACGTCGACTCAAGTCGCGGACACGTAAAGGGGCAGAACAATGAGGGCACGGGAAACGATTCAAGTTGCTGGCTTTCACTCCAATCTTAGGGGAATGACTGATTTTAGGAAGCCCGGCCAAATGCCTCCAGAGCATCTTCCCTTCTGCATTTTCATGGGCGTAATAACCGTGATCTCTTATGCCTTCGAACTTCCGTCCGGCACATTCTTTGGTCCCCGGTGACCACCCGAAAAGGTTTGATCATCCCGAAATTCGTGTCCCTCTCGGAAACGGCATCTGATTCTCAAGTACGCGAGACAGAAGAATTCCCCCCAACAACATCGTTCCAGTGACCATGATGAAAACAGCACTGGCCGACATCGGCAGAGACCAGATGATCAAAATGCCAGACAGAAGGCCCACCAGCATCCCCGCTCCAAACCGATAAGAGACGCCGAGAATCATATCGATGAGAAGAAACAGGAACGCGAAAAAGAACAACCAACGGGAGTAAGCATGTACCGAAACTGGATCAGAAAACGGGGCATATCCGGACGGGTCATCCAGCGATTCAGTCACGGTCACATTCAGGCTCTGAAAGATCTCCTTCCGAATTCGATCGCCAGGCCGAAGAGTCTTCAAATCACTCTCAGTCTGGTCGCAATTTCGAAACAGAATTTGCTGAGCCTGACCATTGTCGCCGAAGCTCAAACGGAAAACTCCGGGTCGTGCCAGGACCGTTCCAAGCAACTGATCGGTCGACGTCGGACGTCCCAACATCTCCCACACAAGATTACCTCGTTCGTCCTCAATTCGATTGAGCGGCTCACTGGCAGACAGAACCGGGTCGGCTCCGCTTCCGATTGTCGATACCACGACTCTTCGTTCCAGTGAACTTAAAGATCGAACCATCTCCTGCATCATCGGAAGAAAGCTGGGCCAGAGAACCCAACTTCCCCATTGTGGTTCAAAGCTTGTATTGATGAGAACAACCGCTCCCAGCCCAACTTGCCTCTCCACAATCAGCGGATCTCCGTTGACGAGATCGACAACACGCTGAACGTCAGCTTCGGTGATCTCCGGGATACTCGACTTCAGGTATTGATAGATCCGCGTGGTCGCGAAACCTGATTCGGGGGAATTTCGAAATTCACGCACAATCGCGTGTGTTGACGGCTCCGCTTCAAACCGGAAAGACTCTTCGAATCTCGGATCAGCTGACTGGTGTTCTCCCAGCAACGCAGGCAGAAGATCGATTCCCTCACTCCCATAAACCTGATTGACAGCCGCCGCACTTGTTGTTTCGTCGACCGAAAACATCACGCCTCCGCCGGTCTCGACGAACTGTCGGAGTTGCTCTGCTTCGACAAGAGTCAGTACGGGAATCCCGCAAAACAGAACAACATCACACTCACTCAACTGCTCGCCGGAGTACTCGCTGCGCGGGATAGTCCGAATTCGATTGGAAGTTGCCTGCGTCGATTCTTGGTTGACGCTACTTCCGCTGATTGCCCCTTCAGGAACCGCCAAGGCTGCGTTCAAAAAATCGCTCGCCGACACTTCTTTCACTTCATCGCTTGCCCCTCGCACGATGAGTATGTCGACGGGACCATGCACAATCACTGGCGACCAGAAAACATTGTCAGCGTCCAGAGCATCTTGTCGAGTTTCCGATCGGAGTGCGTGCACGCCGGGCTGACGAATCTGAAAAGACATCGTTCCAGCGATTTGATTCTGATCACCAACGCTGACTCTTCGAGTTCCAATCGATTCGCCATCAACCTGAAAGCCAACCTCGATAGAATCATTCTCGCTCGCGAAGCTGGTCACCTTGAACGGAACTTCCAAATCAATTCGCTCTGACAGATCGCCTTGCACGGCGTCTGCACTGACGGTCGCATTCGACAATCGGTCTCCATCATCGGGGGAGACAATCATGACTGTTGCTAACCGACTGAGTTGATCAAGCAGTTCGCGAAGCCTTGAGGGAGAATCCGCTGTTGTTGCCCACTCGGACTGCTGAAGATCTGTAAAAAAAATGACTTCCACGCTATCGGAGGGAAACTCTTCGGCCATACGAATGGCACGTGTGAGTGTCGCAGCGACGTTTCCTGACTGGAATGTCGGCTTGAGTTCACGAACTTCCGAAGCAACCGCTTCCAGTTGATAGCTTGGGAGCCGAATTCGCTCGGGCCGAGAGTTGTTGCCATGCAAAAGCAGTTGCCATGAATCATTTGGTCCACTTGTGCGAAAGAGATTTTCGAGCTGAGCGAGAGCTCGATCGAACCGGGAGATCTCCTCGTCTTCGGCCGCCATACTCATCGAGACATCAACAATGAGAAGTCGATGCACCGGAACATCGACTTCAGATGCATTCCAATCGCTTGCCTGATGCGGATCAGATGCTCCGAGCACCAGTAAGACAATAACGAGGATTCTTAACAAGAGCGGCAGAATGGAATGAAGCCGAATCTGATGACGCCGTTTCTCGACAACGACCTGCAAGAACCGCGTCGCTCCCCAGTTCTCGATTCGCACCTGCCGCTTCATCAGCAAGTAGATCGCCACGGGAAGAACGGCACTTGCGATTCCCCATAGAAGTCCGGGTTGTCCAAATACAATTTCCGGAAACACGCTTAGAGTCCCAACGGAGGGAAATTGGGGAATGTGAGTGGTGCTTTCGGATCGCAACGGCGATAACGATTGCAGCGATTGATCGGATTGGTCACTCTATCCAATGTCATCGGAATCTTCGTCCTTTTCGATTCATCAGCGATCGGACTCGACGATCGCATGGCGCTCTCCGAAATTCATCATCGCCGAACGGGTCTTCATCGACAACAATAGTCCAGAGCCTTTCTAGCCCCTCAAGAGTATTACTGTGGCCACCAATCGCGAACGTATTTCTACCGGACTCGACCTTCTGACCGAAGGACTGGCCCCGTATGTCGAAGAGAAACTGAGGAAAATCCATCGCGATAACTGGGTGCGATCTGTCGAAAGCAGTTTTCGAGACGACCGCAGTCGACTCACGCAGGACGGCAAATCGATCGACTGGGATGCCCACTCACTGTTGACAGTCATGTGGGACCAATGGAATTCCGTCTTTCGACACGATCTCGGACATTACGAAAGAAGCCTCGTCAGCGAGCTGAGAGAATTCCGAAACCGCTGGGCTCATCAACAAGCTTTCACTTTCGATGACGTCTTTCGCGTTCTGGACAGTTGCCAGAGACTTCTCAAGTCCGTCGATGCGAAAAATGTTGTTGTGATCGAACGTGAGAAAACCGATCTCCTCGAATCTCATGTCGCGGAGAAGGTGAACTCACAAGTTCAGAAAACAGCGTTTCAGCGAAACAAATGGTGGGTCATTGGAATCTATGCCCTCTGCTGCTGCCTGATCATTATCCATGCGATCATGTTCAGCAACGAAGGCTCGATCACGTTGATTTCGTTCGTGCTTCTCATCTTCATCTACTTGATTTACCAGCAATTCAAGATGGAAGCTCCCTTGCTCTACGGACCGAGGGAATGCTCGCGATGCCACCGGATCGTGTATCGCAAGCCGTGCCCCTACTGCCAATTGGGTGCCAACGAATAAGTTCGTTCGCGAGTCACACTCGCGGCTTGTAAAGAATTTCTGGCTCTGCTTTCCCGGGCAAGTAAAGAACCAGCCCACCCCGCTCATCGTTAACGCGAGCAACACCATCGGGCTCACCGTTCGCTGCTGAATGCAAAATTGCTTCCAGAGCTTGAACCGCACAAACAACCTGACGATCGGCATCGACATCGTTGTACGCAAGCGACTGCATTGCCTTCAGCCGTTCGTTACGGTTCTCTTCCGGTCCACCAAGTTCAACATTGGCAACTTCGCGTACAAACCGCTCAATGACTTCGATTCCGTAGCCTCGCTGAGAACGCTCTCCCCAAGGCTCCATGAATGATCCGTTGTAATGATTATTGATCGACTGCTTCATCTCGATCGGTGTCCGTCCCTCGACCGTCAGTTCCACGCCCCGCTTTCGTGAATGACCGTTCCACACTCCGTTGTCGAAGCGAAACTGCACCTCTTGCTCCACGTAGCCGGGAAAATTGTCGGGAGTGACCCACGACGTATGCAGATCGAAGGCCGCTTCGCGTCCGTCTGCGTACTCGTAGATCAGCCGCATTTGAACGCTGTCCCAGGTGTCGGAATCCGCCGATCGCACCAAGCCTCTTTGTCCAGTCGCTTGAACCGTTTTCAATTTCCCGCCGAACGTATAGTCAATCAATTTGATGTAGTGCACCGCGACATAAGTTCCCGGATTACGTCCAGTGATCCATTCAGAGAACTGGCTTCCGGAAATCAGTTTCGGTTCCAGAAGCGTGCAGTATCCGTTGTTCACATGTTGCAAGACGTCATCAACAACGAGCGTTCTCAGCTTCTTGTGATCAGGATCGAGAAGCTTGTGATAGACAACTTTCGCAAGCACATTTTTTTCGCGCGAAAGCTTGATCAACTCATCAAGCTGATCAAGCCTCAACACGGATGGCTTTTCGATGAGAAGGTGTTTGCCAGCTTCAAGAACTTTCTTCGAGATCTCGAAATGCCGATCGTCAGGCGTCGCGACGCAGACAAAGTCCAGGTTCTCGTTCGACAACATTTCGTCGACAGCTGATGTCCCGACTACGCTGACGAAATTTCGCATCTCTTCTGGAGCAGAAGAGCGATAAGCTTCGGCCCGCGATCCGGTTCTGGAACCGATCGCAGCCAGCTGCACGTCGATCAGGCCGAATCGACGATCGTAAAGCCCCTCGCGCGCGGCAGTCTCAAAGAAGGGACGATACGTCTCGTCGAAGATCATTCCGACTCCGACCATTCCACCACGCAACTGCTGCTGCTCGCTCATCAAGGCATTCCCATATGTTGCTGAAATCCACACCGCGCCAGGCGTCGATCAAGACGTAAGACTCGCGTCCTACCATGTGAACATTCGACAGATGAATCAAGTGGCTGGGAGAGAAAATCAAACGACGAATTCAGAGTTTCTCACTCCAAGATTGATACAAACCCTCAACCCTGAAGCAGCCTCGTCTCATTCTCCGAATTCAGACTTCGAGCGATCAGCTATGCAAGTCGACGATTCAATTCCGCAACGCGTGCGTTGAGTTCATCGCGACAGCTCTCGAGCGAACCGCCTTTCGCATAGACGGTGCAGAATGGTTCTCCCGCTAGAAACTTCACCCCAGCCCGAGGGATGTCTCCAAACTCAGGATAGTCGTTGAAATCGCAAACCTGTCCGTCGAGTTCGCCGTTGGAACTCATCTCGCGCGGAGCGTAAACGACCATTTTGCCGAAGTATTCATTCTCCGATTGAAACGTCCAGTCAGCCGTTTCGACCGAGTTATCAAAACACTTCACGTGCAACCCGAACAGCCCCTGACAAGTGGCGAACTCCAGAAGGTCCAGAGAGGCTGGATAGCGGGGATTCACTTCCAACACATACACGTCTTCGTCATCGGTGACGATGAAGTCGATCCCGAAGATGCCGACGATTCCGAGCTTCCACTTCAGCAAGTTGCCGACGCGGCGCATCTTGTGTTCCAGTTCCACGGAAAGCGTGACCGGACCGATGTTTCCACACCACTGAAAATCGTGGGCGTTCGCTGCAGGTTCCCCATGCAATTGATGTGTGAGTCCCACAAATCGCACGTCACCAGTGCTGGCGCCTGCGATGTAGATGCCAGAGTAACTCTTCCCGGAAATAAACCGCTCGAAGCGATGTTCTTCGTTGAGTGTCTCTGAGTTCTGAGCATCGTCTGTCCAAGAAATGATGCCGCTTCCGCCACTCCTTCGTGTCGGTTTCAGAATCCATTCCCCGTTCCGCTCCGGGGGATCAGAGGAAGGTCGCCATTCCGGCAGCTTTACCTGAGCCAGTCGCACAGCTTCGGCCAGCTCCTTCGGATCGCGAGCCCGTCGAACCACAGACGAATCATTTCCCCACAGCGTGTGGCTCTCCGAAATCTCGTCCAGCATCTCCGGATAGTTTTCGAGTCCTCCGACATAGACGACTGGGAGTTGAGGACGATCTTTCAATCGCTTAATGAGGTCGTGCGGGTAGTGATCGACTCGTTCGACATGGGCGTATTTGGCTAAGTCACTGTCCGCGAAGAGATCGAGACAATCCGGCCTCAAACCGGACCTCAATGCCGAAAAAGCAGCAGCACGTGTACTGGCACCAATCAGAATAAAGTCAGCAGTCGGCTCAATCAACGAGAGGTTCCAATGCAAACTAAAGAAAGAATCAACGATCAATGATCAAAGCTAATGAGGCTCACGGGCGTTTCCCAGTCGAAACGCGAGTCGTTTGTGGAAATCAGGGGAAAACCGCTCTGAGTGCCTTCGGGTTGTGCCGAAACTTGGAGATCTCCCGAACTGTTGCCGGTGAAATCGCTTGCCGGGCCAGAACTCGTCGGCAAACCGTTTGTTCGTCGTTGAATCACTCGCCTCCGACTGTCTTCATTCGTTACCATCGGGTCTAAATGATCGGATCTCAACCGCCGCGAATCTGTGTTGACGCACCGTTGTCGATTGACCACACGCCGTCGACAAGAAAACCTGAGTCAATCCGTTGCGGCGAGAAATCACAATCGAGCGACTTGCTCACATCGAAAGTGAACTTTTTTATGTCAGCTGAAGCAGCCTTTAAGTCACTTGGTCTCGAACTCCCACCTGCTCCAAAACCTGCAGGCACTTACAAGCCGATTGTCCGGATTGACAATCTTGTTTACGTCTCTGGACACGGCCCTTTACAGTGTGACAAGACGTTGATCACCGGCAAGGTTGGAGTGGACCTGGACGAAGCTGCTGCGAAAGAAGCAGCCAAAGTCACCGGTTTGGCGATTCTCGCCACGCTTCGAGAGTCGCTCGGGTCGCTGGACAAGATCGTTCGCACCATCAAAGTTCTGGGAATGGTGAACTGCACTCCCGATTTCGAAAATCATCCCGCTGTGATTAATGGATGCAGCGACCTGTTTCGCGAAGTCTTCGGAGACGATGGAGTCGGCGCACGTTCCGCCGTCGGAATGGGATCACTCCCGGGTCGAATTCCCGTCGAGATCGAAGCGATCTTTGAAGTCCGCGACTAGTGCAAGTTGCTCTTAACTGTGCTCTCGTTTGTACTACTTCATCAAGTACAAAGCTGTGTTTGCTCGTGCGAGAAAGTACAAGCCAAACCTGAAGATACTCTCAGCGAAACTCACATCTCGGAGCGTGTGAGTTTCTGATTGACAGCAATATGCAGGCAAGTGCAACCTTCGTTGAAGAAGACGAGTTCATGCAAGTGCAGAGAGTAGCGGAGCGGTTCAGATTCGATCGGGTTTGAAGCGATATCCAATTCCGCGAATCGTTTCGATCAACTCTGCACGAGCACTGAGCTTTTTCCGCAGTGCTCGAACATGCACATCGATAGTCCGTTCCATCGAGTTTGCATCTTCTCCGCGGCTGCAATCGAGAAGTTCATTCCGGCTGAATGTTCGTCCGGGCTGCCGTGCGAGAGTCCACAAAAGTCGAAATTCGGTCGGTGTGAGAATCAACTCATTTTCGTCGACGGTCACCATGTGGTTCTTGCGATCGATCGTGATCCCGTCGATGACTGTGATATCACCTGATGGCTCCTCAGAACCGGCTCGCCGAAGCAGTGCTTTCACCCGTTCGATCAGCGGACGCATCCGGAACGGTTTGGCGACGTAATCATCAGCTCCCATGTTGAAACCGACGATTTCGTCAGTCTCGTGATCCTTCGCGGTCAGCATGAGGATTCGAACGTTCTTCGTCCGAGGATCACTCCGCAATTCTCGACAAACCTGAAGACCATCGGGTGGCGGAATCATCAAGTCGAGGATGACAATGTCTGGCACCTGGCTCTGACACTTGCGAAGGGCTTCGCGTCCGTCGGTGGCAGTGGCGACGTCGAAATTCTCTTTCTGCAGGTTGTACAGCAGAGCATCGAGAATCGGGATTTCATCTTCAACAATCAGTACGCGAGGTTTGCTCATGGTGTTGCCTGATCTTCTCGTTCAAATTTCCCGGCATGCCGGATGATTTTGCCTTCTACGAGATAAACAATGTCTTCGGCGATGTTGGTCGCATGGTCCGCAACGCGTTCAATCGTTCGCACAGCTGAGAAGAGATGCAGCAGAGCGTCAATTTGATCCGGCGACTCATGCATCCGCCGAATCAGATCATTGATCAGCTCTTCATTCATCCGATCGATTTCGTCATCTTCCAGACAAATCTGACGTGCCAGCTGGCTGTTCATATCGACATAGCAGTCAATGCTTCGATGCAGCATCGACACCGCTCTGGTCGCCATTTCCGTCAATTGTTCTGGGACCGAAAACTGGGGAGTGTTGAGCAGGCCACAGGCTCGCTCACTGATGCTGACGGCCAGATCAGCCACGCGTTCCAGTTCCGCAGCGACTTTCATAACGGTTGTAATTCGTCGCAAATCGACCGCAACCGGTTGATACAGCGCGAGGATTTTCAGGCAGTGGTCCTCAATCCGAACATCCCAGCGGTCAATTTCGTTGTCTTCCTGAATCAGTTCACGTGTAACTTGAAAGTCGGGATTTGACAGTTGGCCGACAGATCGGTGAATCATGTCTTCGACACGCGTACACATCGCCAGCAACTCTCTGTGCAATTCTGAAAGGTCGAGTTGCATATGAACTGTCATGGCATCACTTTCAAGAACATAAACCTCGATCCACAGCGACGGAACTCGTCGCGTTGGAGCGTGGTAAGAATCTTTGTTTCAGCAGCTTGGATCGCCGTTCATCTTTCGACGGACTAACCAAACCGGCCGGTGATATAATCCTGCGTCTGTTTTTCGTCAGGATTGGTGAAGAGTTTTTCGGTATCACCGCGTTCGATCAAACGTCCTTCGTAGAAGAAGGCTGTGAAGTCACTCACTCGAGCAGCTTGCTGCATATTGTGAGTCACAATGACGATGGTGTAGTTCTCTTTGAGTTCGAAAATCAGATCTTCGATTCGCGAAGTCGACGCAGGATCGAGGGCCGATGCGGGTTCGTCCATCAGCAGCACTTCAGGATCTGTCGCCAGTGCTCGGGCAATGCAGAGGCGCTGTTGCTGTCCCCCGGAAAGAGCCATCGCTGAGTCTTTCAAGCGATCTTTGACTTCTTTCCAGAGTGCTGAACGAATCAGTGATTTCTCGACGATTTCCGCGAGCTTCGCCCGGTCACGCATTCCATGAATCCGGGGACCGTAAGCAACATTGTCGAAGATTGATTTCGGAAAAGGAGTCGACTTCTGGAACACCATTCCGACGCGTTTGCGGAGTTCAACGACGTCCACGCTCGCATCGTAGATATCTTCATTCTCGAGCAGGACCTCACCTGTGTGGCGTGTCCCCTCGACGATATCGTTCATACGATTCAGAGTTCGCAGAAAGGTACTTTTTCCACAGCCAGAAGGACCAATCAAAGCCGTCACTGCTTGCTGCGGGACGACCATCGAAATGTCAAACAGAGCCTGATTCTCGCCATAGTAAAAGTCGAGATTCCTGGCTTCGATCATTGTCGTCTGATTGACCGGCCCCGCTTCCCCAGGCTTTGCCCCTGCGGCATCGCGGTTTTGGATTGAAGCGGAAATGTCTGTCATTTTTACCTCAGTCATTTCGAATTACCAATGCAGATGCCGACTTGAGCGATATCGAAGGTACACAGCGACTGCATTCAGTAACAAGAGAATAAACAGCAACACCACAATCCCTGCCGCTGCCACGTTTTTGAATTCTGCTTTTGCCTGACGAACCCAGTTGAAAATCTGAATCGGGATCGCTGTAAATGTGTCGAATGGAGCTTTGACCAGCCCTTCCGGGTGTTCTGCCACATAGCTGAGACTGTCCACGTCCCCCGGAGCGAAGTAGACGAATGTCATCGCTCCCAGCATGACCAGCGGAGCTGTCTCCCCGATCGCTCGAGAAATCGACAGAATCACTCCCGTCATGATCCCTGGGATCGAGGCCGGCAAAACCTGATACCAGATCGTCTGCCATCTTGTGGCACCCAGGGCCAGCGAAGCATGCCGAATCGAGGGAGGAACTCCTCGCAGTGCTTCCTGAGAGGCAATGATGATCACGGGAAGAATCAACAGCGTCAGAGTCATGGCTCCAGCCATCACAACTCGTCCGAACGGAAGTGGAATTAAGTAACCGTTGTAGTGTTCCGACCAGAAGAAGCCTTCGATCGAAATTCCCAACGCACGACTCAGATATCCTTCCGGACCAAACAGACCGAACATTCGAACAAACGCAGTCAGTCCAAGAATTCCGTAAACGATCGAAGGCACCCCAGCCAGATTCGCCAGGTTCGTTCGGATCATCCGTGTCAGGAACGTGTCGGGAGCGTATTCCTCCAGATAGATCGCAGCTCCGATCCCGATAGGAACCGAGAACAAACCTGTCAAACCGATCAGCCAGACCGTTCCGAGAATCCCTGAGAGAATTCCGGCTTTCTCCGGACGACGAGAATCAAAACTCGTCAAGAACTGCCAGTCCAACCAGCCGACAGCCTGATATGTCACCGCCCCCAGCAGGACAATGAGCACGACCACGCTGGACCATGTCGCCAGCCAGCACACGAAAGCAAAGAGCCAGCTGTCTTTCTTTCCAGATGCGCGAAGCTTCGGTTTGGATGTGGGTTCTGGACCGCTCAATGGTAAACCTCACGAAATCGACGCATCACAGCCTGAGACAGAATGTTCATGATCAAAGTAATACAGAACAGAGTCAGCCCCACAGCATAGAGGCTCTTGTATTCAATCGAGCCCGCTGGTGTATCACCCAGACTGACGTTCACGATGTAAGCCGTCATTGTTTGGACGGAATGAAACGGGCTGAGCGTAAGATTGGGGCTTTGACCTGCGGCAATCGTCACCGCCATCGTTTCTCCGATGGCTCGAGAAATTGCGAGCAGAACGGCCGCCACAATTCCTGAAAACGCGGCCGGCAGAACGATTTTCACGCAGACTTCGAATTTCGTCGAACCGAGTGCATATCCTGCTTCCCGCAGACTTCTCGGGACAGCTCTCAAGGCATCTTCGCTTAAGGAACTGACCATCGGAATGATCATGATTCCCACGACAATTCCCGCAGAGAGAGCGTTGTATCCATCGACATCGAAACCCATCAACTCAGCGAAAATCGGCTTTAACAGCAGGGGTGTGATGAACTCGAGTGCGAAGTATCCGTAAATAACGGTCGGGATTCCGGCGAGAATCTCAAGGAACGGTTTGATCACTCCGCGAAGTCGCGGGCTGGCGTACTCACTTAGATAGACAGCTGTCAGAATCCCAATCGGCAAGCCCACCAAAGCTGCAATGCCAGCGACGAGAAATGTCCCCGTGAACAGCGGCAGAACCCCAAACGACTGCGGTTTGAAGTTGGGAGCCCAGCGTGTTCCGAAGAAGAAATCTCGCGGATTCACTTCCTCAAAAAACGCTTTCGCTGGCCCGATTGTGTACACCGCCTCGGTAATCAACACGAAAATGATGCTGAGAGTGGTCGCAATCGAAAGAGCTGCACACAGGAACAGAACGGTTTCGATACATCGTTCCTGGAAGCGAATTTGATTTTGTTTCGTTCTCAAAGACACGGGCACTTGCCGCCGACGAATGGAAATAAAGGCTCTTGTTCAGAATGAAAGTCCGAACAACGAATTGTCAATCGATTGGCGACGGAGTTCAAACGAGGCTTTGAAACCTCAGCCGAAATGAACTCAATCGCGGGCAAGCTTGCCTGCCGAAACCGTCAAATGAATCGCTCGAGAGCGAATCGCTTTGGGGGATCGCAACCGGCCGCGCAGAAGACTTGCCTACTCGGCCGGTCGGATGTCCCTTGTCGTCACTACTCTCCGCTGACTTCTGCAATCGCAGCTTCCAGCTTTGCGTTTTGCTCTTCGTACTGTTTGTCCGAAAGCGGAATGTATCCCGATTCTTTGACCAGTTCTCGTCCTTCTTCCGACAAGTAGAACTGAAGGAATTCGACCATCGTCGCATCTTTCAGCTTCTCTTTGTTGACGTAAAGGAAGAGTGGTCGTGAAAGCGGGGTGTAAGTTCCGTCTTCGATTGTTTCAGGAGTCGGTAGGATCGGTTCGCCACCGTTATCGGCGATTGCAACAGCTCCGAGTGCTCCTGCGTTTTCGATATAGTAAGCGTACCCGAAGTAACCGAGAGCGTACTTATCACCCGAAACTCCGGTCACGAGGAAGTTGTCATCAGCACTCTGCTGATAGTCGCTGCGACTTGCTCCTTCTTCGCCACAAACAACTTCAGTGAAGTAAGCAAACGTTCCAGAATCTGTGTCTGGAGCGAACAGTTTGATGATCTCTTCCGGGAAGTCGCTGCGGACTTCGTTCCACTTCGTGACTTTGCTCTCTGGTTCCCAGATCTTCTTGAGTTCTTCGACGGTCAGGTCTTTGCAGAAGTCGTTTTCTGCGTTGACGACGACAGTCAATCCATCGATCGCAACCGTCAGTTCTAGGAAGTCGATTCCGTTTTCTTTGCAGAGTTCGACTTCAGAGTCTTTGATCGGGCGGGACGCATCGTTGATGTCCGTTTCACCCTGCACGAACTTCTTGAAACCGCCACCAGTCCCTGAAGTTCCCACTGGAACACGGACACCACGGTGAGCGATCGAAAACTCTTCAGAGACAGCCACTGAAATCGGAGCGACGGTGCTTGATCCATCAATGATAATCTCGGTGCCAGGTGAGCTTTCTCCGCCTCCGCCTCCGCCGTTGCATCCCATTGCGACGAGCGTCCAAGCACATAATAAAGCAGTAAACGTACGGACCATTGGGGATTCTTCCTGTCCGGGAAAGTTGAAGAATGAAAGTGATGATTGAACTGAGCTGACTCTAAAGCTCAATTGTTAAGACGGCAAAACCCGATTGTTAAGAAAGTGCAAATCTTCACAATCAAATTGACTCCAGTGCCTGCTTCAAGTCATTGATCAGGTCATCAACGTCTTCAGTCCCGATTGACAGACGCACCAAATTTGGTGTAACCCCCGCTGCTGCCTGCTCTTCCGTCGTCAACTGCTGGTGTGTCGTACTTGCTGGATGGATGATCAGTGACTTACTGTCACCGATGTTTGCCAGATGTGAGAAGAGCTTCAATTGATTGATCAATTTGACGCCATTCGCGGTCTGCTCTTCGGCGTTCCCGCCAGTAATGCCGAATCCGAAGACTGCTCCGCAACCGTTCGGCATGTACTTCTTCATGCGGGAATGTGACGAGTGCGATTCCAGCCCGGCGTAATTCACCCACGAGACTTTTGGATGTGACTCGAGGAACTCAGCGACTGCCTGAGCATTCTCGCAATGCCGCTTCATACGCAGGTGAAGTGTTTCGAGTCCCTGGAGGAATTGGAAGGCATTGAATGGGCTCAAGGCTGGTCCCAGATCCCGCAGAAGCTGAGTCCGAATCTTGAGGATGTACGCCTGGTTCATCGGACCGAATGTTTCGAAGAACTTCAGTCCGTGGTACGACGGATCCGGTTCGGTCATTTCCCGGAACTTGCCGTTGTCCCAGGGGAAGCCACCCTTCTCAACGATGACTCCACCAATCGACGTTCCGTGACCGCCAATGAACTTGGTACATGAAGCAACGACGATGTCGGCACCATGCTCAAACGGACGGAACAGCGCCGGAGAGGCCATCGTGTTGTCGACAATCACAGGAATTCCCGCTTCGTGAGCGATTTCGCTGATCGCGTCGAAGTCAGGAATGTCGCAGCGTGGGTTTCCGATCGACTCCAGATAGATGCAGCGTGTGTTTTCATCAATGGCTGAGCGGAAGTTTTCTGGCTCGGCAGCATCGACGAACTTCGTGGTGATTCCAAACTTTGGAAATGTGTAGTGGAACAGGTTGTACGTCCCGCCGTACAAACTGGCTGATGAGACGATATTCTGGCCAGCTTGTGCGATGTTCATAATCGCGAGCGATTCGGCAGCTTGCCCACTCGCAACCGCCAGTGCTCCGCTTCCTCCTTCGAGCATTGCCAATCGCTTTTCGAGAACATCGTTCGTCGGATTCATGATCCGGGTGTAGATGTTGCCGAATTCCTGAAGAGCGAAGAGTCGGCCAGCGTGGTCCGTATCATTGAAGACGAATGATGTCGACATGTAGATCGGAACGGCACGTGCGTTGGTCGCTGGGTCCGGAACCTGCCCGCCGTGAAGACATGCTGTGTCCAGTTTCATTGAAATCTCTTCCATCTCACTCGCTCCCCGTTGGAATCTCACAACCTGAAAAACAAATCTATTCCCGACGAATTCCCTCGCAGCACTCGACCTCTCCCACAGTCGCTGTGTACTCGCATGAACTCGTTTCTCTTGAAGAATGCCGCGTTTGCTCGTCCAAGTTGGTGCAAACCAAAGATGACACTGCTCGACAAACGACGGGCTGCTGCCGTCCCTCTTCGTTGAACATGCACACCAATGAGATAAGCCGGCCCCGATGAGCCGCCGACCTGCTGCACGCGTATGCTAGTCTCACCCTTCAACAATCTCAAATGCGCGGTCAATACCACCGCTCGACGCGTCCCTGTCGCCAGAAATCAGCTTCCATCTCGCGAAATTCAGGCTGTTTGGAGAGTGCTGCGACTCTGAGTCTCTAGCGAACAGCAATCACGGGTGGGTCGTAAACCAGATATAGTGCACCGAAAACCAGAAGAATGATCACAATCGCATCCGGTTCCAGAAACATAATTCGCTTTTCAGCCCGGTAGAGCAAACCGATCACAGCGACCGCAGTGATGATGACAATTGAGACCGCCGTGACAATGTGCGTCAGCGACGCGGAAGCCAGAATCGGGTCCGGACTCGCGAAGTCGACGAGCGCGAGAATAAAAATGTTGATGCAATTGCTTCCGAAGATATTCCCGACCGCCATATCAAACGCACCAAGCCGGATTGCTGTGTAAGTCGCAACAACTTCAGGGAGTGAAGTAATCAGCGCGACGAATACCGTTCCGAAGAACGTCTGTCCGAGACCTGTCTTCTCAGACAGTTCATTCGCGACGTGAGCAAGTTCCGGGGCTGCGAAGAGAATCACTGCTCCACTCGCCAGGTAGATCAGTATCGCTGATACCAGCGATTTCGTATGAGGCGCCATCTCAATTGCCGGTTCATCAGCTGGAACCTGCTGATCGTTGTAGATGAGCCGCATACACGCGAGATAGACAAAGAAAATGACCCACGTTCCGAATCCGAGTCTTAAGAAGCGAAAGTCGCTCGTGATCAACAGGCCGAGCATGACGACAGCCGCCAGCAGTATGCAAACCGCTGCCGAGAGAGCGTGAGCCGCCGCCAATCGGGAAAGCATTCGACCGCGCGTTCGTGTGACCAAATCCATGATCGCCAGAATCAAAAGATTCAAAAGGCAGCTGCCGAGCAGCTCCCCCACTGTCAGATCGATCGCTCCAATTGAAACTCCAGTGTAACCAACCAACAGCTCCGGAAGGCTCGTCGCTCCGGCCAGCAACACCAGGCCAGCCATGGAGTGCCCCAGACTGGTTGCCGATGCGATTTGGTCAGCTGAGTTGGCTAAGAAAACCGCAGCAATAACGACGAGAGCGGAAAGGCCACAAAAGATCAGCAGGAGTTCAACCACGGAAGTTCTTTCAGATTTTGGCAACGACAAAGATCACGAGCCAGACGAACCTAATCGGCAAACGCCTGAAAGGTAAAGGGGATCACGGAAATCACAAATTTGAGATGACAGCGACGCCTACGAGCGAGTGCACCGCTACATGCCAATCCGCTAGTTCTCCATCCAGATGGCGGTCATCAACGCGTGAACCTCCGGTAATTCGGCTTTCA
Organism: Thalassoglobus sp. JC818; assembly: GCF_040717535.1. NCBI lineage: Bacteria > Pseudomonadati > Planctomycetota > Planctomycetia > Planctomycetales > Planctomycetaceae > Thalassoglobus > Thalassoglobus sp. JC818. Next base: position 193,352 of record NZ_JBFEFI010000004.1, read on the forward strand.
ATTCCCCGCGAACGAAGGGGAAAAAGTCATTGGTCCCGAGGAACGACTCACTCATTTCCGCAAAGAACTCCTTGTGATTCGTCAGAGCGTAATGCGGCCGCATTTTTCCATCGATGTGCAGCACAGACTCATACTTGCCAGACTCTTTGAATTGCTGATGAGCGTCTCGAATCGTCTTCTCATTCCACCCCAGAAACTGGTCATGGTAAGCATGGGCCAACTCGTGCAGCAGACTCCACGGTTGAGCATGGTTGGAAATGTGATCGACAAACCGCTGAGCACGTGCGATGTGAACGGACTTCTCCATGCTAGGATCGTATCCATGATCTCGAAGCCACTGGGCATTGGGGTGATACTGCATGGAAGTCAACTCATGCTCCCCATCCAAATAGATCGGGACTTCCTGTAGCTGTTCGATGCGTTGATCCGGCAATCGCAGCTTTAGCTCGAACAGTTTGTCTCCGAGCAACCTCAAAGCTGTTTCTCCGAGTAGCTTCTGATCTCCTGTTAAAAGTTGCTCGTCGACGTAAACGGTCCAGCCTTCAATGTCTCTCGATTGATGATTGAGAATCTTCGCTGGATCAGCAAATAACGCGACCTCCCCCGAATCGATCGCGTTCGAGATCGGGATCACGATGGTCTGTTCTTCCTCAGAACATTCAAACTCCTCCCGAACTCGACCGTTCGGGGATTGAACTCGGAATCGATGCCCGATCGTGGTCTGGATCCGCCGCGACTCTCCGACTTCAATTCCTTTGAGTGGGACACTCTCCCCGTCTTCGGGAAGCCAGAACAGTTCGAGGAACTCTCCGGTCTGATTCGTAATTGTGAGAGAAGGACGCTTGGCTGGGGGCAGGACCTTGGGTGCGAAGTCTTCCGGAATCAATTCACGAAAGCGGGCGAGTACATCGGCGAAGTACTTGTTGGACGCAAGATTCGTCCACTCGTGCGGATCATCTTCGATGTTGTACAGCTCTTCGCTTCCGTCGATGTAACGGATGTATCGGTGTTTCTCACCGCTTAACGAGAAAACTCCCGGACGGTCGAGGTGAGTCATCGGAACCTCGTCCCATTCCGCTTCCGGATCTTTCAGCAGCGGGACAATGCTTTTTCCGTCGTTGTCATTTTTCTCTGGAATACCAGCCAGTTCGGTCATGGTCGGGAAGAGGTCGAGCAGACTGACTGGCCTTGAACAGACTCCCCCTGCCGGAGTTCCGTCCGGGAGTGCCGGGAACCCGGGAGGCACGCGAATCATGAGCGGAACACGGGCGCAGACTCGCCAGCCGGTGTACTTCTGCCAATGCTCTTTTTCTCCCAAATGCCAACCGTGATCACTCCACAAAATGACGATCGTCGAATCAGCATTCGGACCTTCTTCTAACGCATCGAGAACCCGTCCAAGCATCTCATCGGCAAAAGCAATGGAAGCCAGATAAGCCTGGATCGCATTCCTCCATTCTCCATGCGACTGGATGTGAGGGAAGTACCGATTTCTCGCCAGTGCCCTGCCTCGCTCCGGAACATCAAGCAAGTCTCCGGGCTTCCAGCCCGGCGGAATCCGAATCGATGAGACTGGAGGCACCCGGTCGAAGTATCGCTTGGGGACGAACCACGGTTCGTGCGGACGGTAGAAACCACACGCCAGCCAGAACGGCTGGTCACGTTTTTTCGTGAGCTGTTCGCTGACCCATTCGGAAACAAGATAGTCGCCGCCGAACTCTTCGTCGGTTGCATCCAGCGGCCCCCAATCCGTTTCCACATATTGCCAGTCGCCCGCTCGTGGCAGACTGACCGGTCGCTTGTCCGGATACAAAGTTCGAGGAAACGGATTCTCTGACTCCGCTTCTGGAAAGTACTCGGTCCACGAATCCGCATCGATGAAATAATGCAAGATCTTCCCTGATCCGCCCGACCAGTATCCATGCTCGGAGAAGTACTTTGGGATGATCTGAGCATCCGGGAGAATCTGTCGCATGCTTTGACGATTTGCATACAAGCCGGAAACGTGCGGAGAAATCCCCGTCATCACCGCGGTGCGGGACGGGTTGCACGAAGCTGCGGGACAATATGCGTTTGTAAACAAAACTCCGGAAGCAGCCAGTCGATCGAAATTGGGAGTCACAGCTTGCGGATGCCCTTCCAGACAGCCGATCCAGTCGTTGAGATCGTCCACACAAATGAATAGAAAATTCGGTCGCTCATCTACCGCTGCCAGCCAACTGGCGTGCCAACAACAGATCATGAAGATGGAAAATCGGAGCATCATTCAGCAGTCTATTTCGAAGATCAGGTCTGTCGGGCATTGTGACGGGATCGTCGAGTTTCGTCGAGTCGCCATCCACAGCGAAGCCACTTGCGATGACGATCCCGATCTCGCTCCGGATGCTTTCTGACTTTGCCCGACGATTGACGACAACGCACCGTGTCGTTCAACTGCATGGTCTCTCCTGCCCTCCCTCCTTTGGAACATCAACCATGAGACCTCGGATCTCAGCCTTCCCAAAATGCTATCTCGATGCCATCGCAGGTGAGAGATCGATGACGGTCTTCGAATGGATCGAACTCGCCGAAGACCTTCCAGCTGAAGGTCTCGAAATGTATGACGGGTTCTTCACCTCGACAGAAGATGACTACATCGACGAAGTCGCCGCCGCTGTTCATAAAGCAGGTTTCGTCGTTCCAATGCTCTGCTGTTCTCCGGACTTCACCAATCCGGAAGCTTCGCAACGTGAGGCCGCCGTCCAACGTCAACTCGACATGATTCGGGTCGCACATCGCCTGGGCGGAGAAGGCACTGTTTGCCGCGTCTTAAGCGGACAACGTTATCCGGAAGTCGAGCGCGAGCAGGGAATTCAATGGGTGCGTGAATGCATCGACCAACTTCTTCCGACCGCCCGAGAACTTGGAATCATCCTCGGTCTCGAAAACCACTACAAAGACGGTTTCTGGAAATACCCGGAGTTTGCCCAGAAGCAGGATGTCTTTCTTGAGTTGTTGAACGCGATCCCAGAAACCGATTTCTTCGGAGTTCAATACGATCCCTCCAACGCAATTGTCGCGGGGGATGATCCAATCGAACTGCTTCGAGCTGTCGCGCCGCGAGTCGTCAGCATGCACGCCAGTGACCGATATCTGGAACCGGGAGCCACACTCGAAAGCCTCAAACAGTCCGACGGAACGCTTGGATATTCGTCGGCACTGCGGCATGGAGTCACCGGCAAAGGTCTCAACGACTACGACGCCATCTTCTCAATTCTCGCCAGCCACAATTACACTGGCTGGATCAGCATTGAAGATGGCATGAACGGAATGGATGAGATGCGCGAGTCACTCGAATTTCTACATTCGATGGTCGAGAAATACTTTCCGCAGGCATAACGCTTTCCTCCGCCTCATCCTCAGAGACGGCACTCTTCAGATCGGTTGAGACTCATGACACAACTTCGCACAGCGATTGTCGGATGCGGAAAGGTCGGGCAGTTGCATGCCAACGCGTTGGCTTCGTTACCTCAATCTGAACTGGTTGCAGTCTGCGACAATCAACACTCACGGGCAGCGTCCTTCGGGTCAGAATTTGGAGCGCAAGCGTTCGCTTCCGTTGACGAAATGATCAACAAGGCGCAGCCCGACGCATTGATGATCTGCACTCCTCATCCGCTACATGAAGAACCAACCGTCACAGCATTGAAGCACGGAGTTCATGTTCTCGTTGAAAAGCCACTCGCTTCAACGCTGGATGCCTGTGATCGCATGATCCATGCGGCCGAAGAAGGAAACGCCCAGCTCGGCGTCGTCAGTCAGCGACGATTGTTTGAACCCGTCCAACGCATGAAAGCAGCCATCGACGCCGGAAAAATCGGCAACCCGGTGTTGGGAACATTTTCGATGTTCAGCTGGAGAGACGAAGCTTATTACAAGTCCGATCCATGGCGCGGACAATGGAAGACAGAAGGCGGAGGTGTCCTTGTCAATCAGTCGCCGCATCAACTTGATTTGCTGCAATGGATGATGGGAGACATCGCCGAAGTTTCCGGATACTGGGGCAATCTCAATCACCCTTACATCGAAGTCGAAGACACCGCCGTGGCTGTCATTCGATTCCGATCCGGCGGACTCGGAAACATTGTGACGAGCCTCTCACAAAACCCGGGCATTTACACGAAAGTTCATGTGCACGGGTCCAACGGTGCTTCCGTCGGAGTTCAAACGGACACCGGAGCATCTTTTGTAGCTGGTGTCTCAAAGATTGCAGACCCACCGCTGAATGATGTCTGGACGATCCCCGGCGAAGAACATCTTCTCGAACAGTTCATCGCGGAAGATCGTGAACGATTCGGCAGCCTCGATGCGACACAACATTACCACACGCTGCAGATTGCCGACTTCCTCGACGCGATCATTCAAGATCGCGCTCCCATGGTGACAGGTCGCGAAGGTCGGACCGTTGTCGAAATCTTCACCGCGATCTATCGATCAAATGAAACCAGACGCCCAGTTGAATTCCCAATCGCAGCCGATTGACCAAGCAACCGACCGCCATTGAAAGCACTCGAAGAGTGAGGTCAGGCAACCACCGATAGCCTGCCGTGACAGGTTATTCGGCTTCTTGAGCGCCGGTTTCGATCGCGACATTCTTTGGCTTGGGAATGTCCAAGTGTCCGGTCTTGATCTCCTGGACTCGGTGAAATTCATCTTCCTGATCGTAGACCATATGGATCGATCCGTAGGTCGCCAGAAGTCCATCCCAGCGATACGTGACGACCTGAGACTTCCCCAATTCAAGTGCGTTGTAGCTGATCTCGGGAGCACCATAGATGAGTTTGCTCTCGTGAAGATTGTAGATGTTGAATCGCTGCCTGTTGTCCGGAGGAAGCTTTTCAATTTCCTTCTTCAGACCGGAGTACGTAAGCAGATAGCTGCCGTAAGTGATGCCCTCCCACACGACTCCGGCAGCCACCACGCAGACGACTAATAGCATTAGAATTCGGAGAACAGGGTTCATTCCCTGCTTCTCATCAACGGTCTTATTCTCGTCGGCTGCTTGAGAATTCTCAGCCACAACCTGACCACTTTCCGAAGTTCCCATCCCGAATCTCCCCGCTTCAAGTCGCTATTAAATTTTTACGAACCAAACCAATGACAAAATAGCTCAATCGAATTGCACAATCACAGCACGCATAGCTAGGCTCCAATGCGTTTGCGGCAGCTATATTGCAATTTCTTGAATCAAAACTTATTGACGCATTCTTGAAGTTTGCGCTTATGGTGAGTATCATAGACGAATCAACACATCTATTCATGTCATGTCGCGCGGGTCCGTTTTAACAATTTTTCTCTGAATACTCATTCATACTGAAGGAAAGGCCCCCCAAATGCCCACACACGGTTCACCAATCTCTACAAACCGAGCTGGCACAAAGCGTGGATTCACGCTGATCGAGTTGCTGGTCGTGATCGCAATTATTGCGATTCTGATCGCACTCCTCCTCCCAGCTGTGCAGCAAGCTCGCGAAGCCGCACGGCGAACCCAGTGCAAAAACAACCTGAAGCAATTCGGGCTGGCGATGCACAACTACCACGACGTCTACAGCATGTTCCCGATTGGCCATCAGTACCGCGGATGGTTCAACGGCGATCCAGAAGTCAACCCAAAACAGGGTGGCTCCGCATACGGTTGGGGGTGGGCACTGTTACCTTATATGGATCAGGCTCCTCTGTTCAATCTCTTCTGGGCAGAACAACAAGCTGCCTGGGCGACTGCCGGACCAAACCAGACAGCGGACCAGACGAACGCGCTGCTTTGCCAAACAGTTCTCCCGTTGTTCAGCTGCCCGTCGGATGCTAAACCGACTAACCAGAACGACGGAGCGATCCCGAACTCAGCAACTTCCAGCTACCAGGGTGCCTCCAGTGCTTACGACGGGTACCAAGCGAATAACGTTACTGCGAACCTCAACACCCGACGATTCAACGGCGTCTTCCGCCGCACGAACAGTGGTCCACCAACCCGTATTCGCGACATCACCGATGGAACAAGTAATACCATCGCAGTTGCAGAAACTCGCTGGGGCATGGGTACCAACGGTTTGACTCGCTCTCGCTTCTACGGAGCCCAAGACGGTAACGGAATGAACGGGGCTCAAGGAGCAACCAACGCCCTGCTCGTCCAAGGTCAGGCGGCCATGAACTGGTTGCAGATCGAAGGAAATGGCCAGCCAGACCGAACAGCCGGAAGCCAACACGTCGGGGGAGCTCAGTTCCTCTTCTGTGACGGAACCGTCCGCTTCCTGTCCGAGAACATTGACCACACTTCTACACCTTGGATCAATCTCAACAGCGCATTCCGCACTGAAGACATTGCGAGTAATCCAAACGCTCCATTCTTTGGAACGTACCAGAAACTGTTTGCACGTAACGACGGTGCAGTCATCGGCGATTTCTAATCGCTTGCCTGTGTGTCGCGGAGTGCTCGTTCTGCCAATTTAACCTTGGTAGAGTGAGCGACTGATCGAGAATCTGGCACGGGCAGATGAAACTGCCCGTGCTTTTTTCTTTTCTGAAACGCAGAAGTCTTCATTCGGAGACGTGCAGACGAGAAGAAATCCAGATATGTTCACTTAAGGACATGTTTGTGTGAATCTACTCAACATGTATCGATCTCAAGAGTGACTGGCGAGATTCGTCTCGTGCGTGCTTGGCACCGCCTGAACAAGAATCGCCAGTTCAAGTTCAAATCGCCCCGCCTGAATGCAGGGTCATCAATCGGTGGAAGGAATTCGAGTTATGAGAAGTCTGATTTCACTTTGCGGAATTGTCGCGATCAGCGCGATGGGATGTGGTCCCAGTGGTCCCGATATTGAAGGGGTTCACGGAAAAGTGACGATGGACGGACAGCCGCTGAAGAACGCGTCGATCGTCTTCATGCCCGTCGAAAGTGGTCGTCCGGCCGGAGCCCGAACTGACGAAGAAGGCATGTACGTCCTCAACTTCTCAGGCGGACGTCAAGGTGCCCAGGCTGGCGACTATAAAGTTCGCATCAGCACTGCCAGTGATCCAATGGCTCAGGAAGATGGAAGCACAACGCCAGGAACGAAAGAAACCGTTCCCCTGAAATACGGAGCACAAACTACCCTCACAGCGACCGTTGTCGAAGGACAAGACAACGAATTCAACTTCGATATCACTTCAGAAGGGCCAGTTGCTCAAGCTGAAGACGGCTATTAACAGACCCGGTTCGATCGTGTGGTAAATTCATCAAGATTTTGGGGAATCATTTTTCAATGAGCTGATTGATTCCTGCCGACCGCATCAATCGAAAACGACTTTCAGCCCTCTGAACACACAATGTGCCAGAGGGCTTTTTCATGCGCAAATTGTGGGGACTCCTCATCACATTTGAATTGCAATATTTTTCGAACTGGAGATGAGCCGGAAATCTGCACGCTGCTGAATCGCAGACACTTTCGTCTCGTCCCATGATAGTCGCCCCTCTTTACCACCTCATCACAAAATCGTAGTTTCTGATATGTTTCTCGGAGAAGTGGCGAGAATCGCAAGTTTTACCTTGCGATTGAGAAATCTTTCTGTACGATGAACCCATCAAATCCGACTTACACGTCACCCGAATTCATCATGAATTCTTTTTTTTAGTTCCTCTCTCTTCATTGGAGGATGGCAAATGCCCGCAACGACCCGACGTAAAGTTTTCTCGAAGCATCAGCGCGGATTTACGCTGATCGAACTGCTGGTGGTGATCGCGATCATCGCAATTCTGATCGCCCTGCTGCTCCCGGCAGTTCAGCAAGCACGTGAAGCAGCTCGCAGGACGCAGTGCAAAAACAATCTGAAGCAATTCGGGCTGGCGATGCATAACTACCACGACGTGTACAAGTCTTTCCCAATCGGACACCAGTATCGGGGATCATTTGGTGGTGATCCGGAAACTAATCCAAAGCAGGGCGGTTCCGCTTATGGATGGGGTTGGGCTCTGTTGCCGTACATGGATCAAGGTCCATTGTTCAACCTGTTCTGGGCTGAACAACAAGCAGCCTGGGACCAACCAGGTCCGAATCAGCAAGTCGGTCAAGAGAACGTCAATTTGTGTCAAACAGTCTTGCCGCTTTTCAGTTGTCCATCTGATACGAAGCCAACCAATCAGAATGATGCTGCCATTCCGAACTCTGCAACGAGCAGCTACCAGGGTGCTTCGAGTGCCTACAACGGGTATCATGGCAACAACGTAACAGCCAACAACATCCCGCGAATTCGTAACGGAATCTTCCGACGAACCAATGGTGGACCACCAGCGAAGATCCGTGACATCACTGATGGAACCAGTAACACCATTGCTGTCGCCGAAACACGCTGGGGAATGCAAACTAACGGTCTGAACCGATCACGGTTCTACGGAGCTCAGGACAACAACGGATTGCAAGGTGCTCAAGGCGCGTCCAACGCCCTACTCGTGCAGGGTGAGTGGGCCATGAACTGGCTCCAGATCGAAGGAAATCCACAACCACACCGAACTGCAGGTAGCTTGCATGTCGGTGGAGCTCAGTTCCTGTTCTGCGACGGAACCGTCCGATTCCTCAGCGAGAACATTGAGCACACTGCCACAGCGTGGATCAATCTCAACAGTGCGTTCCGAACCGAAGACGTCGCGAGCAATCCAAACGCTCCATTCTTCGGAACATACCAAAAACTCTTCGCACGTAACGACGGAGCTGTGATCGGAGAGTTCTAAGACTTCTTCAATCCGAAAACCTCAACATCAACACCCTCGAAGTACACCATGTGCTCCGGGGGTGTTTTGCTGCGCGTTCAGGTTCGATTGCAAGTCCCAGGCAAGAGTCCACGGAAGTCGAGCTCGTTTGTCGAGCGATATTTCATGCGAAAGTGCCGCAAATCGTTCTCTCAATCAGCAAGCAATGATGCGAGATCACAAGTTTTTTATTGCGATTTTGGGTATCGGCGGATAGCGTGAAGTGATCAATTCTCGCTTACATGTCTGACGAGTTCATTTCGAATTCTTTTTGTTTCCTCATTTTCACCGGAGGATGGCTCATGCCCGCATTACCCCGTTACGAATTCTCGCGCAAGACAAAGAGCGGATTCACTCTGATCGAATTGCTGGTCGTGATTGCAATCATCGCAATCTTGATCGCTCTGCTGCTCCCGGCAGTTCAGCAAGCACGCGAAGCAGCCCGTAGAACCCAGTGCAAAAACAATCTGAAGCAGTTCGGGCTGGCGATGCATAACTATCACGACGTCTACAAAATGTTTCCCATCGGACATCAGTACTGGGGATCGTTCAATGGTGACCCAGACGTCAACCCGAAACGAGGGGGATCGGCATACGGTTGGGGTTGGGCGTTGCTCCCTTTCATGGATCAGGGTCCATTGTTCAACCTCTTCTGGGCAGAACAACAGATTGCCTGGGACCAGCCCGGACCGAATCAACAAGCCGGTCAAGAGAACGTCACGTTGTGTCAAACAGTCCTACCCATGTTTAGTTGTCCCTCGGACACCAAACCCACCAACCAGAATCATGGCCAGATCCCTTCATCTGCGACGAGTAGCTATCAAGGCAATGCCAGTGCCTACAACGGGTATCATGGAAATAACGTGACGGCCAATAACATTCCCCGTCGACGAAACGGGATCTTCCGTCGGAACAACGGTGGACCACCGAGCCGTATCCGTGACATCACCGACGGGACAAGCAACACGATTGCTGTTGCGGAAACTCGCTGGGGAATGCAGACCAACGGGTTAAACACTTCCCGAATCTATGGTGGCCAAGGAGGTCAAAACCCATTGACTGGTGCTGAGGGGGCGACGAACTGCGTGCTCGTTTCTGGCGAGTGGGCCATGAACTGGCTCCAGATCGAAGGAAACACTCAACCAAACCGAACGGCCGGAAGTATGCATGTCGGTGGAGCTCAGTTCCTGTTCTGTGACGGAACCGTCCGTTTCCTCAGTGAGAACATTGAACATACTGCCACACCATGGATCAATCTCAACAGCGCGTATCGCACTGAAGACATCGCCAGTAATCCCAACGCTCCATTCTTCGGAACATACCAGAAACTCTTCGCACGTAACGATGGAGCTGTGATCGGAGAGTTCTAGATTAAGTTGCTCTTTCCCGTGCACACAGAATCAGAGAGTGCTCTAAGAATACTTCAATCCGAAAACCTCGACATCCACACCCTCGGAGAACACCAAGTGCTCCGGGGGTGTTTTCATTTGAGGGAACCCATCCAACTCTACTGGAAGACTGCTGAACGCATTCACTTTGACCGGCTGAACTTCGTAAGGCGGATGATGCACCTGCCCGGTCGCAATCCCGTTTGAGCGTGTCTCGCTGAACAAGATGTACCGCTCGACCAGAAAAAAGTCGAGTGTGCCCGGCTTGCTGGGACTCGCGGTTGCCTGCGGTTGATACTCGAACTCCATCGTCCTCCGTTGATCGTCTCGAAACTGTCTCGTTCGATAACGAACAGCGCCTGCAGCATCGACGGATGCAGACATCTGGCCCCAGACGTACGGCAGCCCGAACAGCTTTCGAGCGAGCATTACCGCCAGCCAGCGATTCGCTGTGAGTGAGAAGAACCAGACTCCGGGGATTCCCTGTTCGTTGTATGCATAAGTCCGCACATTGAGTTCCAGAAAATTCGAGATATACGGCACCTGCGGCGACCACGACGGCCGGATTCTTCGCATCAAAAACGGGACCACACCGATCCAAGCTGCCCCATCAAAAGTGTCCACCGTCAATCCTCGCGGAAGCCGTTGCTGGATTAGCTCGGGATCGATCTTCCAGTGCAGAAAGAGCAGTTTTCTCCACGACTGAAACATCACCGGGCAATCATCAGGACGAATTTGCAATGCGTGACGTTGCTCCAGAGATGGCTGAATTGTGCTCATCGTTTTGCTCTTCCCAAGAGTCTGTCACCGATCAAACGGGTTTCTTCCAACCCACGCATTTTGACGAACCGCAAGTCCCTCGCAAACCCCTCAGACCGATCGGAAAATTGCCTCGATAAATCGAGTTCGTCCCGCTCTTTGTGATGCCATCACGTGAGCTGTGATTCCGGTGTTCGTCTCCGACATTGATACGCATAGGTCGTCGTTTTTCGAATCAGAATCCTCCCATGGATGGAAGACTTTTCCGGCGAAACGAAGCGGGCTTGGCTGAAATCGGGCCACTGATTGAGTCCACTATTCAATGTGGGTTCAAAAACTGTTATCACAATCGGGCAAGGAGTACGTTTCCCGAACTGGATCTGCGGCCATGACCCCCTCGCTTCGACTCGTTTTCGCTGTCCATAACCACCAGCCGGTCGGCAATTTCGACGGGGTGTTCGAACAGGCCTGCGAAGAGGCTTATCTTCCGTTCATGGATGTCGTTGACGACTTCCCGGATCTTCCCGTGACGATGCACATTTCGGGAAGCCTGCTGGAATGGCTCGAACAACATCGAACAGATTACCTCGACCGAATAAAAGCCTCCGTCGCGGCCGGTCACATGGAAATCCTCGGCGGACCGTATTTTGAATCGATTCTGGCATCGATTCCAGGTCGAGACCGGATCGGCCAAATCCAACTGTACGTCAAGCATCTTGAAGAACTCTTCGAAACACGCGTCCGTGGAATGTGGGTCCCCGAGCGTGTTTGGGAACCGGCCTTCACAAGTGACCTCGTTGATGCGGGCATCGAATACACAATCCTCGACGACTCCCACTTCCGGTGGGCTGGCTTTTCGGATGACAAACTGCACGGACACTATCTGACCGAAAACGAGGGACGACTGCTGTCCGTCTTCCCGGATGATGAAACGCTGCGCTACACGATTCCCTGGTCAGAACCGGATGAAACGATTGCCTATCTCAGACAACTCGCAGAGAAGTTTCCGGGAACGGTTGTTTCCTTCGGGGATGACGGTGAAAAGTTTGGGTCATGGCCCGGCACGTTCAATCATGTCTACGGCGACAAGCAGTGGCTGCGGCGCTTCTTTCAGGCAATTCGCGAACAATCGGAGTGGTTGCGCGTCGTGACCATGGCTCAAGCGGTCGATTCAGTCGCTCCGAGTGGAAAAGTCTATCTGCCGAACGCCAGCTACCGGGAAATGACCGAATGGGCATTGCCGACCGATCAACAGATCGTCTACCAACAGACCCGGCAGCACCTGGAGAAACTCGACGATTGGAAGACTGTCCAACCGTTCTTTCGGGCTGGCATGTGGCGCAACTTCCTCGTGAAGTATCCCGAAAGCAACGACATGTATTGTCGGTCGCTGGAAATCAGCCGTCGTCTAGCTGCGATGGAAGATGACCCGCACCATCCTCTCAGCGAAGCTGTTCGCAATTCGATTCGTCTCGAACTTTATCGTGGTCAATGTAACTGCCCGTACTGGCACGGCGCCTTTGGTGGTCTTTATCTTCCACATTTGCGAAACGCCATCTATCGACATCTCATCGCTGCCGACACACTCCTTGAAAAGGCCAGTGGACGTTCCGGTCGCTGGGTCGATATCAGCGCGGAGGACTTCAACCTCGATGCTCGACAGGAAATCCGACTGGCTTCCGACCGTTTGATTGCGTACCTGAGCCCAGCACGCGGCGGGCATCTTTACGAACTCGATGTGAGAAGTATCGAGACGAATCTGCTTTCAACGCTCAATCGCCGTCCGGAACCGTATCATCAGATGATCCTCGACGTTGGAGGAAAGAGCGAGAGCGTCGACGATATTGACTTCAATAAACACGAAGGTGCTCGCTTCAAGCAGGAAAACCTCGATCAGCAAATCGCCTACGATCGCTGGCCTCGGAAGAGTCTGGTCGACCACTTCCTGCGTCCCGGTACAACCGCTGAAGACTTCGCTGCCGGCAACGGCGAGATCGGTGATTTTCTGCTGGGAGTCCACGAGTCCAAAACGCGTCAATCATCCGGTCGCGTCGAAGCCATCCTCTCACGCGAGGGGCGGCTCGGCGAACACTGGATTCAAATGACCAAGCAGATCTCTCTCGACTCAGCGCGAACCGGTCAACTTGAATTTGACTACCGCCTCAATCAACTGCCTGTCGGCGAAGAAATCCAGTTCGCTGTCGAGTTCAACTTCTCAAGTATGCCAGCGTCACAGCCTGATCGATACTTCTACGACGAATCCGGACGACGCGTCGGCCAGTTGGAGACAACCTTGAACCTTTCCGACCAGCAACGCATCGGTCTGGTTGATGAGTGGCTCGGCGTCGACACAACACTTGAAGCTTCGGTTCCGTGCAGTGTCTGGACATTTCCAATTCAGACAGTCAGCCAGAGCGAAGGTGGATACGAACTTGTGCATCAAAGCAGCGTTGTGACTCTGGTCTGGAACTTCGTCGTCGACGAATCGCGAAGCTTTCATGTCCAGATTCAGCAGTGCGTCGACACCTCAGCTGCTCACGCTCGCCAGCTCGCCGCATTTTCATCGGAAAGCTGACCCCGTCGGGAAGTACCGATCATCAGATCGGCGACGATCACTGATTCTGCGGTAGCGAAGCCTCGGTGTGATCGCCTTCGTTCTTCCAATCGCTCGTCAACCAAATCGTGGCGACTCCATTGCGACCAGAGGTAACGACGTTTCGTCCATCAGGCGAGACAGCGAGCGATGTTAATTCACCTCGCTGTTGAGCGAGCGTGAAGATTTCAGTGCCACCGCGCCCCGGAGTCGCGTCCCAGACCTTGGCTGAGGCATCCGCACTCGCGGTGAACAAACGGGCACTGTCTTGAGAAAAGGCGACGCTGGTGACAGCCGAAGTATGTCCTTCACACGTCGTGATCAAATCTCCCGTGGCAGCATCCCAGATCTTCGCAGTGTTATCTTCGCCAGCAGTGGCGATCAGCTTTCCGTCAGGAGAAAACGCTCCCGCCAACACAGCCCACTCATGACCGCTGAAGACTCGCAGCTGCTTTCCGTTTTTTCGATCCCACAGTCGAGCTGTCCGGTCGTTGGAAACTGTGAGAACCTGGCTTGCATCGGGTGAAAAAATCGCGAGACGTACACGACCGGTGTGGCCGGTGAAGGAGACTTCGACAGACTTCGTTTCCACGTTCCAGAGTTTGGCCGTTTGATCATCCGAAGAGGTGAGAACCTGGAGACCATCCGGAGAGAACCGAACACTGTTGACGTAGGAATCGTGTCCGCCCTGAAGCTTCTCGACAACGTGACCGGTGGACGTATTCCAGATCTTGACCGAGTTGTCCCAGCTTCCCGTGGCGACGAGCGTTCCGTCGGGTGAAAAACTCGCTGAAGCGACAGCTCCATGCGGTCGAAACGCCATCACTTCTCGACGAGTTGTCGCATCCCATAAACGAGCATCAGTTCCGCCGACTGTGAGGATCGATTTGCCATCTGGATCGAATTTCGCAGACCACACCAGTCCTCCAACGACTTCGAAGTCCAAGACGGGTTGACTCAATGAATTGTCTGCCAACATCGATTTCAGATCGAGAACTCGAACAGTATTGTCATTGCAAACACACAACACCCGTTCGCCATCGGGAAAGAATGAAACGTCGTTCACGCTGAACGATTCAACGTCGACAGCTAAACGCTTCTGCCCGGAAGCCCGATCCCACACAACGACTCTCGAGCCCGGATTCAGTAGGTCATTCTCAAGCAGACTGACTGAAACTACGGAACGACCATCCGGAGAAACTGTCAGGCCGGTGACGGCTGTTGAATGACCGAGTACTTGATCAACAATCTCTGCACCCGTGCTCGCGTCGACTGTTCCAACCGTATGATCATGGCAAGCTGTCAGAATTTGCTGACCGTCCGGAGTGAAAGCGACTTGCGAAATCAGTCGGTTGTGATGCCGGACTTCCCAGATGACTTCGGCCGTTTCTGCATCCCAGAGAATCATTCTCCCGTTCGAATCACATGTCACCAGTTGATTCCTGTCGGGGGCGAAACTGACGGACGTGACGCGACCGTGATGTCCTTCGAGGCTGACAGGTTTGATGGGAAGATCTTCAACTGAATCGATCGATTCAATCGACGCCAGCTTCAACACTTCATCCAGTCGCCACAACTGAGTCGACTGATCATTGCTTCCGGTGAGCAGCCACTTCCCGTCGAAAGAGATTCCTATCACAGCTGATTGCCCGGTTTTGGGAATCTCCAGAATCTGAGCACCTGTCGCAACATCCCAAAGGCGAACCGTGTCATCCGCTGCTGCTGTCGCAAGAATGCGACCGTCGGGGAGAAAGACCGCATTTGACGTCAGAAACTGATGCCCTTCTGCGAGTGTCAATTCCAACTCCCCCGTGTGAGCGTTCCAAATCCTCCCGGTCCGATCTCGACTGGCAGTGACAATTCGTGAACCTTCTGGATCGTAAGCAACGTTCAAAATTGCGTCGCTGTGCCCGGAAAGGCTTCTTCCATTGAGGACACGAATTTCCTCGTACTGATCAATGTTCCAGGCGACCGCTCGACTGTCCTTTGCTCCCGAAAAAATTGTCCGACCGTCGGAGGAAACGTCGACTGCACGAACTTCCCCGAAGTGACCGCGAAACGTTTTAATGGTCGACACACTTTTTGTATCCCAGACCTTGATCGAATTGTCGCGCCCTCCAGAAATGAGCAACTCGCCGTCGTTGGAAAAACAGAGTGCGTGGATCGACGAAGAATGACCATCAAGAGCATTGAATTCCGGTTCGGGAACTTCGTCGTTCAGAATCTGACCGAGATCAAATGCCGGGAGCTCGGACGGATTCCACAAGAGAATCCGAGAGTCGTAGCCGCCTGTCGCGACGTACTGCCCATTCGGAGAATACGCGACGGAGTAAATCGGTCCGTCGTGCATCATGAAAATGGCATCTTGTCTCGCTCGAACCTGAGGTTCACGATCAAGCGTTTCCTGCGCGACAAATCGTACAGCCATTGAATCGGTTTCAGGAGCGGTTGCATCGATGGACCAGACGATTGCTTTTCCGTCCTGGCTGACGGTGACAAGTTGCTGCGGCGACGATGCTGAATTCAGGTTGAAGTCAGGTGCGAACGCTGCATCCCAAACCCACCACGAATGGCCATCGAGAACGACGAGTTCGCGAGGTTTCTGAATGTCGGACACATCCCAAAGACGTGCTGTCTCATCATACGAACAGCTGATGAGTTGTTGGCCATCAGGTGAAAACTCGACATGCAAAACAGCATCGCTGTGACCGTTGAAGCTCGCGAGTTGTTCTCCGGTTGTCGAATTGAAAATCCGAATCAGACCTTCGGGATCACTCCCCCCGAGTGCAACGTATTTCTGATCCGGAGACCAGCAGGCGGAATGAACATAGAGACCAGCTTGCGGAAATTCTCGGACGACTTCCTTCGTCTGGAGATCCCAGATTCTCGCTGCATGGTCCCAACTCGCTGTGAGCAGAAGCTTATTGTCAGGAGAAACCGCGACGTCATCGACCGGTCCGGCTGTATTAAATTCGGTCGAAATTTGCTCGCAAAGGTGCATCAATCGCCCCCACTCCCAGTCACGCAGATGGGGAGGACATTGATTCAAAAGCGAGACAGCGACATCAAACGCGTTCTCTTCAATTTTCGCCGAAGCCAAGCCGATTCGGGCAATGTACGCTTTGTATTCCTCAGCTTCTTTCGCTGCTTCCGCTTTGCGTTGATTGTCCTCAGCGAGAATCCGCTGATCGTCTGCGATCTTTCGCTGACGCTGGGCTTCATCTCGTTCAGTCTCTGCGATCTCACGCTGATTGTCGACTTCAGTCAAAGCAACTTGCAGGTTCGAGCGAGCCTCTTCAGCGATCTGTTTTTGTTCAGTCGCGAGGTCCCGCTGCTCTTCGGCAATTTCCTGCTGAACAGTGGCACGATCCCGCTCCTTGACTGCAATCTCCTGTTGCTCGACTGCGAAGTTTCGTTCGGATCGAATCCAGAAGAACGCACCGGTCACGACGATCAGAATTCCGGCCACCATGGCAGCCATCGTTCGCTTGGCGACTTCCAGCCGACGTCGACGAGCATCGCGTTCGGTCCGGTCAAACTCAATTTCTCCACGCAGTTCCTGATGTTCCGGAAGCTTCTGAGAAAGAAGCGACAATGCGAGATCGTAATCCCCTTTCGTTCGCGCGTGCGTGGCGTAAGCGAAGTTGGCCTGATCGATTCCCGAACGGGCTTCTTGATTGCCTTCCCACAATTCGTGAGCTTGTTCAAATCCGAAGACCGCTTTGGAATAGTCCCGATAGTCGCCTGAAGACTCGGCGACTTTGAGATCCTGACGAGCCCGTTTCGCGAGAGCCAGACTCTCTGAATGATCGAGATAAGATCGCAGCTCCTTCTGCAGTTCTGAAACTGACTGATGACGCTGTTGAGGCGCTGTCGACATCGCTTTCCGTGCGATCTCAATCAGTTCCCCCTGTTGATCCGTCTCCCGGATGGTGTTTCGCATCGCAGCGAGAAGTGCGTCTTTCACACTCTTACCTGGATGCGGAGGAGACCCCGTGACGATCTCCCATAACATAGCCCCCAGAAGGTAAACATCGCTGGTTTCCGAAATCCGATTGATCGGTCCGGTCGCCATTTCTGGTGCCATGTAAGCGGGTGTCCCTCCCATCGCCGGAGGGATGTTGACGCTTTCCGACTTCTCAAAATGCTTTGTCGGGAGAGCGAGACCCCAGTCCATCACGAGTACTTCACCGAAGTCCCCGAGCATGATGTTCTCGGGCTTGAGGTCGCGGTGAATGACTCCCCGTGCATGCGCGAAAGCAATTGCATCGGCAGTACGCAGCAGAATCTCCAGGTTTTCGTGCAACGACTTTTCGTTGATGACCTTTGACCAGGGCGTACCCTGCACTTGCTTCATCGCATAGAAGAGTGCGCCTTGAGAGTCGTTCCCGAGATCGTAGATCGGAACGATGTTGGGATGATCCAGGTCACTGGTGACAATCGCTTCGGCGAGAAACTTGTCACGCTGGTTTTGCTTCTGATCTTTGGTCCCTTTGATCATCTTAATCGCGACATCACGGTCGACCGAAGTCTGCCGTGCTGACCAGACAATCCCCATCCCACCTTCGCCAAGAACTTTCCGGAGTTCATACTCCGGTGCGGTGACGAGAGTCATCTTATCGGTCGCGGTTGAGACCGACCGATTGGGAATGGACCGCATGCTTGAACGACGAGACTCAGTCACCTGCTGCGGAAGACTGTCGCCTCCGCCGAACCGAGTCGCTTTGATCGTTGCCCCGGGAGAAGCCTCTTCTTCAGCATCCCAGTTCAGGTTAAGTGTCTTCAGCTCTTCATTGCTTGGAGCAGACGGATAGACATCGGGAAGCGTTCGCTGCGCCTGTTCATCTTCCCGTTGCTGAACGTCGATCGTGGCATCGCCAATCGTCGGAACTTGATCACCTTGATTGGCGTCCCCGTCCACCGAATCCATGACAAACGTTTGATCTGCCTCGGACTCCTGACTGAGGACTTCAGATAGTCCACCGTCGATCGTCCTGTCCGCATCTCCTGAATCCTGGAAGAAGGTGCCGTCCGCCGTTTCGGCAATGCTATCCTCGTCGTCCTGTTCCTCCGGCAGCACGAACGTTTGATCCGCTAAAGTATTGCCGTCGTCTTCGTCTCCAAATGACTCGACAATGAACTCCGAAATCGATTCAGGTTCTTCGACTGCGTTGAGGTCCAGCGTGCCTTCAAGTGCCCCATCCTGATCAAACTGTTCCGGGAGTTCGTCCTCCATAAACGTTTCACTGGAATGGCTTTCAGCGTCATCCTGCTTCAGCGAATGCTTACACTTAGGACACACAACCAGATCGTCGGACGAGAGTTTCGCACCACATTCAGGACAAGTTGTCATTGATGAACCTTCCGGAATTTGGTGTACGTAAGTACTCGCTGGGAGTCTGATTCGGATCGGGTTTATGATGCTTTGGATTCATGACGGTTGATCAAGCTGAACGAAAAGTGCTCACCATTCTTCGAACAAACTTTCGCAGGCCTGACCAACGACTGGTTGCGTCCGACTGTGTCGCAATCAAAACGGCAGCGGTCGAACCAGCAGCGAATCCAGATGCCGATACGTCATCGACACTGCGATCTGAGAGCCGTTCGTTTGACTGCGATCGTTCACCAGATTTTGATTCGGTTTGAAGAGTCTGAAGAAGTTCGCTGTTGTCAGAAGAATCGATCAACGTGCTGGATTTGTCGAGAGTGTCATCTTCGCTGTTGAGATTCTCTTCACCGGTTGGCGGCCGATCCATCGTTCCTGAGTCATCACTTGAAGCAGGTCGTCCATCGCGCAGTTCAACATCTTCGACGAGCTGAAGCTGAGCATCCTGCCCCTCTTTCATGAAAATCTTCCAGTGGCCGTCGCGAAGCTTCTCAAACAAGCCGGGAAGATTGCTGAGGACCGCCTCAGCATCTTTGCCATACAGAGACCGCTGAATCGGACGACCGAAGCGGTCGACTTCGACCTCTCCTTGCGAGTTGATTTTCTGAATCACAACAATCCGCTCGTTCTGCACGGTGTCGATATCCGTGACCGTCTCGAACTCCAGATCCTCTTCTGATGTGGCAGCGACTTCGATATCGGAATCGCGAGTTTCCGTGATCTCTGTTCGCGGAGGCTCCGGTTGTGGAACCTCAATCGACAAGTCAAACGGAATGCTTCCGAATAATCCTTCTCCCGGGACCGGCGCCAACGAAGTCACACTGACCTTGCCGAGTTCTTCTCCGCCCGATGTGAACAGGATGTTCGGGTCATCGTAGAGAGTGATCTGAATTGGGATCGGCGATGAGGGGCTCTCTTCGTTCGGATTCGCGAGGTACTGATGATCGAACAGGAATTCCCCCGGACCGATGCCAGGAGCTGGACCGACGAATTCCTGACGCTGCGCGCTATAAACAGGATCTCCACTCGTGTAAGTATCCTGAACCGGGCCTTCCGGGTCCCAGAGAATTTCGAAGACGAAGGTGTTGTCGTTCACTCGACCAAAATTACCCAGAATCTTCGAGATGCCCGAAGTCAGAACCTGCGGAGTGGTGACGTTTTCCAGCAGAGGCACCGGATTCGTGATCGAACCGGTTCCGCTCTTGACGATCACATTGTCCGCGAAAATCACTTCACCAACAGCTTCCCCGGTGATGGAGCTTCCGAGAATGTCGAACTCTTCTCCAGTGTCTTCGATCGACAGAGAGCCATCCGTTTCTAGGAATACATCCGCAGACGAACTCCCGATCGCGATAATTGGGGCAGCGACGCGCAAATTTGCATCGGGATCACCGAGAGCTTTGAGTGTGATGTCGCCGCCTGAAGTATTCATGACGATGGCTTCGACTTGCATTGCACCATCATTGGTCACCACGATCTCGCCGCTCGAATTCCCACCGAGAGTGATACCGGTCAGCAGCCCCCAATCGGCATCGAATATCTGATCGCCGAACGTCCCAATCGTCAGTTGATCCTGCCCAACGTTCTCAATTCGCAGGTTTCCGGAAGTGGAGTTGCGTGCAGCGATTTCAGTCACAGAAACTTGAAGAGATTGTTGATTTCCGATTCCCGTAGCTGCGTCGAGGCCGAGGCGTGCTGCTTCAATATCAACTCCACCCAAGTCGCCGGCATCACGAATTTCTCCAAACAGCGACGTGACTCGCACATCCTCATTGGTCAGAACTCGACCGATTTGCACATCTCCCGATGCAGCCAGATCGACTCTCGCATTGAGTGCCCGAACTTCCGCACCATCTTCCATGATCAATCCGCCCGTCGATCCTCCGGGAGTTTGCGTTGCGTTCCCGCCTGCGAGCAGAACATGACCGCCCGCGGTCTCGACGAAGCTCATCCCGGGCATCGTCAAATCACCGGAGGCCTCAACGAAAATATCCCCACCCGTAGAACGAATGCCTGTGACACCGTCGACAGTCCCGATCTCAAGGTCACCCAAATTTCGAAATCGAAGGTCATCTGAAATTTCAACAGCGAGAGTTTCGACAGAATTCGATTCACCTAAATCGAAAGTCCCGGTCCCCTCAAGCCGCAAGTTGCTCGCAACGATCGAAGAACCCGCCGCTTCAACCACTCCGCCGTCAGAGTAAATGCGGACAGTGGCTCCATTAGCGGATACTGTTTCACCGTCCCCCGTGCCGATCGTGATCAAGCCACCTGATCGAAGTTCGATATCGTCATCGACTGTGGAAACTCCTTCGATTGTTTCCAGATTACCGATCGTAAATCCATTCACGTCGTTAAACACAATTGGCCCATCGACGTTAATCATGATCACGGAAAGATCATTGTCATTCTGAAGCTGGACCGGACCTTCTCCTTGAAGCTTCAACGCTTCTGCAACAATGACGGAACCTGCCGCTTCGACAACTCCACCAGTCGAATATCCTCGAACGATCCCGCCGACAGCCTGAATGTCTTCTCCTGCTCCGCTGCCGATGACAACTTGACCACTCGAAGCGAAAGACACATCGCCATTGTTCGTCGTCAGACCGGATATTCCATTGACCGTTCCAAAGGTCATGCCACCCTGTTCGAACAGGTAAATCCCACTGTTTGTACGTGTCGTGACCGCAGCGACTGTTCCGAAGTCGTTTTGATTCTGAAGAACAGAGATAGGCCCTCCGGATGAGAAGGAAACCCGCTCAGCATCGATGGTTCCTCCGTTCTGAGTCAGTTGCCCGATTTGAAGATCGGCGGCTCCATCAACATCGGCGACAAACCGCAGCTCGTTAACCGTCCCACCCCGATTCACGATCTGCCCGTCGTTTTGAATGATGTCATCGCCTGCCTGAAACAGAATGAATCCATCTCCGGTGAGATGCCGAACATCCGCATTGATAGTCAGTGTGTCGCCCATTGCTGAAGTGCTGTCAGCCACTAGTTCAAAGTTTCCTCCGACCTCCAAGTTGGAATCGATCGTCACCGCTCCCTCGGAAGAGATTCGTCCACCCTCCGAAACGATCGATTGGGACACTCCATTGAGAGTGCTCAATGTCAGCGCTCCCTGATTGGCGATGTTGGCCCCCCCCTTGGGAACATGGAGTGCAAACTGGCGAACATTCGTTTCGAACGGGTCATTTTCCCCGACTCCCGCCGACACGACATTCGCACTGGCTCCGGCCGTTAAGACTGCTCCGAATGCGGAAACCGCAGGCTGCGAATCGCCGGTGTTGACGTCGATGATCTCAGCCCCGGCGACGACATCGATCACTCCGCTGGTCATGCCAGCACGAAGGCCAGAGATCTTCGCAGCCCCATTTCCCTGAACTTCGATCTCAATGGCGGTTGAGGACTCATTTCCAGTCGTGATCATCGCACTCCCGGATTGTTCAAAGCTCTCAGGCCCGATCCCATCCCGATTCACTAAAATTGAAACCGACCCGGAACCAGCATCAAGAATTGATCCATCGTGCATCAGCAGTTCGTCCGTCGTGACAATTGAGGCACCACTGGATTCGATAACCGCATTCTGCCCGATCAAAATCGAATCCGTTCCAATGGAAAGCGGACCTTTCGTCGAAATCATGGCCCCAGCCACAAACTCGGTTCGTCCCGACCCGTTCTGCTGTGTGAATGCCCCATCGATCGCAAGCGAGTTCACCGTAACGTTGCTGGCATTGAAGATTTCTAAATTGCGAATGGCATTTCCGTAGTGATCGTTGAATTCCCCGAGAGAAACAACTCCTCCTGCGACTGACTGGGGATTAAAACGAACGTCGACCGGTGAGCCATTCACTGATGTCGAAACCGTCGCTCCACTGATGTCGATCGCACCTCCGAAAGTCTGAACAATCACCGAAGATCGAACATTCCAGTCACCAGTGACCGTCCAGTCTCCGCCTCGCGTCGAAAACTGTCCTTGAGTAATCAATGAACTCGTTGCGTAACTCTGATTCCCTGACTGTCCGCCAGCAGCGAAAGTTCGGACGTCGTGAAGCGCAATCATGCTGCCAGCAGCAATGTCCAGCCCGCCCAACTCAGCACCACCCACCTGACCAACGTTTCCGAGAATCTCAACGCGTCCCGATCCTGACGAGCCGTCGCCTGCGCTCATCAGTTCCAACGTCGAGTACGAGGATGAGTCGCTTAGAATGTTCGACTCAAAACGAATCAAGTCGACAGCCGCAATTGTGACGTCGGATTTCAAAGTGACCTGATCACCGAAGACGACCGAATCCAGAACATCGAACGAATTCCCGGAGATGTGAGTTTGCCCCAGGCTGTCAGTAACCAGTGAATTCAGTCCATCAACGTCACTTGAAAAGTGGGTCAATCCAGACGTATTGATGATCAAATTCGATCCATTCGCGGAGAGATTGCCGATCTCAATATCGCCGCCCGCAGTGCTTTTCAGAGTCGTGTCATCAGTCAATGACAAGTCTCCATCGTAAAGCTGATCGCCGTGCGTAAATGCATCTCCACTCAGTCGAATGTCCGATGCAGAGATGGTCAGATCTCCCAGCGGACCAATTGCTGTCCCCAAGTCACCGTCGATCACGACTTCATTTTGACCAACGTCGATCGAAAGGTCGAAATGTTTGCCTCCGACAGAGAGCACGTTTCCAGTCACGCTTACGATTCCATCTGTCGCAATTGACTGGTCGTGCCGGAGAATCAAATCCGCTTCAATGGCCAGATTGACTGTGTCTGCCTGAAAACTGACATCCGCAAATTCGACTTCGTTCGCATCGATCGAGACATCGACATTCCGCGCAGGCGGAGCGATCCCGTTGTCGACGAGCGTGACCAGATCATCCCCTCCGGAAACTTCGACGGTCAGCGCCTCTGTACTGCTTGCTTCAAAAGACGCTCCCGTCGGAATTTGAAGCTCAAGCTGATCTTCTCCAACTCCCAAGTCGACGTGAATTCTTCCCGGCGACATCGTCATTGGATCGTAAAGAGAGGATGTTGGCAGCGGGTCGAAGGTCAGACCTGAACCGGTCGAAATCGGGATAACGTTCCCGTTCTGATCGAAGATTTGAAGAGCTTCTTCGGAACCGCCTCCGTCTTCACCGGCATTTGTCAGCGACACCTGAACGACATCGCTGACACCATCATCACCGATGATCGAGAGAACTCCCCCTGAAAGCGATGCCGTCACACTCAAGACACGGCGATCTTCCAATCGATCGATGAAAAGCGGCGCGTATTCGTTCTCACACGCTGAAGAGGGCCGACTCCTTCCCCAAAAGTCCCCCAGAACTGAACGGACTCGATCACTTAGAGAAGATCTGCTCATTCCATTCTCTGCGATTCCTCACGTTCGACGAACGTGGCGTCTTTGGGGTTCACACAGTCGCCCCGAACTCCGCAACCACAACATGCGACGGAATTCGGAAATGGTGGCCTGATTGGTCGAAACTTGCGTCGACGCTTCGGCAATCTCGTCAAGCGACACCAGTTCACAACTGGCACTCTATTCTAGGTCGCCGCTTGGCAGAAATCACGGACTAATTGGCGATTGGAGACGCCTCACCAGCGCAAGTTGCTCATCCTCTCTCGCTCATTGCCTCGTCCGATGAATGCTGATTCCGCACTCGTCTGAGTTCATGACTTCTTCGAGAATCTGCGACAGCTCGAGCGAAACTCGGCAAACCAAGTTCGAAGTCGCTTTTGGCGGAGAGAAATGACATCAGTCGATGCGGCACACAGACTTCATCGTCAGCAGTGGTCGGTTTCTCGACGTCGTTTGCGGCGATCAAGTGGTCAGAGAATGAGTCGCCGAATTTGAGAGTTGGAATCCAAACGTCTTCGACAATCGGAACGATGCGACGAAGTCAACGAATCCCGATAAGCGTTGCCAGCGTCAGTGCAGTCCATTCAACAGGACGGAACTGCGCAGAACTCAGTGCGGAAAAATCTCGTCGAAATTGAATTGGTCGCACCGGAGCAGAAACGAGAACGATCAAATTGCGGGCAGAGCTGAGGACAGACAAATGTCCTCAAGCTCAACCGATGCGATTATTTCCCTGTGGACCGCTTTGATTTCTTGGCAGTCTTCGTGGGCTTCTTGACCTTCTTCGTGGTGGTCTTGGACTTCGTCGCCGCCTTTTTAGTCGACTTACGAGTCGCGGTCTTCGTCTCCGGTTTCTTTCGACTGACTTTTTTACTCGTCGGTTTTGCCCGTTTCGGCTTTACCGGACTCTTGTAGAGATCTGCCAACCGGGAGGCACAAGCGAACGGGTCGGTTTCGGGATCGAGTTCCTGATACTGCTCCAGCCCAGGCTGCAACACAGGGTCGACAGAAACTGCCTTCAACAGAAAACAGAACTGCGGACCGTCGGATTTTTTGATCCCCGCTTTGATCGCATCGGAAGCTTCTTCGTTGGTCGCATCTGCGTCGACAAGTGCCAACCACTTCAGAAGTTGAGCCATTTTTTCATCGACGGGCAACACGTGCGCTCCGAGCGCATGTTGAACCGTGTAGTCACGCATGAACGGCGAAATGTGCGGAATTTCCGACAGCTCTTTGTTCGCGACTTCCTGAGTCTTCCGCTTCAGAATTTCGAGATCGAAAGCAAAGTTCTTCTCGAAAACATCCTGCAGAGCTTCGCGGACGCGAAGAGCTTTCCAATCGGCTTCGTAAACGTCCCCGAGGGCCTCAATAATTTCGGTGACAGAGCTGACTCGAACCTCATTGAGGTCGAAGAAGGTGTCAAGCAGATTCGAATATGCCTGATCTGCAGCTTCGTAGCTGACATTCTCAACACACGCTGAGTAGAGAACCGTTTCCAGCACGGAATGATTGTGCTTGGGAATCGATCCCTTCACGTGCTTCTTCATCTCGGTGACGAGTTTTTTGAGAATCTTCTGTTTGTCTGCAGCTTTCAGCGATTTGCTGGCAGGCATCGACGCCTCCCGAATAAGGAGTAATTGATCGTGATGTTTTTCCAGTCCGTGGACCTGCCGCGAACTGGACCATGTCTTCCTTGTTTAAGCCAATTCCCTTGATGCTTGGCTCAAACCTGCGACTTACTATGTTTCCGGAGTTTGGTCGTTCTCATCAGTTTCGGGCGATTGTGCTTCGTCATCAAATTCATCTGGGCTGTCAGGGAAATCAAACGAGGAAAGGTCCTCGTCGTCCTCCTCGGAGATCCCCAATTCATGCAGGCGGCGAGAAACTTCGATGCTTTTCTTCACACCACGGTCCACCACAAACGTGAGAACCGGAGTCAATCGAAGTTGAAGCTGGTCCGCGATCCGGGATTGTAACCAGCCTCGCGCTGCATTCAGCCCTTTCAGAGACAGCAATTCCGTCTTCTCGTCACCCAGAATGCTGACGTAAACTTTCGCTGTACGTAGATCCCCTGCGACATCCACGCTGAGAACCGTCACATTTTTGACTCGAGGATCGCGCAATTCGATCAGAATTGCAGAACTGACCACCTGACGAATCGCTTCAGCTACCTTGGCGGTCCGGCGACTTTTCATTCCACTCACTTCTCACATTAGAACTCGATCCACTCCGGCAGTTCACCAGAGTTATTCATCCAGCGATCGCTTCCGTTCTTCGATGCGATAAGCTTCCAGCAAGTCGCCTTCCTTGACATCGTTGAACCCGTCCAGACGAATTCCGCACTCGAATCCTTCTCGAACCTCTTTCGCGTCGTCCTTCTCACGTTTCAGAGAAGCGATGGAGTAGTTGTTGAGAATGGTTTGATCACGAATCACATGGACCCGGTTCGAACGATCGATGGTGCCGTTCAACACGCGGCAACCTGCAACAGTTCCGACCTTGCTGATCGAAAATGTTCGAAGGACAAGAGCCCTGCCTGTCGGCACTTCAACTCGTTCAGGCTTCAGCAGACCTTCCATCGCCTGACGAATGTCATCCGTCACGTTATAGATGATCTTGTAGCGACGAATCTGGATGCCTTCCTGAGAAGCCAGTGCCTCCGCTCGATCTTCAGCGATGACGTGGAATGCAATGACGATCGCACCGGAAGATGCTGCGAGGTAAACATCACTCTCGTTCACCCCTCCGACACCTTCGTGGAGGATTTTCAGCTTCACTTCATCATGCGTAAACTTGCCCAGTTCGCTGCGAATCGCTTCGATCGAGCCGGGAGTATCTGCTTTGATGATCAACGGAAGATCCTGGATCATTCCGTCGCGTTGCTTGAAGAAGTCTTCCAGTGAAACCGGTCCGCCTCGTTGAGCGAGCACGGCACTTCGACCGCGTGCTTCACGCAGTTCTGCGACTTCGCGAGCCTGCTCGATGTCGTCCATCACGAGGAAGCGGCTTCCAGCACTTGGAACGTGGTCCAATCCGGCGATCTTGACCGGCGTAGATGGACCTGCTTCCTGAATTTCTCTGCCTGCGTCGTCGTACATCGCTCGAACACGTCCAAACGACGTTCCGCAGCAAATGTTATCGCCGATTCGCAACGTTCCGCGGCGGACGAGCGCCCAAGCCAATGGCCCGCGACCTTCGTCCATGAAACCTTCGAGGCAGACACCGTCGGCCGGAATGGAATCGACTGTTCGGAACTCTTGAAGTTCCGCAGTCAGCAACAATGTCTCCAAAAGGTCATCAATTCCAGTTCCTTGAAGGGCTGAAACTCGAACCACTTCGACATCACCGCCCCACTCCGATGGAAGAATTCCATGTTGAGACAGCTCAGTCAGAATTCGTTGCTCATTGATGTCCGGCAGGTCGCACTTGTTCATAGCGACGACAATCGGAACTCCGGCTGCCTTCGCGTGACTGATACATTCGACCGTTTGTGGCATCACACCGTCGTCGGCGGCCACAACCAGAACGACCATGTCTGTCACATTGGCTCCACGGGCTCGCATTTCACCGAACGCGGCGTGACCCGGCGTATCGACAAACGTCACTTTCTGACCGTTGTGATCCACCTGATAGGCTGCGATGTGCTGCGTAATCCCGCCAGCTTCTCCATCGACGACATTCGAAGAACGAATTCGGTCGACAAGAGTTGTTTTTCCGTGATCGACGTGTCCCAGCACGGTCACGATTGGAGGCCGTGCAACAAGATCCATTCCGAAATCGGTATCTGGTCGTTCGAGGATCTCCGTGATCGCGTCTTCGAAATCTTCTTCCGGTTCGATTGTGAGGTCGACACCGAGTTCCATGGCGATTTCGAGCGCCATTTCGTCGTCGAGAGCGTCGTTGATCGTGACCATTTCACCATGCTTGAACATGATGGTGATCAAATCTCGAGCTGGGCGTCCCATGGCTTCAGCCAGGCTGCGAACGGTCATCGGCGATGAGACAGTCGCTTCGGACTTTCGTTCAATCGGTCCCGATTTGCGGTGTCGCTTGACCGTTTTGACGATGACGTTTTCTTCGTCTTCACCGGTACGACGTTGACGCTTGCTGCGGCGAGACTTTCTGGCCTCTTCGAGGTTCAGCGTCCGTGAGCCGGAGCGACCCTTCTTGGCGTCATCCTCATCCTCCGACTTGCGACGCGAGTCGTCACGATTCTTTTTGAGGATGTCGGCCAGCTTGTTCTTCTTCAGAACATCGCCAGTCAGTGCGAGGTCCGGTTTCTGAACCGGTCCTTCATCGGACTTCTTGGCGACAGGTGGCTTGTAGTTGGGAGTCGACGCAAGGGCTGGCAAACTTGGACCGCGTTTCTTGTCTTTTCGCGGTTGCCGATGTCGCATTGAGCCCTGTGGACGCATTTCGCGAATGGCACCACCACTGCTGCGTCCTCCGGTCGGGTCGATGTAATCATCGCGACTGATGGGGCTGCCCTGAGCGGCTGGAGCGTCGACTCCGGAGTCGCCTTCGGCGGTCTCTGCTGACGCAGCCTCTTTTGATGTCGGCTCACCCTCTTGAGAGGCTGGGGTCTCTGTCGATTCCCCTTTGGCTTCAACAGGAGGTTCTAAAACTTGTTGGCTTGGCACAGACTGTTCAGAGTCCTTTGACAAATTCTCGGACGGGGTTGCATCTTCAGCAGTAACTTCTTGCTCTTCAGATGTGGAAGACGCAGTTGCGCTAGCGTCTTGAGCAGATGTTGCAGCGGCGTCACTCTCAACTGAGCGAACTTCGGCGTTTTCGACCAGGGTCGCATCGTCCGACTGGACGCCAACCTCACCGGCATCTGCTGGCTGCGTGTCGACGAATGAGTCTTCAGTGACTTCATCGACAGTGGTGAGATCTGCCTCACCCTCTTTGGCTTTTTCCTTACGTGGAGCGCGGCGCTGGACCTGCTTCGCGGCCGCTCCGCCTTTGATTTCCCGCATTTCGCGAGTTGAACCTGCTTCGCGGACTGGAGCCGCCGCGACTGCTTCTGTAGCAACAGGAGCTGATCCAGATTCGAGTGACTTGAGATAATTCAATACGAGATCACGCTCATCGGGCGAAATACTTGCCAGCGCAGAGCTCTTGACATTCAACCCTGCGTCATTGCAGTGTTGAATCAGGTCCTTGCTATCGAGTCCCAATTCCTTCGCCAGTGCGAAGATTCGGATCTTCAAACGTCACCCCCTAAAATATCTCGTCTATTTCTTGTTGGCCAATCTCAGCCCACTCATTCGGTTCTTCAGATTCAACGAGTCAGAATTCTCAATCTGACAATCTAATTTCCCGATTCTCGCTGACAGACTACGAACCAGCTTCTGTCTGCTCCTCAGCTTTCGTGGCGGAGCTTTCTTCGCTCGCGGCGTCCGGGCCATCTTGCCCGTTGCCTTGAACAATGCTCTTTTCAGAACCACCATCCTCTGCAACACCCTGTGGAGTGTCGCCCTCAACAGCTTCCGTCGTCTGGTTCTCTGATGAATTATCGGAGCCGCTTGAGGTACCTGCACCCTCATCAGCCTGAGGCGCTGAGGTTGCCTGAGCCGGGGCCTGATCTGACGCCTTCTCATCTGGCAGCGATTTTCCTGTCATCGCATCAAGTTGAGCTGCCTCTTTCTCAACGCGACGTGCTTCCCGCTCTAATGCTTTTCGACGATCCGCCTCCTGCTCTTCACGTTCCGCTTCATTTTCTGCATGTTCGACGATTTTTTCACATTCTTCAGCACTGAACCCGCTCAGTTCCTGAAGGTGATCCGGCTCGATAACCGAGAGATCGTCGAAGCTGAAGAAGCCTTGTGAAACTAGCGACTCTGCCAGATCTTCGGTAATTCCGGGAATCTGACAGAACGCAGCGACTGATCGCTCGAGCTGCTCATCGAGTTCCTCCTGGGTCATCACTTCGATGTCCCAACCGACCAGCTTCGAAGCCAGCCGGACGTTCTGTCCCTTCTTGCCGATCGCGAGAGAAAGTTGATCATCCCTCACGAGCACGATGACTCGACCGAGCATTGGGCAGAGAATCACGTCCTCTACCTCTGCTGGCTGCATCGCATTTGGAATCAGAACCTGCAATGAGTCGTTCCAGCGAACGATATCAATGCGTTCGCCGTCGAGCTCATCGACGATTGTTTTAATTCGCGAACCGCGAACTCCAACACACGCCCCGACACTGTCAATATTATTATCGTAACAGGAAACAGCCACTTTCGAGCGATAACCTGCTTCTCGAGAGAGTGAACGCACTTCGATAATGCGATCGGAAACCTCGGGAATTTCCACCTCGAAGAGTCGTCGAACGAATTCCGGATGAATTCGCGAAAGAACGACTTTCACACGACTTCCGGCTTTTCGAACGTCGAGAACGACTGCTCGAACGCGGTCGCTGACACGATGTGATTCGCCAGGAATCTGCTCGCTCTTGGGGAGGATCGCTTCAACTTTTCCGAGGTTGATCGATACCACACCATGATCGGTTCGCGTGACAACACCACTCACCAGGTGAGACTTCAACTCCATGTACTCATCGTACACAGAGTCGCGTTCTGCCTCACGAATCTTCTGAATCATCACCTGCTTGGCAGTTTGAGCAGCGATTCGTCCGAGAAGATCACCGAGTTCTTCAGAATCCAGAGGAGTCTCATCGAGACTGGCTGACACATCTCCAGACATTCTGTCGATTTCAACGACAATCTCGCTATCTTCTCCGTAGTGCTTGCGCGCCGCCGAAAGAATCGCCGCCTCAATTCCGCTGAAGACGATCTCTTTCTCGATCCCCTTATCACGGTGGATGGCGTCGACGATGCGTAAAACCTCACTACCATTCATGCTCGGTAACTGCCATCAGGATGAAAAAAAAGAGCGGGACCAAATCCCACTCGTTGCAAATCACCAGAGATATCGTGCCCTCACACTTGCAACAACACACTGTTGTCACTCGCGGACGCCGAGCACCGGTCGCTAACACGCCAATGCCTACATGGGCAGCCTCTCTAATACTCCAGAACCACAGTTCAGTCGCCTGTCGTCCTGAAAGGGATTGGTCATTCCAACGAAAATCTCGCTAAAGTGAAGACTGAACAATACGTTTCGACGAACAGTCTGTCAATAACCGGCGATTCAAAGATCGTTACAATCCGCCTTTTCACGCAAAACGCGGAAAAGCGACTGGTCACTTTTCCGCGTTCGAAGCTGCGTTGCTCAAATTGAGTGTTAGCGAATGCCAACGGCATCTTGAAATTCGCTCGCGATATCTCTGCGAATTCCGCCGAGAGCATCATATCGACCGATCCAATACTCCAACTGATCGGGGTTCGGCTTCTGTCCAACGAGAAGTTCGTGGACGCGGCGAACATAAACTTCTTTGTCACGATCACAGCGATTGAAGAACTGATTGTGGCCGAGCAATTCAAGCTGAACCTGTTTCAGTGTGTAACCACTGTCGAGTGCTGTCAGCCAAACACTCAATTCTCGGTCTGAAGGTGGACGCCCGAGATATTCATTGAACCAGCGGACAATCGTCGCAACGCGTGCTGACTCATCGATATGCACCGGTGTGTCGCCGTACGTTGGACGAACCGGGTCCAATCGCATCGCTAATGGACGACCGCTGCCGGTTCCTTGTGAATTGACCGTGTAAGACTGAATCGTCTTGTGAGATGCCCGACCGTTGCGGATCAGATTCGCAACAAGCACGTATTCGCCCAGTGTCGACACCTGTGCTGGGTCGTACTGCAATTCGAAATTGATTGGGTACTGACGAGGATTGCTGATTTCCTTACGGGCAATCGTCAGCGGAGCAGCCCCCTGTCGGACGATTTCCTGCAATTCCACAGTGACGATTGCGTTTCGATCAAGCTCTCCGGCATTGGTGCCATTTAAAGTCAGTGAACCGCGAATCGTTGAGAAGCGAGAATCGAGTTTGACCGAGAGGTTCATCAGAGAACGTGTCCGATGATCCTGAACCAGCATGGAAACCATGCCATTCTGGTCTGCGTGTCGTTCGAACTCTTTGGAAAGTTCGTAGACGACGCCGTTGACGATCCCGACCTGGTATCCCTGAACAGCAACAATCAGGTCTTCGACTTCCAGACCAGCACGCTTGGCTGCCGAACCTTCGACCACTTCGTAAATCTTGACTCCATGCTCGGTGTCGCGAGACAAAATTCCGAGTCTCCAGCGACTGCTGGCTGGATCAGTCGAGCCACCCGGTGGAACATACTGCTGAGTTGGCCCCTGAATTCGCATTCGATTTTCAGGAGTTGTCGTTCCCGGATACGACTGCGGATTGGGAACTGCCAGATTCTGGCCGCCTTGCGGTGTCGTCGAAGGGTTCACGCCCGGCAGTGTTGGAAACGGGTTGTAAATCCCCGAAGGAAGAAATGGGTCCGGTGAAACTCCAAGGTTTCCCAACCCATCCTGACCCGGAAGTTTCATTGGGTCAAAGATATTCGTCGGAGCAGGCTGAGTGGGTGATCCGCCTGTTCTGGATCGATCGATCGCTTGCGAATCGACCGCATAAAGACTGATGAGACAGCAAACAATTGCTGCGAAAGAAATCCGTTTCATGGAAAGCATCCTTCCAATGCCTGATGAGCTGATATCTGTCCCGTGTAATTGTCATCGCAATGATGTCACGGCAATCACAATTCAAACCGTCTTGCCGCTTGAAGAAGTTTGAGAGCCCGCTGCGGCATTCGGTTTCGGAACCGTGCCTCAAGCAAGTTTCTCTTCCCTATTGCACTCGCTTGACGATTAAACACAGGTCATTGTTGTGCTCATTCGCCGAGGCTAGTGAACAAAACCTAGTTCAACGTTTTCTCGCCAACCGCCTGCAGGGCGATGTTGGCTGCTCCAGCTGGGACAGGCAGAAAGCCGCTGATCACGACATCCTGTTGGCCACGCTGGCTGAAGACGTACTTGATGAACTCGCGCTCAAGAGGGCTGAGTGGGCGCTCAGGGTGGCTGTTGACAACCAATTGCAATCGACGCACGAGAGGATAGTTGGACTGATCAATTCCGACTGCTTCTTCTCCACTCTTCCATGAGAGCGGGACAATTTTCAACTCTGGAGTTCCAAAAGTTGACCCGGCGAATCCGATTCCGGTCGGGCTCTTTTCGAGCGCACTGACCAGTGCCAGATTGGTCTCGTGAGGGATCATCTCTTTGCGAAACTCGCCGCCCCCCATGATCGCTGACTGAAAAAAGACCTGCGAGCCGGTGAGCTCCAGACGTCCATGAAGTTCAATTGGCTGACTGGCCCACTGCCCTGTCACTCCAACATCGCCCCAAGTCATCGCAACTTTGGATTCACCTCGCTTCAAAGAGGTGGAGTAAATGGCGTCGAGCTGAGCCAGGCTGAGACTCTCAATCGGATTGTCTTTGTGAACATAGATTGCGAGAGGCTCGAGCGCCGGCGTGAGAATTGTCGGAACGTATCCGAATTTCTCGTAGAACGCTTTCACTTCTTCTTCGTTGATTGAACGGCTCAACAGGCCGAAATTTGCTTCCCCGTCGATGACAGAAGTGACGGCATTTGTCGCGCCCTGAACTTTGATGTCGATGGTGACGTCAGGGTAGAGTCGCTGGAAGTGGGCACCCCAGGTCGCACCGATCTGCGACATTGTGTTCGACCCGATCAGCGTCAGCGTTCCCTTAACATCTTCAGACCGGGTGTAAACCGGAAGTGTGGGATCAACGGTTTCCGCACCGCTGATGGAAACAACACACAACACCATGGCAGCGACTTCGAGAAAGCGCCTGACTCCTAACAGCTTCATACCGATTCCCTCCTGGGTCAAAAAATCCATAATGCTTCGGCCGAGTTCCACAGACGATCATCACGTCAAGAGAGTGACAACATTCACACTCGGGATTCTTGGCAAAGTGGCCGAATCTGCCGGAGTATAGCGCGGTGAATCGAATCACCTCAAGACGAAGTTCTGAAACGCTACTTCAGAAGGCGTCAAGACCGGCTTCCAGGAGAGAAATCGAGAGAAAAATCACGCCTCGTCAGTCGATGCGTCGCTGGCTGGCTTCTTCCCGATGAAGAGATAGTGCGGGGCTCGAACGAATGGAAGATACGGAATTTTTCCGCGACGTTCTGACAGACTCACCGTTTCAAATTTATTCTGCAGATACGGCAGATGGTCCGGGCTCAAAAAGACATTGTCGCTGGCGAACCAGGGTTGCCAGAATGTTCGCGTCCCCCATCCATGCTTCGAGAAATTTTCGTCGGGATGCTTACGGCTCACATAGAAGTCGACAACTCCGATCGTTCCACCGGGACGCAGCAGCTTCCACGCATGATCGATCGCGCGAAACCAGTCAGGAATCATCGTGAGAGAATAGGAAAACGTCACGACATCAGCGGCGCCCTCCTCCGGAACAAATTGAGTCGCGTCGTAACATACTGGGGTGACGTTCGACCATCCGTTGGCATCGATTCGCCGTTGAGCCTGTTCGAGCAGCGAGTCGGAGAGATCGATGAGATACATCTTTGAAAGCTTGGAAATCGGCTCGCCGATATGTTCAGCGTTCTCACCGGTTCCCGCTCCGAGATCAACCCATACCCCTCCTTCAGGAACCGGAATGGATTGAATCATTTCCTGTCGACTGTGAAGCATTCGTCGACGGAAGTCATCGTAATCCCCAGCCTGACCGGAATAGAAGTTTTCCAGTCGCTCAGCATGCGTCTTCCCTTTAGCACGCCGTACGGCCAGGTGCCACAAGGTCTTCGCGTCGCTTGTTACAGTTTTGAACGGGTTGCTCATGGATCTCGATGACAGGTTCAATGGCAAGAGGTGAAGAGAATCGCGATTACTTCACCAGATCAGCGATGTAAAAACTTCCGTAAGTGTTCACACGATCCAAGGGGTGCAGTCGCTCAGCAAGCGGACGATCGTATTTCAGAAGGTCGCCGAGCTTGCGGGTGGTTCCATCGACTTCTACTTCGATCGGATCGACGAAATCCACATTCAAGCTGGCACTTCGCCAAATCACCTTGGCTCCTTCTCCAGCACGACTGACAATCGCTTGCCACTCCTCCGCAAGAATGTCCTTACGGTTGTGATACAGCCAGTCCATGTGGTCCAGGAGAATGAACTTTGTGACAGGCTTGGAATGCCCTTCCAGGAATCCCAGCAATGAATTCGTATGCGTCGAAACTTTCTCGACGATGCCCTGCTTCAATGACTCGAAGTTCTCTTTCTTCAGATACTCCGGGCAGCAGTCCCGAGTGTATTCGCCCGTCAAATAAACTCGCCAGAAGTAATTATCCTGCAGCGGAAGTTTGGCGAACACGGTCTCGATTCGATCGACGATGAACTGCGCGATCCCGCCGGGATATTCCTGATCGAGCTGTTGTCGCTGGCTCCTCGGAACACCAAGCATGGCCATCGTTGTATCTCGCCCCAACAGCCAGCGAATCATCGGGCGGAACAGTGTCTCTTTCAGATTGTCTTCGTAGAAAATTTCCTGTTGCTCTTCGAGTGTCTTCGCAGCCATCAACTTATTAACAGCGTCACGCAATTTTGCGTTTCGACCGACATAGCCTTTGACAATCCACGCGAACAAACCAGACGTTCCACGAAAATAGAAACTCGGACGTCGCCGCGATCCGGTGAAGAAATTCCCGTGGCGATCCCAGAATTTTTGCGATTGCTCAGGGAGTTCGCTTCGCAGTTGCTTGGTGTAGATTTCGTCCCAGTTCGCAATTCGTCCGTGGCCAAACAGATCAAAGAACTGATCGAATTCGAGGTTCTTGATCGCTGCCTGCTTGAGCTGCAGCAACGCATTTTGTCGGAAGTTCATGTCGACAGCATGGACATGATTGACACCGGCGAGCGCGTAATCAAGCGCATTGCATCCCGCGGAGGTGATGACGACCACTTCATCGTCTGCATTAAACTGCAATGCTTCGCGATCCAGTCGAGGATCTTCCCAGCACTGGTTGTAGACCAGATTTCTGCCATGAATCAGATTAAAGGCAGTCCGGCTAATTCGTTCCAACGGCATGCGGCGTACTCTCAGATCTGCTGATTCATGCAGTTGCAAAACCGATTCCGTCACCGACTTCTGAATGCGGTGACCACTGGCTTTGCGATCATTGTTGACAGGAAACATCAAGGCCACAACCTCAACTCTCACAAGAGCTTAAGAAGGATTGCGACCAGCCCCGACGAGACGGAAAGCGGTGTCCGTCCAATGGGGCGCAAGATCGTACACAAATCGAGCACAGATCAACAGCGACCGTCATACACATCCGTGAAGGATGATCATCCTTGAGAAATCAGGCTTGCAAGCTCGTTGCAAGGCACAAATCTTCCCAGAATCGACTGTGCTGAATGCTTGAGATTGGATTGCGTCAGGCAAATCGAGTGGGCGATGGCTTCAGTCTCCGTAAACGAACTGCCCGAACTTGAGACGTCGATTCAGTCGATTGTGAGCATAAAGCCCGTCGAGAATCAGTTCTGCGACCGCAGCTTCGGCTCGGGAGTTCATCTCTTGCGAAGGGATTTCAGGAACGAGTTCGCTGGTGATTTGGCGAATCTGATCGAGGAATCCCCGAACCTGACCGAGCTCGTTCAGAAACTCTTCAGCGCTGTGATCGGGATCGAATTTGACCTGATTTCCCGAATTGAAGAACTCGACGACATTCGAAAAGCGTTTGGGAGTCAGACTCTGATCGAAGACGTTTTTGACTGCTTCTTCGATCAACCTGAGAATGAGAATGTCTTCATCGCCGGTATCTTCGGAAAGTCCCAGCTCGATCTTGCCTCGTGAACTGGCTGCCATCCAATAGAGATCACTCACGCGAGCCACAGCGGAAGAGTCTCCATTTCTAAGGGCTCGCTGTTCAGCATGAGAGACCACGGTCTCGAAATTCGAAATCGACATTCGAACACTCACGCCCGACGCCTGATTGACATGCGGACTCGTCCGCGCGAGCCGGCTCGTCTCTTCCACAATTTCCTTGATGA
Source organism: Thalassoglobus sp. JC818 (assembly GCF_040717535.1). NCBI lineage: Bacteria > Pseudomonadati > Planctomycetota > Planctomycetia > Planctomycetales > Planctomycetaceae > Thalassoglobus > Thalassoglobus sp. JC818. Next base: position 230,602 of record NZ_JBFEFI010000004.1, read on the forward strand.
AATGAGGAACGAAGACAGGCTGACCGTCACGCTGCGTCCAGGCTTCTTCTTCCAGAATCTGAATCCCGAGTTCCCGTTCGAGCGGATAATGTGTTCGAACGACAGTGCCGATGCGATCCTTCAGCGGCGTCACAATTCGGCCCCGATTCGTATAGTCCTCGGGATTGGCGGAGAAGACCATGCAGATGTCCAACGGCAATCGAACGGTGAAGCCGCGAATCTGAATGTCACGCTCCTCAAGAACATTGAACAGCCCGACCTGAATTTTCGGCGAAAGATCCGGCAGTTCGTTCATGCAGAAGATCCCGCGATGTGCACGCGGAATCAGACCGAAGTGCATCACATCTTCACTTGAAAGATGTCGACCTTCCGCATGTTTAATGAGATCGACCTCGCCAATCAAATCGGCAATGGTCACGTCGGGTGTGGCCAACTTCTCAAGGTAGCGGTCTTCACGACCAACCCAGACAACTGGTGTATCGTCGCCCCGCTCCTGAATCAGATCTCGAGAGTATTTTGACAACGGATCAATTGGGTCGTCATGAATTTCGGAGCCTTCCACGACCGGAATCGCCTCGTCGAGAAACTGATTCAGCATTCTCAACATGCGAGTTTTCCCCTGCCCTCTCAATCCGAGGAACAGCATGTCGTGCTTGGCCAAAATCCCATTCACGACTTGGGGGATCACGGTTTCATCGTATCCGAGGATGCCCGGAAAAAGTTCCTGACCTTCTTGCAATCGACGAACCAGATTTCGCCTCATCTCAGTCTTCACAGAAACTGGCTGATAACCCGATTCCTTGAGCTCTCCGAGGGTACTGGGACGATGCGACATAAAATAATCCATTGCGTAAGGTATGCAGGATGTTCCTGCGCGATGGCACTGCATCCACCGGAACTTGCCAGGAATCTGATTCTACGCAGGCGCCTCAAGATGCCAATCAGTTCAGATTGTGATTCGTCAGAATTGACGAAATCTTGATACATCGAAGCTCAGCCAATCGACTGCGTTCGTTCCAGGTCGATCAGCGATGTGACGGCTCTTCGCTCGCATTCAGCACGTTGACACAGAATATTGAGCCAACTTCTGTCTCGTGCGTCATTCGTTGCCGTTTTCAGTCAACGAAAAAGAACTCGTTCGACATGAGCAGAGCTTGTGAAAGAACTTCCAGAGAGTTCCCCTGCACAAACTGCTCCATGCGCTGGACCTCCTCTTCGCTGGCCGGTCGCGAAAGGGTGAATTCGACAAGTTTTCGAATCTGTTCGCTCTCATTCTCAGACGCTTCCCTCGCACGATTCGCCAGTGACGATGATATTTCCCGAACGAAGTTGGAATTCATGCTGAACAACGACTGCTGTGGGACCGTCGTTTCTGTCCGACCAGGACTCGAAGAATTTGGCGTTGGGAAGTCAAAGGTTCTCAGCAACCCGGAGGGATTGTTGCGATCGATGAGTCCATACACAGTTCGACGGTTCGTGAACGGTTCCTGTTCGATATCAATCGGTCTTCCCCCAACGGTTTGATCAAGGCGACCGGCGACTGCAAGCATGGAATCGCGCATCGCTTCGAAGTCGAGACGCTGTCGATTCTGCTTCCAGTAGAGTGTGTTCTCCGGATCGATTTGACGCGCTCCCGGTCGATCGATGCTCTGCTGTTGCCAAGCTTCACTTTTGAGAATTTCACGATGCAGCCCTTTGAGCGACCAATCGTGTTGATGGATCAAGCTCCAAGCGAGGTAGTCGAGCAGCTCTCTTTGCAGCGGCTCTTCCGTTTGCAGTCCGAAGTCTGAAGTCGACGAGACAAGCGGCGTTCCAAAGTGCGCCATCCAGACACGATTCACCAGAACGCGCGCTGTCAACGGGTTGTCCGGAGACACGATCAGCTCCGCGAGTTCACGACGGCCACTCGATTTCTGAAAGACGCTCTGAGGATCGGAATCGAGCAGATGCGGTGCACGACGGGGAACTTTCTCGCCTCGCCGTCCCGGATTTCCCCGCACAAATACGACGGGCTCGAACAGGTTCTCTTTATCCAGGAGAACCATCGAGCGAGCGGGAGCATTCGGTGAGGTGACGTGCCAGTCATCGACCGCTTTGTGTAGCGCAGTCAAACGATCCCGCTGATCCCGTTCAAACAGCGGTGAATTCTCGGCCGGTTGAAGATCCGTCAGAGAGTTCGGCCCGTAAAGAATCTGCCTGACCTTTTCTCGACCATCGTCGGGCAATCGATTTGCTTCCGAATTCTCCGCCTGTAGCTGTTTCCACTCATCTCGGACTGAAGAAAAGGCTCGAACGTATGCGTCGACAATTCCCATCAGCGAATGCGCGGATGCGTCACTCAATTCCTGAATAACGACCTGAGGAATCTCAGAATTCTGCGAGAGTTCCTCCGCAGCTTTCTGAAACTCTTCCGGACTCGCACTCTGCTTGACGAGCTCCAACATCCGGGCGCCAGGAATGAAGACCGGATCGTTTTCTTTCAGCTTTCGATCAACGAGCAATTGCCACCGCTCGACGAGTTTGCTGCGCGGAGGCCCATGTTTTGGAGTCAACTCTTGCTGCTCCGGAATGTGCCCTGCCCTCTTCAAAGCTTCTGGGAAGTAGTCTTCCAGCTGATCGCACAGCTGAGACAGCAGAGCCGCATGTGTTTCGTGAACGTAATCAACAACCGCCTGTTCACGTTTCTGCAATTCCTCCGCAAACTCCTGATATCCCGGCGCAGACGTATCAAGTTCCCCGCGTAAAGGAGGCATTTCTGGCTCATAGCAACTTGCGAACACACCGTACAACGAATAGTAATCCGCAGCCGGGAGTGGATCGAATTTGTGATCGTGACACCGGGCGCATCCGAGTGTCATTCCCATCAAGCCACGCGTCACAACGTCAATTCGATCGTCAATGATATCCGGCTCACGATTCAAGAAACGTGGACCGATGGTCAAAAAGCCCAACGCAGCCAACCGGGGATCATTCTCTCCATATCCGAGCTGGTCGGCAGCGAGCTGTTCTCGAATGAAGTCATCGTACGGAACGTCTTGCTGAATCGCGTTGATCACGTAATCACGATACGTGTACGAGTACGGATAGAATCGATTCTGCGTAAAGACGTAACCTTTCGTATCCGCGTATCGGGCGAGATCAAGCCAGTGCCGCCCCCAGCGTTCTCCGTATGCAGAGTCTTCGAGAAAACGAGTGATCAGCTTATCGAAGGCGTCCGGAGATTGATCGTTCTCAAATTCTTGAACCTCTTCCATCGTCGGAGGCAGGCCGCGCAGATCGAAGGACAACCGGCGAATGAGTTTCGATCGACCCGCTTGTGGACTGAACGCGAGACCTTTGTCCGACATCTCCTCGAGAAGAATCTGATCAACGGGCGTCTTCTCCCCAGCATGAACGTTCTTCAGGACGTCGGGCATTTCGATCGTCTGATAAGCCCAGTGTGATTCGCGAATCCGATGGTAATCGATCTCTCCACTCTCGGTGAAGAACAGCTTCCCCTTCGCCTCTGAGTGCTCCGCCGGAGCATCTTCTGGCCAATAAGCCCCCGCTTCGATCCATTGCTTCAAAATCGCGAGCTGTTCACCTTTCAGACGTGCTTTCGGCGGCATCTGAATATCGAATTCATCGTATTGCAGAACCTGCCACAACCGACTTTCGCTCGCGTTTTGAGGAACAACGATCTTCCCGGCCGGACCATCTTCGAAGACGAATTGTCGCCGATCCAACCTCAGTCCGCCTTGCTGTTTCTCGGCGTTATGACATCCGAAACAATGCTCCGCCAGAAGTGGACGCACCTTCGATTCGAAGAAGACTTCCTGTTCCTCCGACGCAAACACTGGCGAAAAACCAATGAAAGCAAAGAGGATCAGAAACAGAAAATGTCGAGCTGTGAGCACCATGGAGACACATGAGGTAGGGACAGTGGGGTAGGAGCTGAAATTATAGCACGTTCCCCCAAACAAAGTTCAAGGTTGACTGATTGAAATCGAAGAGACACCCAAACCGATCGACAAAATGACTCGATGTGAGGAGTGAGTTGTTTCCCCGGCATTCAATCGAGACACTGAATCATTCAGTGTTTTTGAAATCATCTCCAGGGTCGCCTAGATCGACAGACCGAACGAGCCTGACCACTCCATACCAAAGCGAATCGCATCCATGCATCAAGACCTCAAGTGCTCTTTGACCGGCGAAAGTTACGCCATCGATCAACTTCAGAACTTGAGCGCAGCTGGCAAGCCACTACTCGCTGAGTATGACCTGGACGCCATCAAAGAAACGATGACTCCAAAAACGGTGCGTGCTCGGAACATTCGTTCGATGTGGAAATTCTGGGAAGTCATGCCCGTCGATTCTCCCGAGGAAGCTGTCTCTCTCGGTGAGGGATGTACGCCATTACTCAAAGCGAATCGAGTCGGTCCGTTTGAACCGTTCGAAAATCTGTTTGTCAAAGATGAATCATTCAATCCGACCGGCAGCTTCAAAGCCAGGGGAATGTCGGCGGCCGTCACTCGAGCGAAAGCACTGGGAGTGAAAGCCATCGCCCTTCCATCTGCTGGCAACGCGGCAGGTGCTGCAACTTATTACGCCGCCCAAGCTGGGCTTGAATGTCATCTTTTCGTTCCAGAAGACACCCCGCCGGCCAACATCGTCGAATCGAAGTTAGGCGGAGCCAACATCTATCTCGTAAACGGTTTGATCAGCGATTGTGGTCGTCTGTGCCGCGAAGCTTGCAATCAATTCGGATGGTTCGATCTTTCGACACTCAAGGAACCATTTCGCGTCGAAGGCAAGAAGACCATGGGCTACGAGCTTGCCTTCGATCTTGCTGATCATTTTGGCACTGATGATCTTCAGCTTCCCGATGTTATCTTCTATCCAACAGGAGGAGGGACTGGGCTGATCGGAATGTGGAAAGCCTTCGACGAAATGGAAGCGCTGGGCTGGATCGGAAGTTCACGTCCCAAAATGGTCGCCGTTCAAGCTGAAGGATGCTCTCCAATTGTGAAAGCGTACCTCGATGGCGAAGACTCTGCCCCGCTGTTTCCAAACGCAGCGACGTGTGCATCCGGGCTTCGAGTTCCCATCGCAGTCGGCGATTTTCTGATGCTGGATGCCATCCGCAAGTCTTCAGGCACAGCCATTTCCGTTTCGGATCAGAAACTGATGCAGGGAACTGAAGAGATTTGCCGCTGGCAAGGGATCTCGGCCTGCCCAGAAGGCGGAGCGGTCTGGAAAGCTGCGGAACAATTGATGTCCGATGGCTGGCTCTCACCAGAAGAAACGATCGTCCTGTTCAATACCGGGACCGGCCTGAAGTACAACCATCTCTTCCAGAGCGATGACATTCCCAGAATCGACCATGAAGACGAAAACTGGATGAAGATTCTCGAACAGGAATCGTAGCCGACGTCGATGATCCCTCACGTTGCCACAAAGCTTTGTGGACCGCAGCCTGCTCTACTTCTGAGCAGGTTGCGTTAATCGCTGCCCGTTCGTAGTCAGAATTTGAAAGTGATGAATCCCGACTTTCTCTCCGTCTAAGTACGTCCACACGACCTCCTTCTCAGGAGTCACTTCGAACATCTTTGGAGCTTGCGGATCGACACGTCCGCCCGCATAGCTGGTGATGACAATGTTCCCATTCGGAAGGATTTGCGAGCCGCACGGATCCTGAAGCCACTCACCAGGCAGATCTTCGTTGGTCAACTTCCAGACAACATTCCCGGTGGAATCAAAATCGACGACCCGGTTTCCGTGTGTGCAACAAACGAGTGTGTGCCCATGGCCATGCCGAATGGCAGTAAACGGCCAGGTGTGTATTTCATGCTCCACATCTCCCGGAACGGTTGTATCAAGCTTGGACAAAATGTTTCCTTCAGTGTCGTACTGAAAGACAGCAAAGTCGTGCAAATGTGGTGCGAGATAGGTTCCATCGGCAAGCTTGCGAGCCATGCGGGTCTGCATGTGATGATTTTCTTTCTGACAAGCCAATGGGAACTCCAGCAACACCTCACCGGCAGCATCGACCTCAAGTAACCGAGGATTCGCCCCAGCTTCTGTAATCACGAATGTCCCATCCTCAGTTGGCTGTGCGCTATTTACCTCGCTTTGTGTTCCCTTCCAGATCAGTGTTTCATCCCCTTCTCTGGAGATTCGCACCACTGCCCCACCGGAGTGCGCCTTCGACTTATTCAACGTCAAAATGATAGTGCCATCTTCGAGCACATATCCATCTCGCGTCGCTGTCGGGTAAGTCCAACTGACCTGACCTTGCTCATCCATGATGTATGTCTTCTGACCACATGCGAGAAAGCTGTGCGTGATCTCCTCAGCGCTTAAAGAGTTGGCATATAAAGAGAGAACGAACGTCGAGAGAAGCAGTTGCAGTTTCATGAATACTCAATCTGTTGTGATGGTTCTCATACAAGCAATCATTGAGTGTGTGCTCGCAAAGACCGTTTGTCAGGAGTTAAGTTCTGTCGAAGTGAAAAGGCATCGTCGGAAACAAGCTAACCTGCAATGACGTCATTGACTCAGGGAAACACATCTGCCTATCTCTCCTGTGGATCGATGAGTTTGAACCTTCTTTGATCGCTGCCGGTCGTATGCACGTCACCCAGTTCGTCCCGGATTGCCTCAGCTTGCTTCTGAAGCCGAGCGACAATTTCAGGGTACTCGTCAGCAACGTTTTTCTTCTCACCACGATCACGCCCGAGATCGAATAACTGCGGCTCATCCAGAGTTACGAACCCTTTAGACTGGCCGCCGGACTTCGACCAGAAGGGCTGGTCATGAACAGTGCGAGGCAGGTGAAGTTTCCAGTTTCCATGCCGCACAGCCTGTAAGTTGGTCCCATTGTAATAGTAGAGAAAGTCATGTGGCGACTTCGTCCGCTCACCTGTAAGAACTGATAGAATCTCCTTGCCATCAATCTTCCGATCTGTAGGAGGTGATACACCAGCGAGTTTGCAAAACAGCTGCAGCAGATCCATGCTCGTCAGAGTGATCTCGGAGACTTGCTGTGCTGGAATCGTTCCCGGCCAATAGAAAATTCCGGGAACGCGGTGCCCTCCTTCCATTGTGCAGTACTTGCCACCACTCAATCCACCAGTCGATCCGGTTCGCGTTGGTCCATTGTCAGAGGTAAACACAATCAGCGTTTTCTCGGACAGGCCGGCACTTTCAACAGCATCGACAATCCGACCGGTGCTGTGATCCAACTCTCGGATAAAGTCGCCGTATTTGCCTTTCCCGGAAGTCCCCACGAAATCCTGACTGGGCACAAGTGGAGTGTGAACGATGTGGTGCGAGACATAAATGAAGAACGGTTCGCCTTTGCGTCGATCAATAAACTCGACGACTTCATCTGTATAAATCTCCGTCAACTCTTCGCAGGGAACCTTCTTCCGTTCGATTTGTTTCCCTCGGTACAAAGTATCGTAGTTGGGACCGCGGGACTTTCCGTAATTGCTTGGAATTCCCAGATGCTCGTCAAAGCCCGCATCGATTGGGTGAGAGCCTTCGACTTCCAATCCGAGGTGCCACTTTCCCACCATGAGTGATCGATACCCGGCCGGTTTGAGCAATTCGGGAATCGTGATTTCCTCGGGGAGAAGCCCATAGTCTTTGTATTTCGATCCCGGTGTCTCAATGCGAGCGACGGGAATTCCGCAGCGCATCGGATATCGACCGGTGAGCAAAGCTGCACGCGACGGGCTGCACACATTTGCGGGAACAAAAAAATCAGTGCTCCGAAAACCACCCTCAGCGAGCGCGTCGATTCGCGGTGTCTTTACACCACTGCGGTTGTAACAACTGAGATCACCGTACCCCAGATCGTCAGCAAAGATGACGATGATGTTGGGTTGATCGTCAGCGACGGTCACCGAGACCATCCCCAGTAACAGCAACATCACAACAGCTCGAATCATCATCGCGGTCTTGGCACTAAATGAATGAAATTAGAATCCAGCAACACGAGTTCTCAACGTCTTCGAACATCAAGACAACACCTCGTCTTATTTCTGCTTTGCTGGAGTTTTTGGTTGCGGAACCGGAGGAACGTCTGGTCGCTCCCCAGCCAAGTCAAAGAATCGCATGTTCTTTCCGACGCGGTCGAAGTCACCAAGGTCTTCTCGCATCTTTTCAACGAGTGACAACAGACGCTCCACGATTTGTGGATTCTCATCGGAGACATCTGTCGTTTCGCCCAAATCGTTCTCTAAGTCGACGAGAAACGGACTATCGAAACCGACTCGATCTTCAGGGCCAATGTGATTATTTCGACTGAAGGGTGCAGCCCCGATCGGTTCTTTGTCGCGAGGAAGATGAAGCTTCCACTTTCCCTGACGAACAGCCTGAAGATGAACCCGCAGATAGTAGAAATACGCTTTGTCTGGATCGGCCTTGTCGAACTCTCCATGGAAGAGATGGCGAATGTCATCGCCGTCAATCACGCGATCATCAGGAACCTCCGCATGAGCCAAAGCTGCAAACGTTGGGAAGATATCCATTGTCGTCGCGATCGACTCGCATGTCGTATTCGGTGGAACGCGACCAGGCCCCCAGAGAATTGCGGGAACGCGGACTCCTCCTTCAAATGTGGAGACTTTTCCACTTCGCAGCTTGCCGGCTGAACCACCATGGTCATCGGGAAGTCGACCGTTGGCGAAGTCTTTGTTTTTAATCAGCCACGGACCGTTGTCGCTGGTGAATAAGACATATGTATTGTCAGCCAAGTCGAGTTCTTCGATCGTGTCGAGAATTCTTCCCACGTTGAAGTCAATTTCTTCGAGGACGTCTCCATACAGCCCGCGTTCGCTTTTTCCACGAAAATCGGCGGATGCATCAAGACGTGTGTGCGGCATCGTATGTGGGATATAAACAAAAAACGGACGACTCTGATTCGTCTCAATAAAAGAGATCGCTTCGTCGGTGTAACGCTTGGTTAGCGTCGCCATATCGGTTTTCGGCTCAATTAATTTTTCGTTGCGGTAGAGATTCGCGATACGATCGTTGCTGGTGGGTGTTCCGAAAAAGAAATCGAAGCCCTGATGCGTAGGGAGCAGGTCGACATAGAATCCCGACTGTGCATGTTTTGCCAAGTCCCATTTTCCGAAACAAGCCGTCGCGTAACCCTGAGCTTTGAGCACCTCGGCGATGGTGATTTCATCTTCATGCAAGATCGGGTGGACCTGTTTGGTGTTTCCCCGTTCGGCGACTCTCATTGGGTAGCACCCGGTCATCAATGCTGCCCGCGACGGTCCGCAAATCGGCTGCGCATAGAAGTTCGTAAACTTCATGCCCTGCTCAGCCATTTCATCAAGCCGAGGTGTCTCGAAATCGGATGCGCCGAAGCAGCCGACATCTTCATAACCCTGATCGTCTGTAAAGATGACGACAAAGTTTGGCCTGTCAGCCCCATCAGCCCATGAGGTGCATAGGAACAGGACGATTAACGCACTTCTCATATTCATGACCACCTCGTTCCGTTCAAGTGCAGGTTCTAGCTGTCTCTCACTGAAGTCTTACTGTGCACCATGTTTTGTAAGTTGTTGAAGTCCGCCCCACCAACGTAGTTTTGACCTAAGAGTCATCTGGTGATGGTTTGGATAATCACGCTCAGATGAGCCACTCGAATTTCACCAACGAAACCGACTAGGGATTTGCCGAGAGTTCAGGATACTCTGGCAAGACTTTCGCATCGAATTGAAAGTCGTCCACAGTCACATGCCCCCATCCGGTCGTCGATCGATCAACAATTTTCAGATACACATGTTGCCCAAGGTATGGTGTCAGGTCCCATTCCACGATTTGCATGACCTGGCTATTGATCCCTCGGGCGAGTAACACCTCTTTCCCGTCGGCAGTACACAGTGCGACGTATGTCTGGCCCCCTTGTCCTCCTCCGACACGAAAAGTCATCGCCTTTTCTGAAGGGATGAAGATTGGGGACACAATCACGCCTGTTTGCGGATCCGATCCCTTCACAGCTTCGGGCGAAGCCTCAAGAGTCGTCAGATAGTATTGCCCCTGTTTGTTGTATTCCTGCCCATTGTGAAAGAACTTCTCACGTTGCCCAACGACATTTCCGAACTCTCCTTCGATCACTTTCCATGGAGCGAGTTCTCCCGATTCAAAGTCGAAGGTCGTGCTCCGGATGCTTTGGCTGGCGGCCGTCTTCGGAGCTGCTTTGGACGACTTCTCAACTTCAGGCGGAGCGTATCGACTCAAGAGTTCGTCCAGTTCTTTGACGAGCGCTGGATGTTCGTTGACAACGTTTCGAGTCTGACTTCGATCAGTCTCGAGATCGTAGAGCTGCGCTGGGGGAGCATCTTTTCGAATCTTTCCATCTTCAATGTCGCTGTTGACTGAACCCACGAACTGAATCGCAGGTGGGCCGCCAAATGCGTGATCGCCCGGCTTCTTTCCCTTGAATCCTCCGCTTCCTTGCTTGGGTATATACATCCACTTCCCTTTTCGAATGGAGAGATGTGTCCCCTGATGCGGAGCCAGAACGAGATGGTCTCGCAACGCCCCTTCGGTTTCGCCGAGCAGAGCTGGAAGCACGTTGACGCTATCGGCCTGCTGCGCTTTTTCGAGTTCCTGGTCAGTCAAAGCTGCGAATGTGGCGAGCATATCCACGTTACCGATCAACTGATCGGAAACAGTTCCAGCTTTAACTTTGCCGGGCCACCGCACAATGAACGGGACACGATGCCCCCCTTCCCAGACACCGAACTTAAATCCCAGCAGTTCGCCGTTTTGTCTGTGACCAGCATCGAATGCGTTTTGCCCTCCAAGGTTGAACATGCCGCCGTTGTCGCTGGTAAAGATCACAAGCGTGTTGTCAGCCAACCCATTCTCATCGAGGCAATTGAGAATCTCACCGACCATCCAATCAAGCTCGTGAATGTAATCCCCATAGAGGCCGCACTGACTGGTCCCCTGAAATCGCTCTGCAGGTGTAAATGGGTGATGAATGTTTGTCGTCGCGAGATATAGGAAGAAGGGATTGTCCTGATGTGCACGAATCCACTCGACCGATTTATTTGCGAGAGTTGTGCCAACCTCATAGTCGTTGTACCGCTTGTGAGCCTCAATCGCACCGCCAAACTGATTCGCGGATCGCTGAGCAGCTTCTGGAGGAATCTCTGTGATCGGAGTGACCTCGTCAGCTTTTCGGCCGACATGGACAATCGGATCGGATGGATCACTACCGACGATGTGCTCATTCTCAACGAAAACATACGGAGGGGCGCTATTGACCACCGGCACACCGAAATAGCTGTCGAAACCGAGATCGCGTGGACCGGGACTTAAAGGTGCCTGCCAGTCATTTGAACCAGTCTTAAACCCCAGATGCCATTTCCCGAAAGCTGCCGTGTCGTAGCCTCTTTTCTTAAAGAGATCTGCAATTGTCGTTTTGTCAGGATCGACAAGCAAAGGAGATGTCACCGGAGCAGGCCCCCAAATCCCCATTCCATCTTTGGCCCGGACGGGGTACTCACCTGTCAGCAATGCAAATCGCGAAGGCGTGCAAACTGCGGAGACTGAATGTGCATCGGTGAAGCGTCTCCCCTCGGCGGCGAGTTTATCGATGTTTGGAGTCTGAACTTTTGTTGCTCCATAGCAACCCAGATCTCCGTAACCGAGATCATCTACAAAGATCAGAACAACATTCGGCGTCTTCTCAGCCCCACACGTTTCACTCGCCCCAGCCAAGGCCAGAAAGAGAACTGATAGGAGTGAGAGAGTCCAAGAGAATCGAGATGTCATCGATCGCCTCCTCGAGATTTCTTCAGATGTAATTCGCTTTGAATCAGCATAATCCGTCACAGACAACACTTTCGGTGATCGCTGCTATTCGACCGATCCACTCCAGCCACCTCTCGGGTGCGAAAGCTTACTCTTGTATAACACGAGGAGCGTTTAACCAAGCATTGAGTTCTGCAACCATGGATTGCACAACTTCAGGTTGTTCGCTGATCAGATTCCGCCTCTCGTTGGGATCAACGGAGATGTCGAACAGCTCAACTGGTTCTCCATTCTTAGCCAGCAGCTTCCATTTTCCGTTCATGGCAACTTCAGTTGCGAATGGCTTCGGTTTTGGTTCATGCCTTTGCATGCTCTTATAGAGATCAAGTTGCCAGAAGACCGTTCCACGTTTACTGGAGTCCGGTATGGATTCACCTTTCATATGCGGCAACAGACTGAGACCATCAATCGAGATGTCTTGAGGAATTGTGACACCTGCTGCTTCGCAAAACGTAGGCAGTAAATCGTTCGTGTGACCAAAGAATTCAGAGACCTTCCGGCTCGAAATCTGAGCAGGCCAGCGGGCGATCATTGGGACGCGCAGCCCGCCATCGTGCAGATCTGTCTTTCCGCCTTTTAAATCGCCGATGTAACCCTCGAAGGCAGCTCCGTTGTCGCTCGCGAACACAACGAGCGTGTTCTCCGCAATCCCGAGGCTGTCCAGTTTGTCCAAGATCTGACCGACTTTTCCATCCATGTGCTGCATCATGGAACGGAAGCGATGCTGATCATCACTAATTCCGTCCGTTGCGGTTTCTGACCAATACGGTTCGGGAGCTGGTTCGTATGGTTTATGCGGAACAAGCCACCAGACGTTGAGGAAGAAGGGTTTATCTTGCTTGGCGAACTCTTCGATCTGCTCGACTGCGAAGTCACAATTGGCGTCTGTCAAGTGCTTTGAGTAGTAAGGATCATCGGCTCCAACCTGACGATCATTGCGGAGCAAAACCGTTCCCCCATTTCGGAAGAGAGTCCGATCGCGCCCCATTTCCGTTCGCAACGGTTGCTGTTCAATTTGCGTCTGATAGACGTCGAATCCATGCTGGCGAGGCCCGGGCTGATCGGTCAATCGCTCGCCGTGCTCATTCACGTGCAAGCCTCCTAGATGCCACTTTCCAACATGAGCAGTGTTGTAGCCAGCATCTTGAAGGAGCTCTGCAATCGTCGTTGCTGATTCCGGCAACCACCGGTTTACATCGTTGAAGTGTCGAGTGATGTTAAACCGAAGCGGATATCGTCCCGTCAAAACAGAAGCACGCGTCGGAGAGCAGACCGCGGAGCCCGCATAGAATCTCGTGAACTTCATCCCCTCGGTTGCAAGTCGATCAAGATGCGGAGTTTTAACTGCTGGACTTCCAAAGCAGGAGAGGTCTCGATAACCGAGATCGTCCGCCAAAAGCATAATGATGTTCGGTCGATCGTCAGCTTGTATCTCGACGGGATACTGAGCCGCTTCGAATCCAACGCTCAGAACAAAAAGCAAAGCCACAGAGCACTTCATCAATCGAATTCCACTCTCTAAAAAGTCTGAACAAGACCAGTCAATTCACAGGGTCGCTCACACTTCGAGTTTTAATTTCCCGACTTGGACTGCCGCTCCCATATTGGCGATCCCCGGACCATAGTAATCTTTTCCGAATGGAAGAATCATGGGTTCTTCCCATGGACGACGAGGAACCATGGCGGCGATATCATCGATTCGAATGAGAACTTCTTCAGAGAGAGGACCTTTTTCGACAGCCTCAACGCTCGCCTCCAAATGCTCGACAGTCTTGCAACCGATCGGAATCGTCGAAATCGCAGGATTCGACACCGCGAATCGGAGGCACAACTCGTAGGCTGGCATCTCCAACTGATCGAGCAGATCGTAATACGCCAATAACTGTTGCCTTCTCGTTTCTGCCAGCCAGAACGGTTTCTCGCGAACTTCGACTTCGGCACGTCGAGTCAGGAAGCCTTGGCCAAACACCGACCCCAACACGATTCCCATGTCGTGTTCCGCAGCTGCGGGAATTACGGTCTCAGCAGCTTCTCGGAACAGAACGTTGTAGTTGAAAGCGGTCAGGACGACATCGAAACAGTCACTCTGAATCAACGATGTCATTTCCGTCACGGTCGTACCCGCGAGCCCGCTGAACCGAATCTTCCCCTCTGCCTTCAGGTCATCGATGAGCTCAAGAACAGGTCCGTCCAACGGGTCATAGCTTGTCCACCAGGGATATTGTTGTGGACGATCCGGTTCATGAATCATCAGAACATCAATCTGATCACGTCCGAGAAGTCGCAAGCTTTCCTCGACAGACTCACGCAACCCGCTCAGATCTTGCGGATCGAATGGCTGAGGACGTCCGCCGAGTTTCGTCGTAATGACCAGTGGAGCATCGGTGCCTGCAATGGCTTGCCCGACAGTTCTTTCGCTGTCTGCGTAAGCGGGGGCAGTGTCGATTGCATTCACACCCAGCTCAATCGCCCGGTGCATGATGCGTTCGGTCTCAGACACACCTCCAGCCAGCGAAGAGGTGTAGAGTCCGCCAATCGAGAGCAGGCTCACTTCGATCCCGGTTCGACCGAGCTGTCTTGTTTCCATGAAAAATTCTCTCGGAGATTGGACTCACTCACAGCTTGAATCGCTCACCAACTCATGGCCATTCCGCCAGCCTATTTCGCTGTCCACGATCAGAACGAACGACATGCTGGCACGATTTGCGTCATGCCAATATCACCGAATTCCATTCTGTAGCAACTTCAAAACAGCCGATTCTGCGACCGCACAGCAAGTTGGCTGTCGAACATAGTTGCTATTTCGCGAAACTCGTGGGGTTGCAACGAGGAGAAGATTCTCCCATCAAATCAAAACATGTCGAGAATAGAATGCGACATCAGACTAACGATTTGCGACACATCAAAGTCGACCGGCTCTCTGAGCGTTGCCAGCCCGATGAAAGAAGAACCCTAAAGCCCGGAATTGCATCCACCGCCAAGAATCGAAGCAGATCCTGACTCAAAGCCCAATAGAAGTACGCCCGGAGGGATTCGAACCCCCGACCTGCGGATTAGAAGTCCGCTGCTCTATCCAGCTGAGCTACGGGCGCGAAGGACTCAATATGATCTCCCGAAACCTTCTCACGCTGGAGACTTACAACTTGAGTAAAAACCCAGAACGTGAATCGGGACGGATTGAGTCGAGGGAATATTAGACAGAAGACTCTTGGGATACCAGCGGGGGGCAACGATCGATCCGTGCAAATTCCCGGAGAAGTCTGTTCTTCAGCTTGTTCGTCCTGAGTTGGCAAGGGTTCATCGGAAGCTGGAAGAGGTGCATCCAGTTGTACTGAAGCATCGATTGGCCTATATTTCGCCTTTGGTCAATTGACCCAGTGGTTGCGGTGCGCAAACTGCCAGCCGACTTTGTGCTGGGTGAGATGTGCTTCAACAGGCTCGCGGTACAATCTTGCCACTGCTGGTGAGAACTTGTCCTCCACTCGAACCTGTCAGATTCGACCTGCAGAACCTATTCAAAGAACTCATTTTTCGGGTTATTCATGCGATTTTCGTTGATTGATCGAATCACCGGACTTGAGCGTGATGAGTCAATCACCGCGATCAAGAACCTGACACTTGCTGAGGAATACCTTCAAGACCACTTTCCTGGATTTCCTGTGATGCCCGGTGTTCTCCTGGTGGAGTCACTTGTCCAGAGTTGCGGTTGGTTGATGCGTTATTCTTGCGACTTCGCTTACAGCACTGTGCTTCTCGAAGAAGCGAAAGCAGTGAAGTTCAACAAGTTTCTCGCACCCGGGAATTCGATGACCATCGATTGCCGAGTTCAGAAAAAAGACGACGACGGAACCCGCTGGACATTCAAAGCAGCTGGTTCTGTCGATGATACCAATATCGTGAGTGCCAAGCTGACGCTCACACAATTCAATCTTGCGGACCAGTATCCGAAGATTGCATCCGGCGATGAATTACAGACTCAGCACGCGAAAGAACTCTTCGCGACGCTGGGCGGAGAAGAACTCACGAAGGCGTCATCTGTTTAGTTGACCTTTTCGGAAATGGCCCTGCTCTTCGTGATTCATCGAAAAATATGCGAATCGACTGAAACACGAACTCATCCGAAACGGATGAATTCGATCCCAACATTTTGCTCAACAGGTTACTGTCGTCGATACACCTGAAGAGCGCGAGACCTCGTGTTTCATTGGGAACTCAATCTTAAAACATGTTCTGGGATACCAGAACGAACAGGCTGAGAGGAAGAAATGTTCAAGCTCGAAGGACGTGTCGCGTTGGTGACAGGCGGAAGCCGGGGAATTGGCAAAGCTGTCGTGGAAGGACTCGCAAAAGCGGGTGCGAAAGTCGCATTCGTCTATCGCTCGAGCAAAGAAGCCGCTGACGCGATGGTTTCTGAACTGGCCGAACAAAACCTCGAAACCCTCGCGATTCAGGGCGATGTTTCCAGCAAGGACGACGCTGAACGGATCGTCTCGGAAGTCGTCGAGAAGTGGGAACGAATCGATATCCTCGTTAATAACGCGGGAATCATCAAAGATGGCCTGCTAGCGACGATGGAGAAAGAAGACTGGCAAGCTGTCATCGACACCAATCTGACCGGCGTTTACAACTTTGCACAGTCGGTCATGCGACAAATGATGTCCCAGCGATATGGCCGCATTATTAGCGTCTCCAGCGTAGCTGCCGAGTTCGGAAATCAGGGACAAGTCAACTACGCCGCGAGCAAAGGGGGCATTCAGGGATTGACCCGATGTCTCGCCACAGAAGTCGGTCGACGCAATATCACCGTGAATGCCGTCGCTCCAGGTTTCATCGAAACAGACATGACAGTCGCTGTCCGAAACGCAGCTGAAGACGAAATCAAAAAGCGCATCTCCGTTCGACGTCTTGGAAAACCTGAAGATATCGCCAATGCGGTTGTTTTTCTGGCGAGCGAAGAAGCGGGATACATCACCGGGCATGTCCTGACCGTTGACGGCGGATTGACCCTCGGTGGATTTTAAGTAGCTCTCTGAGAACGAATTGACCTTGTTGATTCGTTCAAACTATTTGATGATAGAGGCAAGCGACGACTGTGGCTTGCCGTGCCAGAAATGTCTGGTTGATGTAGGGATTCACGCCAGGAATGTGTCGAGAAAGTGGGTTTCGCGACCGATTCCGAATAAGAGTGAATTCAAATCAATTCGAGTTCGAGGCATTCTCACCGTTGTCTGTGAACTCATCCTTGGTTGGGAATTGACGGTGGGAAGTGAGTCGTATTGACTCGAACATTGACTTTGGAGTTCGTGGATATGGCAGATCAAGAAGAAGTGTTTGAGAAGATTCGAGAAGTACTCGAAGACGCTCTCGGAGTCGACGAAGACGAAGTCACTCCCGAAGCAACTCTGATTGGCGATTTGGGTGCAGAGTCGATCGACTTCCTCGACATCGTTTTTCGATTGGAAAAAGCATTCGACATCAAGATTCCTCGTGGAGAACTCTTCCCCGAAAATCTTGCGTCAGCAGACTCAGGTTTCGTCGTTGATGGCAAAGTCACCGACACAGGGATCGCCGAAATGCGAGAAAAGATGCCTCACGCAGACATCGACAGCTTCGCGAAAGATCCAGCAGTCTCAAACGTCCAGAATCTTTTCACTGTCGACATGATCTGCAAGTTCATCGGCAGCAAGCTGGACAGCTAAAGCAATTGACTCGCTTCTCTGGACTCGCATGAACACTTTTCAGCTTCATGTGCGAGCCGAATGAAGTGAATTGAAGCTGATTTCATGACGACCGCATGTTCTGGCATGCGGTCGTTTTTCGTTCAGAACTCGTTCCGGTGTTGAATCACGATTTCATTCAGTATGATTCAACGCGAACATGCTGACATTGTGATCGAGACTCAAAGACACTGACGTTGTCGGAAGAAGGCAGAAGAGATGAGATGGTTTTGGATTGATAAGTTCATCGAGTTCGAGAGCGGAAAACAGGCTCGATCGATCAAGAACGTCTCACTCTCAGAAGAGCATCTGCACGATCACTATCCCGGGTTTCCGGTGATGCCGTGCTCTCTGATCATGGAAGGTATGGCCCAAACGGGTGGAATCCTTCTCGGTGAATCGCACAAGTTCAAGTACTTGGTGTTTCTGGCGAAGGTGCCGAAGTTCAAGTCACATCGGCCAGTGCGTCCGGGTGATCAGTTGATCTACACAGCGACTCTGACCGATGCTCGGGAAGAAGGCGGCATGACCTCTGTTGTCGCCCATTGTGGAGACGAACTCGTCGCAGAAGCAGAGATCGTTTTTGCACACGTCACCGAAGAAGATGCTGGGATTCCGAAAGGTGTCAATCAGAAAAACGTCGTCGAAGTCGGACTCGCAGGCGTTCTCGCAGAATCCGGTATCAACGATTGAGATGAAGCCACCGTCATCGATTCTATTCGACATCCGATTGATCGATTTAGATCGATCTCGCCCGAGTCGCTGAGTGGCCACTTCTCGTTGGGAAATGGCCACTCGAACCGGACTCAGTTATTGACCAGCGCCAGCGATGCGACTGTGGCCAGCTTCGCGAATTTCTTGGCATTGGCGTTCGAGCTTTTCAGCGATCTCAGGATGCTGATCGATCACGTTCTCTTTCTCGCCAAGATCGGACTTGAGATTGTAAAGCTGATATGGCTTTTGAAACGGCTTGCCTTTCGGTGCTTCTCTACCGCCGGAGCCATCACTCAAAACGAGTTTCCAATCCCCATCACGAATGGCAAACGTCCCATTCACTGAGTGATTGATGACGGGAGGACGCGGTGTGGAGAGTTCTTTCTCCTGCAAGCACTCCAGGAAACTGAAGCTGTCTGGAGCAGTATCACCTTCAAGCGGAGCGTTGTTGATGTCTGCAACAGTCGCGAAGAAGTCGGTGAGACAGATTGGCGTATCGCACATCGATCCAGCTCGGACGACTTGCGGCCAGCGAACGAAAAACGGCACGCGATGGCCAGCTTCCCAGATGTCCGCTTTCGTTCCGCGCAGCTTGGCATTGGCCGTGTGATGTTCCGGTCGATATCCCTGAACGGATTCATCATCCAGATGATCCGGACGACCATCTTCATAGCGGTACATGAATGATCCATTGTCGCTCGTGTAAATGACGAGTGTCTCGTCAGCTACTCCTGAATCATCCAGGCTCTTCAGAAACTGTCCGACAATGTCGTCCACCTGATGTACGAAATCGCCGTATGGCCCCAACTCTGTCTTTCCGACGTATTTCGGATGCGGCCAGACAGGTTTGTGCGGAGCTGTCAGAGGGAAGTAGAGAAAGAACGGTGACTCATCATCAGCATGATCAGACACAAATGCTGTCGCTCGATCGAGCAAGTGATCCAGGACTTCCTCCATGACGAAGTCGTCCGATCGCTCTCCCTTGCGAAGAAATTTCGGAAACTTTTGAGCAGGTTGAGTGATACCAGGAAATTGAGTGATTCCTCCGTCCTCGATAAACACGTACGGCGGGAAATCGAGAGATGCTGGGATGATGTGCGACTCTTGAAAGCCATGCGTATGAGGACCGTCAGAAACAGGCTTTGAGAAATCAAAGTCCTTCCCTTCTTTGGCGAATCCCAACCCGAGATGCCACTTGCCAACTGCTCCGGTGGTGTATCCCTGACTCTGCAGGAACTCGGCGACAGTTGTCCGTTCCGGGGAAATGAGAGGTGTTCCGTAACCGTTGAGAACGCCACTCGTCAACTTTGTCCGCCAGCAGTAGCGACCGGTCAACGTTCCATAGCGTGTCGGAGTGCAGACCGCCGAAGGCGTATGCGCATCGGTGAACGTCATTCCCTGCTCAGCAAGGCGATTGAGGTTCGGAGTCGGGATTTTCGACGAAGGATTCAGAGCCTGAACATCCCCTGAGCCCATATCGTCAGCAAGAATGAAGACGATGTTCGGCTTCGTCGGAATGGTTTCAGCGGCGGTAGCTTCGTAACAGGCAATCATGACGACTGCAGTAACGATGGCTGAAGAGATTTCTCGCAGCGGGCGCATCTGTTTTATCATCTAATCTCTCTTTCTGGTCAGCGGAAAATAAGAGTCGAAAACAAATCAGGTTTCATCTTGTGCAAGACAATTCGTACTATTCTTGCATAAAGACATTCTTCACAACATCGCAAGGCCCTAACATTACAGAATTCCGTCATCACGAAAGAGGCACTTTGCAGTCAGTGTGCGGTACAACGAATCAATGAATGACCCATTGTCAGAATCCGAGGTTGAAGAGTTAGTCGCGCAAGTGATCCACGGTGATCGGGCAGCGTTGGGCAAGCTTTTTGATTTTCATAGAAATCGTCTGTGGCGAATCGTCAATTTCAGACTCGACACCCGACTGGTGGGCCGGGTCGATGCGGACGACATTCTGCAAGAGTCATACATCAATGCTGAGAAGAGAATCGAACACTTTCTGCATGACTCGCCGGAAGGATTCTTCATCTGGCTGCGGCTCATCGTGAATCAAACGATGGTCGATGTCCACCGACGTCATCTCGGAGCTAAAGCAAGAGACGCCAGCCGGGACCGTTCTGTCAGCGGTGGATGGAGTTCCAAGTCGACATCGTTCTCGCTCTCGCATCACCTCCTCGGACATCTCACCTCACCCAGCAATGCTGCGGTTCGCGCGGAACTGTCGCAGCAATTGAGTGTCGCTTTGGAATCGATGGGTGACCTCGATCGCGAAGTCCTCGCTCTGCGCCACTTCGAAGAATTGACAAACAGTGAGACCGCAACAGTGCTCAATCTGTCAGAACAGGCAGCGAGTCTGAGATACGTTCGCGCACTCGGTCGACTTAAAAAGATCCTGATCGCCATCCCCGGTTTTCAAGAGTATGATCTTGAATAACAAGCTTTCTATTGATCCCGTGAGCGTGGAGAACGATCTGAATCACTCTCCGAAAAATCGACATCTTTACGTCGTATTGAGCGACACATGAGCGAATCTGAATCGTCAGACAATCTCGACCACTCTCAGCTTGTTGGGCTGCCTCGTCGAGTTGAGTCACACGCCCGCGTGCCGCTGGAGACAGTTGCTTCAAACTTTCTGGATCAAGTCCGCAGCGGCCAGCCGGTCGATCTGGAATCGTTCATCAAGAAGCACCCTGAGATGGAAGACGAACTCCGTGAGTTCCTTCCGCTGATCATGGCAATGGAGGGGTGGAAGGCCGAGAAGGAAAATCAGGTCGTCCGACATCCGCTTCCCGACGAATTTGATATTTCTCATCTCGGGAACTGCAAGATCATTCGCGAGATTGGCCGTGGGGGCATGGGTGTTGTTTTCGAAGCAGAGCAAGCCCCAATCAACCGGCGAGTCGCAGTGAAGCTCCTTCCATGGAAGTTTAAGCAGGAAACGAATTGGTCTCAGCAGTTTCACCGCGAAGCCCGAACAGCAGCGCAGCTGCAACATCCAAATATCGTTCCAGTCTTCAGCTTTGGCGAAGAGGACGGACGGCTTTATTACGTCATGCCGCTCATTGAAGGAGTTGGCCTCGACAAACTGATCGCTTACTGGAAAGGTGTGGACTCGACCGTTGATGTCGAAGACTTAATCACGACCGTTCATGGCAAAGAGTTTGGCCAAGAGAACAGGGCGGCTAAGTCACATTCAGGGAGTTCGAGAAAACTCTTGAAACGAGACAACTGGCCGCAAATCGTCAAGCTAGCTGTGCAAATCGTCAATGCCATCCGCTACGCCCACCGGCAGGGAACATTGCATCGCGATATCAAACCTGGAAACCTGCTGCTCGACCGTTCTGGAACCGTCTGGGTTGCAGATTTTGGACTCGCTTTGGGACGAGAACGCTTTCTCGACGACCAGTTTTTTCCCGTGGCAGGAACGCTCAGATACATGGCTCCTGAACAGTTCGACGGGATCACGAATGAACTGACGGACATCTACTCTTTCGGAGCGACACTCTACGAACTTTGTACGCTTCAACCAGCTTTTGATTCGACTTCAAAATCAGAGATGATCCGCCAGATCACGACATCGAATCCGCCAACTCCCCGGTCGATTAATCCGAGCATTCCAACTCGACTGGAAGCAGTGATCCGCAAGTGCCTCGATCGGAGCCCGAACCGCAGATACCTGACCGCCAACGAACTTTATGGAGAGCTTTTGAAGCTTGTCTCCGAGCTATCCCACGAGCCCAAAGGGCTGTGGCGACAAATTCGCGATTGGTTTTAGAGCATTTTTGTTCAGTGTGCACGATCACGCACGAGCAAGCACAGGCTCTTAACATGTGAAACAGTGCAAGCGAGTGCATAGGAAAGAGCAACTTGCTCGAGGCTGCGCGTCGCGTTCTTTTTGACCGGCTTTCTAACTTGCTTTTCGAAGTCTCAAACGACGGAACATTCTAAACCAACTCGACTGCTTTCTTTCGCGATCGGCCGCTTTGTTGGCGTGAGGGAATTCGACATCCGGGACATCTTTTCCGAGGAAGCGGCAAAGCTGCTCCCAGCCGTCTCCATGACTGAGGTCGAGGGTCATGAAATCTTTCGAACGATCTTTGAAGTGGGCGAGAACTTCTCGATTGTGTTTTTCGTAGCGTTGAATGTAGGTCTCTTCGTTCCCAACAGGGCAGCCAACTCCATAAATCCAGCGACGCATTGGTGTTTCTTTCTCACCAAAATGCTTGACCTGGCTTTTGATCCACGATTGGGAATCTCTCAGCGTCAGAATGAATTTGCTTCCCGGAAACCGCAGATCCATTTCGCGATAAAGAATCGGCCACGGATTGTCCTGAAACGCGTCGAATTTCTCAGCGAGATCGAACGCCATCGAATGGACATTTTGTGCGATCTCCGGATCTCTCACGCCGTTAGGGCCGGTTACCCGATACCCGAGCAACGTCAAAGCATTTGCAAGACTTGTCGTCCCGGTCTTGTGAAAGCCAATGCAAAACACTTTCGATCCGTCCATAGATCACCTGTTCACTGCAACAAAATTCTAACTTTGATCCTGAGTGTCGTCCTCAGATCACATCAATCGATACCTGAAAGTTGACCACAAATCGAGAGCAACGAGTTCTCAGAAGACGACGGATCCGAATGTAGGCGAATCACGGAAAACGGGCAACATGACTTCTGCGTCAGGCGATTCTCTTCCCCATCTGATGACGTGGTGCAGGCCGCCCGATTTGCCATCGAGTACAGCTTGCCGTGCCGAAAACATTCCTCTTGATAGCAATTCCCCTGAAAACTTACTATCGCCACTCCGTCATCAGTTGGCAGCGATTCGGATCAGCAATGGCTCCTTTCATCTGAAGAAACGAACTCCGACAAGTACGGATCGCCCCCAAGAGCGACCTCACAGCTCACCGCACGAAGGTAACCGTTTCGCGACAAACGTGACGAAGAGAAGCATCGTCCATACATTCGAGAATGACACATGTCGATTTTCTACGAAGGCCCTGCCACACCGTCGCAAAACCCTTTGCATCGACTGGTCAAGAAGTTCACAAACCTTGCGAATATTCCGCTTGCGAATCTGTCCAACCGAGGCGTTTTCTTCGAGAGATTCAAGACTCATGTCGTGATGTGTGGCTTTCCGAGAAGTGGAACAACTCTCTGTCAGTTGATGATTCAGACGTGTTCGGAAAACGTTCAGGCTTTTCCAAAAGAAGAACGTGCATTGCGTGTCACGAAATACGTGATCAAGCGAGAACCGACAGTCGTCTCAAAACGCCCGAACGACATTTTCGATCTCGATCAGATTCGTGCCAGCTACAACCGCTTTCCCGCAACTCCTCGCTTTGTGCTCTTCACACGTGATCCCCGCGCGGTGCTGACATCGATGCACGAAAATGTTCCCGGCGAGTATTACGTTAGCGTCGACCGGTGGAAAAGCATCTGGACGGAGTGGACACGCCAGACGCATCAACAAGACGTCCTGACGATCAAATACGAAGATCTCGTCACCAATGCTGACAGCGTTCAGCAACAAATTGCAGCACACACGGGACTGGAATTCACTCAGCCGTTCACCTCATTTCATCAAAACGTGCCTGCCGGATTTGATAAGGCAGCGCTCAACGGTGTCAGACCGCTTGAGACCAAGTCGATTGAACGCTGGCGAGGTGCTCAGCACCGAGATCGTATTGCCGAACTTCTTGATTCGTTTCCCGAACTGACGGACCGACTAATCGATCTGGGATATGAATCAGATGATGCATGGGCAACTGAATATCGAGAATCACTACGCACCAACGCCGCTTGACCACGTCGACGAGCTGGTCCAACAGTCATTGCACTTACCGAACAGTACGAATTCCGACGAGTGCTACAAGAGCAAGACGGATTTAGTCTTTCTTATGACGCACACCGGTCTCGTCCGCCCAGTCGAACCATTGCTGAGACATTTGTTCGACTAGCTCGGGATGTGCACTCGCGAGATCGTTCATCTCGGTCCGATCATCGACGATGTTGTAGAGCTCCCATTCCTGGACCTTCTTATCCCAGCAGAGCTTCAAGTCACCTCGGCGAATGGCTCGGTTTCCGTTCCACTCCCAGCACAATTGCTCGTGTCCGGTCCGTGTTTGTCCATCAAAAAGCGGAAGTAACGAGATTCCATCCGCAGGATGAATATTCTCGCCGTTGTATTCCGAAGGATATTCCGCTCCAGCGAGTTCGACGCAGGTTGGCAGGACATCGATGATATGCCCAACTTCTCGGCACCATGAATTCTCAGCAACTCGTTCTGGCCACCGCACGATGAATGGCGTCGAGATTCCCCCTTCGTGAACCCACTGCTTGTATCGACGAAACGGAGTGTTCTGTGCATACGCCCAACCCGGTCCAACGCAGGTATAATAATCCTTAACTCCGGGGACGCGGCTTTCATCGAGCCCGCCAGGCAGCTCCGCACACCCTCCGTTATCAGAGAGAAACATGACCACTGTATTCTGCGAGACACCCTGATCTTCAAGCGTCTCCAGAATCTGTCCGATGCCGCGATCCATACATTCAATCATGGCAGCGTAAGTCGCCATCAGGTGATCCATATACTCTCGATTGGCTAGAGAGTCCCAATCCTCGACTTCAGGGTCTGGCGGAGGCAGTTCCCACGCTGGATCAAGAAGCCCCATCTCCAACTGCCGCTCGTAGCGTTGCTGTCGCAAGCTGCTCCAGCCATTCAGATACTTTCCACGATAGTAAGCGATGTCTTCAGGCTTGGCATGCAGAGGATAATGAGGGGCTGTGTAGCAAACGTGCAGAAAGAAGGGCTTCTCTGCTTCAACAGATTCCTGAATCGCCTCACACGCATAGTTCGAGAAGGCATCGGTCGTGTAAAATCCTTCAGGAAACGATGTGATCCGCTCGTCATCTTCGCCGAACCAGCGAACTCTGCCTCCCTTAAAATCAGGGTCCGGAATTGAGGGATCGTGAAAATTACAACAGCCATCTAAGAGACCATAGTAACTATCAAATCCGCGATCAGATGGCCGATGCGGAGCCCGACTTCCAAGATGCCACTTCCCACTCAGCACATTGTGATACCCTGACTTCCCGAGAACTTCGGGAATCGTGACCATCTCCGAATTTAAGAGCGATCCAGTTCTTCGCGGGTACAATCCGGTCACAAGTGATGCACGGGTCGTCGTACACTTCGCGTTGTTGTAGAACTGCGTGAATCGCATTCCTTCCCGTGCCAGGCGGTCGATGTTTGGAGTCCGAATCTCGCCTCCATAGCATCCGATGTCAGAAAACCCCATGTCGTCACACATAATCAAGACGATGTTGGGACGATCCTCCGCTTCTACTGAACTGGACACAAGAGTGCTCAGAACGATCGCCACACACAGATTCAACAGCGGTTTTCTCATCTTCATGGTTCCCTCGTGAACGACTGACATCAACGAACATCAATCTTTCATAGTGAACGCAAACTTGCAAGCAGAGAAGAGATCTTCAGCCTGTTCCGCTACGCTGCGGTTCGGCAAAACGAATGTAGTATGAGCATGGCGTCGCTGCCGTGTCCGCAAAAAACAGCTCGATGAGAAATGACATGACTGCACAAGAATTTCGCGAAATTCTCTCCCAGACACTCGATGATCAACGACTGTCACGAGGGGAACGGAAAGCGCTGAAGAGCGTGCTTAAAGACATGCGGCCAGCTCAAACTGAACTTGATGTCTATCGACATGAAGCCTTCGATCTGGTTCGAGAAACTCTTCCGACAGCCCTCGATAAGGGTGCGGTCATTGACTGGCTGGAAGACGTCATCCGAACCCTTAGACCAGCCGAAGAGAAAGGACACGTTGTCGAGACAGAGGCTTACTTCAGTCCGGGAAATCGGTGTCGCAGTCGGATTCGATCTCTTCTGAGACAATCGCGAAACGCAGTCGACATCTGTGTTTTTACGATTACCGACGACGAAATTTCTGAAGTCATCGCTGAGACTCACAATCGCGGAATCGCTGTCAGGATCATCACCGACGACGAAAAGTCATCGGACACGGGATCGGACATTGAACGTCTGGCATCAATCGGAATCGAGGTCGCGATCGACAACAGCCCGTATCACATGCATCACAAATTTGCATTGTTCGACGAGTCGATCTTGCTCTGCGGGAGCTACAACTGGACGCGTTCCGCAGCCGATCACAACGAGGAAAACATCGTGATCACGAACGACGACCATCTTGTCGACTCGTTTCACAAACTGTTCCAGGACATGTGGATTCGTTACCGTTAAGCACTCAACCCCAACTCCTCCCTCCTTTGAAATCAAACTCGTCCATCGGAGACAGAAATGAATCGCTTTTCAGCTTTGTTGCCTCGACTCAGCCTGATGATTCTTTGCCTCACGTCCTTTGATGCCGCCTTGGCCACAGCACCGAACATCATCATTGTTGTCGTCGATGACCTCGGCTATGGAGACCTCAGCTCTTACGGAGCGACAGATCTTCAATCTCCTCATCTGGACAAATTCTTCAGTGAGGGAATGCGATTCACTGAGTTCTATGCCAACTGCCCGGTCTGTTCGCCGACACGCGCAGCCATCCTAACCGGAAAGTACCAGGATCTCGTCGGCGTCCCCGGAGTGATTCGAACTCATGCTGACAACAGTTGGGGAAATCTCGTCGATCATGCTGTCCTCCTACCCACAGTTCTAAAACAAGCAGGTTACAACACAGCTTGTATTGGGAAGTGGCACCTCGGACTTGAAGCCCCTGACCGCCCTAATGATCGTGGATTCGATCTGTTCCACGGCTTTCTGGGAGACATGATGGACGACTATTACCACCATCGCCGTCACGAACAAAATTACATGCGACTCAACGACGAGACAATCGATCCCGACGGACACGCGACCGACCTGTTTACAACATGGGCCTGCAATTACATCGACGAGCAATCAAAACAAGACAGCCCATTCTTCCTCTACCTGGCTTACAATGCTCCACATACTCCGATTCAACCGAGAGAAGATTGGTTGAAGCGTGTGCAGGCACGTGAACCGAACATTGATGAGAGTCGTGCAAAACTCGTGGCGTTGATTGAACATCTCGACGACGGAATTGGTCAAGTTCTCAGCCGTCTGGACGAAGCTGGAGAAGCCGAAAACACTCTTATTTTCTTTACATCCGACAATGGGGGGCAACTCAACGTCGGTGCGAATAACGGACCGCTTCGAGATGGAAAGCAAAGTGTGTACGAAGGGGGAATCAAGATTCCCGCCGGAGTTCGTTGGGTCGGCCAAATTCCACCCGGAACAGTTTCCGACTTTCGCGTTCTCACGATGGACATTTTCCCGACAGCTTGCGAAGCGGCCGGGATTGAAGTGGAGAAAAGCTGGAACCTCGATGCAGCTAGTTTTCTGCCAACGTGTCTCGGGAATGATCAATCAGAGTTGCGAGATCTCTGGTTCTTCCGACGCCGGGAAGGGGGCAACCGCTACGGTGGTAAGACGATCGAAGCTGTCCGACGAGGAAACTGGAAACTGCTTCAAAACAGCCCGTTCGAACCTCTCGAACTCTACAACCTTGAAAACGACTCCCAAGAACAAAACAACCTGGCTGAGAAGGCACCGAGAATCTTTAACGAACTCAGTGCCGCTCTCAGACAGGAAATTCAACGATATGGAACAGTCCCGTGGCAATAACATTCTAACGAGAACAAATGCTCGAAGACCGTGGCAACCAAGTATGGGATCGACTTCATAAAACTTAGAAGTCATCGCCATGTCGGTCTATACACCAACTGGCTGGTAGGCAGGGAAGTCAGTATATCCCTCTGCTCCCGTAGGTGAACTCCAAACGGTCTGGTCAGCAGGTTCCGCCAGCGGCCAGCCGTTTTTAATCCTCTCGACATAATCTGGATTGCTGAGGAACGGTCGACCGATCGCAATGAGGTCGGCGTTCCCACTTTCAATTTGGGCTTCGGCGGTCTCAGCATCGTAGCCACAGTTCCCCATCAGTGGTCCACGGAAGATGTTGCGGAACTCCTCGAGGGTCATCGGGCTACCAAGCTCATGAAATCCAAAGGCCAAGCCATCCATCACATGGAGGTAGGCAAGCCCATATCGATCGAGTTGTTGGGCAGCATATGTGTAGAGTTCACGATATTCGGGTGAACCCATTCCGTTAAACACTCCATTCGGCGAAAGTCGGACTGCTACCCGTTCCGGCGACCAGACCGAAGTTGTTGCATCGACGATTTCACCGAGGAAACGGTAACGGTTTTCAATACTTCCACCGTATCGATCATCTCTCTGGTTCGTTTTTGACTCCAGAAACTGATTGATCAGGTAGCCGTTCGCAGCATGAATCTCGACACCGTCGAATCCCGCTTCGGCAGCACGGCGTGTCGCATCAGCATAGTCGTCGACGATCATTGGAATCTCATCGGTTTCCAATGCTCTCGGAACTTCGTGCGGCAGCTTTCCTTCAGGTGTGTGGATGTATTCTTCATCAATCGCATTCGCGGAGGCAGAGACCGCTCGTTCGCCGTTGTGGAACGTGCTGTGAGACGCTCGTCCGCAGTGCCAAAGTTGAAGAAACACTTTCCCGTCGACTTCGTGGATGGCATCTGTAATCAACTTCCAACCATCTCTCATCTCATCGGTATAGATCCCTGGCGTTTCATTCCATCCAATTCCCTGCTCAGAGACAACGGTCGCTTCGGTGATAATTAATCCCGCGTCGCTTCGCTGTCGATAATATTCAGCCATTAACTCATTCGGAATTCGTTCTACACCGGAGCGTCCTCTGGTCATCGGAGCCATCGCGATTCGGTTTTTGACTGTGAGATCACGAAGTTGAAACGAAGAGAAAAGGTTTGGAAATGACATGACTAGAATCACTTTCAGATTGGAAGTAGTAAAAAAGTTAAGCGAGATCGAAGAGCAGAATTTCTGACGAATCAGACGAGTGAATGGCCAGAGACGCTTCATCACTGACAGCGACGCCATCTCCAGCTTCCAGCTCTTCACCGGTGAGCGAAACGCTTCCTCTCAAGACTTGAAGCCACGCATGGCGTCCCGGGGCGATTGGATGTTCCACGCTCTGTCCGGGATCGAGTCGCGAGAGAAAGATTTCGGCATCCTGATGAATCTTCAAAGAGCCTCCCTGCTGTGAACGAGACGCAACCCGAAGCAGTTGGTTTCTCATCAACTCATCGTCGAACGACTTTTGTTCGTAGCTCGGCTCGAGACCTTTCTCTTCAGGAAAGATCCAGATTTGATAAAGATGGACCGGTTCGTCACTTGAGGGATTGAATTCGCTGTGCGTAATCCCGGTTCCGGCGGTCATTCTCTGAAACTCACCAGGCCGCAGAATTTCGCCGTTCCCCATCGAGTCACGGTGTTCGAGTGCTCCCTCGAGCACGTAGGTCACGATCTCCATATCCTTATGAGGATGCGTACCAAACCCTTCACCAGGAGCCACCCAGTCTTCATTCATAACACGCAGCGTTCGGAAGTGAATGTGCTTCGGATCGTGATAGGTTGAAAACGAAAACGTATGTGAAGTCTTCAGCCACCCGTGATCAGCACTTCCACGATCATTGGCTTTGCGGACAGTTAACATAGCACTCCCTCCACACCATTAATCTGTTGTTGAAAGTTCACCCACGCGACACTCAGAGTCTTTGCCGAGTGGTTTGCACTCGGCAAGGCACCATTCAAGTTTGTGTGCGAAACAAGTTCACAATCAGCCAGCGAGGATTGCCCCGTCGACTGGAAGCGATGCTCCCGTCGTGAACGATGCATCGTCCGAAGCGAGATAGAGCACAGCCTTGGCGACTTCGCGAACCAATCCGAGTCGTCCAACTGGGACAAACGACTCCATCCCTTTTCGACCTTCCGAGCCAGGTTCTCCAGCGAAGCGATCGACCATAGCGGTTTCAATCGGTCCCGGCGCGACGGAATTCACTCGAATTCCCTGCTGGGCATACTCGAGAGCAGTCGCTCTGGTGATCCCCTCAACTGCGTGCTTGCTTGCCGTGTAGATTGCAGTTCCGGGGATTCCCACATGTCCCAGAACACTGGACGTATTGATGATCACTCCGCCGCCGGATTTCAGCATCGCAGGGATCTCATACTTCTGGCTGAGAAAAACGCCGAGCACATTCACATCAAATGTTTTCCGGTACTCTTCTTCGAGGAATTCGTTCACAGCACCGGTGTGTTCGACGCCCGCGTTGTTGAACGCGACGTCCAGCTTTCCAAACTTCTCGACAGCCGTGTCAATGAGAGCTTTGACTTCGGCTTCATTGGTTACGTCTGTCTTCACGAAGACAGCAGTTCCACCCGCCTTTGTCACTTCGCCGACGATCTCATCGCCTTCGCTTTGACGTCTTCCACCGAAGACGACTTTGGCCCCTTCGCTGGCAAATTGAATCACAGATTCCCGGCCAATCCCGGATGTGCCTCCGGTGACCACGACGACTTTTCCTTCGAACCTCATCTTCACTCTCCCTTAATCACTAGTCAACAATTTACATGTCAACTACTTGAGTAAAAAAACAGAAGACCTTTGAACCACATCACGCCTCGCCTTACCACTTCACAAAGGCGAGTCACCCCACTTCAGAAGATCGCTCTTCGTGGGCAACTTAAGTTTCCATTTGCGTCACACATCCTCTTCGAGGCTCGACCGACACTTCTCGAGAAGGCGAGTCAATTCAGTCAGCTCTTTCTTCGTCATGTGCCCGAGCAATGTTCGATGCAATTCCATGACTGGCTCATCCATCTCTTCAAGAAGTTTCTCGGCTTTCTCAGTCAAGGCGATGTAAATCACCCGCCGATCTTTTTCGCACCGGTCTCGAGTGACCAATTCCGCTTTCTCTAACCGATCAATCAGTCCCGTGATCGCTGGGACAACTTGAATCATGCGATTGGCGACTTCCAGGCATGGCATCGGATCCCCTTCACCGCGAAGGATGCGCAACACATTGTACTGAGAAGCTGTCAGCCCAAACTTCCGAAAGAGACGGCCGAACCGATTCTCGAACTGGTCGTTCGTACGTAACAGATTCAGCATCGCTTCCTGCTCGGGCAGGTCGAATGGGTTGCGTTTCTTCAATTCGCTTTGCAGTTTTCCAGACATCACACCAAGACTTCTAAAATCACTTCGCACGACGATAGTTTACATGTCGAGTATTATTCGTCAAGAGGTGATACGGTAATTTTGTCTCATGGTTCACACCACCTGACAAACCACAGGAAAGAACAAACCGAGCGGAATCCTGAACCCGAGGGTTCAATCGAGTGCTCCTGAAAGAGTATCTTGCAGCGACTTCAGAAACTCAGCTCATGACCGTCTCGCACGACGAACGCTTTTATGCCGACGATTCGACTTCGCATTGCCTACGATGGAACCAACTACAGCGGATGGCAAGTTCAGCCCAACGAAACCACCGTGCAGGGTGTGATCGAAGCAGCGATTCACAAGCTGACCGGCGAAGCGATTAGCGTGCTCTGTGCAGGTCGGACTGATTCAGGAGTGCATGCCCTGGGGCAGATAGCGAGTTTCCGAAGCAACTTCAACATCCCTCCCCACCGTTGGCGGCCCGCTTTGCAGTCTCACCTTCCCGAGGATGTCGTCATTCTGGAGTCGGACCAGGTTGCTGATGAATTTCATGCCACATTTTCCGCTGTGTCAAAACGCTATCGTTACGTCATTCACAACAGCGTTGTCGAACACCCGTTCTGGCGGAAATTTGTGTGGAGAATCGCTCAGTCTCTCGATGAAACCGCGATGCACGAAGCGGCTCAGGTTCTCGTGGGGACACACGATTTTCGAAGCTTTGAATCTCACTGGCCGAACAAGGCGACCAGCGTACGAACCGTCCGTGCCATCTCCCTCCGACGGCACTCCGACTGGAATCTCTGGTCTGCATTGAATTCGAACGAGACAGAATCGAACGAAATCTCTGCATCGAATCGGACCACGAATGAAGCCACTGGAGATTTCATCAGCCTTGAAATTGAAGCGGATGGTTTTCTTTACAACATGGTCCGCACAATTACCGGGACCCTCGTCAACATCGGTCGAGGGACGTGGACCAAGGAAAATCTCCTCGACATCCTCAATGCACAGGACAGAAAAATCGCCGGAGCAACTGCACCGGCCTGCGGGCTCTATTTGGCCCAAGTCCATTACCCGCAGGAGTTACTGACACCACCTGAGAACGAATCGAGTCAGTAAGCAAACTGACCTAAAACACTGCAGCCGGCGGACGTGAGTTACTCGTCCGTTCCCTGTTTTCTGGTTTCAGAAGATTCCTCCCCAGAAGCTGGAGCGTCCCCTGATCTCTTGGCGACTGATGTGCCAGGCTTGAGTTGCGGGCCGGTCTTGTAGCGATCGAGAATTTCTTTCAGCTCGTCCGAATTCATGACTTCCTTCTTGAGAAGCTCTTGCGTCATTTCTTCGAGGACGTTCTTCTGGCTCCGGACAATCTCCCTCGCCGTCTCCATTGCTTCGTCGATGATCCGGCGTACTTCCAGATCAATCTCTCGCAAAGTTTGCTCGCTGTGAGCGAACTCCGCACTCGATTGCGACACGCCTTGCAGGAACGGCGAGCGTTTGGACTCTCGGTAATTGACGCGTCCCAGCTTGGGACTCATCCCAAACTCCATGACCATTCTGCGGGCCATGGATGTACTTTGTTCGAGATCGTTCTGCGGGCCAGATGATGTTTCATCGAAGAACAGCTCCTCAGCCGCGATCCCTCCCAGCGCGACGCAAATTCGGTTTTCAAGCTCCGTTTGAGTGACGAGATGACGATCGTCTTCCGGTCGCTGGAGCATGTACCCCAACGCTCCAAATCCACGAGGAATGATCGAAATCTTGTGAACTGGATCGGTCTGCGGCAGCGATGAAGCAACCAGAGCGTGTCCACATTCGTGATACGCGACCCGTAGTTTTTCGTCTTCTTGAATCAGTCTCGACGACTTTTCGAGACCTGCCACGACGCGTTCAATGCCTTCTTCAAACTCGACCATTGAAACGGCAGATTTATTCGCTCGGGCTGCGAGCAAGGCAGCTTCGTTGACCAGATTGGCTAAATCAGCTCCGACGAATCCCGGAGTCAGTTTCGCGATGCGTTTCAGATCGACATCATCGTCCATCTTAATTTTCTGAGCATGCACCTGCAGGATCTTCTCACGACCTTTATAGTCAGCCCGATCGACGAGAACATGCCTGTCGAATCGGCCCGGTCGCATGAGGGCTGGGTCGAGTGTTTCTGGACGATTTGTCGCTCCCATCACGATCACACTCTGATCGGAGGAGAAGCCATCCATCTCAACGAGCAATGCGTTGAGAGTTTGTTCTCGTTCGTCGTGCCCGCCGGGCATCCCGCTTCCGCGGGTTTTTCCGAGAGCATCTAATTCATCGATGAAAATAATGCTTGGAGACTTCTGAACTGCTTGTGCGAACATGTCTCGAACTCGAGCTGCTCCGACACCGACAAACATCTCCACAAAGTCTGAACCGGAGAGACTGAAGAACGGAACACCAGCTTCACCAGCGACAGCTTTCGCGAGCAGCGTCTTTCCCGTACCCGGCGGACCGACGAGTAGAACTCCGCGCGGAATTCGACCGCCGAGTGCCTGATATTTGCCGGGCGTTCGCAGAAACTCAACCACTTCTCTGAGCTCTTCGACCGCTTCGTCGATCCCAGCCACATCGTCGAAAGTAACTTTCACGTCATCTTCAGCCATCAAGCGACCGCGACTTCGACCGAATGACATGGCTTGTCCGGGGCCACCCATACGTCGCAGAAAGACGATAAAGATGAGCACAACCGCAGCCATCAGCATGATGGAGAAGATCGTCCCCCACTCAGTCTGTGGAGAAGTTCCTGTGAAATCGATACCAGACTCTTCGAGCAAATCAGTCAGCTTATCCAGATCCTGAGGCGAGATCCCTCCGACTGGAATCCGGTAGCGTTTCATCGCTTCGGCAGTTTCTTCAGAGTCTGCCGCACTCGCTACGGTTTCGGCATGAGAAGATGACTCTTCCGCTGCAGAGCTGGACTCCTCGGTCGGTGAATCCTGCGACTCAGCTGAAGCTGTCTCTTCGTCCGTTGACTTTGATTTGGGCTGATCCTGGAAAGTGATGTATTCCAATCCAAGTCGCAGTTCATGGACGTTCTGGGAATTGAACTCGCCGGATTTCAGTCCACGTACGAACTTGCCGAAGGTCAATTCGTTGGCGTGACCATTCTCGTTGACCCACGACCAAAGCAGAATCGCTACGATCAGGCCGATCAGCAGATACCAGAAAGTTGGACCGGAAGGCTTTTCACCCTTGGTCTTTTTGTTTTGTTCCGACGATTCTTTTTCTGGTGGGAGCGAGGTCATCAGCTCAACATCCTTGGGAAGTGGTTCGTTGCTCTTCTCTTACTCAATTAGATCGCAGCGAAATTCAGCCGGAATTTGTCTGTACGAAAATATTCCGGCCAGCAATTACCTCTTGAAGTGAGGTGCATCGCTGCACATCGAGCATGATTCGGAGCAAAATCCGTTCACATTTTCGATGTAATTTGCATTTTGGAAGTGCATTTTCGCAACTCTAGACCGCACCAACAGATCGGTCAACACCTGAGTGATTGCGGCAGACATTTTGCCTCACCCGAACTCCATTGCCTGGTGAGTGATGCGTCTAATCGGTGTATTCTATTCCGCTCCCGTCTCAGCTCCGGGAGAATCTGGCAGAATTTTGAGACGGACCGGCAGCGTCGCGTGTCCGCCAGCGTTGCCTGTTCGCAAGTGGAATAATCGAGTCTGCGGCTGCACCCAATCATCGGCGGTGATGAAGAACTCTCTCTGACTCTGATTCTCCAGCAGCAAAAGTCCGTTCAGGCCAATGTTGTCCACGTAGAGGCCGTGCGAGAGATTCCGACCGGAGTCTTCGTTTCCGAAGGAAATGAGTCCGTCGTATTCATTCCGTTCAGCTTGCACCTCAAGCATGATGGTTTCGCCCGGACGAATTTCGAACTCAAGAATTCCGGAATCGCTGGTCGCTACAGGTTGAGCACCTCCATCGGCAGGTCCGATCGCGAGATGGAGTTTCGGAGCTGCTTCCACGGAAACTTCGTCGAATCCATCAACCGAATGACGAACGATTTCGCCACGGATGTTCGCGGTCGCGGTGAACTCAATCCGAGACAGTTCTTCCTCAGTCAATTTCTCCGCTCCGGGATCTGCGATCAAAACAGCTTGAGCTTCGATCTGCTCTTCTTCGATCGTTACTGGAAGCGAACTGCGGAATCTTTCAGGAAGGCCAGCGACGTCGACAGTGATTTCTCCATCAAAATTGTCGAGCCGGTCGACTTTGATTCGGAACTCCGCTGCACCTCCGGAAGGCACATTCAGCTTGCGATCGACGAGCTGCGTTTTGAAATCAGGAGTTCGAGACCGCGCGATCAACTTATAATGATAATTCTCGCCCGACATTCCCCGGACATCACGAATTCTCAACACGTACTGACCGGTTTTCGGAGCGACGAAAAAGAGTCGAGAGTCTTTGCCGAGCTGACGTCTTGCTTCGTCGTCGTTCTCATAATTGACGGTAAAAATCGGAAGCCCGTTGGGAATGATTTCACTTCCGGGCGGATACGGTCGGACGATGTAACATGGCTCGCCGAGGGCGTGCGCAAGCGGAGTCGTGTCGAAGTATCCCCAACGATTTCCGCTCCCCGGATAAACATCGTAGCCTGAGTCCGGACCTCGCGGGTAAAGCCACAGCTTGACGACCTCGCCGTTGGCATACAGGTATTCATTGAGCGTCATCTCATCCCAATTGAAGACACGGAAGTCATTCGACTGGTCCGCCGTTTTCCCTCGGAATGTAAAGTAGCTGTCGCGGACCGCTTGCAGCAGGACTCGCTCAACCGGTTTCCCGGACTCATCGCGAATGTCGATGATCGAATCGAGCATCGATTTCGACCGGGCAGCATCGACCTCAAAGACCCACTCTTCACCTTCTTCTGCAGAGAATCGGAAGCAGTCTTCGTCGGCTGCTCCCTCTGCATGGATCAATCCTGTAATCGTGACAGGGAGTGAAACATCCTGTGCTGACTCAACCGATTGATTCGGCTCAACTTCAGCGACAGTCGAAGATGGCTTGTCTTCGTTGACCTTTGGACGAATTTCAATCGCAACCTGCTCTTTGACGCGTGATCCTCGCTTCGAGTTTTTCTTGATCGGATAGAAGTCGAGCGTTCCATCCATGCGGCCAACGACAAATTCATCTCCGTTCGGGGAGATCGACAGAGCCATCGCCACTTCGGGTTGGTTTTCGAGGACTTGTGTTTCCGTCAGCCCAGCGGTTTCCCAAACTTTGATTGACCGATCATCAGAAACTGAGACGAGTGACTGGCCATCTGCAGTATATTGCAGTTGAACGATCGGACCCTCGTGAGCAAATCGTGCATAGACGATCGGATTGATCCTGGCTTCTGATCGAGAAACGAACTTCCAGACGCGAATTCGATTGTCCGCCCCGGCAGCTGCGATGTGATTTCCATCGGGAGAAAACGCAACGCAATACTGTTCTCGTAATGGCTGACCGAGAGTATCCAATCGAGCACCGTCTCGAACTCGCCAGACTTTGCAAGTTGCATCCGCACTGGCACTCGCGAGAGTCGTTCCGTCCGGGCTGAATGCGATGTCATAGACAGCCCCATTATGTCCCGACAATGTCCGAACTGGCTTTCCGGTTTTGATATCCCAGAGAATGATGTCTTTGTCGTAGCTGCAAGTGGCGAGCAGCGTTCCATCGGGCGAGACTTCGGCGTCGTAGATCAAGTCGCGATGCCCTTGGACCTCGAGCACTTTCCTCCCGAGAGGCCATTCCCACAGCGTCGCGACACCACCCAAGCCAGCGACACCCGAAGCAGTGACCAGTTTTCCGCCACCCAGACAGAAATGAACCGAACTGACTTTCCCGTTCAGATCTGACAACTGAGACACGGAATGCCAGTGTTGTTTCTTCTTTCCGGTTTCAACATCTCGCGTTCGAAGCTGTCGCTGCATCTCGACATTTCCGAATCGGGCAATCGCCAGAGCATCCCCGGTCATCGACCAATCAACCGCGGTGATCGGCTTCAATTCAGTTCGTGAAGGAACGTCAGGTGTCTTGAGCGTCATACGATCCGGTTCTTCTCCTTCCGGACCGCGTGCTCCCTCTTCGAGCCAAAGCCGAATCTTTTCAACTTCCTCAGCAGTGGGTGCAGGTTCATCTTCAGGCGGCATCTTCGGCTCATCAGCTCCGGAAATCAGCCGGAAAACGAGGCTGGATTGAGGATCGCCTGCCAGAAATGCTGGCCGATCCTCGACACCTTCACTCATGGAGCGAAACGACTCCGCAGAGAACTCGCCCTCGCGGTCTGCATCGTTATGGCATCCTGCACAATACTTTTGAAAGATCGGCGCGATCTCCGTGGAATAGTCCACTTCAGCTATCGCCTGTTGTGGCAAAACGGCAGCAGCCACGAAAGCGAAGAAGATGGCTAAATCAATACAACGATCACGCATCACGGAGTTTTCCTCTGAGCATGTGGGAGAAATTCACATGGGCTCATTTTAGAATCCAACTCCGAGTTTCGCACCAATCAACAAGAAATAATATGAACTCGTTGAGTGCCCCGTCCTCGATGCTTGGTTACTCACCCTCATCAGGAGAGAAAGTACCAGTGCCCGGGAGCACTGAATTCACAAGCGGAATGCTGGGGTTGGGATCGGCAAGGATCTCAGCCAGTGTGGTCTTTCGGAAAGCTTCTTCCATGACCTCAAATGCCTGATCCATCCGAGAATGCAGCGGACACAGGTGTTCCCCGTGTGAAGGGAGTCCCAGCGGACATGTCTTGATCCGTCCGATCGGTTCGACAGCATTGACGACATCAAGAATTGTCAGCGTCTCGGGGGGAATCGCGAGTGAAATTCCGCCACCGACTCCACGTTGAGAATTGAGAATCCCCTCGCCGCGAAGCCCCTGCATGACTTTCGAGAGATACGCCTGCGGGACTTTCGTTGCTTCAGCGATCTGCGAAGTGGTTTTTCCCTGCGGAGCGACAGACGCCAGATAGACGACCGCTCGCAAGGCATACTCAACAGTCTGCGACAGCATCAACTCATCTCCGCAGCAACATCAGCAGGGAATCAGGCTACTTGACGATAGACCCAATGATCCCCTTCGACAACACGCATCGGCAAGCACAATCGACAATCTCTCGAAACCGAGACCCGGAGAATTGACAGGCGTTGATGCATTCGGAACGGAAATGCCGCTCAATCGATGACACTTTGCTTCCAAGACGCTCGAAATCGTCTTTCGATCGCAGTCACATTCGGAATCGATTTCTTAGTCCAGCTCAGCATAAGTTGACGTCGTCGTTCCGGAGAAATTCCCCAACCTGGGCTAGAGCTGCGAACTTTCGCAGTCAGTTCCTGCATTGCCAGTGCTGCTGCCACCGACACGTTGTAGCTTTCAACAAAGCCATACATCGGCAGATGAGCCCGATACGCCGCCCCTTCGATCACCTCATCCGGGAGCCCGGTCTTCTCGGTTCCGAATGCGAGCACGAGATTCTCTTCCACTGGAAGTGAAGCGACAGTTTGACTTCCGGCCGATTCCGGAACCATCGCGACCACCTGAAAGCCCTTTTGATCGAGACATTCCAGCGATCGATCCAATGCTCCTGGTCCCGAATCGCGTTGGATCGTCAACCAACGATCGGATCCCCGTGCGATATCTCGATTTGGAGAGAACTCCTTTTCCTGCTCCACGACAAAGACATCCTGAATCCCGAACGCATCGCAGCTTCGCAACACGGCACTCGCATTGTGACTCTGATAGACATCAAACAACATCAATGCAATCGATGCGATCCGTTGATCGAGAACCTCTGCAATCCGCTGTCTGCGATGAGGAGTTAGAAACTCATTTAAAAACTCCTGAAAGGCTGCTTCGTATTCTGGCATCGGACTCTTGTTTCGAAACGAACTCTTGGATAACCTGCGTGTCTCCCAACCAGTTACTGGTTGACCATGTGGTGGGCATAGCTCAGTTGGTTAGAGCGCCTGATTGTGGTTCAGGAGGTCGCGGGTTCAAATCCCGTTGCTCACCCTCTCTTTTCTTATGCAAGTATTCTGAACTTGCACGTTTTCTTCAGTTGTTTCGCACCCAGGCAGCGGCATTGCGAGCAGTCTGACTGACAACATCAACTCGCTCACTTGTCGACGAGGCACTTCAATGTCGGGCGCAGTGCTTCTCAGCGGCGACTCATCGCCACATTGGATTCACGAAACTGATGGAAGGGACCGGCACAATCTCCTTGCGAAATCCCAATCCGCCCTGCAATTCTCGGAAGCTATTGGAATGCCGAGACTTTGACAACCTGCTCCCGCGCATTAACATGCAATTGAGAACTCCCTTGTGAGTTCTGCGGTGCCAACCTCTTCAGCTCTGTCGGATCAATTACCATGTCCATCCCGGTGACCCATCGTGACATTGACGGAGTTCAGGTGCTCGTCATTGGAATTGACGATGTCAGCATCTCCGAGGATGCACTCGAAGAAATCAGCCAGAAGCTCCTCGATTACACAGTCAGCATTCCCCCGCAAGTGGTCGTCGATATGCAGCATATCGACTTCTTCGGGTCGTCCTTCATCGAAACGCTGTTTCGCATGTGGAATCGAATCAAAGCAGTCGACGGTGGACGATTTGCACTGAGTGGGCTTCGCCCCTATTGCCTCGAGGTTCTGCAGGTCACCAACCTGACCTCCGTTTGGCCCATTTACCCCGACGTTGATACAGCAGTCGCCTCTTTCAACGACAGCCGGGCCGAGTCATAAACTCTCTTGCGAACTCGTTCGCCACTTCAGCGGACTGGGTCACTCTCTTCTGAAGGTGCTTCCTTGATCGGAACACGAACGAGAATGTCGGCCTCTTCGACCTTCACTTCGTAGCAGTCTGTCTTGATGTCGGACTTTGGATTGTCCATCCATTTCCCATCTTCAAGGCGAAATCGCCAGGCATGCCACGGGCAACTCACCTGACCATCTTCGACGTAGCCCGCTGAAAGCGATGCACCCATGTGAGGACAAAGATCGTTGATCGCGAGGTATTCTCCGCTCACATTGAAGATCGCGATCAGCTTTCCATTCACCGGATAGGTCCGCCCTTCCCCATCAGGAATCTCACCAGTCTTCGCGACTGCAACAAACTCGTCCATCCAACCTCTCCTTTTCGAACATTGTTCGAACGCAATCGAACTCATCAACAACTTCAGCCCATTTTCAGCGTTCCGATGCGCTCACTCAGATTTTCTTTTCAGAGTTCGCTTGATTGAAAAGCCAACGATCAAATGAAAGAACGTCTGGTTTATGCTGACAAAAACCAGACGTTCTTTTCGGCTTTTCAATACCTGCTGAGCGATTGTGCCAGCCGGACTTCAGCTCACTAGGAACCGATTGCAATCAGAGTGAAACCCTTGGCTTTCAAACCGTTTTCCGCCAGGATTTGACCGACAGACTTGCTGTCGTCTTTCGCGAAAGGCTGTTCGGTCAGAACACCTGCTTCGTCGCGGTAGAAGACCTTCATTCGACCATCAACGATTTTCTCGATGATGTTTTCAGGTTTTCCGGAAGCCTTGGCTTCTTCTGTCAGGCGAGCACGTTCCACTTCGACCACGGCTGGATCGAGTTCTTCGACCAGTGTGACGACGGGCCGCATCGCTGCGATGTGCATAGCGATGTCACGCAGAACGGCAGGATCTTTTGCTTCGCCTTCTGCCTGAAACAGAACGGCGGTCTTTCCGTCGTGGTGAACGTAAACACCAACTGGTCCAGGAACGCGGGCGACCTGACCGACGACGATTTTTTCGCGGATCTTGTTGATCGTTGTTTCGTACAGTTCTTTAAGAGTTCCGCCGGCAGGGTTGTCCTGCTCGAGCAGTGCTTCTCCCGAGTCCGCACCTGGCCCGTTCATCAACTGAGCTGCAGCTGCGTTTCCGATTTCAGCCAGTCCTTCGCTGCCAGCAACTGGTGCTGATTCGCAAAGCATGGCAACAGCGACAGCCTGTGAGCCATCTTCGCTGACGAGAGTAAAGATACGACCTTCGGCGGTTTCGTTGTCCGCCCGCTTGACCATGACCTTCTCGAATTGCTCTCGGAGGATCGCGATTGCCTTATCTTCATCGCCTCCGGCCTCCACGAGAGCCTTTTTGCAATCCATCATTGGCAGGTCAGTTTTTTCCCGCAGTGCTTTGACTGCAGCAGCTGTGACTTCGGCCATCTCCGAAATCCTCCTCGATCCGTGGACATTCAATAGTTTGTGTATGCAACCCGTTCGGGTTTTCTACGAATTCAATCGATGGCCACACGCCATCGTCAATTGGTTCCTTCAGGAGCCCGTAGCTCTCCCGCAATTTGATTGATTTCCGAGTCAGTTTCTCAGGGAAACGTTCTCGATTGCTTTCGGAAAATCGCACCCATTTCGCCAAAACAATCGACCGATGACTTCGAACTCCGTCTCCCTCAATCGATCGACGCCTTTGATTCAACTCTCTACGCAGAGAAAACAAACTACGTAGCGAACGAGTGTGCGAGACTCCCAGGCATCAGCAATCAACTCCATCCTTCCGCCTCGCGAACTACAACCAACGTTGCACGATTCGTTCGAAAGAAGCTTCACCCCGAAGACACAGAGAAACCAGAGAGAAGACGCGGAATTCCCCCGGGAATCAAATGAGGCACTCCCAGAGAAGCCGGTATTGTTGCGAAACCGGCATTGAACCACAACAGTTTGTGACTCGATTCGTCCGCAGCTCCGGCAAATGTGCTTTGAATGAATTTCCCATAAAAAACCCGCCGAGGCTATTCGGCGGGTTTAGGGTGTTCACGAACGC
This sequence comes from Thalassoglobus sp. JC818, assembly GCF_040717535.1. NCBI lineage: Bacteria > Pseudomonadati > Planctomycetota > Planctomycetia > Planctomycetales > Planctomycetaceae > Thalassoglobus > Thalassoglobus sp. JC818. The sequence goes on from NZ_JBFEFI010000004.1 coordinate 272,817, forward strand.
GATTTTCGGCCGGAGAGGAAACCTGATTCCGGGACGAATTCATTGCCCCGTTTCAGATTTCGCTCACACTTCGACAACGATCACAAGTGAATGAGTGCCACTCCAGCGGATCGCCGGACAATGTGAAACTCGGTTCTGATCACCTCAGCCGAAGTCGCGAATCAGCCACTTACACTGGAACCGACTCTTCCGACTCAACCGCTGGCAATTCATCGCTTTCGCCGTTGTAGAGCGACTCGACGAACCCACGCAGGTGCTCGGCACGAGTTTGATGCTGCAGCTTCCGCAATGCTTTCGATTCGATCTGTCGAATTCTCTCGCGGGTCACTTTGAAGATTCGACCGGTTTCTTCGAGTGTGTAGCTGTAACCATCGCCGAGACCGTAGCGGAGCTTAATGATTTCCCGCTCACGATAGGTCAGACTTTTCAACACATGGTTGATTTTGTCCCGCAGCATCTGGTGCATTGCTGAATCGGCAGGAGTGTTTTCACTACCATCCTGAAGGAAATCACCGTAGCTGGAGTCTTCGCTTTCCCCGACTGGAGTATCGAGACTGATCGGGTGCTTCCAGGTCTTCATGATCCGTTCCGTTTCCTCAACGGAAAGACCAACAGCTTCTGCAAGCTCTTCGGTCGTCGGCTCACGACCAGTTTCCTGACGGATCTGTTCGCTCTTCGCCTTCAGAGTCGAAATACTCTGGAACATGTGGACAGGAATTCGAATTGTACGAGCGTGATCGGCGACAGCTCGTGTGATCGCCTGTCGAATCCACCATGTCGCGTAAGTCGAGAACTTATAACCGCGGCGGTATTCGTACTTTTCAACACCACGCATCAAACCGGCGTTACCTTCCTGGATCAAATCCAGGAAGCTCAAACCACGGTTACGATATTTCTTGGCGATGGAGACAACCAGTCGCAGGTTTCCACCGGAGAGCTGCTGCTTGGCGTGTGTCCAGGCATCGAAGCGATGCTTGATCTTTCCAAGCCGAGCTTTGAATTCAGCTGGCGTTTCGCGAGTCATTTCGACGAACTCAGCAAGTTCACGCTGCATCATCTCGACTTCGCTGGCCGCCGATGGACGACGACGAAGCATCTTGATGTCGCGGACCAGTTCGTTCATGCGATCACCGATCTGCTGCATCCGCTTGTAGACCGGTTGCAGTCGATGGGTTCGCACAGAAAGCTCTTCGGCCAGTGAACACATTTTTCGGCGGCGAATCACCATTCGCTCGCGTGCTTCGGCGATTTCCTCAGCGGAAGTTCCCTCTGCTCGCATCAGCTCGAAGTCAGCTTCGTTCTCTGCCAGCAGCTGCTTCAGCGTTGGCAGATTGATCGGCATACGCCCCAGAATCTGTTCTTTCTTGGTGTTCTCAGTGTCAGATGTTCGAAGCGTACGCTCGAACGGGAGTTCTCCCGAATGCACCTGATCAAGAATCTCAACAGCTGTGTTGAGTGCGAAATCCGATTCCATCAACGTCCGACGGTATCGCTTTCGTGTGATTTCAATTTGCTTGGCGAGGAAGATCTCATCTTCGCGTGTCAGCAGCGGGATGTTTCCCATCTGGCTGAGATACATACGGATCGGGTCACGGGACGACATCGGCGTTTCAGGCTCGATGAGTCCGCGAGCGACCGCCATTTCGGTCACTTCCGGTTCCGTGGTTTGCTGCTGCTCCATGCGCGTCTTTTCAGCGACCGTCCGAGGAGCATCGGGGTCGTTGATCAGTGGGAGGTCCAATTCCTCAAGCGCCTGGATGATTCGATCCATCATCACAGGATCGCCACCCTCATCCGGGAGGAATTCATCAACCGCCTGGTATGTCAAGAATCCTCGCGCTTGTGCGCGGTCCATCAACGATTTCAATCCAGAATCTAGCCGATGCACAGTTCACTCCAATCCAACATGCAATTTCAAAATAAACAACAGCTGCCGCTCTGATGAGTTCGCGAAATCTTCACATCACTCCAGGAACGCAAGGACGCAGCAACAGAATTTCATCTAAGAAGAAAATGACCGAACGTTGCTTACTGACCCACCATCCAGCGAATCAGACAGAACACAAGTCAGAAAATCAGACTTTCCGGATGATTCTGGAAGCAATCGGCTTTGAGTACCTGATTGAAATCCCCCTGGACTCACCAAAATTACGGTTTCCAGCAACAGAAAACCGACTCGGTTTTCACGGGGAAGGGTCTGCATTTCCAGAACAACCTGCTATTGGTCATCAGGTGTGCCGTCACCCCACAAACCGTTTTAGTGGACAACCCTATCCAACCGGGTTGATTCCAAGCTTACCACGTTTTAACTCACACGATTCGGCGAATCTGCCAATGATTGACAATCAACCTGAACGTGGTGGAGACCCGTAGCACATAGGAGGTCTGAGTAAAAAAAGAGGAGGGCAGAACCGTTGCAATCGACAGTCCAATCGATAGGGGGTCTTCAGCATCCTTACTCGCTCCCATTTGGGGGGCCGTCGTCGAATCCTGAGGACCACAAATTTCCGTAACATCTTGTCAACAAATAAGTGTGTTCGATTCGACCAGCCACTCTCAGTTGTCAATTTTGTCCTCAACTGAGGCGCCATCGTAACACACCCTTCCCCCTCGTCCACGCAAAATTTTGGGGAACAAACGATTTCTTCAAAATTCATTAAAGTTGGTTTCCCCACCTATTCTTATGCGTCAAATCTCGTTTGGTCAACTTGATTTCCGTCAAAACTTCGGCAGTCATTATCTCGGAAATCGGAGTCGATCTGGCAATCAATCCGGAGCGTCTGCCATCAAAATGCAACTATCGTGAATTCGCTCACCGACATGTAACAATTTCAGTAAATTCGTCAGGTCTCAGCGACAGACCGTCGCGATTGCGACTTATAAACCGGGTGCAACGCTGTAACACTTCAGAGTTGATTGATCTCTGAGGTACAGTCTCCCATTTGAGAGAGCTGGAAGAGCCCTCATCGTCGAGCGAAAGAGCCTCGCCCGAGACAGCACTTTCATGCGTGTGTCCTCCATCCTGCCCAGCAGAACTTCACCGGAAACAAGGCACGCCAGAAACTTCCCATCAGCGTGAATGAGGGTTCCGTATCCGAAATTTGGCTCTGACCAGACAAGTTTTCCCGTTTTCAGCTCGAGGCACTTCAAGTCGGCAGGCGGAACGTCGTCTCGTCCGTCAATCACGTAAATTTTTTCGTCGATCACGATCGGCGTGCAGTACTGAGACGCCATCGTCCGTTCCGTTTCCCAGACTTCCTTAGAACCGAAGAAGTCAAACTTCACGTATTTTGAACCAATTCCGTAGCTGGAAGTCACGAGAACGTGATCGCCGAGAACAACGGGACTTGCTCCGTTGACGGTCGGTCCCCGTTGACCGAATGGGAACTGAAATCGAAGATATCCGTTTTCCGGATCCATCAGCATGCACTTGTAGCGAGTGATAATCATGACATGCGGCATGCCGGAGATGGAACACTCAACTGGAGCGGAGTAGCTGGCCGGTTCCTCGGTTCTGCTCCACAGAACCTCTCCCGATTCCAGATCAAAACCAACGACACCCGCATTCTCTTTTGAACCTCCTACATTGACGATCACCCGTTCGCCAATAACAAGAGGTGTGCTGCCAAACCCGAAGTAACCTTCCCGGGCTCCGAATTCCGACTGAGTATCGACCTGCCAAAGCTGTTTGCCCGAAATCCGATCAATACATGTCAGGACGCCCTCAGCCCCAAAGGCAACAATTCGATTCCCCGCAATGACAGGCACGCAAAGCGGACCATCTCCGCCACCCACTTGCGGGTAAAAGTCGGTCGGCCACTCGACTTTCCACTTCGATTCGCCCGTTTCTGCGGAAAGCAATTCGACAACTTCGTTTCGCTTCACTCGATGAAACAGGATGACATCGTCACCCTCAACAGCAACGCCAGCATAACCACTCCCGACGTTTTTCTCCCAAATCACTGGTGGTCCACCAGATGGCCATTCATCAGCCAGTTTTTCGTCGGCTGAAGCGATGCCGTTACGGTTCGGTCCCAGAATCTGCGGCCAGTCACCAGCCAATGCGGAACTACCGAGCCCCAGCAGAGTGAAGATGACTCCCCAACACAACGTCCCCAAACGTACCATTCCATTCCTCCTGATCTGTTCGCTTCATCCGCTGTCAACAACTTCCGGATTTGATCAATCCGAAACAATTCCTGCGGGACTCACCTGATTAGATGTGGATGGTACACAGGCGGAATTCACATCTCCAAGCCGAATGCGATAGCACGCAGCAGCGGATCGACAGTGGTGACGGAGATTTCATCACGCCAACTTTGGAGCGATTTGGACATCTGAAGGAGAACGAGTGCGCGTCAGTGCGAAGCTTTTCGGGGCAACGCGATCGCGTACATCATGGTCACTGCCCCAACTCCGACGAACGTGAATGCCATCCACTCCGGAGGGTGAAAAGTGCGGAGTCCATTGTCAGCGACGCGGGTCAGCAACTCGACAACTGGAGCGGGTGTTTCGGAGATTTTGGCGTTGAATACGACTTCTTCAACTACGCAGAGCACCACGCCACAGAGCAGCATGTAGAGACCAACAGTGAGAAATGCAGATCGAATCATTGCCAATTACACACCCAAAGCATCTTCAAGTCGGTTTTGCACGAGTTTATCCAGCTGAAAGTCGAGTGCCTTCGCCAGATGAGATCACAGCAAGACAATTTCACTCTTACCGAAAACACTCGATTTTGCGCGTCGTTGAGCCTTCTGCAAGATGTTTCTCACCCGATAAGGGACTCTCCCTAGAAAGACTCCGCACGGAAGTGAGTAGTTTCCCTGGTCGATCGACTCTACTTAGGCTGCAGACCCCGTTGGCAGACTCTAATCGTCAATTGCGGAACATCCGACCGTCGACACACTACTGCTCAACTTGCACGACGTCGGAGTCAAAACCTTGGTTCTGATGAATCAGGTTGAACCAAGCGAAGACGCAAAAGAGCTTGCAAGAGAGAATCGTGCTAACTTGTTTAGCTCGCAGTGATCCTTCGAGCCAGCTTGGATGAGAGACTAACCAATGCCCGCTGATAATCCTGTACGGTTGAATTTGAACCGGGACGCGGAATGAGGATCAAATCGATTCCATCGGGAAGGTCGCTTTGAGAGAGTCGAAACGCTTCCTTGAGAAGCCGTCGAATGCGATGTCGAACGACTGAGTTTCCGTTCTTCCGCGACACGCTCAGCCCGATACGCGTTACCCCAGTCGGGCTTCTGTCCGCAAAAATCAGAAGATGTTCATTGCCCGCACGAAGTTTCCGCGCGTAAACCCGCTCGAAGTCGCGGCCGCTTCTCAGTCGCTGCTCTCGGGAAAACGTTCGACTCTGCCCGACTCCATCCTCTGATGGGGGGATCGCAGGTTCTGTCTCACTGGAAGTCTCATTCGACATTGCTGTCTATTCCTCGCACGATCGCACCGCCGCTCCCATGACGGATGAGATTTCATTAATCGCTGGAAGTAGATTGGCGACTTCCTCCAGCACGGGAACAACCACTTCTTCCTCAAACTCGACTGCCTGTTTGTCTTTCCAGACTTCACGAACAGATTGCCAAGCGAGCGAGAGCTTCTCGGTTGCATCTTTCAATTGCCCTGCCCCCGATTGAATGTTTCCGGGTCTCATCGTGTTTCTCCAATTCTTTTTGTCCACTGTCTTCTGGTTTCGACGACTTCGACTGATCGCCAACTGAATTGCAATCAGAATCACCAGCTACCGAAGCCGATTCTCACTGAGCAAATTTCATTGCAGAAAGTTTCTTAAATTCCGTGACCAAATGATCTCGAATCACGATTTATCGGACTTCGGTGGCGGCCCATCCATCTCGGCGTACGACTCCAGAATCGTGGCGAGTCTGTCGAGACGAGTCACTGCCTTCGGGAGTTCGGTTTCAAGCATCATTTGCAGCCGCGCGAATCGACCTCTGAATTCATCGGTCTCATGTTGAAGCTTGTTCGCCCAGCGTTTCACATGCTCCATTTGCTCCTGGCAAGTGCGAACTCTTCGCTGAGCAGCGTTGTAGGCTTGCTTCTCCTCCAGACACGAGGGCCGATGGCCAGCGACCGTTCTCATCCGACACGTTTCGTAAGCTGTTCTCGTCTGGCTGACTAAATCGAATGCACGCCGGGTTTGAATCGTCCAATATTGTGGTCGGTCATGTTCGATCCACTCGTTCGACTTCTGCAATTCCATTCCCATGGATTGAAGTGCTGACGAAGCGTCTTCGATGAATTGAATCAACGACGCCCGAAACGTCCTCAGTGCTTCGATACTTATGAGATTTGCAGACATAGACTTCCCAACTTCTAATCGATGGTGACTGATTCAGTACGGTCCTACTACTTTCGAGTCTCAATCCGTACTTGCATCAGAAACAAGCTGTGCCTTCCATCATGACGAGTTCTCCGCGATTCGTCACTCAGCAAGAAAACGTCGACCGGCGACCGCCGTGATCTTCAAGCAAGTGAATACTTTTGAAACGCAGAGACCTCTCACTCTTCCACACGATTCAATTGAAGTCACGTTGAATCGTCGAGCACTCACCCTGCGTGTTCGTGCGAGTTCACGAAGACCATTTCAGAAAATTGCTTTCAACTCACCTTTGGAATCACACCTCGAAACCGCTAATCTTACCTTCAATGTGTTCCATCGCTGATCAAAGTCATTTCATGATTCGAGGAGACGGACGATGAGAGCGTTTCTGACCGCTGTACGATTTGCTTGTGTCGTCGTGATTTTCTGCGAGACGTCCATTCTCGCAAACGAGGTCGACTCCGAGAACGCGGAGGATCTCTTCAACAGACGGATCATGCCCATCTTCCGATCCGCTGAACCATCAAGCTGCATCCAGTGCCATCTCTCTTCGGTCGACTTGAAGGAATACATTCTCCCCTCTCACGAAAACACGTTTCTTTCTCTTCGCGATCAGGGATTGATTGACGTCGAGAATCCAACGAACTCGAAGATCCTGAAACTCATTCAAATGGGTCAGAAAGATCTCGACGAGGGTGCCAAACTCATTCACGAGAAGATGCGTCAGCAAGAGTTCGATGCATTCTCCAAATGGATTGAAGCTGCTTGTGCGGACGCGGAACTGGTCAATCGATCTCCACTCTCTCCGAGCCAACTTGCCAAACCCGCGAAGCCTGACGAAGTCATTCGCCATACTCGACGCAGTAGCCTCGCCGAGTCATTCGCGAAGACCGTCTGGACGCACCGCATGCGATGCTTCCCCTGTCATACCCCGCACGAGATGGACGATTCCGACCCGCGCCATCAAGCCGCGATCAAGAAACAGCAGGAGTTCGCTGAGAAACATCCGGAACTCGTTGATCGCCTTGATCTCTTTCAACGAACGCCCGAAGAGACGATCGACGAACTGGTTCGCCGGAGCCGGGAGACCGAGCCGGGCGACTACCCGATGCTCAACCTTGAAGATCCGACGAAGAGTCTTCTCGTCCTCAAACCGATGTCGAAGCTCCCCGCAAAAGTCGGCGAGAATGAACTCGGTCCGCCGTCATCGTCAGATCCAGTCAGCCACTACGGCGGCTTAAAACTCCATCCGAACGACCAAACCTACAAAGCCATCATCAAGTGGATCGATGACTATTCTCAAGCGGTTCATGGAAACTACAAAACAGTTTCTGACCTTCCGGAAGACCTGTGGATCGGGACTCAACAAGTCGTTCGACTGACAAGTATCCCAGAGTCCTGGCCAGTTGGGGAGACCGTTCAGATTTTCGTTCACACCTGGGACGAAGAGAATCAAGCCGCAAGTGATGAACCGGTCGCATTCACCCAGGGAACTGTCACACCCCGCCACATGGTCAACGGAACTCTACTAGTTATCGCCCCGCGAGAATCGGCAACAGGAACAACATCGCCCGATCCGTTCACGCCTGGAAAATTCATCGTGAAGGTTTACCGAGACCAACATGGGAAGATTCAAAACGCACCAACTCTTCTCCTCGGAGAAACAGACCTGGTCGGAACCGCAGAATTGGATCAACCCAAGTGGCGGGAAGGATTCCGCTTCGCAGAACAGATTGATGCCTCAGACCTGAAATAGATTTCCCTCGTAGAGCATTTTCTGATTTTGTGTGCACGATCTCGCACGAGCAAATACAGCCTTATAACTCATGAAACCGAGCAAGCGAGTGCACAAGAAAGAGCAACTTGCTCTAGTTCAATGAGTTCAATGAGTTCAACGGGAGAATCGATTGATGACTCAGTCCATCGATCGATTCTCCTGACCTTTGAAACACCTCAAATCATTCCCCCCCGACGCACAGCACAAGCGACTCATCCACTCTCCTGCTTCGCCTCGCATCCACGCACACTTCCATTGAACTGAGCCCTATGAATTCCACTCCTTCGTCGAATCCTTGGTACTACCGCATTGGCCCGGGACTGATCACAGCATGCGTTGTTATCGGTCCTGGCAGTATCACGACCAGTTCCTCGGTCGGTGCCAACAACGGCTATTCAATGCTTTGGATTGTTGTCGTTTCCGTTGCATTCATGATGCTTTACATGACTCTCGGGGCGAAACTCGGTGTGGTCGCTGATCGTTCCGCTGGCGATTTAATTCGTCAGCATGCTGGGTCATGGCTGGCGATCCTGGTCGGCTGTTGCGTCTTCTTCATCTCGGCAGCTTACCAGTCAGGAAACAACTTCGGTGTCGCTTCCGCATTCGAAGCATTCTCGGACTCGCAGGAAGTCATCGTCGGTCTGATTGTGGCATTTAATGCCATCGCGTTGATGTTTCTGTTCGCATTTAAAGATCTCTATAAAATGCTCGAACGCCTGATGATGGCGTTCGTCGGACTGATGCTGATTTGCTTCGCGATCAATCTCGTCCGACTGGAGCCCGATCTGGGAGAGATGGCAGCAGGCTTTGTTCCATCCGTTGGGATGATCGAACTCGACTTGCTGGGGCTTCTCGGAACGACGTTCGTCACGACAGCTGCCTTCTATCAAGTTTATCTTGTTCGACAAAAAGGCTGGGGTGAGTCGGAACTTCAAAACGGCCTGATGGATGCCCGAATCGGATCGGTCATCATGGGAGTCCTGACGATCATGCTGATGTCGACCGCAGCGGCGGGGTTATATACCGGAGAACCGGTCGTACTAAAATCTCCCGTTGACATTGCGCGAGCTCTTGAAGCAACGTTTGGAACCAACGGCAAAGTGATCTTTTGCTTCGGCGTCTTCTCAGCTGCCTATTCATCGTTTCTCGTCAATTCAATGATCGGTGGCTTCATCCTCTCAGATGGCCTCGGACTTGGAGCAAGTCCCGATCAGAAATGGCCCCGACTCTTCACAGCAGCCGGATTGCTGACGGGCATGACTTTCGGAATCGCCGCCATTTTGTTCGGTTTCGATCTGACTCCTTCGCTCATTATGGCCCAGGCAGTCACAGTGATTGGAGCCCCACTCATTGCAGCCATCTTATTCTGGTTGACGTCTCGCAAAGACATCATGGGGAAACACGTCAACTCTCCTGCCACCAATTTGGGAGCGGCACTGGGACTGATCCTCCTGCTAGGCATCGCCGGATACACCGCGTTCGTCAAGATTCCCGACAAATACCGAAACTACGTTGCCTCCACTTCAGAAGCCGCTGAAGAAGCATCCGCAGCGAATGCCGAAGCTGAAGCCATCGATGAAGACGACGAATGAGCAGCTTGCGCACACGCCCACAGTGATTGATGAAGCGCAATCATCAGCGACAGACTGCTCATAGGTCCTCGAAGACAGGTATCCACATGAATGAATCTCTGCCCGATGAGATTGCAGATCTTGAACAACTTGAAGTACTCTTAAGCAGACCAACACAAGGCGTCATCAATCGATGGGAATCGACTCCCGGGGATGTTCTGGTGCTTGGAGCCGGGGGAAAGATGGGCCCCTCGCTGACTCGAATGTTGCGACGAGCAACCCAGGACGTCGGATCGCCACGTCGCATCATCGCCGTCAGCAGGTTTTCCGATCAATCTCTTCCAGAACAGCTTCACAGCTGGGGAATCGAAACAATCTCCGGAGACTTGTTGGACGAGAACTTTATCGCCGGCCTTCCGGAGACTCCCAACGTCATCTTCATGACAGGAGCAAAATTCGGGACATCCGGCGATGCGTCTCGCACATGGGCGATGAACGTCTGGCTGCCGTCAGTTGTTTGCCAGCGATTCCCCAACAGCAGAATCGGAGCGTTCTCGACCGGCAACGTCTATCCGCTTGTCCCCGTGAACTCAGGTGGTTCGGTCGAAACCGATGACGTGAATCCGGTCGGCGAATACGGGATGTCGGCACTTGGTCGTGAACGGATGTTCGAATACTTTTCTCGCCGCAATCAATCTCCAACTCTCATTGCACGACTCAACTACGCCGTTGAAATGAGGTATGGCGTCCTCGTTGATCTCGCCAAACAAGTTCTGGAACAACATCCCTCCGAACTGACGATGGGATACGCAAACGTCATCTGGCAAGGCGATGCCAACGCCCTGTTCTTGCAAGCAATGGCCGAGGCAGAATCACCAGCGACCATTCTTAATATTGCCGGTTCATCAATCTTCTCAACTCATCAGGTCTGTCAGAGATTTGCGGAAGCATTCGGTCAAAGCTGGACACCTGCCGGAGAAGCACAACCGACCGCACTCTTAAACAATGGGTCGCTGGCTCATCAGAAGTACGGGGAACCGGAAGTCTCCCTCGATACGTTGATTCAATGGACCGCAAATTGGCTAAAACGAGATCTTCCAACTCATTCCAAGCCGACGCATTTTGAAGTTCGAGACGGAAAATTCTGAGCGATTCGTTCTCGATTCCAGATCCGTTCCACGCAGCCACTAATTAAGCTCTTGTCATGCAAATCTCCTCCCTTCGCCAACAACTCCTCAGCGGGCTTGTAATCCCTGCTCATCCGCTCGCCCTGAATTCGAAACGTCAACTGGACGAAAGATATCAACGAGCTCTCAGCCGCTATTACCTCGCAGCCGGAGCCGGTGGTTTAGCGGTCGGCGTACACACGACGCAGTTTGCGATTCACGACGAAAAAGTCGGGCTCTACAAACCTGTTCTCGAACTCGCTGCCGAAGAGATCAGCCGAAGTGGAATGACTGAGACCGTGCGAGTTGCGGGGATTGTCGGCAAAACACAACAAGCCACGAAAGAAGCGTCCATCGCACGCGAACTCGGCTATCACTGCGGACTCCTCAGCCTCTCTGCACTTCAGGGCAGCAGCGAGGCAGAAATACTCTCACATTGCCGCGCTGTCGCAGATGTACTTCCCGTGTTCGGCTTTTATCTTCAGGAAGGCATCGGCGGAATTTCTCTCTCCTACTCTTTCTGGAAAAAATTCGTCGAGATCGAAAACGTCGTCGCGATTAAAATTGCAGCATTCAATCGTTATCAAACGATCGATGTCGTGCGTGCACTTGCAGAATCTGGCCGTGAAGACATCGCACTTTATACCGGCAACGATGACACCATCGTCACCGACTTAATGACCTCGTACGAATTCTCAAACGCTTCCGAAGCCAAACCTCTTCAGTTCTCCGGAGGACTGCTCGGGCACTGGGCTGTCTGGACCAAGTCCGCTGTCGACCTGTTAAGCGAAATTAAATCCATCAAGAGGGAGGAAACGATTCCGTCTCGCTACCTGAAAATCGCGAATCAGGTCACGGACATGAACGCAGTCATCTTCGATGCTGCCAACGGTTTTCACGGGTGCATACCCGGTATCCTGGAAGTTCTCCGTCGGCAGGGACTCGTTCCCGGCTGCTGGTGTCTGGATGAAGCAGAAACGATGAGCAAGGGACAAGCTGCAGAAATCGACCGAATCTGCGCCGCCTATCCGCATCTCATCGACGACGAATTTGTTCAAGCACATCGCGATGAATGGTTAGATTAAATCAGCACAAGCGAGCGTGAATCACTGAAAAGTTTAGATTACGGCCGTCGCATTCTTCCTGGGTCGATCGCGTTTCCGAATTGGCGGATCAGGTCATCGAGTGGTCCGATGCCGGGTTGAGTTGTGGCCACAGGTTTCGCAACAGTTCCGTTGACCTGCACACGAATCCATTTGTTTCCGAGCGGCTGAATGATGTTTCTGAGAATCGGAACTTGATTATTCAGCTTCGAAGCAAACTGCAAGTTAACGAGTGAAGCAGAACCGGCTGCGTAGCCAACAGATCCACGTCCGGTCAGCCCTAATGCATCTCCGTTTAATTCGATATAGGAGAAGTCATACTTTCCGTTGTTGATGTCGAATTCCGCGTAGGCGTAGTCGAAGGCAGTGTTCCCGACTGGTCGAAAGTTCAGGAGTGCGAAGACCTGTGCGAAGGCCGGAAGTTCATAAATCGCAGCGGGGGAAATGTTCACCCAACCCTTGCCTTTCGTGGCGGTCATTGACGGGCCAATCCCTCGAAATTCCATCCACCCGTTGACCATTCCTTTAAGTCTTTGGGCTGTTTGAAACTGATCGGCAGCCCAGTCGGCAAGCTCAACATCTTTGATGCTCACTTCACCGCGGTACTGAATCAGTTCCGGCCGGGCAGCAAAGATCACTTCGGAATCGAGTCCGACCTGCCCTCGATAAATGCTCCCCTTGAGCGAAGAATCTCGATAGGGATTTGATTCAGCGTGGACGTGCTGTTTCTGATTCGAGACAGCCCGACCGACAATTGCTCGTTCGTCGGTGATAATCATTGGACTCGTCACATCTTTGAATGTCATTCCGAGCGCGGTGACGGAATCAAGTTCAAGATAGCCTTCCATGTAGAGATGACGACCGTCCCAGACACCACGCTGTACTTTCGCACGTCCGGTGACCCCGGTCATCGGAATACCCGCGTAAATGTCGTTGTTGTCGAGCGATGCAAAGAGTTCCCAGTCCGCCGTGACCACATCCGGCAGTGATGTCCACCCCTTGAGATCAGCTTGAATGTGCAAATCGACCGGCCCGCGCAGATCGAGACTCGCGAGCGAAATCGCGAGTTCAGACGGGAGAGCTTTGAGTAATTCCGTGTCGACCTTCAACTTCATCAAGTGCAGATCACCCATATGAATATGCCAGGCGACTGCAGAGTTCTCCGGGACATCGACGAACGCAGGGGATTCCGGTTTTGATCCATCAACGTGCAGATAGGTCTCTCCGTGCCAACCATTCAGTGAGTGAATCCGCAAGCGATTGCCATCGTACTCAAGTGCTCCGACGACATTCTCCCAGCGATACGGAAGATCGGCCGGCTTGAAAGCTCCGTCTCGCCATTGGATGCCCTGCAAGGTGATTTCTGGAGAGTCGCCGAGACGCCATCCGACTCGCACGCGATCCACATCGACCGTGCCTTTCAGGTCAATGTCTTTCCAGAGCTGCTCCAGATGAGGAGCACTGACACGGGATGCTTTCTCGAGATCAGCATCGATCGGAACGCGAACACAATTGAATTCGAGAGCAAACACCGGTGGTGAGAGTGTGAGGTCGAGTAACCCTCGCCCGCTGAGATGAGCATGTCCGTGTCTGGCTTTCAGGTTGTCGAATCGCCAGACCGGGGTTTCGACGGCGTCGTATTCGATCGTCCCCGAAAAGTCTTCCAGCTGATACGGAAACCCTTTGTAGTTGGCAGACGCCTGTTTGACCTCTGCATTCAGCTGCATCATGAACTTCGCGCCGGGAGTCGCAGCCTGGACGAACTTGGCGGTGACGTCGAGCACCCCTTCGAGTTGCATCGACTCAATTGCTTCTCGGGCGGCCTGCTGATTCTTCATCTGCAACGAATTCAACAACCGGTCGTCGATGGGAACACGTTCCGCGCGAATGACGAATTCGCTTCCTCCGGGACCTGTTGCATCGCTTTTGGTCCCGTTCAGAGTGACCGGCCGATCTCCCGCCATTCCCCGAAGGTTGAAATGGAACAGTCCCTGATCATGAGTCACTTCACCCTGAATCTGATCGATGGGATACTGGAAGTATTCGTGTTTGACCTGGCAATCGCGTGCTGTGAATTTGCGCAGCTTGAACGCCCAGTTTTCCCCAGCTTGTAACCTGGCGTCGAAGTCGAGATCGAAAACTCCTCGCGGATGAATCAAGTGATACAAACCGGCCATCGACTCCGGTAAGACCGTTTCGAGCCGCTCGTCGATCTGCAGATTCTGAGCTTTGATCGAAAAGTCTTTGCTCCAGTCATCGCCGAGACGCGATGCGAATCCGTCAACTGAGAGCGCGGCACTATTATTTCTGCCTTCGAAACGACGGACGACAATCTTGTCGGGAGTCAGTTCGAAGTGCCCACTGACATCGTACAACGGAACAGGCAACAGCAATTCAGAAATTTGCCCGTTGCGGAAATCGGAGGTCAACTCGTAGTCCAGCGGATGATCCGCCGAGAGTTGGCCAATCTCGAAGTGGAGGTTCAAGTCTGCTCTGAAGAGTGCACGCCGACTCGCCTGCTCGACCGTTTCGCCAACGAGCGCAAACTGGGAATCCCGTCCTTGCGGATTCATCCGGTCTTTCATCACGGGTGACTGACTTTGCAGTTCAGCCAGACGCCGTCCGACATCCGGGATTAACTGTGCGGCCTTTTCGATCAACGGACCATCAACGCGAACATCCCCCAAGTCACCCTGAAGGTTCCACTTCAGTGTTCTCAGGTCAAGATTCCCCGCCAGTTGCAGCGTCCCCAGCGATTCAACAGCCAGCGCCCCGGTGATGTCGAAGGCTTTCCAGGCAGTCGGAACAAGATTGGCCTCGACCACACGTCCATCAATTTGATGAATGATCCCGCCGGAGATCTGTTCGATTCCCAATCGAATCTGGCCGTTTCGAATGCGAATCTCAGGTGAGTACGTTTGCTCCGGGCTCGAGGTTGTGAATCCCGTCCAGGACCACATCCCCTCAGCACTTCTCATTACTTCGAGCACAGGCGATTCGAGTTCGACAGCCCGGACGACGATCGAATGAGAATCCTGAAGCGCGGTCGAGTCGATTTGAATATTGACTCGCGGAATTGAAACAAGACGAGCGCCGGTCACTTTGGACTGCAGCGTCAACTCGGAAATGACGACGCCAGAATCGGAAGCGAGTTCCGCAGCTTTGAAAGAAACATTGCAGGTCGGGAACATCCGAGAAAGGACGCCGTCCACAGTGGTGCGGATCAGGTCGTCTTTCATCGACCAAAAGTGGGCCGCTCCGTACCCCGCTGCGACCACACCGATCAACAGCAGAAACAGCATCCATTGCAGCGTTTCGCGGATTCCGTTCCAGCTCACAATTCTAGTCCGAGTTATTCTCCAATTTCGGTCGAGATTGTCCGGACCTGAATAAAACCGCCTCGATCCCCAAAGCTGTCATGACAAGCATCGGGTATTCCCCAGGCAGGCGATATCGCAGAGAACTGACAAAGACCAGGTGAATCAACATGAAGTAGAGTACCGGGCCGAGGCAAATGACCATAGACCAGTATTGGCCCCGATGAACCCACGCACCGTAGAGCGACAATGTAAAGACAGGCAAATAGAAAAAGCTGAGTAAAGCCTTGAGCGGCCAAGATTGAAACTGATCTGCGTTGGGCCACAGATTCCAGTATCGAACAAGCTTCAACCAGGACAAATGGGCAACCCGGAGAGGATCGGCAAAGATCAGTTCTCGAGATCGTTTTCGATACTCTTGGTCGACTTCGTATTCGGTCATTTCTCCTGCCAATCCATCATCATCGAAGAAACGCATGTCGCTTTCACCATTCGCTCCCGGTTGAACCCCATCATAGAGACTCGGTCCCATCCAAAAAGTTGTGAGCGTGAAGTGACCGGAGACTAGCTCGTTTCGAATGGCCCACGGTAACAGCGAAACGACCATTGCCAGAACAACAATGGCTGCCGATGCGATCGTTCGCACAGATGGTCTCAGCAAAACAATCATCGCTCCAGCTAACAACGGAGCAGCGAGAATCCAGCTTGGCTTCAGATACACTCCGATCCCAAACGCGATTCCCGCCCAAATCGCCTGTTGCAGGACCGCAGAGAGTGATGCTGATGGCGAAGAAATCAGTCGGCCTAGTCGTTCGCACGCGAGCGAGGCCAGCAGCAGCGCGACGCTGAACGTTGTTTCGGAAAGAATCAATCCGGAGAATCCGACAAACGTCGGCGACACTGCGGCAATCGCAGCAGCGATGAGCCCTGTCCGCTCGGTTCCGATTCGTTTTCCGAGCCAGTAAACAAGCAGGCAGGCCAACGTGGCAATGACTGCAAGCACGATGCGAACGGGCAGAAAGTGTTGTCCGAAAACCGCCATGATCGCAGCGAGCAGGACCGGAAACCCAGGCATTCGATGCACATATCGCGGCGGCGTGTGAATCGCGTAGTCTTCGCCTTCCACAATTTTCTGGCCAAGCTGCCAGTATCCCTCTGCGTCGCCAGCGATCAAAAATTGCTGACCTTTCGCGTCGAGTCGCTGTTGAAGCACAACCACTCCGCCCACGCGAAACACGAGAGCGACGAACAAAATCGCGATCAGCCAGCGACGATGAAGGACTTGCGACTCGATCATGCTGGGACAGTTTCCTCTGGTCGGTCTCCTTCCAAAAAGACTCGGTGCCAGTGTTCAAGACACACAAGATTCCACAATCGATACGAGTGATCCCAACGTCCGTTGAGGTGTTCGTCGATCATCAATTTCAGTGAGTCTGGTCGAAAGTAACCGCGATCGAGGCACCGGTCCGACAAAAGTGTCTCCTTCATCAACGATTTGAGTTCGTTGCGGAACCAGTGATCGATCGGAACTCCGAATCCCATTTTCGAGCGATTCTGAATTGATTCGGGAATCAGATCGGAGAAAGCATCGATGAGGATTTGCTTCCCCTTTCCGTTGGAATACTTCCACTCAATCGGCATTCGCGCAGCGAGTTCGACGACGTGATGGTCAAGAAATGGGCTGCGTGCTTCGAGGCTGTGACACATGCTCGCGATGTCCACTTTCGTCAGAATGTCACACGGGAGATACGTCATGACATCGACCGCGGTGGTTCGCGTGAGGAAGTCACGATTGGGAAATTCGGCGTAGGCATCATCGATGAAATCACCACTGTCGTAGCCGTTCAACGACTCTTGAAACTCCCGCGTGTAGAGATTGTGGCGGGAGTCTTCATCGAAGATCCCGATCCAGCGCAAGTACCGTCGCTCCGGAGACTGTCCCAGTGCGGCGATGAATCGCTTTGCACGACGACCGAGAGAACGTTGGCGGGTGGACGTCGGAATCTTCTGCCAGATCTTCGCTGCCAGAGCAGCCTTCACCGGACCCGGTAACCAATCAGCTTTGCCCGCCAGATCGACTGCTCGATATCGATGGTAACCTGCGAAGAGTTCGTCGCTGCCGTCGCCGGACAATGCGACGGTGACAATCTTTCGAGTCACTTCCGATAGTGCCATCGTCGGAATTGCAGAACTGTCGCTGAAGGGTTCGTCATAATGCCAGATCAGCGTCGATAACGTTTCCAGTGCCGACGGATCAACAAGAAACTCGTGATGTTCCGTTCCGAGAAACTTGGCCGCCTCACGAGCGTAAGCCCGCTCATCGTATTCATGGACCGGGAAGCCAATCGAGAACGTGTGAACCGGTTGCTCCGACAGTGACTGCATCAATCCTGCAATGATCGTCGAGTCGATCCCTCCGGACAAAAACGCCCCGAGCGGGACATCCGATCGCATTCTCAAGCGAACCGCTTCAGTCAACGTGCTGCGAAGCTCTTCCAATGCTTCAGCGCGTGCTGTCGGTGTCGCTTCGATCAGATCGTCGTAAGGTGGCTTCCAGTACCGTTCGACGGTCAATTCATTCCGCTCATAAACAGCGATGGAAGCTGGAGGAAGCTTCTGAAAGCCAGTGAGTATTGATGTCGGATGCGGGATGTATTGATAGGTCAGATAGAGATCAATGGCCTGCCGATTAACTTGCAGAGGAATTCCCGGGACCTGAAGAATTGCTTTCAGTTCACTCGCGAATAAGAGTCGACCCGATTCTTGACGGTAGAATAACGGCTTCTGACCGAGCCGGTCTCGCGCGAGGAGCAGCCGCTCGCGGGATTCATCCCAAACTGCGAAGACGAACATGCCTCGCATTTTGTCGACGCACCGAACCCCGTACTCCTCATACAGGTGGACGATCACTTCCGTATCCGAGTCAGTCCGGAACACGTGCCCCTGTTGAATCAATTCCTTCCGGAGTTCCCGGTAGTTGTAGATCTCCCCATTGAACGAAACCCAGACGGTTCCATCTTCGTTCGACAGCGGCTGCCGTCCGCCGCTCAGGTCAATGATCGAGAGTCGTCGATGCCCGAGTGCGGCAGATGCGGATAGTGTTTCGTTTCTGTTTTCCTCGGTCGCCGAAAAGTAGACGCCGTAGTCGTCCGGACCGCGATGACGGATCGCATGGAGCATTTTCTCCAGATGACTTTGACTCAAGGGCTCCGAGTTGGCGGACCAGACTCCGCCCGCGATTCCACACATAACCGATCACTTCCCAAGTCTCTGAATTCTGTCGAAGAATCGTAGTCGATGCACAGCCAATTCTGACAGTTTGAAACTGGAGTTCTCGTTCGAAAACAGATTTCGCCTCGATGGGCGAGCGAAGATGAACTCGCTAGATGGGTTTCGGGTCACTTTCCGAAGCTTGAGGAAGCTCATCATCGGTCGAGTCTTCGTCGTCGAGTTCGAACTCTTCGACAAGTTCCTGACGCCGCCTCGCCACCTGGCGATCGAACTCAGAGAGCACATCGCGAGCTTTATCACGGGAGGTCACAAGACCAATGATAAGGTATTGCGTGATCGCCATCGCATAACAGACCCAACCTACGGTGCCGCCCATGATGGCTGCCATAATCGCGAGAACCGGTGACGATCGATTCAGATGCTGGCAGACGAGACCTCGAAGTATCGGCCGAAATTGATCAGACACATTCCCGATCAGACCTCGCCCTTTCACCCATTTCGGGCGGGGAGGACCGGGATGGACGATGGCGAACAGTTCCTGATCCGGCATCGACTCGACCACTCCGATTGCCAGCAAAAGTCGGCCAGCGGTCACCCACCAGTGATCGAGTGTGAAATTGAACTTCAGATCAAGCCACGATCCCAGCCACAATTCGACATTCTTAGTTGCAAAAAAGAGAAGCAACGAGCTGCGAAACCACTGTTCGACGTCCTTTTCGAACTCATCGTCCCATTCCTTGGAGCGGGCGACTTTCTTTCGCAATACGCGAAGCATGGGAATTGCCAACATCCCGATGATCAGCCGTGTTGCAGGTCGGATCACTGGAGCCAGGATCTGTCGAAGCAACCAGTTCGGGGGATATGGCATCACTGCCCTCAATCATCGATTCTCAAACCTGGGACGAGCCCTGCCGCTGTTGTGCAAACGATAGCTTCCCAACCGCTTCCGCGAAGAGCAAATCAATCGTTGCGAATCGGTTCCAATTCAGGATTTCACCGGTCTTGACGGTCAATCCGGCATGCCCTAGTCTCGCGTCTCAAACAGGTCTTTCAAAAACAACATTTCACAAGCGCAGGAATGGTCCATCCAACTGCAAAAACTCACTTTAGGAACTTAAGCCATGGCTGATCTTATCGCTCCACACGGCGGCCTTTCGGAGCCCGTTTGCTGCACAGTCGCAGCTGCTGACATTGACTCTTTCAAAGCAGAAGCAGCCTCCCTTCCAAAGGTTCCTGTCTCCGCCGCTGACTTGTCGACCGTGTACCGATTTGCCGACGGGACTCTCAGTCCTCTCACCGGTCCAATGAACAAGGAGACCTACGACAGAGTGCTGAGTGAATCTGTCATTGTCAATGATGGTAAGAAGTACGCCTGGACAATTCCAATCGCGTTTCCTGTGACCAGCGAACTCGCCGCGAGCCTGAAAGCGGGAACAAAAGTCGCCCTCACAAACCCAGAAGGTGAAATCGTTGCAACCCTCGACGTCAACGACGTCTATGAGTGGGACAAGCAAGCTTACATTTCTTCTGTCTACCTGACCGATCGAACTGATCATCCCGGCGCCGACATGGTTCTCAAAGGAACCGACGCCGACAAGACGCACCTCATCGGCGGAGAAATCCGAGCACTGCCACAGCCTAAGAATCCACACTTCGGCCAGTACGTTCTCACACCACGCGAAGTCCGCAAACTGATCGGCGAAACCGGTTGGGACGCAGTTGTCGCCTTCCAGACACGAAACCCACTTCACCGCGCCCACGAGTACGCCCTCGTTTACGCTCTCGAAGTTCTTCTGAAGGAAGGCAAGAACGCAGGTGCTGTTCTGAACCCGCTGATCGGCGAAACCAAGGGCGACGACGTCAACGCCGAAATCCGAATGAAGACTTACGAGAAGCTCATCAGCGAACGAGCTCTCGGCGATGGCGACAGCGATCCAGAACTCTGGGGAAGCCGCGACGATTCCGTTCCGGACCGCGTTAAGCTCCTCGGGCTGGACATCAAAATGTTCTACGGTGGCCCCAAAGAAGCCATCATGCACGCCATCTACCGCCAGAACATGGGCTACACAAACATCGTCATCGGACGAAAGCACGCCGACGTTCCGTTCGCAGACGGCACAGCCATCTGGGGTGATTTCGATGCTCACGAAATCTTTGACAAGCTCGACGGCGAACTGCTGATTGAACCGGTCAAAGTCGGTTTCGCTGCGTACTACGAATCGATGGGACGCGTCGACCTGATGGAGAATCACTCCGACGAAAAGCCGGTCTTCATCTCCGGAAAAGACGTGCGAGCCACTCTCCAGAAAGGCGAACTCGTCGACCCACGCATCATGCGAGAAACAACTTCTCGCATCCTTGCTGAAGCGATGAAGCAGTAGTCGCCCCTCACAACGACGCAGTGAACATGTCCGACACAAAGCACACGAAGACGATTCTTCTGCTGGGTGTCGGACATACTCATGCGCACATTGTCAGAAACTGGAAACGCAATCCAATTCCTCAAACGAAACTCGTCTGCGTCTCCAACTTTCCAACGACGGTTTACTCCGGAATGCTCCCGGGTGTGTTGGCTGGACAGTTTCCGCTTCGAGCTGCGGAGATCGATCTTCAGCGTCTTTGCGACTGGGCTGGAGTGGAACTGGTCATCGGGAACGTCACACATCGCAGCGGTCGCCAGCTCATCCTTGCTGATGGAACGACGATCGCCTTCGACGTGCTCTCCGTCGGGATCGGATCAATTCCTTCAACCCGAGGAATCGAGATCGCCCACCCTGCCTGCTTGTCGATTAAGCCAATGCAGGACTTCACGAAACGCTTCGGCGAGCGTCTCGATCGGCTTCGATTCCAGAATCGCTCCGAACCAATCAAGGTCTCCATCATCGGGGGAGGGATGGCGGGATGCGAAATCGCTCTTTGCCTGCAGGCTCGGCTTTCGCAGACAGCTACAGAGATTCCTTTTGAGCTGAAACTCATCCACGACGCCGAGAACATCCTGCAATCGGAGCCATCCCGATTTCGTCGCCGCGTCAGCAAAGAATTGAAGTCGAGAAACATTCACCTGACGACCGGTCACCGCGTCCGGGAAATCTCGATTGGAGCACTGCATCTGGAAGACGGTTCGACGATCCCGAACGATCTTGCCATTCTCGCTTCCGGTGCTGCCCCTCCGCCACTCCTCAGTCAACTCGAACTTCCTCGAGACGACAACGGTTTTCTCCTCACCGATGATTCGCTGCAATCAACTTCTGGCGAGCCAGTATTCGCTGTCGGAGATTCCGGGTCGATTCAGCACAAATCAGTTCCGAAAGCTGGCGTTTATGCGGTCAGACAGGGTCCCATTTTGTGGGACAACCTCCAGCGATTGATGGATGGTAAGACGCCGAAGAAGTTCGAACCGCAAGAGAATTTCTTGAAGCTGATGAACTTCGGCAATAGATCAGCAGCGGGAGTGTGGCGAGGTTTTTCGTTCCAGGGTGCATGGGCGTTGCACTTGAAGAATTGGATCGACCGAAGCTTCGTTCAAAAGTATCAACCTTCGGACAAGAGTTAATCACTCCTGGACAAAGCGACCTCATGGTGCCGAAGCACGAGTTCAGCTCGTTACAGAAGAGTGACAACTTTCCCCGAGTTTACATGCCCAAACCGACTTCGCTCAGGACACCAGTCCCCACGGTTCCATCGGTGATTTCGAACATGCTCGGGTATTGATGCTCCCAAACATGATTCGCACTTGGGCAATATTGGCGACTGTTGCCTTCGATGGCTGCCACGGTTGGGAACCGGGCTGCCAGGCTTGCTGAGTGCAGGAACGAATACCCGGGACAGGTAAGATCTTGAACGCACAGAAACATCTCAAACTTCTGAGCGGCCGCAGCTGCGAACAAGGCTTCCGTGTGCCCTTTGCAAGCTTTGAGAGCAACGCCGCTGTATCCGAGATCTCTCGCGAGCAGAAGCGATTCATAGTCGACGAGCGACTCATCGATGACTACCGGCTTGAGCTTCGCCGCTTCATGCATTTTGTTTTCTGGATGGTCCGCCAAGTTCCGATTCGTCGGTTGTTCCAGGTATTGAATTCGATCGTACGCCTGCGGAGCCGCCTCGCGCACTCGGTTCAAGAATCCTAAGACGTAATCGACGTTTTCACATTTCTCATTGAAGTCGACTGAGTAAAACCACTCGTTACAACCGCGTGCAGCCTGAGCTTCGGAGGTGATGCGATCGACGTCCAGAACACGATTCACATCCCAATCTAGATTGTCACCGTTCAATTTAATCTTCAGGTGACTCAGACCATCGGCAGCGATCCATTCCGGAAGTGTTTCTGGCAAACCATCGTCGATTCGCTTCTCGATGTCCGCATCGGTCAACGGATCGAGCGCACCGACAAGGTGATAAAGCGGCAACCGTTCCTTCGGCTCCCGAAGCGTATAGCGATCGAGATATTCGCCCTTAAATTGTTCGTCGAGGTACTCGGAAAGATCCCGACTCATGAACTCTTTCGAGAGCATGTTGTACGAGTTGCGATCATGGACCTTTCCGAACGCATCGTGCAGAGCGGCATCGAGCGGACTGGCTGCGACCAGCTGCGCCAAATCAGGCACAGGTTCGTCCAGCCCATGAAGTTCGGCGACAACTTTTGCCTGATGAAAGTATTCAGCCGAAACGTGATAGATCAGATCGATCGGATGGCCGAATTCGTCGAGTGAGTCCGTCAGCCGGACGACTCGCGTTGCGAAGGCTTCCATCGCTGCTTCGGCCTGCTCCGCGGTGACCACGCTGGACGGCCACGCCCAGACGTTTCCAATCGGCATGCTCCCCAGCCCGATTGCATGATTTCCCGCCCGGTCCTCAACGGTGACCTGGACATTGATCACGCGATGCTTGTCCATGACTCGCCCACCGAATTTCAGTGGCGTCCGAAATGGAAATTCTTCTGTGGTGAGGATCGCGTCAACGACACGGATGTCGGTCGATTTGCTCATGGGAGGAAAGGAATTCAGTCTTTGAAATTTTCCGGAGAGACCAATGAGTTTTCCACTTCGAGCACGCTGTCCTTGCTAATCCACTCGTCAAAACTAGACGACATGATTTTCGTCCAGCCTGCTCGTGCGACTTCACAAAGACCACTTCAAGAATGCTCTCGAACAAGTGGCGAACCCAGATGTTCAGTGACCGCCATATGTTAGCCCACACATTCGGGAAACTGCAAACCATGTTGATGCATCAGCATGCATCAAACGAGTATTTCAGATCACTGACATTAGAAAGAAGCCAAACATCGGTCCGCTCATCGAGGTTGCGAAAGTTTGACTGTCAGCTGATTGTCTCGAAGCGGAGTACATCCAGCGTTCAATCATCCCTCGGATTTGCCCAGTCACCTGCTCAGCTCACGAAGTTCTTGGCTCTGTTCGGACCGATTATCGATAAATACCACCAAGCAAGTAACCGCGCAGCGCCAAACTGCTCGAGACCACCTTCGTTCGGCAAAACGAAGATTCACCGAAGTGTGTGGAAAACGAGTTGTTTCAGTTTGAGCGGAAGAGAAAGACGACAAGCTCTCACCGGTCAAGCGTGGCGTGGATGACCTTGTGATGGGAGAGGCTTGCAACGCGAACAGGATCCGAGTCAGAAATTCGGTCAATCTGATTCGCTTAGGCTGCAAGCGGCAGCATCGCTTCAATCAACAAGGGAAAGACCAATCGCTTTCCATGTCGATCTCCAGAACTCCTGCGAAGCAGATTATCCCTTGCGATGGCGAATCTTAGCTCGCATCCGTCGCTTTTTTCGTCCCAGCTTCCGACGTCCTTTTCCAGATTTCTTAACACCCATGCTTCGACTGTCCCTTTCAAGACAAAGTTCAATCAGTTTTGATCAACAACTCAGCGTGCCAAGTTCGCTACTGGCTCACCGAATGTTCGACACATCCCGATGAGCAGAGTGCGGTTGCACCGGCAAACGCCGAATCGTCAAGGATAATCAAAGAATTCCCCCATCACAACTGATAACTGCAAAAACTCGAAGTCAATCCCCCCCTTGAAATCGGGTCATTCCAATGACAAGGATTCTCGAGACCCAACGAAAACAGGGGCTGATGAATCGAAAAATCATCCGTCACAGCTAGTAAACGACAGCCATCCGGATGTCTGGATCGAGGATCACGTCGGCAAGAATGGCCTCAGAGTTGTTTTGGTTAAGAATTGAACCTCGACCTGACTTGCAATGTCTTTCAATGACGACTAGAAATCGCGTTCGCGTTTTTGAGAGGTCAGGTAGCTCAGTTGGTAGAGCACAGGATTGAAAATCCTGGTGTCGGCGGTTCGACCCCGCCCCTGACCACTTTTCAAATTCCTCATCACTTTGTTGATGAGGAGTTTTTTTGTTTCGGGCATCTCTTCGACAGGCTGGGCTTCAATGAGGTGGGACTTATCGCCGCCCCCAATAGGCTAATCAATCGGCACGATCGATTTCCTTGTTCGCAGTGAGCAAAATGGGTTGGTGAGACTTTCGGGGCGGAAGCCGAGCCTGAATGAGAACACAAAAACTGTGAATTCTGTCCAACCCGATTTTCGCATGTAACTGTGTCGCCACCTCTTAAGATCACTCGGCGAAGAAACGGTTCAGCCTTGCGAACAACGCACAAGCACGCGATGATGTGTTCTTCACGAATTGTGAGGTAATGAGGTCGCGAATGAGAGTGATTCACTCCAGAATTGGGCAATTGTTGACATGTGTGACGATCTTCGTCGGGGCAATCAGCGGCGAAGGAATCGCTAATGATCAAGCTGTTGCGAGCCAAGCAGAAAGTGAGCTTCGTGTTTCGCGTGGCCTCGAACTCCTCTTCGATTTTCGTCCGTCAGAAGATGGGTTACTGACCAATCGCGTGCAGGCTGTCAGTGGGATCGACTCTGAATTTCACGTCCCGGAAACTGTTCAGCAAGTGGACGGCGCGATTATCTTTCATCGACCAACCGCATTGGTCATTGAAGGCGGAAACAAACAACTCGCGAGCACGTTTCAACGAACGAATGGGCTGACCATTGAAGCCTGGATTCGTCCCGAAAACACCAAGCAGTCCGGACCCGCGAGGATCTTTTCTTTCTCGCGAGACTCCAGCAATCGCAATTTCACGCTTGGACAGGATGGGGACAAGTTCGATGTTCGCTTGCGATCAACGCAAACGAGCTCAAACGGATTGCCGTCTGTTTCATCCAAATCCGGGACAGCGTCAACCAACTTGACTCATGTCGTCTTCACACGAAACCGCTCCGGGAAAGCCCGACTTTACGTCGACGGAAAATTGAACGTTGAAAAGGAAATCGGCGGAGCGTTCACGAATTGGGATGAGTCGTACCGGTTAATCCTTGGTGATGAACATGGCGGCGGCCGACAATGGCTGGGTGGACTGCACTTGGTCGCACTTTACAGTCGAGCGCTGTCAGATCACGAAGTCGAACTCAACTTCCGTGCTGATCCGGATGCTTCGTCATCCATGACTGATTCACACGCTGAAGTTGACGAACGTGCCCTCTTTTTCGAAAGGAAAATTGCTCCCCTTCTCGCACATCATTGCCTGGAGTGTCACGATGCTGCCAAGAGTGAAGGAGGGCTCGATCTCTCGCGAAAATCGGCTGCTCTGGGCGGAGGAGATTCGGGACTGGCGATTGTCTCCAATGACCTGCACAAAAGTCTTCTTTGGGAACGCGTCAAAAACGACGAGATGCCGGAAGACCGACCGCCGCTCAACGAAGAACAAAAGCAACACCTGAAAGAGTGGATCAACAGCGGCGCTGTCTTCTCACTGGACGTCATCGACCCGGTGATCTTTGCACATTCAGCTGGCGAATCCCAGCACTGGGTTCGGCGACTGACTCAATCCGAATACATCGCCTCAGTGCGAGTTGCGACCGGAGTCGACATCTCAGACGTCGCTGGGCAAGTCCTTCCGAAAGACTTTCGTGCGGATGGATTTTCGAACACCGCTTACAACCTGACTGTCGACCTCAAACATGTTGAGGCTTACGCGAACCTTGCGGAAGAAGTCGTCTCGAGAATGGATGTGGTTCAGTTTGCGGATCAGTTTGCGAAGAATCATCTCCTGATTGATGACAACATGCGTGAGTTCATTTCACGGATGGGCAAATGGGTGTTGCGCGGACCGCTCGACGAAGAAGAAGTTGCTGTCTATCGAGGTATTACGACCACCGTCGCCAGTGCCGGCGGAGACTTCGATGATGCTGCCTCTTTCGTGCTGGAAGCAATGCTTCAGTCTCCGCGATTCCTTTACCGTATCGAAAACCAACGCGGGAACGGACGAGCGCTGCCGGTTGACAGGTACGAACTCGCCAACCGCATCAGTTACACAATTTGGGGATCTCCGCCGGATCAGAAACTCTTCGACGCTGCGGAATCGGGAGCGTTGTTCGATCCAGAAGAACTCGATCGACAAATCAATCGCATGCTCGCTGACCCTAAAGCAGTTTCGCGTTCCCAAGAGTTCGTTTCAGAATGGCTGAATCTCGGACGACTGCAAAACCTGCAACCGAATCCAGAAAAGTTCCCCGACTGGGACCCGGCCATCGCTGACGACATGCAGGCGGAAACGCTGAAATTCTTCAAAGAAATCGTTTGGGAACAAAACCGGCCACTTGCGGACCTGCTCAACGCACAAGTGACATTCTTGACACCCGAGCTGGCACGTCACTACGGAATGGCGCACGACGGTGACGCCCCCCTATCAAAGCGTGATTTGTCAGACGTTCCTGAACGTGGCGGATTGCTAACTCAGGGAAGCATCCTCACGATCGGGGGAGATAATGCGTCAATGGTGACTCGCGGGCTGTTTGTGCTTCACGACTTGCTACGCGGAATTGTGAAAGATCCGCCGCCATGTGTCGATACGACGCCGGTTCCGACTCGAGAGGGACTGACGCAGCGCGGAATCGCTCTCGAAAGAATCTCAAACCATGCGTGCGGCGGATGCCATCAGCGTTTTGAACCACTCGCTTTCGGACTTGAAAAGTTCGACGGGCTGGGGACATTCCATCAGAACGATGAATACGGCAATCCATTGCGGGAAGATGGCGAGTTTCTCATTCCGGGACACAGCGAATCCGTTGAGTACGCAACTTCTGCAGAATTAATGGACCTGCTCGCACAGAGCGAACGAGTCAAAGAAAGCCTGACTTGGAAGCTGGTCCAGTTCTCGCTGGGCCGTCCTCTGACTGCAGCAGACGCCAAAACGGTGCAGTCCATTCATAGCACAGCCATGTCTCAAGGCGGAACATATCAATCGACAGTGCATGCACTGATCAAGAGTGATCTCATCCAACTGACTCAAACCGAGGCCGACGAATGACCAGCAGAAAAGTCAGCAGAAGAACTGTCCTGAAAGGTGTGGGGTCCGTCGTTATCGGTCTGCCCATGCTCGAAGAGATGATCGCCCCGGTGTCGGCTCACGCAGCTTCGACGGCGGAAGCTCCGATTCGAGCCTTCAACGTTTTCTTCGGTCTCGGCATTCCGGCACCTCTTCAAACGGAAGGGTTTGACGGAGTTCTCGAACCACTCAAGCCGTTGTCCGACAAGCTTCTGATCATGCGCAACGTCGATCAGGTTCGTTGCGATCAGTCGGGGATCAACGCTCACTTCGATGGAGCTTCCGGAGCCTTCACCGCGACACCGCCGAATGGAGAAGCCAAAGCAGGCGGAGCCTCGATCGATCAAATCGTGCGGGCGACTCACTATCAACAAGGCCTTCCGAAGGGCATGGTCCCGTCGCTGGTTGCGGGCACGTTTTTTCGGCGCAGCCGCGTCAGTCGGTACGTTCACAGCTACAACGAAGACGGAACCGTCGCTGCGACAATTCAGGAAAAGCCTCGCGATCTGTTCGAACGAGTTTTCGGAACGATCTCCATCGGTGACGACACCAAAGACGCAGCCCGCATGCGATTGAAACGGAGCGTACTCGATTCCGTCGTCGATCAGTACAAGTACTATTCGAGCCAAAATTCACCGCTGGGTTCAGCCTCCAGAACTCGCGTGAGAGATCACCTCGACAGAATTCGTGAATATGAGCAGAGAGCTTACGAACTCGCTGCGATCTCTCAAGATGCTCCGCCGCTGCCGCCGCGCTCGGAAATTGCCCACGGTGGAAAAGCTGATCCCGGCGGAGAGGGCATCGACATGACTCTCGAAGCTTTGACGAGAGAATGGCGTCTGCTCGCGGATTTGTACGCACTCTCCATTCAGTGCGACCGCGCCAGATTCGGAGCCATCACATTTCTGGCTGCGGGCGAACGTTTGCGCATGACCGGCGACTACACTTACGATGGCCAGCATCGATACACCTTCAACGACTCGAACGAATTGAAGGCGTCGGGATCAAAAGGTTGTAGCCATGAGTGGTGGCACAAGTTCGATGAGAAGAAGAAGAACGAACAACTTCGCGCTCATGCTCACATGAAGATGCGCGAAGTTGCTTACTTCCTTCAGAAACTCGACGACAAAGACTCGATTGATGCAAATGGAAAATCGATTCTTGAGAACTCGATGATCACGATCTCGACCGAATCGGGTGATGGTCGTCACAACAACGTGAAGCGTGAATTGTCCGGAGTCTTTCACGCGATCACCGGGGCCAATGGTCGCTTCAAGACCGGGGAGATTATGGACGTCGGAGCAGAAGGGATCGACGTTTACAACTCGATGCTGGAAGCAATGGGATCTGAGAAGCATCTCGGACCAGTTGCTCGAGAACGACTGGCAGTGGACAAAATTCGCGCCTGATCCGGAAGCCACTCGACAGTCGAGTAATTTTCAACCTGAAGGTGAGGTTGACTAGTCTTCGACCTGAGGGTGAGCGCGAAGCTGAAAGACATTCTGGCAGCGTTTGCAGCGTACGAACTTTCCGAGTGCGTTCTGCCGGACTTTGTAAGATGCACGGCAGGCGGGACACTCGACTCTGATCACGTCAGGATAGTCGTGCTCTGACAGCGTGTTCATCGAAGGAGTCGTTTCGGCCTGCGGTTTCGGGAAGTCCCTCGCAGTTTTCTTACTGCTCGCTTCGGTTGTTTCCGTTTCGCTAACAGGCTCATCGTCGAGTGAAAACGACACCGAATCCGTGGGGATTCCCTGCGGATTCGACTTCAACCAGTCAACTGCTTCGGTATTGACTGCATTCGTCTCGCTAAGTTCACGAAACTGGAGCAGCTGGCCAACGCATGTCACGACTGACAAAAGACTTCCGTGTTCATTCCAACGAAGATCGACGTGAAGTGTGTCACCTTTGACGTTCGGATGAAAAATGGGTGTCAAAATGCGGCACTTTGGAGGAACTCGCGGGTAGTTTCTCGAAAGCGAAATCTCCACGATCTGTCGATCGACGGGAACAATTTCTCCATCGACACGGGCCAAACTGTTGAGGAGATAGGAAATCCTGTAGAGCTCGGGTGGGTCGCCTTCAACCTCTACCAATTGGAGATTGGAGTGACGGTTGACGTACTGTTGGATCGCCTCGTAATCAGCGAGCAGCCTCCGATGTCGAACAGTACTCATGGAACAGTGCTTGTCTTTCGAACAACCTGCAAAATTGCAGACCAGTCAGTCTCGAAGTGAGCACCGAAAGTCCCAAAATTCTGCAAGCAATCATCAAGGTGTAAGTTCTACGGCAGCGAATGCCTTCCGTATTCTACGGTTTGAACGACACTCGCATCGCCGAAATACGATGGGACGGTGTCTTTTTACCGACATCGCATCATTTTAGTGAACGTGCATGATTCTGCACGTGCCAGAATCGATCAACCTCAAGCTGTCGTTTCTCTTCAAAAACTTGTTGACTCCATCCGTTTCATCCCGTCTGTCTGTCACTCGCAGTCTCAACATCCACGAAAGTGTCTTCACACAAACTCTTTGAGTTCACTCGGTTCAGAGCAACACTCTCTATCGTCGGGCACTCTCAGTCTTCTTCAGTAAGAACTCGAAATCGAATTCGTTCCTTCCCTTCAAACAGGCAGGAATTCCGCAGAAGCAAGTTCGACAGTCAATTCGTTCTGGGCGGTGCAGGCGACTTCTGCGCAGGCAATTCAGAATCGAAGGACTGAGTGCTGGAATCGATCGCTTTCGAATTCTACCAGCGTCGGTCCTGAAGCAGCGTAAAATTCTGAGCACACAGCATGCCAAAGAGAATCGCCGGATAGTAATCCTTGATTGTGAAGAATCCCAAAGCCACGGTTCCTGCAACAATGGCCCCGATCGTGGCAGCAATCTGAATCCCACGCAAAGGTGATATCCAAAGGCAAACTTCCTGACTCACTCGTCCCCCGTCGAGGGGAAGGACCGGCAAAAGATTGAGCAGCCCCCACCACAGGTTGACGAACAGCATCTGCATAATTGTGAAGTCGATCAGGCGGGCGGATTCTTCACTCAAATTGTGAGCGAACGGGTAGTAAAAGAACCTTCCAAAAGCCAGCGTCAAACCGAATAGTGCGAACCCTGCAAACGGTCCCGCGAGAGAAATTGTGATTGATTTGAATCGAGTAAAGTCACCCCGACGTGGTTCAAAGAATGCAAGTCCTCCAAACTGATACAAGAGCACTCGGGGAGGATAGCCAAATCTCATCGCGACCAGTGCATGACCAAATTCATGGACCATGATCGAGACGAAGACGACCGACATCCATGCGATCAAATATCCGACACCGATTTTCACTGATTCGAACCCGAGAATCGCAGCCATCGCCCAGAACCAGGGTGAGACACGAACAGGAACCCCCAACAGTTCGAATCGCAGGTCGTACTCGG
Source organism: Thalassoglobus sp. JC818 (assembly GCF_040717535.1). Taxonomy (NCBI): domain Bacteria; kingdom Pseudomonadati; phylum Planctomycetota; class Planctomycetia; order Planctomycetales; family Planctomycetaceae; genus Thalassoglobus; species Thalassoglobus sp. JC818. The sequence goes on from NZ_JBFEFI010000004.1 coordinate 304,132, forward strand.
TAGGCTCAATGGAACCGAACATCTCAAACCCCTTACCAGCCTGCAATTGAATTCTCGGAGGACAAATCGGCCAGTCCTGTGATTTGCCCGTAAGACTGAGTCACGTGAAATTGAATAACCGCTCAAATAACGAAAGCCCTACGATCCGCATCAACAATCGCAGCATTCACGAAATGCATAGGGCAACGCGAGCAGAGTAGCACGAAAAAGTTGCCCCGATCAGCTTTCCCTAAAGATGAACCGGTAACCAGCGTTGTCGCTCTCCGCTGGCAGGTTTCTTTTGAGACTCCCACGGAATCGTCTTTTTCTCTTGGCGATATTCAACAATTCGCGACTTAAACTGCTCGCTGATCTTCCTCAGAAGATCGCGTTCAGACCGCGCCGTCGCTGTCACTTCAGGAAGATTGGACACGACACCGTGACAATTTCCATCCGCGTCAGGACCAGAGATCAAAACGTGGCAGTCAAAAACCGGGACTGAACTGCCCGATTCATCGATCGGCAACTCCATCACTTGTCGCTGACTCCTTTGAGATGTCTTTCGGAATTGAACGGGACTATCTGAACCGTCCTAAGGCTTCTTCCCCGCAGTTTCGTGGCAACAGATCGTTACGCTGAGGCAACGAAATCGCGGCGATCTCTCCAAACAAGTTCACGATCATAGGCGGGTATCTACTCGAGAGAAAGAGACACAAGCGACAACATTCAAACCCGTTGACGAAGCACATTTCAGGCAATTGAACTTCACGAGTTCCAGCTGAAAACCACGAATTGACTCGACTTCCCTTCTTTGCCTCGTGGCCAATACTTCGTAAAATCCAAATTCACATCACATTCTGCAGAAGAGATCACTCTCGATGGACTTCCAAGAACGACTGAAACGGGCAATTGAGCGCGGCGAGAAGACACGTGTTGAACAAGCGCAAGTCGAAGCCAGGGAACAGCTTTCCCTCGGCGAATTGAAGACACTTCATTCCGGATTCCGACTCGAACTGGCCGATCACATCGAGTCGTGCCTGAAGCAACTTGCTGATCAGATGCCCGGATTCGAATTTCAAAGCATCGTGAGCGAAGAGGGATGGGGTGGCCGTCTGTCTCGCGATGACCTGGAGCTGAAACCGGGACAATCTGCCTCAACCCGATACAGCCGGTTAGAGATGACAATCTCTCCGTTTACACCAACGGCGATTGTTGAACTGCTCACCAAGGGAACAGTTCGAAACCGCGAGATCATGAATCGCACGAACTACCAGAAAGTGGATGAGTTCAATATGGACTCTTTCAAAGAGATGATCGATCATCGCGTCCTCGAATTCGCGGAACAGTTTTCGAGCAGCAGCCAGTAATTTCACCCAGACGAGAGCACTTGCAGTTCTCCAGAGCATTTTCTGATTTTGTGTGCACGATCTCGCACGAGCAAGCACAGCCTTTTAACTTATGAAACAGTGCAAGCGAGTGCACAGGAAAGAGCAACTTGCTCTAGAATTCGCCAACATGTCAAAAGAAGCTGACCTTCAACGAGTACTCGATCTGGGAATTGTTGCAATCATTCGAGCACCGTCCGGAGAGAAACTCCTCGAAGTCGCGGAAGCACTCTACGCGGGCGGAATTGATGTCATCGAAGTCACCTTCACCGTCCCGGGTGTCCTTGAGATTATCTCTCATCTGAGGAAATCACTCGGCGACAAAATCCTCCTCGGCGCCGGCACCGTTCTTGATCCGGAATCGGCTCGCGCAGCCATGCTGGCCGGAGCGGAATTCATTGTCACTCCGACGGTGAACACCAGCGTGATCCAACTCTGCCAGCGATACGGAAAACTCGTCATGGCAGGCGGGTTCACACCGACCGAAATTCTGACAGCTTGGGACGCTGGGGCGGATATCGTCAAAGTCTTCCCAGCAGATGTCGGTGGACCAAGCTATCTGAAGTCCGTTCATGGACCGCTTCCGCAGGTTCGTCTGCTGCCAACCGGAGGAGTCAACCTCGACACGCTTCCGGACTTCGTGAAAGCAGGAGCCTGCTCCGTGGGATTGGGCAGCGCCTTGGTCGAGAAGAAAGCACTCGAAAGTGGTGACATGGCTCGCATTCAGGAACTGGCGAGTGCTTACGTCAGCAAGATGAAAGAAGCCCGAGGTTCATAGACGATCGTTGTGAATCAAATCGAGCCGATTGAAAACGACCATTCGATTGAGCGTTGAGGCTGGTCGCATTACCACTCTTTGACAATGTCTTCGAATCGCTCGAGGACTCTTCCGAAGGCTCCGAATGCGCCCTCGCTGAAGAGCACGAAACGCACCTCGTCGATTTCTTCACACTCGCGAAGAAAGTTCGTGACCTCTTGAAGGGAATGCTCAGCAGCGAGATCAATGGGATACGCATACACCCCCGCGCTGATCGCGGGGAATGCAACTGTCTGACAATTGTGGACGACCGCAAGTTGCAGAGAATTGCGATATGCGGACTTGAGCAGATCAGGCTCTCCATCCAAACCACCGTCCCAGACGGGGCCGACCGTGTGGATGACATGGCGGCAGTCGAGATTTCCTCCGCCAGTGATCACCGCCTGACCGGTTGGACAGCCTTCGGGGTATCGACGTCTGGTCTCTTCCATTAACGCGGGTCCGGCAGCACGATGAATTGCACCGTCGACTCCGCCGCCTCCAGCGAGTTGACTGTTGGCTGCATTGACGATGGCATCGACAGATTGAGAAGTAATGTCGCCCTGAATCAGTCGAATCGTTGCTGACCGCACTCGAATTCTCATCTCGCTTCTCCAATCGCGAATTTCAGCGAATTCCTTCGCGACACATTCACCTCAGATTGCGTTCAAGAATTCTCTTCAGACTTCGCTTGAGTCCATCCGGATTTCTGAAGGAGTGTTCTCCACTCTTCAACGGGATGGGTCACGGACCAGCGTTTTCGAGCCCCTTCGGGAACCCTTTGCAAGAGCACGACATCGATCTGTTCGTACTGTTCAACGTCATGGTTTTCAAAAGCGAGTCGGACGAGATTCAGTGATCGCTCCTCGCTCTTTGACTCATCAAGCGTTGGATCAAAGTCGCCTTCCGGGACGTAGACGACGATCCGCAACAAGACCGGAGAGATGTCCTTGTGGCTCTTGTGCTGGCCGCCAATCACCTTTGGGCTTGAGTCCGGAAACTCCGCTGCGATGGCATACTGCAAAGGGCGAAACGGCTTGGTGTAAAGCTCCCAATAAAGGAAGAGGATCGCAATCATGGTGATGGCAAATCCAAACATCGCGACGACAGTCCAGCGTCCGGAATTCTTCCCGGATTGCGGGGGGATGGTCGTTTCAGTGGTGGGCTGGTCGTGAGTCAATTCCTGCATTCCGTATTCAGTCCGTAAAGATTGGCGAAGAACAACATCGAAGTTTCGATGCATGCACCTGCCGGCCATTCAATGAATTGTAGACAGCTTCGAGTCATGTTCTAAAACAAAGGTTCCCGCATTTCTGAGTTGAGTTTCTCCCAACGTTGGATCAGTTCCTCAAGACGCTCAGGTTGCGAGTCCGCGAGATTTGTTTCCTCCGACAAATCTTCGGCGAGGTTGTAGAGCTCCCAATCTTTGCTTGGGCCCCTGCGAGTCATGTTGACGAGTTTCCAATCGCCGTACCGCAGTGCCGATCGACTTCCCTGTCGCCAGAAGAATTCGTCATGCGGGCGACCGTCGACTTCTTTTTTGAGGTACGGAAGCAAATTGACCCCGTCGATTTCGTGATTGATTTCGGCGTTGGCGATCGCTGCGGATGTCGCATAAAGATCCAAGCTGCTTACCGGTTGATCATATGTCACAGCTTCCGGGAGATTTCCTTTCCACTTCATCACGAATGGAACACGAAGTCCCCCTTCGTACATCTGCCCCTTCTCACCTCGCAATGGAGCATTGCTCGAAGTGAGTTCACGAGTGGGTCCCCCATTGTCGCTGAGGAACACGATGAGTGTATCTCGTTCGAGTCCGCACTCTTCGATCTGGCTCAGAATCGACCCCACGCTGTCATCGAGATTCGCAAGCATCGCGGCAAAGATTCGGCGATGCACATCGGGAATCGACTTCATTTTTTCCATGTAAGCATCGGCACCCTGCAGCGGGCTGTGAACGGCGTTGTAAGCCACATACAGGAAGAAGGGTCGATCCTGTGTTCTCTCGATGAAATCAACCGCTTCGCGAGTGAAAGCATCAGTGAGATACAAATTCTCCTCGACCGGTTGCCCGCCGCGAATAATTGGATTGTTGGCGTCATAGTCCGGTTCGCTGTGGCCCATGTGTGTCGAGAGGATCAATTGATTGCTGACCCATCTTCCTCGCTCATTCCCGGGCAGAGCTTTCCTGCGAAGCATGGTCGTCACTCCATGATATGGAGGCGGAACAAAGAAGTGCCCTTCGTGAGTGAATCCAAAAAACTCGTCGAAGCCGTGTCGAAACGGATGATAGACCGCCGCCCCACCCTGATGCCATTTCCCAATCAGAGCTGTTGCATATCCGACATCCTGCAACATCTCAGCCAGCGTCAATTCTCCGGGAGGGAGGCCGGCAGCTGGGTCTTCGTTTTGAGCGCCGATCGGATTGAACTCGTACCCGAAGCGTGTCGGAATTCGCCCGGTTAACAGCCCTGCCCGAGACGGGCTGCAATTGGGAGCGGTGACGTAACCTTGTGTCATTCGGACTCCAGTTTCAGCAATCGAATCAATATGCGGCGTCGGAATCTCCGGATTTCCCTGACATCCCAACTCGCCGTATCCGAGATCGTCTGCGAGCAGGATGACAATGTTCGGAAGACGATCGGCAGCTTGGACGGAGCCTGACTGCCCGAAGGAGATCGTGAGACTCAGAATAGATAACAGCATGCACAGAAAACGCATGATTGATGCCATTTCAAAAGGAGACTGCCGAAGAACGAAACGAGGGCCATCGTAGCAATCCGGGGTCCTGTTCTCGACGTCTCACCGTCAATTCACGTCAATGATGACGGAAATCTACCCGAAAATCCGATTATTATTTCACAGACATCGGCTGAAATCCGTATCCTTTAAAGGATGTCTGGACGCTGCAATCGAATCGAGCCAGCTTCTCGAAACTCTTGCAATGAGACATCTTAAGACAGCCTTTTCAAGGCTCACGACTCCCACAATCGCGAGCGAATGACCTTCGGGTGAACTTTTCACTTCAACGGATTCTTTCCTCAGCATTTCAGTTTCCTGCGGGATGACCAGATGCAACATCGACGAGATTTTCTCAAGCTGGCAGCAGCGGGCTTTTCTGCCACATCACTCTCAGGATGGCTCCCGCTTCTCGCGGATCAGACCGCCGGAAAACTGGACCATCCGAAGTCGTGCATTCTGCTCTGGATGCCGGGCGGACCGAGTCAGGTTGACACGTTCGACCCTAAACCGGACCACGAGAACGGTGGTGAGTTTGAAGCGATTCAGACTTCCGTCCCAGGAATTCAGATCGCTGAGCACCTGCCGAAAGTTGCCCAGCAGATGGAGCATCTGGCCATCATTCGTTCCATGAAGACCAAAGAAGGCGATCATGGCCGCGCAACATATCATCTGCGAACAGGCTATCGCCCGAGCGGTCCCATCTCGTATCCGACCTTGGGATCACTGGTCGGAAACGAATTCGAACTGAATCGTGCATCCATTCCCAATTACGTCAGTATTCTCTCGAACCCTGTGCTCAACCCCGGAGCGTTCGGGCCGGGATTCCTTGGTCCGCAACATGCTCCGCTGCTCGTGGGCGGAGAGAATCGGATCGCGGGGGGTGACGATGAGATGCCGGAATTTGGTGCTCCGCTCGAAGTGCAGAACGTGGAGCGACGGGACACGGTTTCCGATCGCCAGTCTCGATCGAGGCTGGAACTTCTGGAATTCGTCGAAGCGAGGTTCTCTCTCCAACGTCCGGGACTCCCGACCGAAAGCCATCGCACTGCGTATCAACAAGCTGTGCAAATGATGAATTCGAAGGCAATGTCGGCGTTCAATCTCGACGAAGAGCCGACCGAACTTCGCGAAGCTTACGGAAGAAATCGGTTTGGACAGGGATGCCTGTTGGCTCGAAGACTCGTCGAGCGCGGTGTTCCGTTCGTCGAGGTCGCTTTGGGTGGTCCGAACGGAGAAAACCAGATTGGCTGGGACACACATGTTGAGAACTTCACTGCTGTTTCCGCGCTATGCGGAACCTTGGACCCAGCCTGGTCGACGCTGATTCAAGACCTCAACGACCGTGGACTTCTTGAATCAACAACGATCGTCTGGATGGGCGAATTCGGCCGAACGCCGGGCATCAATCCTCAGACCGGACGTGACCACTTCCCAAACGCGTGGAGCACTGTTCTCGCTGGCGGTGGAATTCGCGGAGGACAAGTTTTCGGCGCGACAAGCGATTCGGGCATGGAAGTGACCGACCAACCGGTCGCAGTCAATCAATTGATCGCAACGATCATGGCAGCGATGGGAATCGATCACACCAATCAGAATATGTCTTCGGTCGGCAGACCAATTCGACTTGCTGAACCGGATGTTGAGCCGATCAAAGAATTGATCGTCGGGTAACGTGCGAAGTTGAAGCGTAAATAGTCGAGTTGATAACGACAGCTTTTGTCGACGCACAGTCGTCTCTAATTGCGCTCTCTCGAAATATCGATGCAGACCACTTCGGAGTTGTCTCGCAGGTAAAGCTTCCCGTTGCAAATTGCGGGAGCTTGCCGTGTTTCTCCGATGACTGTCGCCCTGCCTAACTCGTCAAACCCGCCTGCGTCGACGCGAACGATGACAAGTTCTCCGGTCATCAGCGAGCACCACAATTTCCCATCAGCGGCGATGCAGTTTCCTTTCCCGAATCGGGCTTTTCTCCAGATTTGCTGACCGTTCTGAGCATCAACACACGTCAGGTGCGTGACTGGTCCAGCACTCCCGACATTGTCAAAACCATAAAGTTTCCCGTCCTGCAGAATCGACGTTTGCCATTCGTTCCGAAGAACACTGCGGTTTCCCAGTGACTCCCAGGCAACTTGAACAGCCTGCCCCTTCTCTTGCGGAACTTGCAACAACGTGGTTCCGTGATTCTCCCCCGCTGAGATCAGGATGTTCTGGCCGATCGCAATCGGCGTGGCGATATTGCAGTCGTACGGTGTTTCGTAAGGGTACTCCCACAAGATTTCCCCAGTCCCCGGATAGAGGCTCATGACTCCTTGTCCATGAAAGACCACAAGCTGCACAGTGCCTTGCACAGGAAGAAGTACAGCTGAAGAATATCCAGCCGGATGAGCACTTCCAGCCTTCCAGCGAACTACTCCAGTTTCGCGATCGTAAGCAACCACGGTTGCATTGGGAGCCCCGACGGTGACGATGACAAGTTCTTCCGTCGTCAGAGGTGATGAGGCAACTCCGTATTCTGGAGGCTTTCCTCCGTTGGAGGTCGTTGCGTCAACGCTCCACTTCGTCAGACCGTTCTTCGCGTCCAGGCAGCAAATAACTCCTTCCCCGGTGTAAACGAAAACCTGACCACGATTGATGACTGGAGTCGCACGTGGACCGTTCCCCATCGCATTTTTGTACGAAGGAGCGAGTGTCGCTTTCCAAAGCGTTTGACCTGTCAGTGGATCAAGCGCGAGCGCGTATTGCTGTCGATCGTCCTGAATCAAGGTGCAGGCGATTCCCTCGGCGATGACGACGCCGGACATGCCGACACCTCCATCGCTCTTCCACAGGACCTTCGGACCAGACGACGGGAAAGAGTCCACCAATCCGGTTTCTTTCGAAATTCCATTCCGATTCGGCCCAAGGAACTGCGGCCAGTCATCGGCCGAAATAATGCCTTGAGAAGTGAGACAGAAAATTGCGCAAGTGATGGTGCGGACGTATCGAGAGTCGAATTTCATGTAACCGGCTCAGTGTTTGAGTTCGGAGAATTGAAGAAAGAAATGTCGCATGCACAGCGAGTCTATTCTCGACCCGGCCGCGGGAGATTGTGTGGTTCAACGAGCGATCCGTACATTTCTGGACGTCGGTCCGCCACGCGATCGATCGCATGTTTACCTGGGACGCGCACAATCCGCTTCTCTCTTGACTCTGCCGGATCGACGTCGAAGTACAAGATTTCCTCAGCTGTCTCCGATCCTTTGCAGAGTGTATTTCCATTCGGGTCAGCGACTGTCGTTTCGCCAATAAATCGAAACCCTCGCTCCTTCCCCACTCGATTGACCGCGGCGAAATAAACTTTGTTTTCCATCGCCCGTGTATTGATCGTGTAGCGAGTCATATTCTCTGCACCGGTCGGAAAATTGGTCGGCAAGGCAATCAGGTCCGCTCCCTGCAAAGCCATCACCCGGCTCGACTCCGGAAAGGCAGAGTCGTAGCAGATTGCCAACCCCACACGAATCTCGCCCACTTCGTAAACGCGAAACGGCTCATCGCCGTAAGTGGCGTACTGATCGATTCCCAACCCCGGCAAGTGAATCTTTCGATAGGCTCCGATCACACCATCGCCGTTGAGGAGCACGGCTGTGTTGAACACACCATCCGGACTCGGGGTCAACATTCCAAAGACAGCTGCGCCGCCGAGTTCCTGAAGCTTTTTCTGAAACGTAGAAACAGCTGGACCAGATAGCTCTTCTGCAAACGGTAAGGATTCTTCGGCGCTCTCAAAGCAGTAACCGGTCAGAGCACACTCTGGAAAGATGACAAGTTCTGCCCCGTTTTGACGTGCCGTACCGAACGCATCTAACATCGAAGCGAGATTCTGCTCAGGCGCCCCAATCTTGACATCCATCTGAACGGCAGCGACTCTCATGGGAAATCCTTCAGGTTATTCTCGTCGACGTACTCGATCTGTTCGTTCTCAATCACTGGCAAAGTCATGATTTTGTAGCAGACGCAGGTCACATTTTCGACGAGCATCGTACGACAACGGATTTTCAAACGAGAAAACCTCCCCAGACCTTTCCCTGTTTCGAGTTCGACTCGCTATCCCAGGAAAGTGACTCCATTGAGCGCTCCCAACTCTGATCCTCCACTTTCCGAATCCAACATGGACCGATCTTCGATTCCTCAAACGTTGGGAGTCTGGGATGTGGTCGGTTTACTCGTTGGAATTGTGGTTGGTACAGCAATCTTTAAGAGCCCGCCGCTTGTCTTTAAATTTTCCCCCGATGCGGGGACGGCCATGCTCTTGTGGGGATTGGGAGCAGCGTCGGCATTCTGCGGTGCACTGTGCTATTGCGAGTTAGCGACGACGTATCCGTTTTTAGGTGGAGAGTTCGTTTATCTGTCGCGGGCATTCGGTGCGAGAACTGGATTCCTCTTCGCGTGGATGCAATTGACCGTCATTCTCACAGGCAGCATCGGAGCGATGGCTTTCGTGTTCGCCGATTATGCCGTCGGCCTGGATGGTCGACTCGCAGGGACAGAAGCGATGCTGGCGAGCGGCGCGCTGTGCCTTCTCGCAGGAATTCACTTGAGAGGCGTTCACATCGGCAAGCTGGTTCAGAACTTACTCAGTCTGACAAAAATTGTTTCGCTCGGTTCGATCCTGGTGATCGGGTTGTTTTTGACTGCCCCTGCGAACCTCACCGAGACTTCAGTTTCGGAATCAGGTTCCAATATCGGCCTCGCGTTAGTTTTTGTGCTTTATGCGTACGGCGGATGGAATGATGCTGCGATGGTTACATCAGAGGTGAAAGACTACCAGCGCAACATGCCGAGAGCGCTGTTGATTGGACTCACACTCATTGCGGTCCTGTATCTCGGTTTGAATGTGGCTTTCGTCAAAGTTCTAGGAGTTGAAGGAGTCAGGAACTCCGCAATCCCAGCGACAGATGTGGTCGAGTCGGCCTTGGGAGCCCCGGGAGGGATCGTCATGAGTTGCTTGGTGATGCTGTCCGCACTCGGAGCTGTTCATGGAATGCTGTTTTCTTCATCGCGTCTGCTGTCTGCCGTCGGTCGCGACTATCCACTCTTCAGGAAGTGGAACGAGTGGAATGCTCGGCGCGTTCCTGTTCGTTCGATCGTCACGACGACAAGCATCACTCTGCTTCTCGTTCTTGCTGTCGGGACGAACACTGGTCAGCGAATCACGACGTTGTGCATCGATTCCCTGCACTTACCGCAGCCTCAATGGGACAACTTTGATGGCGGATTCGAAATGCTCGTCGCAGCCACAGCGCCTGTTTTCTGGATTTTCTTCGCTCTGTCGGGACTTTCTGTGATTGTGCTTCGCGTGAAAGATGGGGAGCGTGAACGTCCATTCCGTGTTCCGCTCTACCCGTTGCCACCGCTGCTGTTTGTGGCTTCCGCGATTTTCATGCTTTGGAAGAGTCTTGATTACGCGAAAGAACTCACGCTGTTGAGTCTGCCTGTCCTCATCATCGGAGTCATCGTTTCATTCACACGAAATGTCTCTCAACGGACTTCTTCGACCTCAACCTGATCGGCCAGTTCAGAAACGGCTTCTCGATCAAGACGCCCCGGAAGCAGCATTCCGGCGTTCATCGCTGCCGCTCCCATGCCAAATCGAACAGCATCGATCAAGCTGGCTCCGTCACAACGAGCTGTCGCGATTCCCGCTGCTAGGCAGTCTCCACAGCCAATCGGGTTCACGACTTCGACCTGCGGAGGAATGAAACGAAGCTGATGATCATCCGTGGTGACATACAGAGATTTCGGTCCATCACTGACGACGACAGCTTGCGCACCTCGCTTGTTTAGTTCGCGCATCGCGGAAATCAATTCGGCTTCATCGTTGAGCGGTCGCTGTAATGTTTGACTCAGTTCCTCTCGATTCGGCTTCACGAGAAACGGTCCCCACGGAAGGCAGTTCAGCAGACCGGGGCCTCGAAAGTCCAGAATTGTTTCCGTCGGAATCTGCTGAATGAGCCGTGCGTAAAAGTCATCGCCCACTCCCGATGGCATGGAACCAGTCAGGACTGCAACAGTGGCAACTGAGGAATAGGTTCGATACTGATCGTGGAATTCTTCGATCGTTTCGAGCGGCATTCCCGCTGTGTTCTCGACTAACTCGGTGGTCACTCCTGAGTCTTCGAGAAGCGTTGTGCAAACACGAGTTGGAGATCCGGCATCGAGGAGAATCTTGCGAATCCCGAAGCTGTCAAACTCGTCTTCGATCGCCGCTCCCGATGGTCCTCCAACTGCTGTCGCGACTGTCGTGTCTGCGCCGAGATGATGAACAGCAATGGCGACGTTCAGCACCTTTCCCGAAGCACACCAGTTCACTGATCGAGCGCGATTGACTTCTCCCCAGCGGCACTTTTCGAATTCCATGATCTGCTGCCACGCAGGTGACAGGCCAGCTACAAAGATCACCAGCACTTCTCCAGTATTTTTTGAAGCTCTTCAGTTTCGATTGGACGCGGATTCCCGGAAAGACTGTTCCCACGAGACCCGATGGCAATCTCCGGAAGCTGGTCTTCTCGAACCCCGTAATCTCGCAGGCGTGTCGAAATCGAGAGTTCAGCCAACAACGAGTCCACACGTTTGATCAATGCATCAGTCACTTCGTCGTCTGTCCCTGTAACATCAGGAAGCACCGTCCGTCCAATGTGTGCATATCGGCTGAGCGCAACTTTACGATTGCTTCTCATGGCGACCGGCAACATCACCGCACATGCAAGTCCGTGCGAAATTCCGCAAACAGCTCCGAGTGCAGCTGCAACGCCATGTGCCATCCCCAATCCGGAGTTGGCCAAAGCCATTCCTGAAAGAAGTGCGGCATAACTCATCGCTGTTCGTGCTTCTCGATTTTGACCGTCGCGGTATGCGACTTCGAGACTTGAGAATCCGTCACGCAGACCGTCCAGACACAGCGACTGCGTGAACACATTGGCTCGACAACTGGTGTAACTCTCGATGAGTTGCGTGAGCGCATCCATTCCCGATGTTGCGGTCGTCGACTGAGGCAATGACACAGTGAGTTCCGGATCGACGACAACAACTCTTGGAACCATCTGCTCAGAACGAAGGCTCTTCTTGCAAGCTGGTTCAGATACAGAGATCACTGCGTTTTTCGTCGCTTCTGTGCCGGTCCCGGAAGTCGTCGGTACAGCGACCAGCGGGAGTGGGGCTTCCTCCAGTTGTGCTCCTGTCCCCACTCCTTCGAGAAATTCTCGAACGCTTCTCCCTTTTGAATTGGTCAGCATGGCAGACGCTGCTTTACCGAGATCGATGGCAGCCCCTCCACCAATCGCTAGAACACAATCCGGAAACGGCTTCCGACCGGTGATCTCTCGAACTGTCTCATCGACGTCTTCGACAGTCGGTTCGCGATGAATCTCAACCTGAGACACGACTTCCACCTGATGCTCTTTCAGGTTCGTAGTCATCTCTTCCCAAAGCGTTGATTTCTGAAGGGCACGCGAGCCAGCAATGAGACAAATGCGATGCCCGACAGTCGCGGTCAGATGTCCCAAATCTTTGCGAGCACCCCATCCGAAATGCACCCTCGGCGGAAGGAGAAGTTGAAAGTCCATAAGCGAATTCACAAGCTCTCAATTTCAATCGGTTGACGTGATCTTCAGTTCTGCAACATACTCAGATTCCCCCGCATGGCATAGAATCAGACTGCCTGACCGATCGGAATCTTGAAGAATTCCTGAAGCACCGGCTCGAAACGAATTTGTGCTCCTCAAGAATCGTTCAAGTACTTTCCCTCCTGACTTTGATGGATATCGTTCGCTAATGACAACTTCCAAGTTCGCACGCCGTCGACTCTTCCACGATTTGTCTCCATCTGTGTCCGTGATCTCGGGGCTCATCTTCGCTCTAACCATGATGACTCTCGAAGCAGTCGCAGAGAGTGACAGTCCAACATCCGACGAGCGTCTCTTAAATGACGTGAAGCAACTCTCCTCGGATGAGTGGGAAGGCCGGGGTGTCGGGACCGAAGGACTGAAGAAAGCGGCTGAGTTCATCGCTGAGTCATTTCGGGAATCGGGACTCGACGTCACAACCGCAGGCGGCGATGCATTTCAAGAGTTTGACATCAACGACGGAGCTCGGCTCGGTGAAAACAACTTTATCGAAGTGACGCTGCCCGGTGGCGAGGTGCTCGAATTGAAGCAAGGTGAAGACTTCGAAGTCTGCTCGTTTGGAGGAACGGGAAAGGTCAGTGGCGACATCGTTTTCGCGGGCTACGGAATCGTCGCTGAAGACCTGGAATACAACGACTTCGACGATCTCGATGTCAAAGACAAGACGGTCATCATCGTTCGTCGAAACCCATTCCAGTCGAATCCCCATGGTCCGTTCGCTGTCGGCCACGGGATTTCTCGTCACGCTGCCCTCACCACAAAACTCAGTCAGGCATTCAGCCGCGGTGCAGGTGCTGTTCTCTTCGTCAGTGATACTTTTACGGCTCGTTCCAAAAGAGAACAACTGGAGGAAAAGCTCAAAGCTGCACAGGAAAAATTGAAAGAACTCAGTGACGAAACCACTCAGGAAGCGAAGGATGCGAAAGTTCACCTTCGACAACTGGAGAAACTCCTCAGCGAACTCGACGATGATCCACTCATGGAATTCGGCTACGGCGGGACACGCTCGGGAAAGTCGTTGCCTGCTTTTCACATTTCGAAAAATGCATGCAACAAAATTCTGAAAGCAGCAATTGGCAAGTCGCTCGTTGAACTTGAACAACAGATTGACGAGACCGGAGAGCCTGCCAGCCAACCCCTGCCGGAGTGCGAGATCGCCGCTGAATCCAACCTCGAGATCATTCGTGTTCCCGTTCGAAACGTTGTCGGCGTCCTCGAAGGAGAAGGCCCAAATTCCGACGAGACGATTGTCATTGGTGCCCACTTCGATCATCTCGGTCGTGGGGGAGAGGGATCTCTGATGCCAGAATCGAAAGAGATTCATAACGGAGCTGACGACAATGCCTCCGGAACGGCGGGACTACTGGAATTGGCTCGACGCCTGGGACAACGGAAACAGCCGCTTCCGCGTCGCGTTGTCTTCATCGCGTTCAATGGCGAGGAACGCGGACTTTTGGGTGCGTATGAATACGTCGCGAACCCTTTGTTTCCGCTGGAGAAAACGGTTGCGATGTTCAATATGGACATGATCGGCCGACTTGTCGACGACAAGCTGACCGTCTTCGGTTCGGGAACATCCTCAGTTTGGGAATCAATGCTTGACGCCGGAGCTGAGAGAGTCGATCTCGAATTGGTGAAGAAGCCTGAAGGCTTCGGACCGAGCGATCACGCAGCTTTCTACGGAAAACAGATTCCCGTGCTGCACCTGTTCACTGGCATTCATGACGACTACCACCGCCCTAGCGATGACTGGGACAAGTTAAACATCTCCGGGATGTCACGAACGCTGTCGCTTCTCGAAGAACTCGTCGTGGCGACTGCGGAGCTAGAAGAACGCCCGGATTACATCGAGATCGCTGGATCGGCTGCACTGACCAGAACCGGAAGTCGCCCCTACTTCGGAAGCATCCCCGACTTCAGTGAGGAGACGCGCGGATATGCCATCTCCGGAGTCGCTCCCGGCAGCCCAGCTGATGAAGGTGGACTGAAGGGAGGAGACGTCATCATCGAAATGGCAGGTAAGAAAATTGGAGGACTCGATGACTTCGACCTCGCGCTACGAGAGTTAGAACCGGGCGATCAAATCGACGTCGTTGTCTTAAGGGGGGAAGAACGCATCCCTCTCAAAGTGACGCTGGCCACACCTAAGAATTGATCGCACCATTGTCGCGACAATCAACTGATCCGCCAAACAGGAAATCGTGTCGTTCAATGAAAGAAGCTTCAGACTCGACGCAGTGTCGAACCTGAAGCCTCTTGTTTTCCTGAATACGTCAAATGATTGCTCGTCCGAACTTAAAAGTACTTAGAGCCTTTTCTGATTTGGTGTGCACAATCTCCCACGAGCACGCACAGCGTTTTAACTTATGAAACAGTGCAAGCGAGTGCACAGGACAGAGCAACTTGCTCTAGCTTCGGGCAGCGTCGAGAGCAGCATCGTAGTTCGGGTGTTCGGCGATTTCTGAGCAGTACTCAACGTGCTTCAGTTTTCCGTCTCCATCGACAACGAAAATCGCCCGGCACAGGCAGCGGTCAAGTCCGCCACCGTCGATCAACACTCCGTACGCTTTGCCGAATTCGACAGTTCGGTGATCGCTCAAACATTTCACCTTGTCGACGTTTTCAGCTCCGCACCAGCGTTTCTGCCCGAACGGCAAGTCTGTGCTGACAACGAGGATTTCCACGTTCTCGAGCGAAACGGCTTCGTCATTGAATCGCTTGGTCTCAGCATGACAGACGCCTGTATCCAAAGATGGAACAGTCGCGATGATGCGGGTCTTGCCAGCACTGTCTTGCAGTGTGACTTCCTGCAATCCATTGTCCTGCAATTTGAAATCGGGTGCGGAATCTCCTGCTTTCAGTTCACTACCAGCAAGTGTGACAGGATTTCCCTTAAGGGTGACGTTCGCCATGCTTTTATTCCTCAATGTGTTGGTGGACAACGGCTTCCCTGAGTATTGCGGATTCCGAATTCGGCGACCAGCAACCGGGAATGGTGAGATGTCAGAATTCGCAGATCAATAACTCCGAGATGAGCAGTCATTACTGCGGAGCGAGAACGGTGTCTTCGTGGAATTCACGTCCGGGATCGACTTTGGAAGCGAGTTCATTCTCATCGAGAGCAAACAACGGAGAGACTTCGACCGTCGCACCTGAATTGACTTTGCCCCCTGCCTTCTCCACCCAGTTTCGCGTGATCTCCTGAAGGGCTTTGCGGGATGATTCAGGCGAGTCATTCCCTTCCGCGTTTTTGACAGGGTTGAACTCCCTGCTGCGAACTCCTTCCACAACAAGTGCAACCTTGGCCTTGGGAAGCGCATCGAAGATGAATTGCTCGAACTTGTGAGCATTCGGCGTGTCTGGATCGACTGGCTCTCCGGACGAATCGACACAAGGCACTTTCTTGTGAGCAATATGGAACGGCAGAGAAAACTCATCTTCCAGAAGACGCTCGATGAAGGTTCGCCGAAAGACATGGATCGCGGTGTTGCCAGCCCAGAACACATAGTTCCCGTCTTCATCCTTCATGCGCGCCTGCTCAGGAGTGAGGTCGCTGTATTCGATGATTTCGGTCTGACCATCGATCGTTACCAGCACACCCATCTTCTCATCGGGGGAGACTTTCTCGACCACCTTCGTTGTCAAATCGGACTCGTGCAAATCATGAAATCCCAGCATCACCGGGTCACACAAAATGGCTGTCGGGTTGTCGACCTGATGGTAATACAGATGCTCAATTCCACGATCACGCATCACCTGCAGGAGTTCATGTTTGTCGAGCGCCCGCAGCATACCACCATGGCCATCCGGGCTCGTGGCCACTCTCCCCTTCTCAGCGAGATGAATTCGAGAAGAATCATGTTCGACCGCTGGCAGCGAAGACTGTTGAAAGAAGAAAACGTTCTCTTCTCCCATCCCGAAGAAGTTATTTTTTTTGAAGAACTCGACGGTCGGCTCGTGAGTCGCTTCACTCGTCATAATGAAATATGGAATTGGTTTGCCGTGTCGACGAGACCTCGCAACAAGTTGCTCGCACATTACTTGGAAAAGAGTCCGACCGCTGACCGGACCGATGGGAAACATCCCTTTCGGATCGTCGAAGCCGAGTCGACTCCCCTGCCCGCCAGCGACCAGAATCGCTCCCACTTTGCCTTGTTCAAGCAGTTCGTTTCCGCGTTTCTCTGCCTTCTTCCAGGCTTCTTGAGATTCTGGAGAATCGGACAAACGCACCAGTTGAGCTGGCGATTGAGCCCTTTCAATTCGTCCGACGGAAACGGTTTCGCCTTGCGACTCATCACGTTGTTTGATCAACGAAGCGATGAGGTCGAAATCAATCGATTCAATCTGCTTGAGCAACTGCTGCTGCTGCTGTTCGGAAAGCTCATTCCAGAATTTCAGTAGATGTTCCTGATCATACGATCTCAGTTTAGAGACGATTGTTTCAGGCGTTTCCATCGAATTAATCTCTCGTCTTGGCTCGGATGAGCGGATACCAATGTTTTGATGATTTATGAGCGATCACACAGACCGCACAACCTCCAGAAACCATGCTGTACAGATCGCCTGGCAGCTCTCTTTCTTCACACGTTTTTCAACACGCTGAGATCACTCGCTGTCACATTTCGAAGAGTTGTGCCCGGCTTGCTGATGTTTGTTGTCCATCGCATCAGTCTGGACGAATGGCTCTGGATTCTCAACAGTTTCTAGAACTTTGCTGGGAGCGAACAACATGCCGATCCGCAAACTTCTCCGCAACTGATCACAGAATTGTCGACTGCCTCCGTTGACGGGGTTCATTCGACCTGCTGAGATGAACGAAGCCTCCATCTTAGATCAAAATCAATCCACTCATCCGTTCAGGAGATCGACCGCAGATGTCAATTGGGTTCGGAATTGTCGGAACTGGCATGATTGCTCAGTTCCATGCTCAAGCGATTGCAGCGATTCCCGATGCAGTGCTTGTTGCCTGCTTCGATATGGTCGGTGATCGCGCCAATTCATTCGCAGAAGAGAACAGCTGTCAGGCCTACACCGATCTCGACGAGATGCTCGCGAATCCTGATGTGCAGGTTGTCACGATCTGTACTCCAAGCGGTGCCCATCTCGATCCAGCGGTTGCTGCTGCGAAAGCAGGCAAACACGTTCTCGTTGAGAAGCCACTTGAAATTACACTCTCTCGATGTGATCAGATCATTCAGGCCTGTGAAGAATCTGGCGTGAAGCTGGGAAGCATCCTGCCTTCTCGCTTCAGCCCGGCGAATCAGGCTCTCAAGAAAGCCATCGAAGAAGGTCGCTTTGGAACCCTCACGCTGGGAGATACCTTCGTCAAATGGTGGCGAAGCCAGGAATATTACGACAGCGGCGGATGGCGCGGCACATGGAAGCTCGATGGCGGTGGGGCATTCATGAATCAGGCGATCCACAACGTTGACCTTTTGTACTGGTTTATGGGTGACGTGTCGCAAGTCATCGGGATGACAGCCACGCTGGCGCATGAACGTATCGAAGTTGAAGACGTTGGTTCGGCTGTCGTTCGATTCAAGAACGGAGCGATTGGAAACCTCGAAGCGACGACTTCCGCGTTTCCGGGATTGCTCAAGAAAACCGAAATCCACGGAACAAAAGGGTCCGCCGTTATTGAGCAGGACTCGATTCTCGTCTGGGACTTCGAAGAGTCTCGCCCAGAAGATGCGAAGATCCTGGAAGAGTGCGGAGCATCCAGTGCGACATCCGGCGGAGCCGCCGATCCGAAGGCGATTTCCTTCATCGGTCACCAGAAACAATTCGAAGATTTCATCAAAGCTGTCCAGGAGGATCGGACACCTCAAATCGACGGATACGAAGGACGCAAGAGCGTCGAATTGATCCTCGCCATTTACCAGTCGTCTTGGGAAGGTCAGCGCATCGATCTCCCATTGGCAGGCGATCCACAGCGACCGAAGTAGTTACACTCTGTTAACGCAGGGATTGCCGACTGATCTCCGATCTCGCTGGAGGATCAGTTCGGCAAGCTGTTGGCACAGTGATCATTTTGAGTTGACCGTGGACGCGTTTTGAAGACCTGATTGGATCAACCACCAATTGATGATCAGGTTGGTGCCTCGGTTATGCTTGTACTCACCTGTGATGTTGGACAATCTCTTCTGATCGAAGATGTTCAACTTGTTCTCATTTACGCTGACGCGCGGTCGATTATCTTTTCGATGCGAAAGCTCTCAGGCGGTCGCGAGACAAAAGTCAGTCTTCAGCGTCATCAGATTGTCAACGTTTGCTACAACGTCTCTTTTCAACTGATGTCGGTCAGCGGTCAATCGGCAAACCTCGTGCTGGAACATCCGGAAGAAGTTTCGATCCAAAAGAACGAGTTTGAACCGCCTCTTAATTGAATGTTGCGGGAGTCCCCTCTTCGCTCAAGCAGACTCTTTGATCGCCTTGTGAAGCATGCAGGCAATCGAAATTAAGATCACGACTTCGATTCCGGAGAATCAGTTCCGGACGAGCCTCCATCTTTCGCAGGTGTTTCTTTAAGCTGCGACGTTCCCTTCTCATCAGGCAGCTTTGCCTTCGCGGAACCGGTACTTGCCACCGCCTCTTTCTTTTTCAATCCAAGAGTCTCGTTCTCTTGATTGAGTTCCACCAACTCGTGATTGAAGATCTTGATCAAGGCGTGCAGACAGGAAGCAATGATTGGCCCGATGAAGACTCCCCAGAGTCCCATCGTTTGAAGTCCGCCAAGGATGCTGATGAATGCCAGCAGCGGATGCAGTTTTGTGTCGCTGTTCAACAGGTACGTTCGAATAACGTTGTCGAGAAAACCGACAAAAACGGCACCATAAACCGTCAGTAGAATTCCCTGAATCCAATGACCTCCGCTGAACAAAGCAATTGCACAGGGAAGCCAGACGAGCCACGTCCCCAGCATCGGAACGAGAGCCGAAAACGTCGCCAGCAGAAAGAGAATCACGATGTGTGGAAAGCCCAGAACCCACAGTGCGAGGGTGGTCGCCAAACCTTGAGCGAATGCAGCCAGGAACGTGGCGACCACAACGGACCTGACGACCAGTGCGAACTGCTCCATGAGTTGCCGCTGGTACTTCGCGTGGACTGGAATGAGCGACTCGCCCGCTTCGATCAAGCTGCTGCCGTCGGAGAGGAAGTAATACAACGCGACGGTGAACATCAAAATTCCGATGCAGGCAGAGACCAGAACACCGAGAATTTCCGTCACGACTCCAAAGGTCGTGCCAGCAGCACGTCCGAGTGAACGATTCCCCAAATCCTGAATCGAAACCCAGACGCGATGTCGGATTTCCTCAGCGACCGATTCCGGACTTCTCTTCATCTGAGGCGGAAGCCACGAATTTCCCCAAGCTACAGCCCGATCGAAGAACGAATCTCTGGCTGGTCGGGCGATCGGCGAACCAGCTCCAGCTGGCAACTTCACATCGCTCCCGACTGTCGTGCCGATCTTCGTCACAGTCTCTTGAATTGTGGGAGGAGTCGCAGTTTCTTTGGCTGCGTCTTCATCTGTCGATTCAGAATTCGAAACCGACGGCGCCCCGTCACTTGGAGCAGTTTCATTCTCATCGTCTTGAGCCTCACTCGTCTCGGGTGAGACCTCTTCACTGCCCTCAACGGTCGCGGGATCGTCGTCTGCTGCGACTTGTTCGGCCAGGCTAATGTCCACCTGAACGGTTTCATCACCTCGCAAGATCTCGAGGAGACGTTGATCGTCGACCAGATGGGCTGCCAGAACGTAAAGCTGCAGGGAGCCAATAAGAATCGCGGTCACTAGCGGGATGAGAATCGCTGCCAGAATCACACCTGTCGTGAGTCCAGCTGCGACCTGCTCTCGGTCACTGGTCCGCATCAGGAAATATCGAAACAACGGCTGGCAGACGACCGCCGTCATCCCGGCCAGAAACAGCGGGAGGAAGAAAGGAGCAACGACTTTAAATAGAGCGATCCCGAAAGCGACGATCAGCAGCAGGATGATCCCCAAGGAAACTTTTCGTCGCATCGAAGCCATCCACTTGCCCTCCTGAATTCCGAATGTTCGCTCTTCTATCGCGGGAGGAGGATAAGTTCTCATTGCCCGCTTCGACAAGGAAACGTCTTCGAAGTCATCGCCCGAGTCGAGTTTGAATTGTTTGGAAAACTCTGACTGCCCGAGGAGTTTCCGTCGTCTTCCGCGGAGTGCAGTCAAAACACGCACTTCACGGCAAGCGATTTGAGCCGCTAAGACATAAGCGGTTACCTCGAGACGATTTACCGCGTGCCAAAGCATTTCGGCTCTGGCCATTTTGCAAAATAAGACCGCAATCGGGTCCGGCTCCTGAATCACACTTTTCACAGAATGTGATTGACTCCGCAGAATTTGAAATGGTACGAAATATCAGGAGTATGTATTCAGACGTTCACTCCACAACCGACCGCCGTCAAACTTCACTTCATCCAGCCAACAACACATCATGATGATGTCCGTTGATGTCACTTCTCCAGGCACTCCAACGCCAATAGAAACGATCGACACCCATGTCCACAAAGAATACCAACCGAAGCCGCCCACATCAGGTGATCCTCGTCGACCCGCATCCGATCGTCGTCGAGGCGCTCACGGAAAGACTTCACGCGACGAATCAATTCGAAGTGGTTGCCAGTCTCGGTGATTCGGATCGTGCCTTCTTCGAAATTCTCGAACGGCAGCCGGACTTGGTGATCATGGAAATTGAACTTCCTGGACGCGGGGCGACGGCCGTCGCTGAGCACATTCAATCACGGCTGCCAGCAACGCGCCTGGCTTTTCTGACGAACTACATCACCGACGTTTTTCTCGATCTCGCACTCAAGATCGGAGTTGCCGGTTACGCATTGAAGACAGACCCAACCAATCGCATCATCAACGGTTGCCTGTCGATCATCAACGGTGATCAGTACTTCTCGGAGCGAGTCCTCGAACGACTCGAATACAGCCCGGAAACCGGCGAATACCAAGTCAAATCGCAGTCCTATCTGAGCACATTGACCCTGAGACAGCTCCAAGTTCTGCGTCACCTTGTTCGAGGAGAGAGTGTGAAAGAAGTCGCGAAAACGATGACTCTTTCCGAACGAGCAATTGAAAGTCACAAGTATCGCATCATGCAAAAGCTCGGAATTCACGATCGCGTGGAACTCGCCCGCTTCGCGATTCGTGAAGGTCTCATGCCTGCCTGAACGACGCCAGCAATCTCAGCACAATCTCTGATTGAAAGTGCACACTCGCAAAAAGAGAACATTGCGTTCACAGCTGCAGAATTCGTTCAGGACGATTCCGGAGTCCAAAGTGTCGGAGCATCGGCGACTTGCCGTTCCGGACTTTGTCGACGGGCCTTAATCCGCACATAAGGAGCGACAAACATGCCCCGGTGCCGGAAGTCTCCCGGAGATGCTTTCGGGTTTCCGCGTCGAGGTTCGGAAAGGTCTTCGATCACAAAGCCAGCCCGACATAACCCACCAACGAGATCTTCCCATCGATGGAGATATTCCACAGCTCCCGGTTCGCGGTAAGCAGTATCCGGAACGGCTGGAAGCTCTCCGCTGTGATAGTACGAGACGCCGACCACGTAACGATTGCGGTGATCGCGTTCCACGATCTGTAAGCTCGTCGGTTGTTTGTGTTGACTGATATAGAGCCCGCCCGGTCGAAGGACGCGGCCAACTTCCGCATAAACGTCGAGTAAATTCCTGATGTAGCAAGTGCTGACGGGATGATGAACGATGTCGAAGCTGCCATCTGACAATTCGCTCAAGTCGTCCATGGAAGCACAAATCGTCTTCACGGAAAGCTTCCTCGCTTTCGCTTGAACGACATCTCGGTTCAGCATTTCCGGACTGAGATCGACCACGGTCACATTTGCTCCCGCAGCTGCGTAGAGAATCGACTGCCAGCCTCCACCAGAAGCGAGACACAACACATCAAGACCACGTACCGATCCCGGCAGCCATCCTCGCCGATCGAGTGCTAACAGTGGCTGGGCACATTCTTCATCCGTCGCTGTCCGTGCGAACTGACTGTTTTCGCGGGCCAGTCGATCCCAGGCGCGACGATTTGCTTCTTGTTCTTTCATGAGCTTCTTCTTGGGCTGTTGCCAAAGATCCATCGCGACAGTCGAGAGACCGGGAGATCATCAACGACGACACTTCGATCGACCCCATATTTTCGCAGCAATGATTCGGCGGCCAGAAATCCGCTGCGAACTGCGCCTTCCATCGTGGCTGGCCATCCGGTTTGGGTCCAATCTCCAGCGAGAAACAGGTTGTCGACCGCGGTCGATTGCTGCGGACGAAGCGAATCGATGCCGGGAACTGCAGAGAAAACTGCCCGCCGTTCCGTGATCACACGCGAGTGAACAATCTTGGCTGATTTTGTTGCTGGCCAGATCTCTTTCAGTTCATCCACGACCGTGCTGATGATTTCGTCACTGCTCTTCGCATCAAAATTTCGGCTGTCGCTGACGACCACCTGATAGCGGTGAACATCGTCACCCGCCTGTTCGGTGAGATCTTGTCGATTGAAGAGCCACTGCCCGACGCGATCAACCAGAACGGCGTGTCGCATTGGAGTGATCTCTCGATCAAACCACAAATGCACGGAAGTTATCGGCGCGGTTTCAATTTGCTCGAACTGTTCAACGGGAAGCCCTGAAGCCACTTCCGATGAAACCAATTTTCCAATCTGATGAGGTGGTACAGCGAGGATGAATTCGTCCGCTTCAACGAGTTGTTCGCGGTTGCGGAACTTTGCAACTTCAACCTGTTTTTGATTTCCCTGCAGTTCATCGAGTCGCGTATTCAGTTCCACGTTGAGTCCGAACTCGTTCATTCGTTCTCGAGCAGCGCTCGAATAGATTTCCGCGAGAGAACGATTCGGGATAAGCACCCGCCAGCCTTGTCGATTCGACAGGAATCCATCGAAGAAAACCTTCTGAGCGTACCTTGCATCAATCCGGGAAATCGACTCGCTCAACGCACTCACGAGAACAACATGCCAGACACGCTGGATCACGCTATCCGATTGTCCATGCTGTTTTAACCAGGATTCGAAGCTGACTCCTGAAAGTTGTGCGGGATCAGTCTTCGAAAGAGCTCGAATCCCCGAAGCGAATTCTCGCTTCTCTTTCCACGAGAGGTAGGGCAACTTCTTAAATGAAGATGTGAGGTGGAACGGAGCGGGTAAGAAACTTTCGCCGAAGGTGGTTTGAGAATTGTCAGGGCCAATGAAGACGAGTTCTCGCTCTTCTGAGAAGAACTCTTCCAATCCCAGCATCTCGCAGAAGGCCTGCAGGTTCGTGCAACATCCCATGCTGACGTGCTGGCAGTTGTCGATCTCTTCGCCTGACTGACGATCAAGATAAGAGCCAGCCCGGCCTCCGAGTGTCTTTCGTGACTCGTAGAGTGTCGTCTGAAATCCTTCCCGGGCGAGAGTGGCTGCGGCAGCGATGCCGGCCAGTCCTCCTCCAATGACAGCAACCCTTGTGCTTCTGACAACACTCCCCGAATCGGACACAACCTAGCTCTCTTGATCTACAGATTCCGTTCACGCACTCGAGAGTTGAGCTCCAACTCGAAATCATTTTGTGAGTGCTGCGGTCGTCCACTCAGTTCGCTGAGTGGAGTCGCACCTCGTCGTGAAGGTCTTGACTGAACGGTGTAGTGATAGCGAGTTCTCTCCCGCAGGCCAAATGCCGGGAAGAACGACATTCACGAAATGAAAAAGCCCACCTGATTCGCAGGTGGGCTTGAAACGCAATTGTCGGATCATCCGGAGGA
This sequence comes from Thalassoglobus sp. JC818, assembly GCF_040717535.1. Taxonomy (NCBI): domain Bacteria; kingdom Pseudomonadati; phylum Planctomycetota; class Planctomycetia; order Planctomycetales; family Planctomycetaceae; genus Thalassoglobus; species Thalassoglobus sp. JC818. The sequence continues at coordinate 328,503 of NZ_JBFEFI010000004.1, forward strand.
AAGATGATCGTCCGTCATTTGTTTTTTACTCGTATGTTCTCGATGGAGCGGCAACTTTTCGGTAGCCGAGGTCGCGAATCACTTCGAGAACCTCACTCCAGGTTGGGAACTGACGATTGCTTCGACGTTTGTAGTCGTCCATAGCCTTCATGAATTCGATTTCGTCCGGCTTGTAGTCTCGCTCGCAGGTGGTGGGGTCGATCTGTCTGCGTCGCTCACCGTTTCGGCGATCCGCGGCACGTCGATCGTCACCATCGAAGTCGTCCTGAGTATTGCGTCGCTCAGCACTGACGCGTCGGTCTGCACGTCGTCGATCCACTTTGGCTTCTGCCAGTCCCATTAAGTCGTCCGTCATTCCAAAACTCCTAACGCATTGCCGCTTGAGGGGTTAGTACCGTCGGGAAGAAGGTGCCATCCAGATCATCCCAGAGACCGACAGTACGAAACACGAGAGACATTCCTTCATGTGAAAGATGCAGCATTAGGGAAATTAGGCAAATCGGGATCGGGCAAGTGATTGTAAAAACTGCAGAACGGATTCAGCTCGGAACGATTGTGCCGGATTTGATGGCAGAACGGGCGCAAAAACTTGAACGAATCTTCACAAGAGCAAATGTGATTGGGGAAGTTCGGGATTCAGAAATCCGAAAAACCGTCAAATTCGGAAATCTCCCACGTTTCGCTGACCCTGCGAATCATTCCAATCCGAACTATCCACTGTGGAAGAATCGCGATTGCGAAACGAGGCGAGCGCGGATGAATTTAGCTCAACATGACCAACGACAGCGAATCGAGATCGGAACAGTGCTCCGATTTGTCGAGCGTTTCAAGCATGCACTTTCGCATGGCTATCAGACACGTCTCAACATCACGCTGAATGCAGCTGCGGTCCTGAGGGAAATTGGAGACCGGCAGTCCTTGAACTGGACGCAGTCAGAACTCGCAGAAGACTTGTGCCTCTCTGAGTCGACGCTTTGCACACTGATTGAACGCTTGCGACGCGAAGGGCTGGTGAAGAGATCACGTCTTGAAATTGATCGTCGGAAAACACGGCTCAACCTGACGCCATCTGGAAGCGACCTCGTCCGTCAGATTCACGAAGTGGATGACGAGGTACTAGTCAGGTTGCAACAAGTTCTGTCTGACGACGAGCTCGCTCAACTGAATTCAACTTTCGCGCGGATCACCCAAACAATTCAGCACCAAGATCAGGCCGCTGACGCAGCCAGGAGGGCAGCGTAACTCATGTCTCATATGAAGCGTTGGAAGAACTGGTCTCGATACGTTCTCGGGACTGCATTGTTAGCGTCTTCAGTCGGATGTTCGAGGACATTCTGGCGTCAACAGGCCGACGTTGATTCCTACACAGCGATCACGGAGCACCTCACCAACGAACGTTGGGCGCTGCCTCGAATCGACATCGATCCCGATCCGCGAAGTCGATTCTATGATCCTTACGATCCGGACTGTGAGCCACTGCCTCCGGACGATCCCGCCGCGCATGTTTACATGCACTGGGTTGACGGTTGGGAAGGCTACAAGTGCTGGCATAAGTTCGGTGACTTGATGACTGTGGAGAATCCACAGTGGCTCGCACAGTTTGGCCAGACTGTGGAAATGATCGATCCGGAAACGGGGGAATACATCGCTCCCGTTCCAAAGATCGAGGACATGACTCTCACCCAGTCTGTGGAACTGGCTCAGATCCAAAACCGCGACTATCAGACTCAGCTGGAAAACCTCTTTCTAACTGCACTTACGGTAACGTTCGAGCGGTACCAACTGGGGATTCGATATCTCGAACCGAATGGTGTCATCACGCAATCTCTTGACAACGGAGGCGGATTCGGCCGATTCGGTGTCAACAGTATCGGAATCAGTCAATCACTTCCGTGGGGAACGCAACTCGCGACTGAGCTTGCAAATACGACGATCTGGTCATTCGGAAACGGAAGCCAGACTTCGTCGATTTCGACACTGTCGTTCTCGATTTTGCAGCCTCTGTTCAATGGGGCTGGTCGAAAGGTCAACCTCGAAGCTTTGACGCAATCTGAACGTGACCTGTTGTATCAAGCTCGTGATCTTGCCCGATTCCGCAAGATCCTGTTCTCAGACATCGTTAGCCAGTATCTCTCGCTTGCCCAATCGATTCAGTCGATTCGCAACGAACAGGGAAACATTGTTCGACTGACGAAACAGGTCGAAACCCTGCTGGCGACCAGCGATTCAAGCGACATCCAGATTCGTGTGGAAATTGGTGATCTTGGGCCGGAGAACGAGTTTGTCGTCCCGGATGAACTCAAAGGAAAGCTGACTTATCGCTTGGGAAGATTCTTCTGGCGTGGAACAATGTCTGCAGAAGAAGAGCAAATTCTGCGAAACCTTGTGCCGGGAGAGGGGTTTCAACTCAAAATCGACGACCTCGTGAATCGACTTCCCACTCCATCAAGCCCCCTCGATGTCTTGCAACTGCAGTTCGATCTGACGAATTCGATCAACAACTTGCGTTCTCTGGAGCGTTCTTACCAGGACGGTTTGGATTCGTTCAAGATCTTTCTGGGTTTGCCACCTGACATCGAAATCACACTCGATGAATCCCTATTGAGTCCATTCGAGGTGATCGACGATCGGCTGACCGATCAGGAAAACGCGGTCGAAGAGTTCGTCGACGTCCTCTTCGAGGAGTTGGAACTCAATACGGCTGAAGGACAGGCAATTCCTCTGGAAGACCTGAAGGAAGCGGCGACAGCCCTTTCGAACCTCATCGACGAGTCGATGCAAAACGTTCTGGAAACAGTTCGTCAGGATATGCAAACTCTTGATGAGCGAATTGATGATCGACTCGCAGCCGCTGAGACTCCTGAGCTTCGCAGCCGATTACAGTCCGATTACGCAAAATCAAAAGAAGATTTCCGAAATTCGGAGAGCAACTTCCAGGCAATTCGCCAGTTGATGGACAGGCTGCTCGCGACGTTGAATAGCAATCCGGCAGAAGATGTCCTCGTGACTGTGCCCGCCGAGTTGAATAAAATTCGGCAGGAACTTTTAACGGTGATTCAAGCTGCCGCTGTTCCGCAGGTGAGTGCACGAGTCGAGCTGATCAATGTGGCTCCGTTTGACTTGTCACTGCAGCAAGCGACTCAGTTAGCTGTGGAAAATCGCCTGGACCTCATGAATGCTCGTGCTGAAGTCATGGACGCACGGCGTCGTGTGGAAGTTGTGGCCAACGCACTCCGAGGAGTGCTGGACGTTGGAATTGATGGAAGTATCTCGACAGATCCAGGCGGAAAGGATCCGTTTGACTTCCGTGACGATACTGGAGTCCTGAGTGCTTCACTCGCCTTCGATACTCCACTCGATCAAATTGATGAACGAAATGCCTATCGACGTGTGCTCGTCGCCTACCAACGAGCCCGTCGGGACTATATGCTAGCTGAAGACCTTGTTAAGGAAGATGTGAGACGTGCCTGGCGACAGCTAAGAGTTCTTCGCCAGAACCTGGAAACGTCTCGAGTCGGTCTTCGAATTGCAGCCCTGCAATATGACAGTGCCATCGCGGAACTGAGCGAACCTCGTGACCCACGAGCGGCGGTAAACCGATCCAGCGGTTTGCAAGGACAAAACCTGACCCGTGCCTTGAACTCGATTCTGTCGGCTCAAAACCAGCTCATTCGAAACTGGGTGAATTACGAGCAGAATCGAATTAACATCTACCGAGATATGGGTATCATGGAGATCGGTCCCGATGGGATCTGGAACGACGAAGTCTATCGAAACATCGACAACACCTTTCGTGAGAACCAAAATGGCTTCGAGAACCGGCAAAACAACGCCCTGGATACTACTTGGTCTGATCCTGGCGGGAGTGGGGGGCTTGGCTTTGGCGGCCAAAACCCTCAAACCGGAGTTGTTCAGCTTCCTCCCCTGGACGTCGTCGAGTAGCCGAATTCCGAGCAACCTGCTGACCACCAAAGCGGTCAGCGGGCCGTTCCTCGTCAGTCTGAGCGTGCAGGGAAACCTCGATAGTCGAAGCAACGTCACGCTCTCAAGTCAGGTTGAAGGTTCAACGACAATCATCAGCATTGTCCCGGAAGGAACACTGGCCGAAAAAGGCGACGTGCTTTGCGTGCTGGATTCTTCTGTTCTGCGTGAGAAGACGAAGCAGCAGGAGATCACCGTCACTCAAGCTAAAGCTTCCATGGAGCAGGCGCAGGAAGCACTGAAGATTCAGGAAAAACAAAACGAGAGCGATATTTCAGCTGCGGAACTGCAATGGGAACTGGCGAAGCTCGACCTCGAAAGCTACATCGAAGGCCAATATCCGAAAGAAGAAAAAGAACTCGCGGGTGCTGTTCTACTTGCTGAAGAAGAGCTGCTGAGAAACGAAGAGTCCTACGACTTCACGCTTGAGCAGGTCAAAAAGGGTTATCGCACACAAGACGACCTGGAAGCTGCCAAACTTGCCGTCAAACAAGCTGAACTCAAGCTTCAAGGTGCGGAAGAAGCTTACAAGGTTTTGACTGAGTACACCCGCAAACGAACCGTCGCTGAGCTTCAGGCGAACGCTAAAGAGTTCGAACGCGAACTGGAACGCGTCAAGCTGAAAGCCAAGTCGTCGTTGACTCAATATGAGACTGACGTCGAAGCGACCAAGCTGACGTATCAGGTTGAGAAGGAACAATTTGATCTTAATCTTGAACAGATCGAAGCTTGTACTCTGACAGCACCGCAAAACGGCGAAGTCGTTTACGCGAACATGTCATCCAGCCGCCGTTCCAGCGAGCCTGTGAACATCGAAGAAGGGGCAACCGTCCGTGAGCGCCAAGCGATCATCAACCTTCCCGACGTTTCTCAGATGCGTGTTGACTGCCGAATCCACGAGTCACTCATCGGAGCGATTCGCAAAGGGCTTCGCACTCGGATTCGAATCGATGCTTATCCTGATGAGTACTTCAACGGTGTCGTCGCGACCGTTTCATCTGTCCCAATGGCCGGACAATGGCCGAACACCGATCTTCGTGAGTACGCGACCGAAATTCACCTGACAGACGAGGTCGAGAAGATCATGAAACTTCGTCCGGGTCTGACAGCGCAGGTCGAAATCCTGGTCGACAATCGGGCGAAAGTCCTTCAGGTTCCAGTTCAGAGCATCTTGTCAGTGGCTAGCCAGCAATTTGCCTACATCGTGAAACCGAATGGATCAGTCGAACGACGATCAGTCAAAATTGGTCTCTCGAATCAGTCCCATGTGGAAGTCATCGACGGTGTTGAAGAAGGTGAGAATGTTGTCATGAATCCTCGCAGCCAGTTCGCTGACGAGATCGGAGAATTGGAAGCAGAACTCTCCAAGAAGAAAGATGACGACGCAGCCACCGAAGACTCACCAGCTGGCAACAGCGAAGATAAGGCTGGTCCGCCGAATCGTGGCCCTCAAGGTGGCGAAAACCGTCCGGGGAACGGTGCCGGTGGTGGTGGTCCTCAAGGAAATGGACCTCCGGGAGGCGGCGACCCATCCGCCATCATCCAGCGTCTCGATAAAGACGGAGACGGGCAAATCAGCGAGGATGAAGCTCCTGACCGCATGAAATCGAACTTCTCAACGTTAGATAAAAACGGAGACGGCAAGATTTCGAAAGAAGAGTTTTCAGCAGGCCGCCCCGGTTAATAGCGGTCGCTTCTGAATAAGGATTGACAGGCTCGCAGTATCCGACAAGCGAGTGTCCTCTCTGCGAGTCCTGCCGAATCCAAATCCTGCCTTCATCCAGCGGCAACCAAGTCGCGATTTGCCATCAATCCAGAAGTCGCCCACAGACTTCCCCGAGAGATACCAATCCACGATGGAATTGACAGCCAAACTCGTCGATTTGCATAAACACTACGACCTCGGTTCTGTGGTCGTGAAAGCGCTCAACGGTGTTTCACTGGACATCCCCAAAGGGGATTTCCTCGCCATCATGGGTTCTTCCGGAAGTGGAAAGAGCACCATGCTCAACCTCCTCGGGGGACTCGATCGCCCTACAAAAGGCGAGTATTTCCTGCGTGGGAAGAACGTCGCGACACTTTCTGACGATGAGCTGTCCGCGATCCGAAACAGCTTGATTGGCTTCATTTTTCAGTCATTCAATCTGATCGCTCAGTACACGGTTCTCGAGAATATCGGAGTACCGCTTCTCTATCGTCCGGGTTACCCGGCGATCACGTCGGAAGATCAGGATCGCTGTAACGAACTCGCCAAAATGGTGGGTCTCGGCGAGCGAACCGACCACCGCCCCTATCAGCTCTCTGGGGGACAACAGCAGCGTGTCGCCATCGCTCGATCGCTGATCAATGACCCAGCCATCATCATGGCAGACGAACCGACTGGTAACCTCGACTCCAAAACAGGCGAGGAGATTCTGGAAATGCTCAAAATGCTGAATGCTGAAGGGCGAACCATTATCATGGTGACGCACGAAGACGACGTCGCCGAACAAGCTAAGAATCAGATTTTCATGAAAGACGGGCTCATTGCGGGTACCGGAATCTTCAAAGGATAAACTGCCACGATCTCCTCATTATGGGGGAGACACTTCCTGCCAACCCGACTTTCTCACCCTCAAAGCCTCATGCCAAATCTCCTTCGAACAATTAGTATGGCACTTAAGAGCCTGATGCTGCAAAAACTGCGGTCAGGTTTGACGATGCTGGGGATTGTGTTTGGGGTCTTCTCTGTGATTGCCATGTTGGCGATCGGTGAAGGGGCGAGTAAACAAGCTCAGGAACAAGTTCTGCAGCTCGGGGCGAGCAACATTATCGTCGTCAGTGTTGAGCCTCCAGAAGACAGCAGCAGCGGCAGCAGTTCCGGAAGCATCAAACGGTACGGGTTGAACCGCGATGACTTCCGCGTGCTGCAACGAACTGTCCCGCGTCTCGAAGGAATCGTTCCGGTTCGGGAAGTGACGTTGAATGTTCGAAATCGAGAATTCGAAATGAATCCTCGTGTCGTCGGCTGCACACCCGAATATCAGGATATGAACCACCTGGAAATCTCGATGGGGCGGTTTCTCTCCGACGAAGACATGCGAAAGCTGGCCAATGTCGTCGTGATTGCTTCCGACACTGCGACAAGACTTTTTCCACTCGAAAACCCGCTCGGAAAAACCGTCCAGATCTCCAACCGGGCGTATCGAGTGATTGGAGTAACCAAAGAGCGAACAGCATCGGCTGCCATCGGGGGAAGTCTGTCAGGGCAAGATTACAACAAAGACCTCTACATGCCGCTGGACACCTTCCAGTCTCGCATCAACAACAAAGACACCATTATCAAGCGAACATCGGGCAGCTTCAGCGCGGTGTCGCTCGTCTACAATCAGATTACGCTCAAGATCAACCACCCGAACATTGTTGACGAACCGGACGTCATCATCGCGACAGCTGAAATGGTTCGCGAAACCATGGACAAAAACCACGGGGACAAGGGCGATGTCGATGTCATCGTCCCGCTCGAATTGCTCAAACAGGCAGAGCAGTTGCGTAATATCTTTAACGTCGTTCTCGGATCGATTGCCGGGATCAGTCTGCTCGTCGGCGGTATCGGCATCATGAACATCATGCTCGCGACCGTGACGGAACGAACTCGCGAGATTGGAATTCGTCGAGCTCTTGGTGCGCGGCGAATCGACATCACCCAACAGTTCCTCGTCGAAACGATTGTGCTCTCCGGAACAGGCGGAATCATCGGAGTGGCTCTCGGCCTGGCAACTCCCATTGCGTTTCGCTTCATCAAGTTCATTGTCGAAAACTACATCATGGAGTCCTCAACCGCGCAGTCGGACATGAGTCAGATGTTCCTCAATATGACTCCGCAGATTGCCATCTGGTCGCTGCCGGTGGCGTTTGGATTCTCCGTGTTAACCGGGCTCGTCTTCGGAGTTTATCCAGCCCGCTCGGCTGCTCGTCTCGATCCGATTGAAGCACTCCGTCACGAGTGATTTCACCGCTCTCGTCGGCAAATACGTCACAACCGGACATTGAGTCCTCGCTCGCGTGTGTGCATTTCACGTTTCACATTCAGGTTGCGGAAACATCAGCTAGGTTTCCAACACTTGATGATCCATGAAATTGCGTCGCTGCCCAATGCCTCGGTTTGTCTGCATTCGCCTGAATGTACTTCATTCGATGAAGCCTCAATTCCTCGGTCGGAACGTTGAAGCCTCTAGAACAGACTGAAGCTGACGTTTCAAAATCGATCATCAGGGACTCCCCCACGTCGCCCCTCCCTTTCGAGACGTATTGTGATCGAGATACAAGATTTTCGAAAAGTCTACGATGGATTGCTCGCCGTTGACCAACTCAGCTTTTCCGTCAAACCGGGAGAAGTGCTGGGGCTGATCGGCCCCAACGGAGCTGGAAAGACCACGACCTTGAGATCGCTCTGTGGTCTGGTTGTCCCGACATCCGGACACCTCAGCGTCTGCGGATATGACATCGAACAAGCTCCGATCGAAGCGAAGAAACGCCTCTGCTACATTCCTGACGATCCGCCGTTGTTCTCTGACCTGACGGTTGAACAGCATCTCGCCTTCACTGCGAGCGTTTACAACGTCGAAAACGCCAGCGAGAAAGCTGCTCGACTCCTTGAGACATTCGAGCTCGCTTCGAAAAAGAGCACTCGTGCTTCAGACCTTTCACGCGGTATGCGGCAGAAGCTGGCCATCATCTGTGGCTATCTCCACGAACCGGAAGTGATCCTGCTGGATGAACCGATGACCGGTCTCGATCCACACGGAATTCGTAAGCTGAAAGAATCCATTCAGGTTCGAGCGGAACAAGGAGCGGCGATTGTGATCAGTTCGCACCTGCTCGCCATGGTCGAAGACTTCTGTACGCACGTGCTGATCCTCAAGAATGGACAGCAGCGATTTTGTGGAACACTGGACGAACTCAAACACTCCTTCGTCAGTCACCAAAACTCGATGACGCTGGAACAAATCTTCTTCCATGCGACGGATGCTGAAGCCCCCTCTCTCGTTCCATCATTGTCTGAATAGCGAATCGTCCACCCATGCAGCCTTTTCTCAATCCATCGCTTTGGGAGTTGGTTCAGTTTCGGACCACAGGACGAATTCGTTCGTTACTCTCATCGTTCACTCATCCACGGCGGCTGGTGATCTCGATTTTGGGGTCAGTCCTGGCCTTCGTCTGGCTGGGAAATGCCATCGCGAGCGTCCTGTTCCGTGAAAGCTACGATCCAAAGTCTTTTCAGATTTGGATGACGGCGATGCTGACGATCTACGCGGGTTGGCATCTGCTACGCGTCAGCTGGCAACGCCCGGAAGCAGCTATCGAATGGACTCCCGCCGAAAAAATGTGGCTCATGACCAGCCCGTTTCGACGCAGTGAGCTCCTGAAGTTTCGCCTGTTCACCGTGCTGAGTGCGACCACAATCAAAGCAGCGATTGGAGCTATCCTGCTATTGCCGGACTTGCCGATTCCGTGGCTCGGATTTCTCGGGCTGTGGACCGGTCTCGCAATGATCGAACTGTTCCGCATTGTTTGTGATCTGGTAGCGACCGGTCTTAATCCCGACGCTTACCGATCGATGCGCGCGTTCATCACTGTCGGCGGAGCAGCATTACTTTCAGTCTTGACGATCAACGCGTTGGAATTGACTCGCATTACTCAGAGCACTTCCGAGCTTCCCACATTCATCATTCTGATGAAGAGCGGAATGCACGTTGTGAAGGACTGGTTCACGACAACGCCCGGCCTGATTGCTTCAGCTCCGATGCTGGTCTTCGTCCAGTTGATTCTGACACCAACCCTCACCGCAGCCACCGCCATTGAAGTCGTCACCGTCCTTTTAATGGTTACAGCGATGGCCGGACTCGTGATCCGGCTCGACAAGTGGAACGTACAGCAGCACGTTCGACGGGAGAAGGACCTTCGCAACTTCGATGAATTGCAAAGAGCCGAATCGCAAAGTGATGACCTCAACGACTGGAAGCTGCCCGCGACGGTCTTTCAGCAACTCGGCGGTGCGGTCACCTGGCGGCAATTTGTTGGATTACAGCGGCACTCGACCGGAATCCTGCTCGCACTTATTCCGCCAGCGATTCTCTCATCGATTCCGTTGTTCATGCCGCAGATCAACGACCAGATCGCGATCGTCAACTTCCTGGGAGGACTGACGTTCTACACGTTCCTGCTGCTTCCATCCGCGATGAAGTTCGACTTCCGAAGAGACTATGACTATCTCTTGCTTTTGAAGATGCTCCCGCAGCCCGCCTGGAAGGTCGTGCTCAGTCAAATTGCCACGCCAGTCCTCGTCACGACCGGCTTTCAACTGGCGATGATTGCCATCGCAGCCCTCGTTCGAGGAATGTCGCCGGGATTGATTCTCGCTTCGGTCCTGTCATTTCCGGTAATGAACCTGGCCATCTACAGCTGGGAGAACCTCATCTTTCTCATCTTCCCTCAGCGACTGAAGCAAGAGGGAATCGAAGTCTTCCTGCGGACGACTGTGATCTTCACTGCGAAGGGTTTGGCGTTCGCCTGTGTCTTCGCTCTGATGTTCGGGTGGGCCATGCTCTCCGGCAGAATAGCCTCGCAGCTTGCCGATGTTCATAGCACTCTCGGAAATCAACGCATCATCTTCGGCGTTGGTGTCTGGATTTCCATCGCCCTCTGCGGATTCATCCTGACCAAGTTGGCAGCGCGCCAGTTCGAGAAGCTGGACGCATCACTCGGTTAACCGATCCCGACTCTTCAGTTCAACAGACGAATCGAACTCGGATGGATTCGATTCGTCTCAGATGGATGCCTCATCAGCTGAGACTTCGACAGTCTCAGGCGATTCAACTTCTTCCGGACGAACCGTCCCTGAAGCTTCTGCCGAGTCACTCGCTTCCGGTGCACTCAAGTTCCTGCGAACGAAGCCGTCGAGCTCTTTCGCTGAAACCAACCCGCGAAATCCATCGACCGGTTTCCCGTCGCGAAACATCAGCACCATCGGGATGGCATCCGCGTGATAAAAGTAGGCCAGGTCGTTGTGCTCATCGACGTCCACCTGAACGATGCGAATTTCACCAGCATAAGTCTTCGAAACTTCATCGATCACTTTGTGCAGTGCTCGGCATGGACCGCACCAGTCCGCCTTGAAGTCGACGAGAACTGGTATCGAACTCGACAGGACAGTCTCCTTGAACCACTCGTTGTCTGGTTCCGACTTGGGGAGCCGCTGCATGAGTTCCACATCGGGTTGCAGCTGACCAGCTTCGGGAGAGATAAAAACCCCGTACACCAGAAAACTGACCACGAACAATGTCGCCAGAAAAAGGAAAAAACGTTCCATGAAAACTCGTCTCGTTGAGATGATGACTCGAGCGATGTCCAACTTACTGATGACAAAGCCGGACCAGTTCTGAATTGTACCCGTCAGAGCAGACAGGCAACATTGCAGGTTTGAGAAATTGCCGTTTCGGTAGCATGGTTGAGCTGTGAGTCATATAAACAGATTCTGAAAAGTTCAGCCCCACCAGGATCAGACATGACTTGTGTTTCACCCCGCCACACTCCTTCCGTTTCCTCCTCTCTAAAACGTTCGTTCTGTGCTTTCCTCGCTCTGGCATGGATTGGACTGCAATCGTGCACCGCCAACCCGCCTGAGGTGAAGAATACTCAGGAGGAAACCATTCCACTGCTATCTCCGCAACAAGCACTCGAAGCCTGGAATTGGCCCGAAGGTTTCCACGTTTCACTCTTCGCTTCCGAACCTCAAATTCGACAACCAATTTCGATGACGTTTGATTCCCGAGGACGGCTGTGGCTCGCGGAAAACGACACCTATTCCGACCAGTCTGTCGGATATGACCTACAACAGCACGACCGAGTCATCATCCTGGAAGACACGAACCATGATGGTACTGCCGACGAGAAGCATGTCTTCTGGGACAAAGGCCAGCATTTGACTAGCGTCGAACTAGGGTTCGGCGGTGTGTGGGTGCTCTGTGCTCCTGACCTTCTGTTCATTCCTGATCGTGATCAGAACGACATCCCCGACGGTGAGCCGGAAGTCATGCTGACGGGGTTCGATAACGCATCGATCCGTCACAACATCGCCAACGGCCTTCACTGGGGTCCAGACGGTTGGCTCTACGGACGGCACGGAATCACGACCACTTCATTTGTAGGAACGCCAGAGACACCGGAAGAACTTCGACAGCCACTGAACTGTTCGATCTGGCGATTCCATCCAATCACGCGACAGTTCGAAGTCGTTTGCCATGGGACAACAAACTCGTGGGGGCACGATTGGGATGAACACGGCGAACTCTTTTTCATCAACACCGTCATCGGACACCTGTGGCACGGGGTTCCCGGAGCACACTTCGAACGAATGTTCGGTCAGGATTTCAATCCGCATCTCTACCGACTGATGCCACAAACAGCGGATCACTTTCACTGGGACACTTCCGAAGCATGGTCCGATATCCGAAAAACTGGCGTCACCAACACAACCGACGCAGCGGGAGGCGGACACGCACACTGCGGCATGATGATTTATCAAGGCACGAACTGGCCTGAAGAGTATCGCGGAGACTTGTTCACATTGAATCTGCACGGGCTGCGAATTAATCGCGACCTTCTCGAACGTGAGGGAGCAGGATTTGTCGGCCGCCACGCACCCGATCTGGCGAAGACCAAGGACCAGTGGTATCGCGGTGTCGAATTGGGGCAAGGTCCCGATGGAGCCGTTTACATTCTCGACTGGTCAGACATCGGTGAGTGTCACGACAACGATGGCATTCACCGGACGTCCGGGCGAATCTACAAAGTCTCTTACGGAAGCCCGGACTCTTCGAAGACGTTGAAACTGAACTTCGACGATCAGGATCAAATTCAAACTGCCCTGCTCTCCGATGACAGCTGGCATCATCGCATGGCTCGTCGGCGACTTCAGGAAAGCTCTCGCACGAATCCCCCAAGTGGTGAATTCGTGAGCGAACTGAAACAGGTACTTCGCAGCAACGAAGAAGCATCGACTCGCTTGAAAGCACTCTGGGGTTTGCTCGCGATCGACGCTGTCGATTCTGACTTGATCTTGTCACTAATGAACGACCAGCAAGAGAACGTTCGGTGCTGGGGGCTTCGACTGTTGCGTGATCAGCTGATGATCGACCCATCCCACTGGACCGAACAGACGCAAGATACGGTCCTGCAAATGGCACAAGAAGACTCATCCGGTCTGGTGTTAACGTACATTGCCTCACTGTTGCAAGAAGTCCCTGACCAGAAACGACTCGCAATCGGGGCGGAACTTGTGCAGAGACAAGAATTTCGCGACGACCTGCGACTCCCTTTGATGATCTGGTACGGCATCGAACCCGCAGTGGCAGCTTACCCGGAAGATTCACTTGCGCTGATTTCTGTTTCCGAGTATCCAGAACTGAATGCATTCATCGCACGTCGAATTACCAACGAATCAAGACAGCACCCGGCAGCGATGAAAGAGTTAATCGCGCTCGCTGGCCAAGCAGACGATGCGATTACGGAACAGATTCTGATCGGAGTTCAAGCTGCGCTAGAAGGTCGACGCCGTATGGAGCCGCCTTCGAACTGGGCACAGGTTGCCGAGAATCTTGCGAATCGTCAGTCCGCATCAATCACCGAAACGACGCGACAGCTGTCGGTGATTTTCGGAGACGGTCAAGCACTTGATGACGTCAGAAAAATCGCGGGTGATTCTCGGTCGGATGTTTCGATTCGAAGAAATGCGATTCAATCTCTCGTCGCCGCAAGAGATCAGGAATCGGTCCCGCTACTCAAGCAACTTGTCACAGATCGAGACCTGGGAGTGGACGCGATCCGCGGGCTGGCCGTTATTGGTGACGAGGAAACTTCCCATCTCATCATCAGTCGTTTCCGTTCGCTGCGAGGACACGTTCAACCTGTCGCCATCGAAACTCTTTCGTCGCGGGCAGATTTCGCCATCGCCATGCTCAATGCAGTCAACGAGGGGACAATCCAACCGACAGCTGTGACTCCGTTTTACCTGCGTCAGCTACGCGCCTTCGAAGATGAGCAAATTCAGTCGCTGCTTCAAAAACTGTATCCGGAATGGAGACACACTTCGCAGGAGAAAGAAGAGAGAGCCAATCAGCTTCGATCGCTGCTGACTTCTGATCGCCTGAAAACTGCGGACCTGCAAGCTGGCCGTGCGATCTTTGCAAAGACCTGTTCAAGTTGTCACAAGCTTTATGGAGACGGCGGAACGCTGGGGCCCGAGCTGACTGGATCACAGCGATCCAACCTCAACTACCTGATCGGAAACATTGTCGACCCGAGTGCAGAGGTGGCTGAAAAGTTTCGAATGTCGATCATCGCTTTGGCCGATGGACGCGTTGTCAGTGGAGTCGTCATCGAAGAGTCAGGGGAAACGATCAAAGTTCAAACTCCGAACGAACTAATGACACTCCTCACAGAAGACATCGACGCACGTCGAAACTCTTCACTTTCGATGATGCCCGAACGACAACTCGACAAGATGACCGAAGAGGAAATCATCAATCTTTTCGGCTACCTGATGTCCACCAGCCAGGTCGCTCTTCCATAACGAGTATTCATGCGACTGCCATCGTCTCGGACTTTCACTTTCCGCATGCTTGGACCAAGCACATCAACTCAGTCAGCAGCGGAGTCGTCACTGAGTTTCGTCCAGCGGAGAAAATCGATCCCGACGTAGTAAGCAGGTTTGGCGCGGGGATTGGTTCCAACGACGCGGATTGAGAGTTGATCGTCACCGGTCACTTCGCACTCAAAGACTTCCAGAACGCCGGACGTTTTCACTGTCTTCTCGTAAAGGTCAACGGGATGCCCAAGCGATTCCCCGTTGAATAGAACATCGACCACGCCGTAATCGGGAGCGCACGTAAAGACAACCTCCAAACGATAACGTCCCGGTGGTTGATCAACCGGAATCGTGAGCGTGTCTCCAGGTCCGCCACCGGTCCAGAATGCTTGAACACCTCCACTCCAATGGTCTTGCTGAAAGTTTTCCATTGGCTGAGTTCGAACGCCTCCGCGCGATGCGGTCCAGGCCAATGCTTCGGCCTCAAGGCTCAACTCTGCTCGCTTCTCGGCTCCAGACAACTTGGCCTTCGGTCCACGTTTGGAAATAACGTCGAAGTCGAGTTCTGGGAGTCTCGGGCCGGCGTAGCGCTCAGGTTGCGACTCTTTCCAGACGCTTTCAGAGACTGGTTGAACATCATGCAGGAGCACATGAGCCCCCTTCATTCCCCCGACGATGATGTCTGGGGAACCATCATTGTTCACATCTCGCACAACCACCTGACGACCGATTCCGGTCTCTTGGGCTGCCAGGTGTGGAATCCACTCCACGCCATGATCGGTTCTCGCACATTCAAACCAGTAGACAACAGCTCCGGCATCCCACATCGGACTTTGTTCATGATGAGAGTAGAACGTTTTTCCGGTGATGATGTCTTCAAGCCCGTCTCCGTTAATGTCTCGCATCGCGACCGAATGCGGCTCGCTGAAGACGAGTCCAAACGTATTCTCAGCGGGATGTGCTCCCATAATCAGATGGTGCTTGAAACGAGTTTCTCCGTTTTCAGAGATCTGTTCATACCATCCCAGCCCGAAGTCGTGAGCAGCATGGCTGGTGACGATATCGTTGTCTCCGTCGCCATCGACATCGACAGCGTACATCTCAGCCCCTCCATAAGCATTGCTGAAGGAGACGCTGTGCGGTTGCCAGCGTGAGCGAGTCGCTTCGGTCGCTGGCTGCTCAAGCCATCCTGAAGCGTGAAGAATGTCTTTAAGTCCATCCCCGTTGACATCTCCAATTCCAAGTCCGTGCCCGAATCTCTCGGCCGCCACTTTTTCGGAAACGGAATGAAACGTCCACGAGCCAAATGGTTCTTCCCAGTTCACGGAAACAAAACCAAAGTGCCCGGCTCGCGTGCAGACTAACTCTGGTCGGGAATCTCCAACGATATCTACGAACTGTGGAGACTCGTTCGAAACCCAGTCAAAGACTTCATGCCGTTTCCAGTGCTCGTCCAACCCGGAAGCTCCGGGATTCTGATAGACGTAAGCAGGCGTTCCTGGAAACCCTACAGTTAAAACATCGTTCCAGCCGTCACTGTCGAAGTCGTAGACCCAGCTAAAGAAACGATCGGCGTAGCGTTTACGGTCTTGTGGAACAGGTTGGGCAAGTTCATTCGAAACCTGAAAGTCGGGACCGGCGAACCAGAGTGGACCGTACACGACATCGTCAATGTCGTCACCGTTGATGTCGCCGACGCCAACTCCTTCGGAGAAGTATTCCGAAGTCAGAGGAATCTCTTCAAAGCGATGAAGCACATAGTCCTTAGATTGCTGCTCTTGGCCCGAACATTGACCGACCAACACAATCACTGCTGACAGAATCGAAGCCCCCGCTGCCCAGTTCTGCATTCTCGTCTCCCCGTACAAGGTGAGTGATTCGCGACCACCTTTTGATGGAGACGAACTTGAATTTGTCATCAACGAGCCGCAGAGGACAATAACCGCGTGGAATCAGTCTACCCGGTTGGACTTTCCTCTTCATCAACGGTTGAAACGTCGATCGCGTCGATGGCACGCTCGATAGAATCACGATAACGCCTGCTTTCTGTTTCTTCCAACAGCTGACGCAACTTCGGAAGAGCTTCACGAGCATCCGGGCCAGCCTTACCGAGCAGGAAGAGTGCGTAATAGCGCTTGCGGTAATTCTCAGAATCCAAACCTTCGATCAACAGCGCAACTGATTCGGGACCGGCAGCATCGATGGCACGCAGGGCATCACGAGCCATGTTTTCGTCTTCATCGCTGTCGAGCATTGCGAACAGAACCGGAACAGCTGCTTTCGCGTCGGGACCCATTTCTCCCAGAGCTTCGGACGAATCACGTCGGACTAGCCAACTCTCGTCGCGGAGTGCCTCAATGAATACAGGAATCGTCCGTGACCGATCCGGCTCAATCGAAGCCAGACACCTGACAGCACTGGCCCTCAGATCTTCATTGTTTCGATCGAGAAGCCGAAAGACCGATGGCGAACTCTCAGCAGCGAGAGTCTTCATCGTGGACAAAGCATCCAGGACTTTGGCCAGGAGTTCCACATCGTCGCCTTCTTTTTCGAGAAGCAATGAGAGTTGTTGCACAGTCTCATTATCAGCGACAGCAATCGCTTCGATTGCAGAAATGACAGCTAAAGTCATCTCGCGATTCTCGGTGTGCAGCCGTTCTCGCAAAGCTGGCACAGCTGTCGCTGCTCTTTCCTTGAAGGCTTCCAGGGCATGGCAAGCTGTAATCACAACACTTTCGTCATTGTCACTCAACGAAGACGTCACGGTCTCAAGTAGCGGAACGCAAACCTCTGGATGCCCAGCAACCGTTTTCAATGCGCTCTGTCGAACCATTCCTGAATCATCTGCGAGACCTTCTCGGACGATTTCCTGGAATTTGTTCTCAGGCAAACCCAATCCGCCGAGGACGGAAAGCACTGTCGCACGCACTTCCGGATCGGGGTCGCTCCTCAACGCTAAGAGGGACTGTGTTGTTTCCTCATTTAGCTGAGAGAGGTTTCCAATCGCTCTGGCAGAAGCTGCTCGCACGGAAGCATTCTCGTCTTCAAGGCCACGCTGTAACCCAGGCACAGCTGAAGGAGGAGTCACCTCAAGGTTTCCGATCGCACGAGCTGCGGCTGCTCTCAAATAGGCTTCTGAACTGTCGAGTGACTCAACGAGCGCAGGGTAGGCTGTCGGTCCGATGCCAGCGAGTGCCAGTGCCAGCGACTGTCGAGATTGGTCAGGGTCTTCAAATGCTGCGAGAATCGGTTCAACTGCCTGAATCCCGATTCGGCTGAGTGCTCGGACAACTTCTTCATCTGAGCCTTCTGTCTTCAAAGAAGCAATCAAAGCTGGAATGGTGTCTGCGGCTGTCGAACCCAACATTCCGATGGCGAATGCAGCTGAGGATCGCTTCTGAATGTCTTCACTGCTGAGCATGCTCGTCAGTTCGCCGAGAACGGAATCCATTTCGTCTTCGAGCTTCATCAACGCGAGGACGGCATTTCCCCGAACTTGAGAGCTGGGGTCAGCGAGATATCGGAACACGAGCGGCCTAAGCTCATCCTGATCGAGGCTGCTCCCCGATAATGCAAGAATCGCAGCTGCCCGAGTGCTCTCGTTCTCGTCGCTCAGAATCTTTTGCAGACCTTCAATCGCGCTCGGATCGGTCACGGGGAAGGTTGTAAGACCTTGTGCAGCGAGCATCCGCACGTCTTCGCGATCATTCTGAAGTGCGACAGCGAGCGATTTCTCAGCAACTCCGCCAAGTCGAGCGAGTGCGACAGTGGTTCTTTCACGCACTGTCGCTGAGTTATCGCTTAACAATGCTTCCAGGACGGGAATTGACGTCGAAGCCGAATCTGGAATCCACCCTAAAGCGTCGGCCGCCGCTCCACGGGCCCGATCCTGATAGCCGCGAGTCGTCGCAATGAGTGGCTCGACTGCTTTGCTTCCAATCTGACCTAGGACCCAGGCAGCACGATAGCGAACCTGATCCTCGTAGCGGTCCAGATTCTCAATCAATGTGGGAATCGCTGACTCGGCACGAGGCCCGATACGTGCAATTGCCATGGCTGACTGAGTCCAGACCTGTTGATCTTTATCACTGAGGCCTGAGATGAGTGCTTCGAGTGCCGGCTCTGCATCGGGTCCGAGTGCAGCCAGAGCGTAGGCTGCATCGCGACGCTCCTCCAACTCACCTGTTTGAAGGGTCTCTGAAAGTTCAGCGACAGTCGGCCCATCCGATTGAGCGACGAGTTCAGTCTGACAGACCGAGAAGATTGCGACGAGGAAAAAGACGACTGACCAGATTGATCTCGTGGATGCCACACGCATTGAACAAGTCCCCTGATTCGACCAGCAATGCAGGATCTCGAACCATTTCAAAGTGTCATTATCTTCAGTACCAACTTCTACAGAGTCTCAATTGACACTCAGATGTCATCGACTGAGTGTCACCATCCGCGAACAGGTCTGCTTCTCACGAATCGAGCTTGATCGCGAGAAGTGACAACGGCGTTCACTCAGATTTGTAGACCGGGAATTCTGCCGGTGCTGTCACCGACGAAATCAACCGGGGTTCCAAACCGATCGAGCATCGACATGAACAGATTGCACATCGGAGTTTCTGTCGGAACGGCCAGATGTCGGCCGGTGTCGATGGTGCCTCCGGCTCGACCTGCGAGGATCACGGGAAGGTTTTCGTTGTTGTGACGATCGCCATCACTCAAACCAGATCCGTAGCAAACCATTGTGTTGTCGAGCAGGTTGGAGTCTCCGTCAGGAGTCGCTTTCATCTTCTCGAGGAAGTAAGCCAGTTGCGCGACGTGGAAGCGATTGATCTCGCTAATCTTGGCCAGCTTCTCAGGCTTACTTTGATGGTGCGAAAGATCGTGATGGCCGTCATTGACATTGATATGACGATAGCTTCGATTACTTCCCGCATCAGCGAACATGCAGGTCGCGATGCGTGTCGAATCCGTCTGGAAGGCGAGGACCATCATGTCGCTCATGAGCCTCAGATGTTCCGTGTAATCGCCTGGAACTCCTTCCGGAATTGGATAGTCAATGTCGACAATTGAGCTGCGATCTTCGTTGGCTCGTTCGATTCGTCTTTCAATTTCGCGAACGCCTGTGAGGTATTCATCCAACTTCTTCTGGTCATCACGACCGAGTCGGTTTTGAAGCCGTTTCGCATCGTCGCTCACGAAGTCGAGAATGCTCTTTCGAAGCTGTTCTCGCTTCTTCTGGCTCTTGTCGACCTCAGAGCTGCTTCCCTGACTGAACAACCGTTCGAACGCGGAGCGAGGGTTGGTCTCTTTGCCCAATGGAGTCGATGAAGACGACCATGAGATGCTGGACGAATACGCGCAGCTGTAACCAGAGTCGCAGTTGCCAGCTGTTCGTCCCGGTTCGCAACCGAGTTCGAGGGATGCGAAACGAGTCGTTCCACGCGAAAGATTGGCTGCGACTTGATCGACCGAGACACCAGAGCGGATGTTTGATCCATCAGTCTTGCGAGGTTGCGCTCCGGTCAGGAACACCGATGCACTGCGAGCATGGTCTCCGGGACCGTCTCCGTTGGCGCGACCTTTATCGTGAGTCAAACCACTGATGACCAGCATGTCATCGCGGACTCGTGAAAGTGGCTGCAGGATGTGCGGCAGGTCGTAACCGTATCCGAACTCCTGAGGAGTCCAGTCGGCAAGATGAACGCCATTCGGAACAAAAATGTACGCCATGCGAACTGGCTGTTTCGCAATCTGGCTACCCGCCATCGCCACGCGGGGAGCGACAGATTCGAGAAACGGAAGTGTCAATGACACGCCCAAGCCGCGCAGGGCGGCACGTCGTGAGAGAGGTATATTCGCAATCGTCATCTTGATCACCTCACTTCGCTCAGTAGAAACGGATCACTTGTCACAATCGCTGTAATAAGTGCTGAAAATCGATAGTTGTTCTGCTCAAGCTCTGCGACAATTTCGTTGACCGCACATCGGTCGAACGATTCCAATTCCCGTCCGATCGCATACGTCAACAGTTTGCGTGTGAGACACAAACAAAACGCATCACTTTGTTCTTCGGCAAGAATCTGCATCAGTTCATCAGCCCCCTTGAAGTCCTGACCGCCGGGAAGGACACCTGACGCGTCGATGTCGAAACGACCGTCACGATCTCTCCAGGCGCCGATGGCGTCAAAATTCTCCATTCCGAATCCGATGGCATCCATTTTCACATGGCAAACCGCACAGGCGGGGTTGGCCCGATGCTGTTCCATCTGTTCGCGGAGAGTTCCCAAGACGTCGCCACCTTCCTCAAGTTCCGGGACATTCGGCGGCGGTGGTGGAGGTGGCTCTGCGAGGATATTGTCGAGAACCCACTTTCCGCGTTTAACCGGAGATGTTCGGGTTGGATTCGAGGTCAACAACAAAATACTGGCGTGAGTTAAAACCCCACGACGCCCTTGAGGTAGCGAAACTTGTTGGAATTCCGAACCGGAGATCCCGGGAATTCCGTAATGCTCGGCTAACCGGTCGTTCACATAGGTGTAGTCAGCGGTCAGGAACTCGACGATGTTTCGGTCTTCGGTGATCATCTTCTCGAAGAAGATCTCGGTTTCCTGTTTCATTGCATTTCGCAGGGTCGCATCGTACGTCGCGAACAATTCCGGGTCCGGGCTGAGACGTTCCAGATCTCGCAACTGAAGCCATTGACCGGCGAAGTTTTCCACGAGAGCTGAAGCTTTCGGGTCTTTGAGCATTCTCAATGCTTGAGCACGTATCGTCTCGGGATTACTCAACTCGCCGCGTCGAGCAAGTTCAAATAACTCCTCGTCCGGCATTGAACTCCAGAGGAAGTAGGACAATCTCGAAGCCAATTCATAATTGTCGAGATGGCGAATCTTGTCGCTGCCCGGTTCCTCGGTCGCACCTTCAGCACGAAAGAGAAACTTGGGGTTCGCGAGTACAGCTGTCATGACAGCTTGTTGAATCTCTTCGACAGAGTAGTCGTTTTCCCATGCAAAACGCATCAGGTCAAACAGACGCTGCGATTCTTCTTCGGCAATTGGACGGCGGAACGCCCGTGAGGCGAATTCGTCAATGTTTCGACGAGCCACTTCGACGCGTTCTTCATCGTTCTGTGGGACGTGTGGAAAGACTCGTTGGCGGACGTTTTCGTCTGAGATGACTGCCTCCGCGACTTGTTCAGCAGCAGCGAGATACTTCTCCATCAGCACCGGCGGGATCGTCAGCACGTCGCCGATATTGTCGAAACCGGCTCCAACATCATCCGCGGGAAATGAATCCGCGAGGTTCAGGTTGAGACCGGTCAAATCGCGGATTGTATTGTCGTACTCCGGACGATTGAGACGTCTGAGCGTCACTTTCCCGGGGTGTCGTTCGCTGTCACAATCGTAAGAAGCTAATTCTCTTTCGAGAGCAGCCAGGATCTCGATCGACTCTTCGCCGGAAGGCTGGTCGGCGTCGGATGGAGGCATTTGCCCCTGACGAATCAACCGAGTGACCTTCTCCCAGAATTCCACTTCTTCCTGGATGTTCGAAGAGTTCGTGAAGCGATCAAATTTCACACCCGATTCCGCGAAATCCTCTGTATGACAGTCCCAGCAGTACTGTCGCAGGAATGGTGCAACGTGCTCCTCAAAATGCGACTTGTCGGGATCGTCCGAAACCGGAGCGACCTCTTCAGTCGAGTTGCTTGAGGGAGTTTGCGCACAGACTTCCGGTACCGAGTGGAAGAGGAGAAACCCGGTGGGGAGGACTAACAGTAGGCGGGAGAGTAAGGAGGGCATCACCAAACATTATAACGAGTTCTTATCCGAAATCAAAAGTGCATTCATCAATCTCGGAACGAATTTTCTCAACCGGTCTCACGATGACGATGAGGCGATCTTCGTGAGTTGTTGCGTCGAGTGGTTGACTTCTGTTCGCGTTGTTAGCATGTCGAGGATAAGTATCGGACAGCTGCTCTATGAAACACCGCAACTGTCAATTTGGACTCGTTTCTCCTCCCACTTTCAGGACGACTACCCAATGATTCGCTTCTCTTCGATTGCTTCCCTGCCCCAATTCGCTGCTTGCCTTACCCTGTCACTGGCTGTGATTGGAGCCTCCGGCTGTGGCGAACAGACCGCCAATGACCCAGCTGTGAACCCTGCTCCAGAGGCAGGTACTGAATCATCAGATCCAGGATCTGATGTGAGCCTCGGCGACTCGACCAGTCTCGACACCGGAGTTCCAGCCGGAGCCATCGAACTGACTCCTGAGAACACGACGATCGAGTTCGTCGGAAGTCATGTTGTCGAAGAAAAACCTGACCCAGAAGCCCGCCATGGAAAATTCCAGGACTTCGCTGGTCATGCTGTTGTGAAAGAAGGCGAACTGGAATCGATTCAAGTCGACATCAAGACAGCTTCCCTCACCACAGGCAACGAGAAGCTCGACAATCACCTGAAGAACGCGGACTTCTTCCACGTCAATCAGTTCCCTGCTGCTCAATTTGTCTCCACCACGATCGAAAATGGTGAAGATGGCAAACACCAAATGACAGGTGATCTGACGCTGCTCGAAACGACAAAGTCGGTGACATTTCCTGCGACAGTGAAGACCGAAGACGGCCTGACCGTCAACGCCGAATTCACCATCGACCGCACCGAGTTCGGAATCAACTTTGATCCCACGAAAGTGGACAAGGAAGTTCCAATCACCATCACTGTGAACGCCAAGTAAGTCACTTCCATCACACTGGTGATGCGTTCTTTTGCACGTCGCGAGTCCTGCTCAAGTTTTGGGTCGCCTGAAGCTCGTTCAAGGACTCCCGGCAGCAAAGGGTCACGAGAGCGGCGAGCTGCTAACTGTTGAAATGATTCGGACCGAGGCAATTGCCGCTTCGACCGACAACCTCGACTTCCTCATTGTTGATTGAACAGAAAGACTGCGACTGTGCCGGTTTCACTTGCTGACGTTGGCTACGGATTCCTTTTGCCTGCATTCGCAGCACTGATGTCGCTCGTCCTGTTGCGGCGCATGTTGCCCGAGGATGCTGGCCGTCGCTATGTCCCGATGTTCGGATTGGTGTTGGGGTTTCAGCTGGGATACTGGCTGTTGAATCTGGGACAATTTCCACCGGCTTACCACTTTCACTGGCTTCCGATCGCGATGATTCTTGTGGGGCTGACGTCAGCCGTGACAGAGGCGACTGGCTCCACGATCGTCGATCGCATCCTGATGTATGCTGTCGTCTCGCTGATTGGTTGCTGGTTTCTACTTCCCAACTATCCGGGCCTGCCACTTCCATGGCAGTACACAGCATTGATCGGCAGTGCTGTGATTACGATCGTGAGCCTCGCGAGTCGTCCGCTCGTGAAACAACTGTCCGGCCCGCTGCTAACCGGATCTTATTTCAGCATGCTGGCGATCGGGGCTGTCATGATGGTGCTTTCAGGAAGCATTGGCTTTGGACAAATCACAGGTGCTGCGACCGGTGCCTGCTTTGGACTTTTCCTCGCTGCCCTGCTCGATCCAAAAGCCAATGAACAAGAGGGTCTCGCGTTTCCCGTGATTTTCTTTGCCTTCGCAATGATGATGATCGGGCAGACCAATTCCTTCAGCAACATCCCACAGTGGGCGTACTACATTCTTCCGCTCACACCGATTGGGATGTGGGAAAGCCAGCTTGGATTCTTCAAATCGATGGGCGGCATCGGCGGCTCAATTACCCGCTATCTGGTCGCCATTCATTACAGCTTGATTGCTCTCGGAATTGCCCTTTACGCAGAGTTTGCCAGCTAACCCCCGAACGGGATCACAGCCCACAGCGTACCTTGTGCTTTGGGCATCCTGATCAACTCTTCTCGGTGCTGTTTACGCGGTAGGAGTTCAACTCAGCGATTCCGTTTGCGAATTTCGAGCTCACGCTCAGGATCGTGGTTCGGGTTGGGTTGAGGCATTTGAGCATCAATTGACTCGCGCCACTCGCGTAGCTGTTGCTGCATCCGATGAGCACGCGTTTTAAGTCTGATCGAATTTGCTGCAGACTGATTGGATTCTGCCAGCAGGTTTTTCGTTTCAGAGAGATCGTCGGCCAGATTGTAGAGTTCGAGGTCTCCCTGCTCGAAGAACTCGATCAGCTTCCAATCTCCCATCCGAATCGAACCTGCCGGGCGACTGTGGTGATAGTGCGGGAAGTGAAAGTAAATCGCGTCTCGCTGAAGGGTCGCTTCCGGATTCTTAAGCACCGGCACGAGGCTGACACCGTCGAGAGTTTGATGCTCAACGTCTTTCACTCCTCCAATTTCCGCGAGTGTCGGCCAGAAGTCCGTACTGATCGTCGGGTCGGAACAAACTGCTCCCGCTGGAGCAACTCCGGGCCAGCGAACGATTAATGGAACTCGAATTCCACCCTCGTACAACGTTCCCTTCTCATCTCGAAGCGGAGCATTTGAACAGACGATCGGACCTCCTCGACTGGCGGATTGATAGAGTCCGCCGTTGTCTGAGGTGAAGATGACAACTGTGTTCTCAGCGAGTTCCAACTCGTCGAGTGCTTTCATGAGTTGAGCAACACTGTCGTCGACGTGCTCGACCATCGCAGCGTAAATCGGGTTGTTGACGCCCCCCTCCGGTTTTGGTTTCTTTTCGTACTTCGCGATCTTTTCTTTCTTCGCTTCGAGTGGAATGTGAACCGCATAGTGCGAAAGCATCGCGAAGAACGGTTCGTCTTTGTGATCTCGCATAAAGTCAATCGTCTGATCGGTCAGAAAGTCGGCGAGATAGGTTTCGTCAGGAACTTCGACGGGTGGATTGGTTCGGAAATTCGGAGCAAAGTGACGTCCGCCGGTCACAAGCGAAACGTCATACCCCTGACTGTCCGGTTCCTGCTGCTGATTCCCGAGATGCCATTTTCCGAAGTAACCGGTCGCATAGCCTTCTTCATGAAGTGCTTCCGCAGGAGTCACAATTTCGAGCGGAAGATGATTCGCAACTTCTGGAACGAGAAGCGGAGCAAACGGTCGGCGATGTCCGGGGATGAAATCGGTAATCCCCAGGCGAGCCTGATATTGTCCACTTTGAATCGCAGCACGAGTCGGAGAACAGACAGCACCAGCTGAGTAGAAATCGGTAAAGCGAACACCCTCGCTGGCAAGTCGATCAATGTTCGGTGTTTCGTGGAATTGACTTCCGTAGCACTGCAGATCAGCCCATCCCATATCGTCAATCAGAATGAGTAGTATATTCGGCGGTTGATCAGCGCCTTGAACTCTCTCTGCTTGAAATGGGATGAAAATGAGACCGATGAGAATCAAATACAGACGGTTCATAAAGCAATTTCCATGAGGCGCCGGGGAAATCCGAGAGTGCAGAATGAAGCCTCGCAAGGGAGGAGTCTCCGTTCCACCATCAAGACTCTAAACATCGCCCCAAGCAATGTGCAATCGAGTCACAGATTCCGTGGTCGATGCACGCCGGTTCCATCACATGCAGAGTGGTGGGTGAGCAAGAAAAGTTAGTGCCGGTCATGTGCCCGCTATGAGAATCGAATCACCGCGTCTGCTTCCCCACCGTTGCCGATGCTTCGGAAGTAGATCGACACATCACCATCGGAGCTGATTTTGGCGGGAATCCCTCCCCACTTGAGAGCAGAAACGGCGGCTGTCGTGCGAGCCCCGACATGACTTCCGACTTCGGGATGCTGTTCGACCAGAGCACCGATCGCGAGGATTCCATCGTTGTTGAAAATGATGGCTCCATCGATGCTGGAGAGCTCAATGAGAATTCGCCGCTTGCGTCCAAATGGGTTTCCGGTCTCGCGAAAGTTTACTCCACTCACGACGCTCTCAATCATCTGAAGCTTAGTGTTCCGCATTTCAGACAAGAGGCTCTCGTGATTGATCACATGATCGAGAACGAGCGATTCAGGATCATAAACCAGCAGCCCGCCATGTCGCCGAAAACTTAAGTCAAACAACATGCTGAGAAAAGTGCACGCAACTGACTCGTGTCCCACTGCGTCGCCGATGGCTTCCTGAAATGGGACGTAGTCGTAAATCCTCCACATCCCCTTGCGGCTGGCTGCGATGACGCCGGTTTTATCCATGATCAAGACGTCTCTATTCTCGGTGATGTGCAATGAGAACCGAGCTTGGGGATCATCATTCAACAGGCAGAAAAACGGATGCAGAAACTGTGGGTAGGTCGAATCGGCATTCGTGTTGACAATCTGCGACCACGAAATCTCCTCGTAGGAGATGCTCCGCATTTGAAAGTCTGAACGCACAAAGGTGTATGCCGACGTCGCGATGCGATCGATCTTCTTGTTGAAAGCATCCTCGTCCAGATCTCCGACTCCTGTCCCTTCTGAGAAGACAAGGTTCATACTCACCGGAGCATTTTCACACGTGCGATACCTGAGATAGTGCACATACTTCAGGACTCGTTTCCAATCGACTTCATCAGAGTGATCGGTCAGCCATTTCTCAACGAGAGCTTCCTGAATGCAGTCTCCGATACTTGCTGAATGAAGACTGACGAGCGAGAAAAACTCCGGCAGCTTGTCCTGAATGTATTCCCACAATCGTTCGGTGCGTGAGGTCAACGGGCGATGCGTCGAAAACCGAAATACATCATCGCCGACCTGTGTCTCGTATCGACACGGAGCATGATCGGACTCGTACCAATGCGGAACGACTCGAACGATGTTGGAAAACGCTTGCTTGAGTGTCATCAACCCCAACCATCCTTGAAGAGAAAGTCCTGCACCTGCTCACACGAAAACGGTGAGTGGGCAGCGTTCTCCCGCTGAGAATAGTTGAGACATTTTTCGGCGCTCTGACAACAGTAGAGCGCGGATTTGATTACATATTCACGATGACTAATCCAAGCAGGCCCGCCATGAGGACGTAATAACAGAACGGAATCAACGTTCGACGAATCGTTTCACCCTCGCGTCCGATCAATCCCACAACTGCCGAAGCTGCCACAACGTTGTGAACGCAAATCATGTTGCCGGCAGCCCCACCGACGGCCTGTAAAGCAACCATCCAGAGAGGATCGACCCCAATTTTTTGACCGACATTAAACTGAAACAGGGAGAACATCATATTGCTATTCGTATTGCTCCCCGCGACGGCAGCTCCCATGCCGCCAATCCAGGGTGCAAAGACAGGCCACATTCGTCCGACAGAGTCTGAGATTGCTGTCGCCAGGGCATATGGCATGGCATCGTAACCAGCGCTTCCTCCGTCGCTTTTCAGAAAAACCTGAACCATTGGAACAGCAAAGAGCAACGCAATCGATGCTTTGCGAATGGTCTTCGTGGAGTCTCCAAAGGCTTGCAGAACGGCTGGGGGCTTCATCCGAAAAATGAAGATCGACATCATCGAAACCAGCACAAAAACTGAACCCGGGACGTACAAGGGCTTCTCTTCGATGGAAATGTTCGTTCCAAACAATTCAGGAACTCGAATCACGACCGAGTTCAGCCACGCTTGATACGGAAGCTGCGGCAAACGGGTCATCACCAGGATCGCCGCCACCAGCAAGTAGGGAAGCCAGGATCGAGCGAGTGACTGAGGAGAATCGTTTTCGATGCCGAGAGACATGCTTCCACTCCATGAAGCGGGCCACATCTTCTCTTCCTGAAAGTCCCACTCCATCCCTGAACGAGGCATCAGGAATCCGCGCCGACTGGCAAAGACGACGACTGACAGTCCGATCAGGCCCCCGAGAAGCGACGGGAATTCTGGTCCAAGCAGCCACGCCACCGCGACATAGGGAATGATCATCGCGAACGCTGCAAACAACGCGAAAGGCCAAACTTCCAGACCTTCCCGCCAGTCTTTTCGTTCGCCAAAGTATTTCGTCAGCATGCAGACGACGAACATCGGAATGGCGAATCCCACGGCCGCGTGCATTAATGCAACTCGAAACCCGATGAGGTGCAATCCCGCATCCGACGAATCGATTCCGATGCTTGAAAAGTACCTCATTACGTCAGGACTTCCCGCCAAACTGTTTGCCACTCCGACTTCGATCGGCGTCCCGACGGCTCCGAAGGAAACGGGCGTACTCTGAATCGTCATTCCGACCATCACTGCAGCGAGTGGAGGAAAGCCCAGCCCGACCATCAACGGAACACCGACTGCGGCGGGCGTTCCGAATCCTGCCGCCCCTTCAATAAACGAACCAAAGAGCCAGCCAATGATCACAGCCTGAATGCGTCGATCGGGTGAGATATCGACAAACGACCGACGAATTCTGCTCAGAGCGCCGCTTTCGCGAAGAACGTTAAGAAGCAATATCGCTCCAAAAATGATGTAAAGCAACCGCAGCGCAATCGCCAGCCCGCTCACTGAAGCAGCTGCGACTTGAAAGAACGGAACACGCCAGACAAACAGGGCCAGCAGGACTGCTGTCAGGAACGAGAGTGGCATCGCTCGACTCGCTGGCCACCTGAGAGCAACCAGAAAGATCCCAACGACGACGATTGGCATCAAGGCCAAGATTGCCAATAACAATTCACTCACGCCGCCCTCAACTTCCATCTCTCGAGGTTGTGTCGACCACTTTGATGGTCTCCGCCCTCGCCTGCACTTCTTCAGTCAGTTGATCGCATGCGGAGGCGTTCAATAACGCTCTGGGCTGTCAATCTAGCGATCAGTACAACTGAGCAACAGAGTCCCATGCGTGAACTCTGATGTTTTTGAGGGCAGTTCAACATCGTCTTTAACACATCGTACGTGCCTCGGTGCATTGATTCCGATTGTCGGAACAACAGAGAATGCAGAAGTCCAACCAATCACTCGAAGAATGACCGTTCGATGCTCAAACCTCAGCCTGCAGCAAGTCCACAAAACTTGACTGTCCTGATGATCTTGTCCGTAGTCACGTTGATGCTCGTTTTGGCTGTCTGTGATTCTGCCGAACCGAAGAGAGATACTCTTCCGAAAATTCTCGCTGAAAGCAGCACTCCTCCGCCGGAGTTGAAAAACGATTTCGGGGAATATCACTCCCTACTTCTTGATCGCAACGGAGACGAACTTTCGTCTTTGGAGAAATGGCAGGTCAGGCACAGCGAGCTTCGAAACGAGTGGACTGAGTTGCTGGGGGCATGGCCTCCGCTCATCGAACGTCCTCAGGTTGAAGTTCTTGATGCGACCGATCGCGATGAATTCAATGAACTCAAGGTTCGCTTCCTCTGGACACCGAAGGAACACACAACGGCTTATATTCTCGTGCCGCCTGGAGAAGGTCCTTTCCCAGGTGTCGTCACCGTTTACTACGAACCCGAAACCGCAATTGGGCAAGGGAAAGAATACCGCGATTTCGCCTACCAGCTGACAAAAAGAGGTTTCGTGACGCTCTCGATCGGGACAACGGAAGCGACCGCACAAAAGACGTACTCGCTCTACTACCCGTCAATCGATAATGCTGAGGTCCAACCACTTTCGATGCTGGGGTACGCCGCCGCGAATGCCTACTATGTGCTTGCAACACGACCAGACGTCGATGCTGAACGAATCGGAATTGTCGGGCATTCGTTCGGTGGCAAGTGGGCGATGTTTGCCTCTTGTCTGTTTGACCAATTCGCCTGCGCTGCCTGGTCTGATCCCGGAATTGTGTTCGACGACGATCGTCCAAACGTGAATTACTGGGAGCCGTGGTACTTGGGATACGAACCACTTCCGTGGAGAAAGCGCGGACTTGTCACTCCTGAGAACCCAGCGAGTGGTCTCTATCCGAAGCTGCGAGAAGCTGGTCGCGACTTACATGAACTGCACGCGCTCATGGCACCGCGCCCGTTTCTGGTTTCAGGAGGATCAGAAGATCCGGTTGAACGCTGGAAAGCACTTAACCGTTCAGTCCAAGTCAACCAACTCTACACCGATGAGCCGCGCGTGTTCATGCACAATCGTCCGGATCATAGCCCGAACAAAGACTCCAACGAGGTCATCTACACCTTCTTCGAGTACTTCCTCAAATCGAGTCCAGCACCTGAAACGCAGGACTAAAGAGCAAGTCTCTAACTGTGCGTGCTAAACGAGCGACAAGTGAAGCAAGAGGGCACAGTCTTTCTTCAAGTAATGCACGACCTGTTCCACGCGTTCCAGCTGTTGATGAGTCGGACTCTTCTCTTTTTGGGCGGGTCGAAACCGGCGGACAAACCGCTCATCGACCGAATCCACTTTGCAGTTCGCAAGGTCAGCTCTGCGGGTCGCTTCCAAAGCGAGTTCACGAACTTCATGCTCTCTCGGAACGTCGTGTCCTTTCTCGTACTGCTTGCCAAGCTTTTGATCGATCATCGACGACATGAGCACTTGCGATTTGAAGTAGTCCCAACGCTGTAACTGACGTGTTGGCCGACCATCATAAGTTAACAACGGAAGACACGAAAACGCCTCAAGGCATAAGATCGCTCCCGGCTCATCGATAGCGATTCCCCCACCAAATGCTGGTTTCTTGGGGACACGTGGCACGCCAACTTCGAAGCGAACACCTCCGCCTCCGAGTTCTCGATTCACCTTGGAAATCTCGAACAGGATGAGCCCAATCTGAAGGGCCGAAGCTGTTCCCGGTTGCAGGTACAGCTTGAGCGGTGCACTGGCACTTCCGGAGATCTCTTTCGAATGGTCAAGATTTCCATTTTCATCGGGAAAGATGATCGAGTCGAAAACGGCAGAGGAACCAGCTACTGCTGCGACACTCAGTTCTTCAGCCTTTGGCAACTCATGCGGTGCCTGTTCGCGAATTCTTTCCAGTTCTCGATCTCGCTGACGCTGCCAGGCGGCTCGTTCCCGCTGAAAGTCATCGATGGCAACTTCCAGCTGTTGAAGCTGCATGGAGACGAATCGTTCGAAACGACGTCCGAGATAGTCGAGGCTTCGCGCATAGTCGAGCAACTCTCGACGCTGCTCGTTGAGGCCGTCGGAATCGAATTCACTGGAGATTGTTTCGGGTGTGCGAACATTCATGGAAAGCTTCCCTTGTTCAAGAGTTCAAGCGGCTCCAGAGCTTGGAGATCCTGCTTGAAAGAGTGGCCCCGCTCGATCCGTTGCGCCCGGTCTCGCGGAACTCCTCACGAATCTCACGTAGTTTGAGATCCGCTTCCTTAATCGCTGCAGACTCTTCTTCTTCCGACGCTTTCGGAGTCGGTTCCAGATCCTGTCGTCGTTTTTCCAGTTCATGCCGCATTCTGGCGATTTCGGCACGTTCCCGGGAGAGTCGAATTTCTTCTTCGCGGGTTGTTGAACCGCGAGCTTCGGTCAGCTCTTGCTTCAACTCAGTGTTCTGAGAGTGAACTTCATCGAGTTCATCCTGGACTTGCGAAACTTGTTGCCGAAGCGAATCGATCACGCGCTGTAAAGATTCCACCTGAATCGAGGAATCAGTGGTCTCCCGCGCGACGAGAGACTCGTTGCGTTGTTCTTCAAGCAGACGAACTTTCTCGTTGAGGAACTTTCGTTCAGCCTCCCACTCAACCGAGCGTTCCTGAAACCTCTCTTCAAATTCCGACAACCACTGCGTGAGCTGTTCACGCTCTTCCGTCTCCGCCTGATTCGCGTCTTCAGCAGTATGCAGCAGTGATTGCAGCAGTTCCAGTTGCTCATCTTTTGTGGAAAGCTCATCGAGCAGTGCTTCTAGCCGCTGAACAAGCCGTTCAACTTCTTCACGAGATGGCAGTGTTTCGTCGAGAAGTTCCTGACCTGCCCGAGCAGTTTCAGCATCTTGCGACTGCAATTGACTGACTTGAGATTGAAGTGCCAACACTTCTTCCCGCAGCAATTCAATCATCTCTTCCTGAAACGGATCAGCTTCGAATTCGACCTTTCTGGAGGTCGCCTGACTGAGACGCTCTCGGAGAATCTCGTTCTCCGCAGAGAGAGTCTGAAGCTCAATGGCTAGATCCGTCATCTCCATCGCTGAAGCAGCCGCAGCGACTGTGTTGTCACTCGTAGACTCATCCTCTTCCAATTCAAAGTCATCAATCGATGGCTCATCGTCGAGGAAATCATCAGACTCAGAGAGTTGATCACTTAGCGATTGAAGAGTCTCAAGCACCGGAGGACTCTTCGGTGCAGGACTCGGCGGAGGTCCCATGCTCTCTCGCGGATTCATCACTTTCAGCGCGATCACACATTCGCCGACTTGAACGTCACAGTCATAGTCAATTTCGATCTGTTGAACTTTCTGACTGTTAACAAACGTTCCCGTAGGGGAATAGCAATCACGCAAACTGACGAATCCCTTCTCGATCGTCAGAATACAGTGAGTCCCAGCAATCCCGTTTCCATTCAGTCGGAGTTCTGACAAGTCATCGGAACCGACGGAAACGACATCGCCTTCTTTGAGATTACGAGTGATGTAGGCTCCACCCGGAATCTGAACGGAGATTGTTGCTCCGACTTTGCGATCTTCTGTGGTGTCCATAGTTCGCCCCTAGATCTTCCCAGCTGTACTCAGCTCTGAGTTGGAGGAATGTCGCTGATCACTTTGGCTCGACTTCGCACCATGACGCAATTGCAGCTCTTCCAATGCAGTCACTACGTTTTGCTTCGAAAACGGTCGCGAGATCACTTGCGAGTGACGAATCGCCTCGGGGATGTCTGACACCGATCGCTCTTCCGGCAGGATCAGGCACAAGTTGTCCAACTGCGAAACGTCAGATTCACTTCCAAGACAGGCTGGCCACTTCAGTTCTTCATCGCTGGACAGTTCGATCACGATCACATCTGGAGTGCTCCTCTTGAGCAGAAGCTGCAGCCCGAATTCATCGCGAACAACTTTTCCGCTCCAGCGATTCTCGGTATCTGCGATGAGTTCGCGGAAGATAAGGGAACCTTCCGGATTCGATTCGAGAACGATCATCTCAGAACCCTCCGCTAGTGGCTGAGCGTCAATCCATTCCGCCAAACGCAAGCCTTCAAGAACACGTTCCGCTTCGTCCAATGGAAGGTCAGCCCGCGTTGCGATCTCTGCTGTCGTGACCGGTTCTGTATCGAGTTGAGCGAGCACTTGAACATGCTTTGCCGAGAGACCGGAACGGTCGAGGTTTTGACCGCGAAGGGCACGTCGGAGCCATCCGATATTGTATTCGTAAGTTGGAAGTTCGCTCGCATCACAGTGCAGCATCGCTTCCACAAGGAGTGCAGAAAGACTGATTTCCAACGGAGCTCTTCGAGAAATTGCTGGCATTTCCCGTTCCGGATAGAAGCTAAACGCCTTCGCATCTCCGTTAAAGCAGAGTCGAGTCAGGTAGGCTGCCTGGAATCGCAATAAGGTCTTGAGCATTCGTGGATCGATCACTTTGCGATCGAGAAGCTCAACAAGGCCATCGAGTTGGGACGACGCTCCACTGCTCATGGTAAATCGAAGTAGCGGTGCCAGGTTTTGAAGTGATTCCGGAAGCGTTTCCGCGACTTCTTCCGCTGTCACTGACGCGGAAACGACCGATTGAAACCGTCCGTTTTGAATGAAAAACAGAACACGATGGCGTTCGAGCTCAATCTCCAAGAGTCCGGACTTATTGCCGTTGTTCAAAAAGTCAAAGACTTCTCGAAGGCCGACCCAACCAAACGTTCCCGATAGAGAAGTGTCATCGAGCCCGTCGACGACTTCCGGAACAGCTGTTCCACTGGTCTGAGACGAAACGATCATCGCACCAACTTCAAGTGCGTTGGCGACAGTCGTTTTCAAGAGTTCTGGCTTGAATGGTTTTGGCAGCGAGTCGACGACGTTCGGAACGTCCATGTACTCGATGTAGGCCTGCTTTCTCAGCGTCGACGAGACCACGAATGGCACATTCAGACACTCCGGCATCTGAATGATTTTCTTGCAGACCTCAATACCTGTCGTTCCAGGCAGCTGATGGTCGAGAAGGATCAGATCCGGAACCAGCTGTGGTGCAAGCTCCAAACCTTTCTCGGCGGTCGGTGCCAAAACGACCCGATATCCTTCTTGAGTGAGGTGGCTGTCGACCATCTTTCGGATAGTCGCACTATCGTCGATCACGAGAACAGTCTGTGCTGACATCTTCTTCTCCAGGATTTTCAAGCCTTCACGAATCGAATGATTCGGACGCGAGATCTCCAAAATTTACTTTGCAGTTTGAGTTAAAGGGTTGGAATCCAATGTCGATCAACTCGTAACCAACGAATGACTCCGATTGTGCTCGCGGATAGTTCGCACAATCATTTTGACCATTGAATCTGATACAGGTTTCGTAAAGATCCGATTCGCGCCGAGCGCTTCGAGTGAACTGACCGACTCTTCATCCTGACGACTTGTGACGACGACAAACGGTAAATCGACATAACGATTCAACCGCCGGACTTCGGCCAGGAAATCGATTCCGTTCATGCGCGGCATATCGACATCCGAAACAATTCCAACACAGTCACTGGTGCGAAGCAGATTCATGGCCTGAATTCCATCAGACGCTTCGATCGTTTCGTACCCGTGTGAATGCAGTTTCTTGACGAGAGATCGTCGAACACTTAGTGAGTCGTCGACGACGAGAATCTTGAGGTTCTGGCTGTTCAAACCATGTTTTCGAACTTCGGCAAGTCGCCGTCGTTTGTGGGCTTCCGGTGTGTTCTCTTCAGCGAACTCCGCATAAGCCTCACGTGAAGTGAGTCCGTACTCGACAAGTCGCGGAACGTCGAGGACCATGACCATTTCAGCTTGCCCGGAGAGTGTCACTCCTGAGAAGCAATCATGATTCGCCAGCATCGGCGGCAATGATCGCACCACAACTTCTTCGACCCCCACGACTGCGTCGACGAGAATGGAGAGATTGGAGTTTTCTGTAGTCGCTCCGCCCGACAGTCCTGGCTCTTTCGCCTGTTGTCGAAGTGTAATGACGCGCTGGTTCATTCCCGGAACACCGTCCAGTCCAAGCAGGAACTGCAGCGAGACCAGGTTGGAATCCGAGACCTGCGATTCATCCGCTTCTGTCCCGGCGATTGAGTGCATCGGCAGTGCGAAGAGACGTTCGCCAACCTTGACGACCATTGCATGTTCAATCGTCGACCGCAGCGGAATTTGCATACGAATCGAAGTAAACTGGCCAGCGACGGTATCGATGTCCAATCGACCACGCATCTCGCGAATCTGTGATGCAACGACATCCATTCCGACGCCGCGACCGGAGATCTGATTGACCTCTTGCTTGGTCGAGAATCCCGGTTGAAGAATCAGTTTCCAAAGCTCTTGCCGAGACACCTGTTCGCCAACGCGAATCAGCCCCATTTCCCGGCCCTTCTTTTCGAGCTTCTCTTCGCTCAGTCCACGTCCATCGTCACGGACCTCGATGTATAAAGAGGTCGCATCCGACCATGCTTTCAAGTGAATCTTTCCTGTTGATGGCTTGCCGAGCTTTTGTCGATCGGAACCAGATTCAATTCCATGGCAAATGGCGTTTCGAACCATGTGCATCAGCGGCTCGTACAACCGATCTTGAAGCGAACGCTCTGCCCGGGTTCCTTCTCCGTGAAGAATCAACTCGACAGGCTTGTGTTCGACTTTGCTCGCCTCTCTCGCCACTCGCTGTAGCCGTCGGAACAGACTCGCCACCGGCTGACGTCGAAGTTCGAGCATTTCACTTCGAAACCGACCGATGAGGTGCGAAATGAGAAAGTTATCCTGTGCCAACGGATCACAGATCTGACTCATTGTTCTGCCAATCTCCCCAACGTCTTTAGAGATCTCGGACAGAAGTGAGTTCAAATCCTGAAGCTGCGACTGAAGGCTGCGCCCGTGCCCGGGTGTACTTGTCGTGAGTCCTGATTCGCGCTTCTGCTGCTGCATCAGGCTCAGCGTGTCGATCACACGAATTCGAGTCGCACAGCTGTTAACTTCGTGATGAAGTTCTTGGAGTGAATTGACATACGTATCGCGGCGATTCCGCAGCATGACCAATTCAGCGAGAAGATCCATTAAGCGATCGAGTCGAGACGTTTCGAGTCGAACGACACCTTCAGGACTCGCAGAGAATCCGGAATCAAGTTGAGGAGCATTTTGAACCGGACGCTTGTCTTCTTGATCCGGCTGAGATTCCTGGCCAGTTAAGAGCTGTTCGAGCTGTCGTCGGACCGAATCAACTCCCTCCAGAAGAAGGTCTGTGTTGACGCTGGCCCCTTCACGAGTCATCGCTTCAACGTCGTTCTCTAACCCATGCAGGTAAGAAGCCAAACCACTTAAACCGACCGTTGCCGAAGCCCCTTTCAGTGTGTGTAGCTCACGGCAGAACTGCTGGAGTGGAGCGATTGAATCTTCGGCGTTGTCCAGTTCGAGGAGACAGTTCTCCATACTCGCTAGACAATTCTGAGCATCGTCCACGTAGGCTGTGACAAGCTCGGGATCATCGATCGTTTCGTTTTCAATTTGCGGGGGAGCGGAGTTTGTTTCTGAAGGTTTTTGATCGCTGAATGGATGCTGTGATGGTGCCGGCTTCGGTGCTTCAGTCGGAATCTCTTTCGGAAGCTGATCGAGTGAAGTCAGAATCGCCGAGACATCGATCTGTTCGAACTTCGGGTCATCGGAATCATCTTCAATGTCTTCATGGATCGACGAAGAAGCATCCCACGAGGATGCTTTGGATGCTCCCCACTCAGCATCTGCAGATGCTCGAAACCGTTCGTGCTCAGAAAGGAGATCGAGGTACTCACCCCATGTTGCTTCGATGTCATCGAGGATTGCGGAAACAACGTCATCCGTCGAGGGAAATGCAGCCAGAGCTGTTTCCAGATGAGGAAGCGTGTTTTGGCAGTACTCGCTGATCGATTGAGCCGGAGACGATTCATCATCGAAGTCGGTCGACGTTTGAGCAATCGAAACGAGATCCGTCAGGGTAGAAGCCACCACTGCGATTTCATCAGCGCCAGCGTCGGCTGCCGTGGTTGCCAAGCCGACACATCGCTCTCGAAGCTGCTCCAGCTTCTGTCTGTCGGAGGACTTGTCGAAATCACCCTCTTGTGATCCGGAGTCGATCATTCCGCACCTCCATTCGCTCCAGCTTCAACCAGATTTCGCTCCGGGAAGTCGGCTGCGGGCAGCAATTCAGCAGAAGAGGTATCAGAACTCTTGCTTTGAGTTGAACCACTTCGACTAGATGCTGCATAGGAGGAATCATCGCAATGGAACATCGGAGAGATCCATTGCTCCAGATCTTTGGTTACGCCAATCAGGTCAGTTGTTGTCTGTCGAATGGTGACCGATCGGCCGTGCATCTCTTCGGAGTAAGTCGAAACGCGTCGCATCGAGATGATCATCTCCTGAATTCCGCGAAGCTGATCCATGGTCACGCGGGAAATTTCACCGACCTTCTCGGCCGATTCATTCGCGGTCTGTTTGATCTCCTGAAGCGACGCCCCAGCATCATTGACTCGAACGACTTCCTCTTGAACGAGAGTTCGTTCTTCCGCCATCGTGGTGATGGTGTCTTGAGTTTCCATTTGAATCGACTCGATCAGGTCAGCGATTTCTCTCGATGCGTTGCTTGTATGTTCAGCCAGCTTGCGAACTTCTTCTGCCACGACAGCGAATCCGCGTCCCTGCTCACCAGCCCGGACAGCTTCGATCGACGCGTTTAGTGCCAGCATATCCGTACGAGTTGAAAGTGTTCCCATCGTCTCGACGATTGAGCTGATCTCTTCGGACCGCTCACCCAACGATTGAATTTTTCGCTCGCCAGCTTCCACACAAGCACTGATTCGGTTCATACCCTGAATCAGCTGTTGAATCAGTTGCTGCCCAACGTCAGCAGATTCGGAGGCATTCGTCGCTGACTGATTGGCCCCTTCCGCGTTAGCGAGAATGGAATCAATATTCGACGAGAGTTCTTCGAAACATTGAATGACTTCATCAACTGTTTCTGCTTGTTTTCGAGAGTCAGCAGCCGACTCATGAGCTTTCTGGGAAATCTGATTCGTATGGTTCAGAATGCGCCCCACTTCGGCTCCGATCGCCCGAGCCATTCGAGCCAGAACCTGTGCAAGCAATCGACCATCCATTGTGACCGCGCGGGCTGACCCGTTCTTGCTGCTGTTCGGGGCGATTTGTTCTAGAAGTCGTTCAATCTCTTTCCATCCCTCGCGATGCCAAGTCACGCTGCTGCTGATGTGCCGAGCGAGTTCGTCGAGTTCGGTAACACCTGATTTCACATCGCCGATCGGTTTATTGTCTTCTGCACAAACCTCGATCTTTCGAATCGCACTGTTGAGTGCCCAGGCCATCATCCCGGCAGGCACCGCCGCAGCCACAGGCAAGAGAGATGAGTAAATCAGTTGTTCTATTAACGACGGCGAAGAACAAAGCAGCCACACGAGTATTCCTGCCATCGAAACTGATAACAGGTGAGTCAAATAGAGCCGAGTTCTGAATGTCATAGAAATCTCCGAGGAAAACCCCGACGTCGATCTTGGGTGTCAATTGATGTCTGTTGCGACGGTTTGCAGTGGGTTGTTGCGAGTGTTTGCTGATGCGACTTGCTATTTGATGTGTGTTTCGCTGATGTGCTTCACTCGATTTCAGGTCTTGTCCGCACAAGCGAAATCGAGTCGACCACTTAGAAAGTGCTCTCTTGCTTTACGAATTTCGTGACATGACAACGGCATGCTGCTCACTCAGTTCACCACTCTCGTCATCATCCTCATCTGAGAAGTCATCAGTGAGCACATGTCCCTGGTCGAGTCCACGTTTCCAGGAGTCCTTCATTTCTGTTTCAGCCAACTGGCGGAATCGCACATGATCGATCAGACGCACAACACGATCCTGAAGCGTCGCCCACCCGATGACAGTTTCGTTCCATCCGGATTGAGAGTCCTCAGGAGCGTCGGACGTCTCAAGCATCGCCAGCGAATCGACTTCGTCGACGAGAATGGCCCAATCTCCGTCGGTGTCATCTACAATGAGAAGAAATGGCTCGTTGCCACCCGCTTCAGATGGAAGTAGCGATGACAGATTCAGGACCGGAATAAATTCGCTTCGGATGTGACACATCCCAGAGAGAACTCGATGTGTCCGCGGAATCGAGACGAAAGCCGGTCTTGGCATCACTTCGCGCACGACGCTCGCCGGCATGGCGAGCCATGTTCGTCCCTTGCGAAAGATGCAAAACATTGACGTGTGATTCATCCAGTGTGTCCTTGAATTCAGTCCTTACCGCTGTTCGTTTTCGTTCGCTTCGATGAATAAAATTAGCGAACACCTTTGCGACGAAAGTGAAGCGTCCTTCACGGTGATTTCGGAACAGGATCTTTCGGTTGCTGGTTCTGCAAGCGCGCTTCAATTCGTCTTGCCAGGTCACTCAACCGGTCGTGCGACTGTCCTTCTTCCCGATCTGACTCGCTGGCCTGCATGGAATCTCCGTCCAGGACTCCAGATTCAGAATTGGCAATCTTCTGCATCAGTTCTGTCGGAATTGCTTTGGCAAGAGCGGCTTCTTCTCGCTGATGTTCGAGTTCATCATCGGTCCACAATGACTCTTCGAGCTGCATAATCATGTTCCGAAGGTGCTCCCAGTCCTCGCTGAAATAGGAGTCAATCGTTTCCCTCCATTGTCGAACGCTCTCGACCGTCGGAGCTCCATTCCGGAAGGGAGTCTCGTTGGGAATTGTTGTCGTTGTGTTCATCATCGTGTCTCGAATGAAACCATCGGAAGGACGAATTCAGCTGGCTCAAGCGTTGGATTGCTACTCGACAACTCCCCCGCTGATGAATGCTTCGTCTTCGAAGTAGCGACACCACCTCACGCAGAATGTGAATGGAGATGGGAGTTGCTTCAGCTTGACTGTTGGCCTGCAAACGTATTTTCGATCGACCGAGAGAGGCTCAAAATGCATCAGAGAAATTCCGATCACACGACCTTTTTTGTCGTCGATCGTGACGTCTCGCACGATCGCCTGAAGCCTGCGATCTGCAATTTCAACTTCGACTTCGATCGGAAGCGGTTTGCGATCTCCAGCGCGACGACAGTCACTCGGTGAAGACGGCAAACTGAAATTGAATGCTGATGAAGATCCGAAATTGAAGACGTTTGACATGTGTCCCCCGGACTGACGAGAGCGGGAATATTGAAGTGAAATGGCCCTCTTGATGTTCACCCTATTTCATCAATACCAGCGCGCATTCTGATTTCTTCACAGAATCAACGGACCCGCCTTCAAACAGGGGACCGCTGCGAAAACAGGATTGTCAAATCAAGTTTTCAAAATGACAGAACAACGGTTCGACTGCTGCAATCTCCCGTTCTGGCCCACGCGAGATTGTCATTCAAAACCGCATCACTGGCACAACACGAGCATTTCTCACCCACACCGACGGGAATGGGTCGAGCGATTTCGGCTGAAAGCAGAGACGAAAGCCGTCAGCGGAAGATTGAGACTCCACGGAAAAGTGAAGCCTCTGAATGCTCGCTAATTGAGCAACTTGTTCAGAGAAACGTTGCTCGGCGCACTCAATTCCCACTCGACAGGAAAATCTGGCCATTGATCGCCGCGCCGGGTGCGTCTCCGACAGCCAGATTGCCTGACAACGTCAGCGTGAGAGGCATTTCGCACGTCTGACTGTCACAGGCCTGATACCTGAGATTGAGGGAAACACTCACGCTCTCGGTAGCATCCGCAGGAATCGTCAGGCGACCTCGGATAATCGCACTCCCTTCATAGACCGACAATGCTTCGTCGATTCCTTCGAGTTGAAAGTCTTTCCCCTCGGGATAGACGATCTCCGTGAGCTCAAAACCTTCAGGAGATGCCACACTCAGCTTGGTTGGAATAATGAATTTCGGTCGGGCGGGATTTGCGTTCACATGCCAGCCTGGAGCAATTTGAATCACCACCGCCACCGGACACGATGAGCCCCGGGCTGCTTGCGCCAGCCCAAATAAGCCGACAGCTTCGATTCGTGGATGATCTGAAGCCTGACGCGGTTCGACGGTCAGTCCAGCGACTAACATGGAATTCCCCGACTCGCTCGGAGTTGGCTCCATCGGCTTCTCCGGAGCAGTATTCTCAGGCATTACTCCAGCCGGTTTCTCCGGTTCTGCTGGTCGCGTTTGGTCGACTGATTCTGACTTAATCGAAATTGGCCCGTCGACTTGCAAGTATTCATCCAAACCGATTGCGAAGAATGCCAGGCTCCCGGGTGACTGAGTGAATTGAGAGGCAAACGCAGCCAGTGTTCGCTGAGCGAGGTCGAGATACTTCCCGTCCTGAGTGATTTGATAGAGCTGCAGCAAGTTTCGAATGCTCACGCTGTTCCCGGAGGGGAGTGCGCTGTCATACGCGGATTTGGTTCTGGCAATTAGAGACTCGTGATCGTGGGCTGTGAAGAAGTAGCCTCCTTCGCGAACATCCCAGAAAAGAGACTGCTGTGTATCGGTCAGTCGACGGGCAGTGTTCAACCAACGTGATGATCCGGTCGCCTCGTAAAGTGCCAACAGGCCACTGCTCAGAAAGGCATAGTCATCGAGATAGGCGGGCAGCGGATTGCCATTGCGGAACGGGGTTCGAAGCAACCGCCCTTCGCGATCACGCGAGCGGGTCAGCACGTCAGTCGCCGCGCGTTCTGCAGCTTTGATGTAATCTTCTCGCTGAAACACCATCCCAGCTTTCGCGAACGCCCGGATCATCATTCCGTTCCAACTTGTGAGGACTTTGTCATCACGAAGTAATGGCTCCCGCTGTGTTCGCACTGCGAGCAATTGTTCCCGCATCAACTGCAACCGCTTCGCCATTTCTGCCTTCGGAATATTGAATTCGCGAGCGACTTCTGTCGTCGAAGCAGGTCGATGAAGAATGGCTCCGTGCTCGAAAACCTGTTCTTCTTCCAGTCCATACGCGGCTGCGAACACCGGATAGTCACTCGGAGACAACACGCTCTTGACTTCATCAAGCGACCAGACGTAGTGCTTCCCTTCGATCCCATCCGTTTCAGCATCGAGAGCCGAGTAGAAGCCCCCTTTCGGATCGGTCATTTCCCGTAAAACAAAGTTGAGAGTCTCCTCTGCAACGACTCGATCCTGTTCGCGATGCGTCCGTTCGTACTCATTCGTATAGACTTCGACCAGTTGAGCATTGTCGTAAAGCATTTTCTCGAAGTGCGGCACCAACCACTTCCGTTCGGTGCTGTACCGATGAAATCCGCCTCCGAGATGATCGTAAATCCCACCATTCGCCATTGCATCGAGCGTGTGGCGCAACTGCTTACCGAGTGCCTCCGATGACGACGCGTTCTTTGCTGCGTACGACTGCACAAGCAACAGCTTTGATGGAACCGGAAACTTGGGGCGATCCGGTGCACTGGGGCTGAAATCGAATCCGCCAAATTCTGGATCGTAGGCTGCAGCGACGGAGCGAATCGCCTGATTGACAGACTGCTGATTCAAAACCACTCCGCGAGCTTCGATTTGCGGATTGGAAAGGCGCCGAACTTCTTGTGAAATGACGCTGGCGGTCCGAAGAACATCGGTTTGACGTGTTCCCCAAATTTCCGACAGTTGCTCCATCACACTCGGAAAACCGGGCCGACCGGGCATATCTTCGGGCGGAAAATACGTCCCTCCAGCAATTGGATCTCCATTGGGAGTCAAGAACATCGACAGTGGCCAGCCACCTCCCTGCGATGAGCCAGCCATCTGGAGGTAGACCTGAAGTGCGAGCATGTAGATTTCGTCAACATCCGGTCGCTCCTCGCGATCGACTTTGATGTTGATAAAGTTCTCGTTCATGTAAGCGGCGATCTCTTCATTTTCGAAGACCTTCCGCTCCATCACATGACACCAGAAGCAGCTGCTGTAGCCAATCGAAAGAAAGATCGGCTTGTTCTCTGCCCGGGCTCGATTAAATGCTTCCGGCCCCCAGGGGTACCAGTCCACCGGGTTGTGCGCATGCAGAAGCAAATAGGGACTCGACTCGTGAATCAGACGGTTTTGATGACGTTCCTCTGCCTTGGCATCCTGCTGTTCGCCCGCCGATTTGTCAGCCGATTCTGCGCCGATCCGTGTTCCGCAAGAAGTTGTGAGGACGAGGAGGACAGCCAGAACCGATCCCCAACCGAACGAACGCGGTGAACTTCGTCTCAACGACGGTGAATTTCGCCGCAAGAGTTGAATGAGCATTTTGAGTCTCGTTTGCAATCAGAGAGTCGTTCACCTGCAGTTTATGCGATTCCCGATGAGAAATTCGATAGTGAAATTGCTGGCAAATGCACCTCTTCGCCAATTCATCCAGCTCCGCACCCACAGCGCAGCCCGAAACGATTCAGTCTGAATCAGAAAAAAAGAATGGACGACAGAACCGAAGATGGTGCCTATCATTTTCGCATGAACAGCTACAAAAAGTCGAGCCGCCAACGGTTCCATGAATATCGCCAGTCAATTGCGGGCCCAAAGAGTCAGACGAACAACGACGCTCCTGATCCGTCCAAGGACCCGGCCGAAAATTCGTATCCCAAGCACCGCCAGAAAGAGTCAAAACGACGACTCCGCACGTTCTGGCAGTTGATCACTTCATTTTGGCAACTGCTGGGACCGCATCGAAGAGCTGTGATTTTCTCGCTGGGAACACTTTCCGTATCGACCGCACTCGGACTGGTCCCGCCAGCCGCGACGAAGTTCATCGTCGACTCCGTTCTGGGTGACACACCGATCCCTTCGATTGTCATCGAAACGTTTCCGTTTGTGCAAAATCGCTGGACCTTCCTGCTGGCGATCACCGGAGGAATCGTCTGCATTTCTTTATTGAAGGTGTTGCTGCACATTTGGGGAAGATGGCAAGCGACCCGTGCGACGAAGCGCCTGCAGATGTCGATTCGCAAGCAACTCTTCGAACACGCGATCCGGCTACCACTGAGTACAGTTCACACGATGAAGTCAGGAGGCATGGCAAGCTTGCTTCGACAGG
Source organism: Thalassoglobus sp. JC818 (assembly GCF_040717535.1). Taxonomy (NCBI): domain Bacteria; kingdom Pseudomonadati; phylum Planctomycetota; class Planctomycetia; order Planctomycetales; family Planctomycetaceae; genus Thalassoglobus; species Thalassoglobus sp. JC818. The sequence goes on from NZ_JBFEFI010000004.1 coordinate 373,011, forward strand.
ACGCCGGCAGCGTTGGTGATTTGATTTTCGGCCTGCTCTACAACCCGTGGCGAGCCATCGTTCAATTGATCGGCAGCCTGATCATTCTGCTTGTTGTCGACTGGCGACTTCTCCTCGGAGCTTTAGCTGTCCTTCCGGCGGTCTATTTGAGTCATCGCACTTGGATCACCGAAATCCGTCCGCGCTTCCGTGACGTTCGTGAACGAAGACAGGGAATCGACAGCAAAACGACCGAAACTTTTGCTGGAATTCGCATCGTCCGTGGCTTCAGTCGACAGCGAACAGAAACTGTTCGCATCATGACCGATCATCACCTCATGGGACGACAAGAGCTGTACGTCTGGTGGTGGATGAGGACGATCGAAGTCATCTGGGCCATTCTCATCCCAGTCGCTTCATCGGCATTGATTCTGTACGGAGGATGGCAAGTCATTCACGGAACCTTGTCCATCGGCGACTTGATGATGTTCATGGTTTACCTGCTCATGCTGCTGGAGCCGCTGGCAATTCTTGCGGAGAGTGCAGCTTCGCTTCAGGACAACCTCTCTGCGTTGGATCGAGTACTCGATGTGCTGGCCACCGACAAAGAAATGCCTTCGGACAAGCAATCAACCATCTTGATCAACGAGGAAGTTCGCGGGGAGATCAAGCTGGAGAATCTCGCATTCCGATATCAATCCGACACCGGCTGGGCTCTTCAAGACATCAATCTGACCGTCCAACCGGGGGAAGTCATCGCTTTGGTCGGTCCTAGCGGAGCGGGAAAAACGACGCTGTGCAATCTCGTTGCACGCTTCTACGATCCGACAGACGGGCGAATTCTGCTTGACGGTCAAGACCTACGCTCGATCGACGTCGAGTCGTATCGTGGGATTCTTGGAATCGTTGAACAGGACGTGTTTCTGTTTGATGGCACCGTCGCGGAAAATATTGCCTACGCGAAACAAGATGCCAGCGATGAAGAAATCGCCGCAGCTGCGCGGGCAGCTAACGCTGAGGAATTCATCTCGTCGTTTCCGTACGGATACGAAACGATCATCGGTGAGCGTGGTGTGAAGTTGAGCGGAGGACAACGTCAACGTCTTGCCATCGCTCGAGCCATTTTAGCTGATCCGAAGATTCTTATTCTCGACGAAGCCACGAGCAATCTTGACACTGAAAGTGAACGGCTCATTCAGAACAGCTTGCACGAGTTACTCGAACATCGCACAGCTTTCGTGATTGCCCACCGGCTCAGCACGATCCAAAACGCGGACAAAATTCTCGTTCTCGATCACGGACAGATCATCGAATCGGGAACTCATCTGGAGCTGATGCAACAGCAAGGACGCTACCACGATATGGTTCAGATGCAGCTCTCGCCTGAAGAGCGGCCACGTTTCAAAGAACTCCTCAACGGATGATCCCCTAAAATGTTCTTCCACGAGAGAGAGGTTTGTTTATGTGTAGAGACGGCTGCAATCTTCCAAAACAAACGCCTAGAAATTGGGGTAGAAAGTCACTCCCGCCAGAACGACAAGGAGCCCGACGACTCCCATGCTGGCTGTCATGGGAGTGATGTACTTCAAGCCCTCAGCTTCTGACATTCCGCTCATCTTCGTGATCACCCAGAAGCCACTGTCATTCATCCATGCGATCGGCTTCGACCCGGCTCCGATCGCACACGCGAGGTAGACCGGCTCGAATGGGAGCCCTCCGTCGAGGGCGATTCCGGACAAAATTCCCGCTGCAGTAATCATGGCGACTGAAGCTGATCCCTGAGCTGTTCTGATCGCCGTAGTGATGAGAAAGGCCAAAGTGCAGATCACTTGCGGGGACGCATCCGGCAGGTTCTGGATTAAGTCCGCAATTCCCGTCTGCCGCAGCACCTGACCAAATGCCCCACCAGCGGCGGTGATCAGAATAATTACTCCCCCACTGGCCAGAGCTGACTGGATCGATTTGGAGAGATCCTCGAATGAGGTTCGCTTCTGCCGAATGAGCACGCCCATTGCAATGATGGCGGAGAGAAGCAGAGCGATGTTCTTGTCTCCCAACGTCTCGATCACTCGTTTCGTTGACAGCGACAGATCGATTGGAAAGCTCGGATGGCTGACCAAAGTGTGCCCCGAAATCAAAATCACCGGCAAGAGAATGGGAAGGCTGGCCATCCAGAATCCGGGAAGTTGAGACTCGTCGACCTTCAGTGATTCCTCCAACTCTTCCAGTGAAAAATCGGGCGAATCTCGAAGAGGGAGTTCGCATCGCGAGTTGATAATCAAGGCATAGATGTACCCGTACACCGCACAAAACAATCCCACAATCGTGCCGACCAGAATCATCACACCGAGGTCGACTCCCAATTCTTCGGCCACCAGCAAGGGCCCGGGAGTGGGTGGAACGAGCGAATGGGCCATTGTCGCCCCGCAGACGATCGTTAGAACGTACAACAAGTAGTTCTTTCCGGTCCGCAGCCGCATGGCTTTGCCGAGAGGAATCATCAAATAGAAGACCGTGTCAAAGAAGACCGGAATTCCGAGGAAGAACCCGCTGAACGTGAATGCGACCGGGGCTGCCGGTTCTCCGCACAGCCGCAGCGTCGTCCGTACGATCCGATCGGCAGCGCCACTGTCAAGCAGGCACTTGCCGATGATTGCTGCCATCGCGATCAGGATTCCGATTTTCGTACAGGTGCTGCCAAATCCCGTCGCCACCTGCGCCCCGATTGTCGATCGAAGCTCTTTGCCGATCGATTGCAAATCGTTGGAATAAATCGCTCGCAATAGCAGTTTGTCGTCGACTGTCGCGTCCGACGTCTGCTGAAATTCAGCTCGCACCACACTGAGTTCAGGATCTGCCTCCGAGACAACTCTCGCCGTGCCGACAACTTCGTATCGCTGTGTTTTCGGGTCGAGCTGGACCACAGAAATTGTGGACCCCGGAGGCAATTGCTTCGAGGTCGCACCGTGAATACGCAGCTCGTCTGGCTGATCAGCGTCGACATGCACGACGAACGAATCATTTTCAATGAGATATCGCTGACGAGTCGATTCCGGAGTCAAAAATGCGACGACGAGTGCTGCTGCCACCAGTGCTAGAAACGCATGCAGCCGGAAAATGAGAATCGATCCGACGACAATGCACACTCCCACCATAAGGATGAAAACTGTCCCCCACGTCGAATCCAACATATAGCTCTCTCATTCGCATCAAAACTCAATGATGAAACGAGAATCCTAGCGTCTGCGGTCGACAAGTGAAACAACGTTTCTCTGACGGTGATTCAGAATGAACTGCTCGCAACCGGAGTGGCGATTTTATCGGAGATAGAAGAAGGAGTAATACAAAACCCCGCTGGACACGACGAAGACAGCAACTTTGATCCAGACTGGAAGATTGGCAAATGTAATCTCTGTCGGTCCTCCCTGAAGATTCGCAGCATCAGGAGCAACGACCGGAGCGAGGCCTCCTCCTCCGCCCGGAACATTCGCCTGACCCGGGACCGGATTCTGAAATCCGCCGCCGCCAGCATTGCCCGGGTCTCCGTATCCACCCTGATTGACAGCCACGAAGGGTCGATCTTCAGGGATGAACGGATTGTTGTCCCAGAGAATTCCGCAGTGCGGACAGTTTTGACCACTCTCGCTGTTTCCGGTGACCTCCTCACCACAACTCACACAAATCACGACGATGGACTCAGTGCTGAGGTTGAAGTTAGAGAGAACCTCCACGCCTTCCTCGGAACCAACATTTTGACTGTTGTCGTTCTGCATCTCCGGAGATGCAGACGTTTGATCTGATTGCGGGAATTCCAGCGGCGGAAGTTCGTTGCTTGACTCCATCTGCACGGCAGGCAGATTTCCGTCCTGGTAGAGATGTCGGTTTCGGATACTCAAATCGGTCCGGTCTGCAATTGACTCAAGGAACTCCTGAACCGACGCATTGGAGCTGTACTTCATGCTGATTTCGGGAAGATTCAGGACTTTGACTTCATCCCAACTCATAAAAACCAGTTGAATTCCGGAAGAGAGAACGTTTTTCGGTGCATACCGGATTCCTCCCGGCCCCATTCGATGCAGGTCAGCCCGAACGACGCGACCCGTTTGAGCCTGAATCAAAGCAGAGACGGGGAACTCGAAAACCATTTCGTTTTCACCACCATCTGGCGGATTCCCTGACTGAGCCCATGTTGAATCTGAAGCGAAGAGGAAGCACATCGCGACTGCGAGCGGCCCCATCGCACGAAAGTGAAGATAAATCGAAGTGCCCATCGAATCCCTCATGTGAATTCATCGAATAATCTTACGGAAAAAACAAAACGTAGTCTTACAGATATCAGACTATTGTAACTACGCAATGTCGCGAGCGACAGATGAAAATAATTTGTTTTTTCGGAAACTTCGTGCGAGCGGTCCCAGTCTTGGATTTGATTCCATTGACTTTACGAGATTTGGCGGACTTCTGACGGAGAAAGCACGCGCTGATTGGGAAATTAGAGTCGAAACGACTAAGATCGTTCCCTGAACCAAACAATTTTCGGAAAGTTTTTGACGGGCCAGAAGTACGCCAACTATTTACGAAGGGTCCGCGTGCGTGTTCTGGGAACAGAACGTATTCATCGGAACGGAAACTGACATTGGCTTGCGTCGCAAGAACAATGAAGATTCCCATTCAACCCACCTTTGCCTCACCGAAGCGGAATGGCGACGCCATGGCCATCTGTTCATCGTTGCAGACGGGATGGGCGGGCACGCTGTTGGAGAACTCGCGAGCCGAATCGCTGTCGATACGATTCCGCACACGTTTCTGAAATCGAATGATCGCGATGTCCGGGCGACGCTTCGCGAAGCCGTGCTCAGTGCAAATTCTGCGATTCACGCTCGCGGCACCCAGAATGCCGACTTTCTCCACATGGGAACGACGTGCACAGCCTTAACACTGAGTCGTCAGGGAGCCATCGTTGCGCACGTCGGAGACAGCCGGGCGTACCGCATTCGGCGAGATCGCATTGATCAACTGACCTTCGATCACAGCCTCGAATGGGAACTCGAGCGGAATCACCACAAGTTTTCTTCAGCGGTCGACTTGGCCCAACACAAAAACATCATCACCCGATCGCTCGGGCCGGAACCGACCGTTCAGGTTGACGTGGAAGGTCCCTACCCCGTTTTGCCAAACGACGTTTTTCTGCTCTGCTCGGACGGACTGTCGAACCTCGTCGCAGATGAAGAGATGGGAGCCATCGCCCGCGAACTCTCTCCCGAGAGTGCCGCCAAACTGCTCGTTCACCTCGCGAATATCCGCGGCGGACCCGACAACTCGACAGTGATCATCGCCCGCGTCGGGGAACTTCCCGCCAATGTGGAACCGGAATTCATCCCCGAAGAACCTGACGATCGGCAATCTCTCGGATGGGCTTGGCTCATCGGGTTCTGGGTCGTCGCCATGTTTCTGGCAGGAGGACTTTCGTTGCTGGCGATTCAACGCATGATTGCCGGGATCGCCGTCACTGCGTGTTCGTCGATCGCCCTGCTGGCACTGCTCGTTGCTTCCTTCCGGCAGACACGACAAAAGCTGCAAAGCGAATTTCGGTCACATGCCGGTCGACCACATCGAACGGCTGTCGCTCTCGATTCGAAACGACTGTTTGAGAGGTTGGCAGAAATCTCACGAGATCTTCAACGGGCTGCGCGCGAAGACGGATGGAACGTCAACTGGAAGCTGCACGATCAGGCAATTCAAGCAGCGGAATCTGCGGCTGAATCACTTCGCTACGCAAAGGCAGTCCGGCACGTCAGCCGGGCGATTGACTCGCTGATGGAAGAGCACCCTCACCCAGCATCTCCCACCAAGTCTTGAAACTCTCCCGAACCGGTTCACGAATTCGTCTTAACGTCGTTAATTCGAACTCGTTCGCACGCCAAAAGCTCTGACGAGCAATCGGACCTCAGATCGATTGTAGCAAGATCACGTGAGTGCGGAAAACGCACATGAACGGTCTACTCAAGCTCAAATTCTTCGTACGCAATTCCGAACGTCTCAGCAACCGGTCGACTTGTCAGCTTGCCTAGATGAGTGCTGACTGCCTCTCGAATCCCAGCGATCCGCGTACATGCTTGTTGAAGACCATTGTGCGCAATTTCCATCACGTAAGGGAAGGTGACGTTACAGAGCGCATACGTGCTCGTCCGACCGACTGCTCCCGGCATGTTTGTCACACAGTAGTGAACAACATCTTCTTCTACGTAGGTCGGATTGGAATGCGTTGTCGGTCGACTGGTTTCCACGCATCCTCCTTGATCGATGCAGACATCAATGATGACCGCACCTGCTTTCATCAGCTTCAAGTCGGATGCCGACACTAGGCTTGGGGCTTTCGCTCCCGGAATGAGAACTGCCCCGATGACGAGATCAGCGAGTTGAAGTTGCTCTCGAATGTTGTGTCGATCCGAGAAGAGTGTTGTGACGTTGGGTGGCATGATGTCATCGAGATAGCGAAGCCGATCGACATCAATGTCCATCAAGACCACATCCGCCTGAAAACCGGACGCGATTTGTGCAGCATTCTTTCCGACAATCCCTCCTCCCAACACCAGAATGTGTGCGGGGGAAACACCAGGCACGCCTCCCAGAAGAATTCCTCTCCCTTCCTGAGGACGTTCGAGATATTTTGCTCCCTCCTGAATGCTCATCCGCCCTGCGACTTCGCTCATGGGAGTTAAACAGGGAAGGTCTCCACGCTTGCCGCGCAACGTTTCATAGGCAATCGCGGTGACACCGGTATCCAGGACTTCGCGCGTCAGTTCTTCATCGGCCGCGAAGTGAAAGTAGGTCATCAACATCTGGTTGCGTCTTAAGAGCGGCCACTCGTCAGGCATCGGCTCTTTAACTTTGACGACCAGTTCCGCTTCACCAAAGATCGCTTCGGGACCAGAGACAATCTCCGCTCCCTGAAGTGCATATTGCTCATCCGGAATTCCGCTTCCCAAACCAGCTCCGCGCTCTACTAACACGCGATGTCCTGCTTTGGTCAGTTCCTCAACTCCCACAGGAAGCATCCCGACACGATACTCATCCTCTTTCACCTCTCGTGGAACTCCGACAATCATGTCTTTCTTCTCCCCTTGAGTATCGTTGCGACCGCTCTTCACAAACAGGCGTGAACAATCATCACTCACGCTGCAAACGAATCGCTCTCTGTCTCAATCATTCACCGATCATCGAAAGCTCGTCAAGTGTCGCATGTGCCGCTTCGCGATCTTCGGCGGTTACTCTTAACGATGCGCGCAAACAGCGACCGAATTCTCCGTGAGGAATGAGTGCGAAGAATTCATCCATCCGACTGCTCAGTCAAACGGATTGAATAATGCAGTTAAGGCGATCCATCGCTGCTGGATGTGACTAACTGCGGCGGAGACGAGCTCCCAGCTTGTTGATGACAGCCACGCATTCAGCACGTGCTTCGGTGAGTCTCTTCGGCGTTGGACTTTCACTTCGACAGTAGTCGAGCACGATCTGCTCAGCCCGCATTAACTCCACGCAAGCTTCTGGGATTTCGCTGGCGATTTCGGTTGGAATGGTTGTCACTCCATTCAAATCTCCGTGCAACAAATCTCCCGGATGAATCGCCACTCCGCCCACGGTTACAGGGACATTGATCTGTGGAATGTGGCAGTATCCGTGCGAGCAAATCGTTCCGTTTGTGAAGACGGGATAGTCAAGCACTTCAACTTGATCGAGGTCCCGCCCTGCTCCAGAAGTGATCAATCCGGCTGACCCGAAGGACTTGTACATCGTGCACATCACTTCGCCGAACGTGGCAGAAACAGTCGGCTCATCCAAATCCTGAAAGACCATGACTGGTGGTCCCGGCATGCTTGCGAACAGTTCAACCTGATCCGTGAGGCTGCCGTATGCATCGCTGGATCTGGGAGGCGCCTGACTCCGGAATGTGGACGTGAGAGCAAATCCGACCATCGGCGGAAGCTTCGGAAAACAGGCTCGGATGGAATCATTCATGTATCCGAGATTTCGCGGACGCACGTCGAACAACTCAATCACATTACAAACAGTTGGCGTATCGTACTTCGCGAGTTCTGCGAGAGTATCCGGAGTGAGCTCAGACATTTGTTCTCAATTCTTTTCTTCAGAGTGAACCAGTCATGAAAGTTCGTGTTCAACACCTCAATCGAGCAGACAGCTTCGACATGCTTCCTCAATTTGTGTTCAAGCAACGCGCTGCATCTCGATCAGAGTGAATGGCTGACGCTTGAGTCTATCAACCAGCGGACAGCGGTCCCATGATCTCGATTGGACCAACATTCCGCCACCCAAGCGAAGATTCAAACAGTGAAGATGTTCTCGTGCTGACTTCGATGCGCCCGGTCGATCGTCATAATGACGAAGCTGCGCATGTCTAAAGCAAGACGCCAGCGAAGAGTGAGATCGAATCCAGAGAACGAATTCCAAGGACGGAAAGCTCCTGGAGCATTTTCTGATTTTGTGTGCACAGAAAAGAGCAACTTGCTCTAGAACTCGCCGATCAATTCCTGACCGCTGCGAGTCACTAATCCGCGGAAAACTTCTTGATCGATGTTTTCGCTGATGAAACGTCCGCTTCCGTCACAGATCGCGAAGTGAGCCCCTCCCGGGTGTGCGCTCGCGAATTGAAATCGTCGTTCCACACTATCGGAGCAGTTTGTGAGTGGAGGATTCATACCGGGCTCGGCACAACCAGGTGAAGCTTTCCACCATCGTAAGACACCGCGAGCAAACCCCTGCCCGCCGCCACCACCAGATCCACCACCAGATCCACCACCAGATCCACCACCAGATCCACCACCAGATCCACCACCAGATCCTGAACCAGATCCTGAACCAGAGTTCATCGCACCACGAGCCCATCCTCCGAACTCGTCTCCGATTTCTCCTGCGATGATGGTCTGCGAAGACCCATCGGTCAGATCACGAAATCGAATGCTTGAGAGCGGATAGAGAACGCCATCGTCGCTTCCGGGTTCGGTGCCTGCGTTCCCGGCGTAGTGGCAATTTCCGTAACGGTCGTCGATCACCTGACTCTGTGGTTGCGACGGACACAGGTAAACAGACAGGGGTTGCCGGACAACTTCCGCGTTGCTGGAGTGGCTGAATCTCTCATTGAAATTGTAGGCTTGCCACAAGGCGGACTGTTCGACTTCATTCAGAATGCTAACCGGCCAGGTGGTGAGCAACTCGTTGTTTGACTCGCTGCCAGAACGTCCGAGAACTCCAAACGGAAAAACCTGATGGCTGCTGATGTAGTTGTGTAGCGCCAGTGAAATCTGTTTGAGATTGTTGCGACAAGCAGTCCGCCGGGCAGCTTCTCGAGCCTGCTGGACCGCTGGCAGCAGCAGTGCAATGAGAATTGCGATGATGGCAATCACGACGAGCAGTTCGATCAACGTGAAGGCCTTGACAGTGTTTCGTTTTGGATGTGAAGCGATGGAGTTCGTGCGGAGTAACATCAATGCTGGTCGTTCAACGTCAAAGCCAAAGTAGAAAAGATTCGGTCATGCGAGTCATCGCCGGATGACTCTCTCGTTCCGATCGAGCCCTATTGAAAACGAATGGCTTGGTATCCCGAACTCGCTTCTCCAACGCGATGTTTCTGAACGAACAACACGATTCGATTGTCGCGTAAGCTCGGGCGGAGTTTCTTATCGAGCGTTACGGTCCCGTCTGAGATTGGTTCGTCGTCATCAATGTTTCGAACCAGGACGCCGCGAGACAGAATGTTCTCGATGGGCTGAGTACCGGTCAAATCGTCAATCCATTCACCAATCTGCACAACGCGACCATCGTTCCCCGTTGCTGCCAGGCCGACAGCTGCCAGCGCTCCGATCATTCCGCCATTTGTGCCGCCCAGGCCTTCGAGGTGGATGGAACATTTGTCTGCGACTTCGATCGCTTCGTTCATCGAGACGATTTCAAACTGACATCGAAAGCCGAATTGTTTAACACACTCTGTCACATTCTCCGTCGAGGTGACACAGATCCCCGGATCACTCCCTTGCGCGAATGATCGCTTCATCAATTCACGGACTTGATGAATCAGTGAGAGCATCTGGCTTTCAAGCTCATCGAGGCCAAACCGAGGACTCAACAAGATGGAAGCGGCTCCATTCCGCGTTGTGCACGGGATTTGAACGTCCTGCAAGAGTTGGTGGCGAACAATTCGCTCGCACTTCCAGTCGCGAGCCACTTCCTTCGCGATGGCTTTGGCGAGTTGGTTTGTTCCTGGTGATTCCGCGTTGTCTGTGTCGTCAATTCCGATCAAGATCATGATTCGCCCCGCTCGGCAGTGTCAGTGCCAAAATCGCTCTTCCGTTGTAATGAAAACCAAACCAGCGCGCTGAAGAGTCCTGCTACCAATCCGCAGATTGGATAAGTGATGATTGCACTGCCAAACCAGATTTCAAACGGCTTCTTCCCGAGTGCTTCCAGCCCGGAGAGTTTCGCGCCGCCGCGTACGAACAGCGCCAGCAGATTCGCCGCCATCCCTGCCAGAGCACAGCCGATGAATACCTGTTTGGGAGACTTCGTTCTTTTAAGCGCAAAATCGAGTGCCGGACCGATCGCCATGAGACTGGTCAGTGCGCCGAAACTCATGCCGCGTAGGACTCCTCCCACATAGAAACCACCAACGAAAACAAGTGCCACTGCTGACATCAGTGATCCGGCCCCGTTTCGAGGCACCAGCGAGAGACCGCACAGCATCGGAAAAACGGAGCGTAAAATCGCGTGACCGGGCACCTTCAAATTCAACTCGATGAACATCGAAGCTGTGGCTACCATCATCCCAGCGATGACAAGAATCGCACCTTCTTGCACACTGAGCGAGTCGGAGAGTGCAGACTCGCCGACATGTGTTTCGGACGAACCGAAGAGCCGCAACCGAAATCTTGAATTATTGACCAGTTGCGGATTCAAACTGAGTACTGACGACGACATAGCGCAACGAGGCCGTAGCAGGTGCTGTTGGGGAATGACCTAGAACTGACCCCAAAATCTAAGAATCGTGCTCTGTCCGAAGATTGTCATCGATTCGCGAAGAGTTTTAGGACCGACTCTAGAAACTCTATATTTCTAGAGTCTACGGCGATCAGAAACCTCTCACAATGTCAGAGAAACATCAATCTCAACGGAAAATTCACATCAACAGGCACTCATGTTTCTCAATTGTGAATCTCGCTGAATACATTCGAGTGACAATCAATGGAGACCGCTGTTGATGAGTGATCTTAAAATGAGAGTTCGGAAACGAATCCTATGCGTCGTAAATGTCTGAGTAGAGCCGCGACCGGAACTCATGCCATTCCTGATGACGGTTCTGATTCGTGTCTGCATTGACGAGTTCGCAGGTCCACTCGTCCATTTTTCGGAGTCGACTCGACAGGATTCGAACGAGGTTCACCGCGATCTTCTCGGTGACTTCCGGAAGTCCTTTCCGGGCGAACTCGTACTGCTCCTTAGTCAAACACAAAGCAATCGATGGCTCACAACATTTGACCGTCGCCGAATGCGGAGCTGTCTCGAAGAATGACATCTCGCCGAAGACGCTTCCTGGCTCAAACGTCGCGAGCACGCTGCACGAATCGTTGCACTTCACGACTTCGCACTTTCCCTTCAGAAGAACCCACAAGCCCTGGTAGACCTTCCCTTCGGTAAGAATCTCAGCGCCCTCGCTGAACTCTTCATATCTGACGACATCACCGAGAGCCTTCAACTCGTCGGGGGTGAGGCCTTCCAAAATCTGTGACTTCTCAAGAGCTGAACGGAAATCGCGAATCGACTGAACCGACATGACAAACTCCTCATTGATTGAATTGCTTCCGGGCAGAGTTGACCATCAAATCAAATCCCTCCCAAAACAGTCGCGCGTCCCACTCGGCCAATTCCGAGAACATACGCTCCGACACGCAATGACACTTTCTTCTCGGTGGCAACATTCCACACTCGATTAAAGCTGCCAACCATAATCTTTTCCAGACGATCCCGAACTTCTTCGATTTCCCATTTGAAGTGTTGCCGATTCTGGACCCATTCGAAATAGCTGACCGTCACACCTCCAGCGTTTGCCAGGATGTCCGGGATGACCAGGATTTCTCTCTTCGCGAAGATCTGATCGGCATCGGGAGTCGTTGGGCTGTTCGCTGCTTCAACGATCAGTTTCGCTCGGACGTCCTCCGCATTCTCTCTCGTCAGCGTTCCGCCAATCGCAGCAGGAATAAGAACATCAACATCGGCCGCCAGTAACTCGGCGTTGTCCATCTCCTCCGCTCCGGGGAATCCGCTGACTCGTTTGTTCTCGGCGACATAGGTCAGAAGTTCGCGAACGTTTAGTCCTTCGACATTTTGAATCGCTCCGAACGCGTCTGAGACAGCAACAATAACCGCACCCATTTCATGCAAAATGCTCGCAGCAAAACTTCCCACGTTTCCGAACCCTTGAATCGCGATGCGAGCCCCTTTCACGTCGCGATCCATTTTCAGGAGCGCCTCACGGGTCACAATTGCCACACCTCGACCGGTCGCTTCTTCTCGTCCGTCTGCTCCGTGCAGCTCAACGGGTTTGCCTGTAACGCAGGCGGGATTGAATCCGTGAAACTTCTGATACTGATTCATGATCCACGCCATGATCTGCGCGTTGGTTCCCATGTCCGGAGCGGGGATGTCTGTATCGGGGCCAAAGATGTCGTGAATCTCGTCGACAAATTTTCGCGTGATCGTTTCCAGTTCCCGATGCGAAAGCTTCGACGGGTCAACAGCAATGCCCCCCTTCGCGCCTCCATAGGGAATGTTGACGACGGCCGTCTTCCACGTCATCAAAGAAGCCAAAGCCAGGACTTCTCCGGCGTCGACTTCCGGGTGGTAACGCAAGCCCCCTTTCATTGGCCCGCGTGCGCGATCGTGCTGAATTCGAAAGCCGATGAACGTTCCGATTTGCCCATCATCCATCTCCAGAGCAATCTGCACTTTAATTTCACGCTCTGGAGTCTTGAGCAATTTACTCATATTGTCAGACAATCCCATCACCTGGGCTGCCTGATTGAAGTACCGTTCAGCGTTTTCGTATGAACTCATTCGAATTCCAAAGTTCTGAGTGCATGCTTGGGGAATCTCAAAACTTCTCGCGACTCACGCAGCCTCAATTGCTGAATGAGAATCCGTGCAGAAGCATTGCATGAATGCAGCATAGTTCACCAGCAAAATTTGGCCTAGCAGACTTTCCACTCGAGTTCCGCGTCGGCGACCAAATCAAATGTTTGGAACAAATCACACTTGCAATCATCAGCCCGGATGTGAAAAGGTCCAGTGGCAAAGATGCATTTCTCGCTGCGCTATGAAACAATATTCTTGACCGTTCGACGTTCCAGCACGAAAGATTCCCTGCGAATGAGCTCGACACTGATCGCATTTATTAATGGTTTCGAGCCAACCAATGGGGCTCCGGTCCCCGAATATCCTGTTCCGCCCGTTTACGAACCGAGCTTCTTTGACTCTTTCTGGTTCTTGGTCGTCGGTTGGGGAAGCTGGCTTTATATTCCATTCCTTCTGTGGATGGTGTTTTACAGCCTGAAATACGATCCGGACCGCTACGTCTGGCTGTTCGTGATGCTCGTGCTCCAACCGGTCGGAGCGATTCTCTATTTCATCGTGCGATGGCTCCCCAGCAGCAACGTTCAGCTTCCCTCATTCACGCATCGATGGACCAAAAGCCGCGAGTTGAGACAGCTCGAGACAGCTGCACTTCAGATTGGGAATGCGCATCAGTTCATTCAATACGGTGAAGCTCTTCGAAAAGTTGGAATGACTGAAAAAGCTAACGAAGCATTTCAGGGCGCTCTCAAGAAAGACGGCAACAATCTGGCCGCTTTGTGGGGTGCCGCTTCCATGGAGTTTCAACTCGGCAAGTTTGCGGACGCCAAGGAAAAGCTGCAAAAAGTTCTCGAAGCAGACCCAACTTACAAATTCGGTGATGTCTCATTGCTTTACGGAAAATCTCTCCTCGCCCTGAACGAAAACGAAGCAGCCCGAATTCAACTTGAGAAGCACATTCAAAAGTGGAGACACCCGGAAGCGATGTTTCTGCTCGCCAAACTCTGCCAACAAGCAGGTGACAAAGACGAAGCTCGTACTCATCTTCGCGGCATGATCGTCGATATCGATTCCAGCCCGAAAGCGATTGCTCGCAAAAACCTCTTCTGGAGAAGCCGGGCGAAGAAAGCACTCCGGAACTTGTAGGCATTACAATCCTTCGGAAAACGATCAATCCACAACCGCTGTCATCATCGAATCGCTGCCCTACTCAACTGACTCTGGCGATTCACATTCTCCCGGTTGCAGACCAGAGATCTGCACCACTCTTCTCTCTGATCCACTCAACATTTAACGTCTGTTCGAATCATGAGTAGCCCAGCCAAAATCGGAATCGTCACCGTCTCTGACCGAGCCAGCCGCGGCGAATACGAAGATCGTGGCGGCCCCGCACTCAAGCAGTATTTCGAAACGGTTCTTTCATCATCTTGGGAAGCTGTCGCAGTCATCATTCCCGACGAACAGGATGTCGTCGAATCGGAACTCAAGAGACTGTCAGACGACGAAGGCTGCTGCCTGATTGTCACGACAGGAGGCACCGGTCCCGCACTTCGTGACATCACTCCGGAAGCGACCGAAGCTGTGTGTCAGAAGATCCTTCCCGGCTTCGGAGAGCTGATGCGACAAGAGTCCCTGAAAGCTGTGCCGACAGCCATTCTGTCCCGCCAAACTGCTGGAGTGCGTGGGAAAAGCCTGATCGTCAATCTCCCCGGCCAGCCGAAAGCGATCAAAGAATGCTTAGATGCAGTCATGCCCGCCATTCCCTACTGCATCGATCTCATCGAGGGGCCATTCCTCGAAACCAACGAGGAACATATCGTCGCATTTCGCCCCAAGAAGAAGTGACCGAAACGCCTGACTGTGGACCGCACGTTTCGCGATAAAAAGCAAGACCATTTTGCGAAACGGCGGCTCGCTGAAAATCGTTCATTCAAATCTTCACACGATTGCAACAATTGCAACAGAGAGCTCTTCCAATCTCTGATTTTCATTCGCGACCACGAAATTGCGGCGGGGAAATCTCCAGTCAAATCTGGAGTTGAGAGCGAATCCGGCAGGTTTCGCCAGTTTTGAGAATCGATTGGCCCGACACTTGCTTTTCTCACACTCATCAGTCGCATGGAACTCGCGACACCCCTTTCCTTCTCCCCCGATCCCAATCCTTTTTCAACGGTTTGACGCATGGATGCGAAGCTCCGGACGGGCATTTTTTGCCTCGTGCTGACTCTCTTTCCACAGATTGCCTCAGGGGCCACGGCAAAGTCACGGAACTTTGTTGTCACTGCTCCCACTGACGAGATCGCCTCCAAAGTCGCTAAGTGCGCTGAAATCTGGCGGAAAGATCTCGCTGTGATGTGGCTCGGTCAAGAACTGCCAAACTGGTATCGTCCTTGTCCAATCAGCGTGAAAGTCGGTCAGATCGGAGCCGGGGGTTCCACAACTTTCACCTTCGACAACGGCGAAGTTTTCGGTTGGAACATGAAAGTTCAGGGCACGCTCGAGAGAATTCTCGATTCGGTAATCCCGCACGAAGTCAACCACACGATCTTCGCAAGCTACTTCCGTCGACCACTCCCTCGCTGGGCCGACGAAGGAGCAGCCACTCTCGTCGAACACGATTCAGAACGGGCTCGCCAGTCAAGACTGCTCGATCAGGTAATCCGCACTCATCGACGCATCCCGCTCCCGAAACTGCTGACGATTCGAGAATACCCCGAAGACATGCACGAAGTCTTAACGCTCTACGCGGAAGGCTATTCACTCGCAGACTTCCTCGTCTCTCAGAAGGGCACCAACGGCCGGGCGATTTTCCTGCAGTTCCTCGAAGACGCTCACAACAGCAACTGGGAAACAGCCATCGCCAAGCACTACGGCCACCGGACAGTCGGACAGCTCGAAGAAGAGTGGACCGGCTGGGTTCTAGCCGGCAGCCCGGAATTCCAGATTCCCGATGGCCAACAGCTGGCCGCCAATTCAGCACCGAACGTCACAGCTGACCTGGGAGAACCTGCCGAGATGGTGATTCGCTCGCAGACTCCCGATGCGCCACAACCGCTTCCGATGTTCAACCGCGAACTGCGAACAGCTTCATCGAACCCACAACTTGAAGCTGTCACTGTCAGCCGCACAGCCGAGCGAAACGAAGAAGCTTCGGCCAATCAGAACACACAAACCGATTACTCACAAAAGACTAATGCTCGTGGGGACGCTGGGGAATCCCGTCCTCGGTCGATCGAAGCACCCCGCCCACAGGCTGCCCTGTCGCGGAATGCTTTTGTTCCGACCGGAGACGGGATCTCCAGTCACGCCGACTCCAACAGCTACCGCTTCCCCAAAGTCCGATCCTTCTAAAGCGATCCAATAACCCGATCAGCACGGACAATTCTTCGAAGCCAAAGAGCCCGCTCCGGAAGGACCAGAGTGAGCTCATGACAGTTGGCCACCGGTGACTCACCGGTGGCTAAACCGCACTTCTAAATGGCCGAGTCCGGTATGGCTTGCCGCTCCGCCGTGTCTCAATATTCGTTTCTACGGATAGACGATTTCTGATGTCGAAATTAGTCACCGGTGAATCACCGGTGGTCAACGCTATGTTGCAACCGGTGCGTGAGATGTTTCGATTCAGTTTACCCGTTCTTCTTTTTCAAAAAGTTCTTGTCACAAGTTCGTTCGTTTCGCGCTCAAGTGAGTGTCCTGGTTTGATTCACGGTTTTTGCGTGAACGAAATTTTCAAAGTCAACGACGAAAAGTGACAAGCATGTCGAATCCGCACTATCTCCACGGCAGCCGCATCCCGTTTCCGATGTACCTCACGCTGCTGAACGCGTTTCCCAAACTCAGCTCGACCGAAACTGATCGGCAGTGGCTTCGACGTATTTCTCAGAACCGGATGTTTCATCGCCGGTATGAACAAGAACTCACCAAACATCGCTTCAATGTGGAAATCAGAAACGCTGTGCACATGCGATGGCTGATGCTGGCCGGAGCGCAGAGAAAGGATCGTGCGGCGGGCCATCATCTGGTGAATGTGCGAACGCCCGGCAGTCAGAATGTGAAGCAGACAGTCGCCACTCGGTACCAACGAGAGCTTCTCGATAACAACGGAAACTTTCGCTTTGCCGATGAAGCTCTCGATCTAGTCGTCGCAGAATTCGATCCCAGCACGCCCAATAACGGAAGCATTTTCTGGAACGGGATTGACGAGTGCAAACTCGCCAAGCTTGTCGATCAGTGGAATACTCAGATGGGAGCAGAGATCTACGGACAACTCGAAGCGACGACACTCGTGCGTTACCTGAATGGTCGATTCGAATGGGAACCGAACTTCGCCAACTACATCACTCGCGCATCCGCTGAGCTCGGCAAAGCGGCCCGGGGTCATGTCACCTCTGTCGTTCGTTGCGGCCTGCGGGATACTTCAGTCTTCACGACGACCGAATTGCCAGCGATGCTCGCAAGGATGAAGAATCAGCTGCGAGCGAGACAGGATCCGGAAGTCACGGACATCAGCATCGTCGTGATTGAGCCGAAGACGTTCGAAGAACGGCCAGTCAAAGTGTTCACGAACGATGAAATCACGATGATCCCGATTATCAGCCGGGCGCAGGGCTCCCAATTCATCAACGGGCGGAGCGATTGTGTCGTCAAAGGGCGACTGGATCTCGACGTACGCGTCCGCGAACACTTCGCAGGACGACCAGACACCAAGCCCAGTACTGCGGCAATTAAAATCATGAAAGACTTCAAGAACATGCTGCACGGACCATAACGGGAGTTGGCGTTTCAACGAGTGATCGTTCGATCGCATGACGCAATCGTGTATAGATGGGGATTGCGACTTCATCAACGATCACCCCACTCGATGAAACATTCAAAGCCTCAAAACGTGGTCCAACTCCCACTCTGGTCCATTGTCTGGAGCAGACGAATTGCCGGTTGCATAGTGAGTCAAACTTCCAGCGACGCTGCATCACTCCCTGACGACAGATTTGTTTTCATTTCGTTCGACGGTTCGTTTAGAATTGAGGACATGAGCACAGATTGTGAGAATCTGCAAACAAGTCGGGAGTGGGCACGTGGCTGGCAAAACAATTCTCGTCCGTGAGGCATTTCGCCCTGTCTATCGTGAGCTCAACGAGTTGGGTAAGCGAGGCGACAAACGATTCAAGCGTCTCCCTCCTCAAAACACAATCGCTCCCGACAAAGTGAAGTATCCGCTGGTCCGAATCTTTCCCAACGGCGACGTGATCGGAATTCATCCACAACTCAAAAAGTACCTCAATGACTGCAAAGTCACCGGGAAAAGAAGGAAAACTGGCCCGACGACTGTGGAGTCACACCACCTTCTCGAAGATCGTTTAATGAAGCACCTGGGAATCCACACGAACGAAGGACTCTGCGTGGCTTTAGAGCAGGTTGATCACAGTTACTATTCCGGCGAGCTACCAAGACACCTCCCACGCGGCGACTTCATGGCAGACATCGACGTTGTCTATGAAGCAAGCTGTGAAATGTACAAAGCAAGCGGACATCCGGAATGGATTCCGATCATTCGCCATTGGTTGAAGTCCAACCGAATCAAGATCCTGAACCACTACTCAACCACGGATGTTGCAGGAGCAACTGACAAGGACCGCAAACGAGTTCAACGATTCTTTAACAAGCTATAGTCATCTATCAGCGAGTTGAGCTTCCCTAACACTTCAACTCCTGAACGAAGTTTCTCGCTACGACAAGTCATACTCTCGACTAACAACTACCCGAGTTTGAAGCACACTAAATCTGCGTCACTGTGTCGGGACGAATTCGTGAATTCTGAAGGAAAGCGGCGGCATTGTTGTATTCTTTCATCACAAGCCGCCCTTGATCCATTTCCTTCACGCCGACTTTCACGCTGGCGAACAAATCAACGCCGCACTCTCGAAGAAAACGTAGTGCGTTCAGAATCTGAATTTTATCAGGCTTGTAATGCCCGCTATTATTGTCGATGTATTTGAGCCGTCCCTGATTGACGATCAAGACACCTGCACAGATGACATCTTTACCTGCATTGAAGCTGGAATGATTGAAACGCTGCGCTGTTGGATCGAGAGTTGCGTCGAATCTGTTGTGGTCCACTGAAAAGAGATTCCCATACTGATCGATCGCATAAGCAAAGGGATGCCCTCCTGTGTCGTACTTCTTAGTCGGACTGCTGTAGAGGGTTCCGTCTTCGATCACAATCAATTTCGTGAGGCGCTCCTGTTTCTTCATGAAGTAAACTTCAAGAGGCTCGCCGCAGTTGGGAGCACAGGTCCGAACGAGATTCTCGAACTGCTGTGTCGTCAGCTGGTCAATCGTCAGAGCACCCAGTGAATCAAGATGATGATTGATGGTCGGCGACTGCATCTGCCTTCCCGAATTCATGATCATCGAAGCTGTTGATCCGGAAATCGCATGTTGCTTGCCTGAGTGAATATAAGTGATGCGCTCGTGCTGATAGTGACCGCCCATCGACTGGAGGCTGCCATTGTAAGCGTTGTCAGCTTTCCGTTTTTGGAAGATATCGTATTGCAGTCGAGCGAAAGCTTCGTTGGCGAGTTTTTTCACATGCTGTCGACGTGAAACTCTTCTTGAGGACATTGAATCCGATTTCGCAGCCAACCAGGCACGACAGGCACGAACTAACTGCACCAGCTGCGGAATCGTTCTGCCTCCCGTCTCCCACGCTTTCAGGCATGTATCGATTTGCGAAAGCTTTTTCCCTCGCCCTCGTTTGAAAATGTTAGAAGGAGTCGTCGCCGACAGAAAAGCTCTCAACGTTGTGACGGTGGGAGGAATCGCGGACATGCAGGAGACCCTATTTCGGATGACACTATCGAGACCGAATGCTTACAACAATTCGCCTTGAAACTCTAATCCATCTTTTCGCCGGCACAATCTGCAATCCCCTCTTGAACGGATCATTTCAGAAAGAATATTTCCGGATATTTTATACAGTTTCCCGACATTTCAGTTTGACTTTAAGCTGACCGGAACGGGTGCCTATGCTTGCTAGTCCAACACTCCCTTTGCACTTCTACTCCCGAGATACTGAAGACTCCGAAAGTCGACAAGTTACGGAACACGATGTTACTTCAGCAATCCACGACCAATTCGATTCCAGACATTGACCGAACGTCAGAAGACCACGGAACTGACCTGACAGACAACAAACGTCTCTGGTTACTCACCAAGTTGTGAGCCAACCAATTGAACAAGCGGTTCCAGTCTACCGTTCATTGAACGGGCTGCAAAATGATCGCAGAGCACGAACAGAGTTCGATCCGACCTGGCACATTCAAACCCGTCTTCGCGTGAGTACTTTTCGACAGGGAAGAGCTGCTTGAAGCTTGGCCAGTACTTTTTCCCGTAAGCAATCACAAGTCGCGGTTGGTGAGAGTTAAACAACGCTCGTAAAAATTTAATTCGTCCTGGCATGACCGCAGCATAATAGTCGTCTCGCGAGGAGAACTGTGGAATTAAATCATCGTAAGACCACTGCCGAATGTTTGGCTTGGGAATGGGCATAAGCTCTGCGAGCAATGTTTCACCGTGTGATCGGCCAAGTTGTTCTGCCTGGTAGCGCCGAGTCGCCTCGCGCGTTGGCGTCTCTCCCTTGAGACGCAACATGACCCGAGCCATCTTTCCCCATGTGGACTGAATCCGCGGCCTGTCGCCATGAAAGCGAGTGACCCCGAGTTTTTCGTGTGCCGCCTTACAATCCTCGACAGCTTGAAACTGCAACCGCGTTCTCAGATTCTCCTCACCTCCACCGCCCTCTTCCATTCCGATAAACCAGGATGAGGCGGAGAGTGAACCGTATCCGATGAAACCCAGAAGATGGTCCAGTTCCTTGTCGGTGAGCGGTGTCGTCATTCTTTTCCTTACCCTGAGATGAAGCGTCTCAAAGCACACACCCATCGCAGCAGTCTGCCTGTTCTGAAGACGGCATTGCGGGCCGAGCTTCGTTCGATGCACTTCAGTGTAACTGTCCTTGTGAGGAAAGTCACAGTTTTGAGATGCCCTGTGTTGCACTGATCAGTGTTTCAGTTCGCTCAAAGGAATTGCCCGATGGAGCCTGCCCTTGGACCGAAATGTCCGGAATTCAGCACTTGAAGGCTTTATTTTTGCACTCTGGAACATTCAGTGATCGCCCTCAATGTTTCCCCACGCGAGAACTCTGACCATTGAGTTCTCAACAGGCCCATCGTAGAGCAATCGAGAAGAAGAGATCCGAAGCGGCGTCCCAATACAAACACAGTGTTGTGGCACGTTTTTCGTTTTTTGTCGACTGCTATTAGAAAACTCTGACTATGAATTCTTCGCCAGTGCTGACGCATCCTCTAATCGTCGAGGGGGTCCGTAAAGACTTTCGCCTTCGTGAAACCATCGTCCCTGCCCTGAAGGGTGTCGAATTATTCGCATTGCCTGGCGAATTTATCGTCATCATGGGTGCATCGGGCTCAGGTAAGAGCACACTGCTTCACGCGATGGCAGGCCTGACGGACGTGGATGCCGGTCGAGTTGTGATCAACGGTCAGGACCTTTCCGAGTTGAATGATGTGCAACTGACAAAGTTCCGTGGCGAACAAATCGGACTGGTTTTTCAAGCATTCAACCTGCTGCCGAATCTCACTGCTGAAGACAATATTCGTCTTCCCGCTCCCTCGGGAAATGCAGTCAACGAGAGAATCGACGAACTGATGCAGCGGCTGAAGATTGCTTCGCGCCGATCTCACAAACCTGGAGCACTCTCTGGTGGAGAACAGCAACGTGTGGCAATCGCGAGAGCTCTCGTTTGCGACCCTGCCTTCTTGCTAGCGGACGAACCGACGGGCAGCCTTGACTATGATGCGGGCCAGCAAATCTGCCAGTTGTTGTACGAACTGTCTCGCGAGCAAGGACGAACCATCGTCGCAGTCACTCACGAACCCAACGTCGCGATGTGGGCGGACCGGGTTGTGGTCATGCGAGACGGTGTTAACGTCGCTGAGTTCACACCCTGTGTCTCGCGGGATCCGCAAGAAGTCGCGAACCAATATCAGGGACTTCTGCGTCGTCCTATGGAGGCCGTCTAATGGTGAAGGTGTTACGTCTCGCCTGGTCTTTTCTATGGGAATCACCTGTCCGCGTCGGCCTAACCGTGCTGGCAACTGCAGCAGCAACGTGCCTGGTGATCTGGGTGGCGAGTGGATACGACGCCCTCGCGAAGACGTTCGACGACTACGCAAACCTCTCCATGGGACGGTACGAACTGGCGATCGCCTCGATCGAGACAAGCGAAGATCGGTTCGTTCCGCCCGAAGTGCTGCAAGACTTGAGGAATGCACCCAGCGTATTAACTGCCGACCCGATGTGGGCTATTAGAGTTAATATTCTTTCGCATCAATCGATCCTTCAACCACAGATGGTTCCAGGATCTGAAGCAGAAGGAGGACCTCCACAGGAATTTAATGGTGGTCCTGCAGTCGGGCCACCGGGTATGCTGCCTGGAAGTTTGTTAATGATGACCGATGCACCCGAGCCTCCCTTTGACATGGTTGAAGGCGAGTGGTTACAGCAAGGGGAATCGACAGTTCCTCAGGCTGTTGTCCGCACAGAAACAGCCGAACGCATGGGTATCAACCTTGGCGACGATTTAGTCATCGACTGGGAAAACGACAGCCACGTGTTAAAGGTCATCGGAATTCTTGATGCCCCGAAACTTACAGGGGCTGGAGATTCCGCACTTCCCATTCTGGCACCGAGCAAGGGTGAAGTCTTCGTGAAGACTGCCGACGGAATCCTGCCCTTCTCCGACTCTCCGAAAATTAGCTTGATCGCGCTCTCTCTGAAAGACGGTGTCGACATTAACGAGTTCCGGTTTGGATGGGCTCCGAAATTAGCCAGCTATTCGACACCGGTTCAATTCCAACAGGCTTTTGAAGTCGAGGAGGCACTGGACCAGAGTGCGGCAGCTTCGAATGTTCGTCTTCAATCTTTCGCAGCGACGGGCGTTGCAATGCTCGTCGCCATGCTCGTCGTTTTATGTACGCTCAGCATGGGAGTGACAGAGCGAATTCGGCATTACGCAATCTTGCGATCACTTTCTTTCACTCGCTTGCAAATTGGGCAGTTGATTGCGATTGAAGGCTTCTTTCTGGGAGGCCTCGGATTTCTGACAGGCCTGGGATTGAGTTGGCTGATCTTGCTTATCGTAGGACAGGCGGCTGCGCAGATGCTCGATCATGGAACGCTACTGGGCAGGCACAGCATCATTCTGGGAATGGTAGCGACTTCCGGTGGCGCGTTTATTGCTTCAATCATTCCCGCCTATCGCGCCACTCGAGTGAAGCCAATTGATGCCATGGCACCAGCGATTGAAAATTCTGGAGGAGAAAGTTTTTCGCGAACCGGATTTATGATCGGATTGGCACTGATTGCGGTGAATCCCGTGTTGACGTTTCTCGTCCCTCCGCCCTTCGAAGCTGGAATCCCACTGTTTCTGGGCATCGGATTTACCTGCATGGCGATCGGCTTCATTCTTATAGCGCCTGCAGTGGTCGCAACGGTCGACCGGTGGGGAAGCCCCGTTTTAGCACGCTTGCTTCGCATCGACCCAAAGCTATTGACGTGTCAAATCACGAGTCACCTCTGGCGAACAGTTGGCGCAGCAATTTCTCTCGCGGTCGGTGTGGGGCTGTTTATCGGGATTCAGGTCTGGGGTTTTACAATGCTGGAGGGCTTCATCCCCGGTTTGTGGGCGCCTGATGCGCTCATTCAATTTGGCAGCGACGGCCTTCCGATGAACAAAGTTGATGCGGTCTCGGTGATTCCCGGAATCGATCGTCAACGTATTTATCCAATCGTTGTTGAACAACCTCGAATGCAGGAGGATCTCACCAACAGTGCCGAACGAGCCTCAGTGATTCGTCAGGATAACATCGTCATCGTCGGTATCGACGCATCTCGCGCTTTCTCCGGAGAGCATCCCTTCTTCCAATTCGACTGGGTCGCTGGGACACCGTCGGAAGCTGTGGAGAAAATGGCGTCCGGGCGTGCTTGCATCGTCCCCGACCACTTCCTTCGAGAAACCGGATTGAAGCTCGGCGACACATTCTCGATTGTCCCTCCCGAGAATGCCGATCAGGTCGTGACTTATGAAATCGCTGGAGCGGTTAAACTTCCGGGGTGGCATTGGCAGACAAAGCTGACCGGACTACGAACACGAACACACCGCGCAGCTGCGCTTGTGTTCGCGAATTATGACCGAGTCGCAGAAGACTTCAGCATCACCAATCCCTCGCACGCCTGGTTTGATTTTTCATCGAATGATGTCGACATCGAGAAAGTGCGAGAACAAGCTGCAGAAGTCTACCTGTCTGCTTCTCAGACCGCTGAAGAACATCCACAAGCAGCTGCGGAGTCAGACGTTCGCGTGATTCCCGTCGACCGAATCCGGGAAACGACGCGGGGAGCTGCTCGCAGATGGATCTGGGTCATCAGCCAAGTTCCTCTCATCGCATCACTCATTGCAAGCATCGGTGTGTTGAACGTTTTTCTTGCCTCAGTACGCGCCCGGCGTTGGGAGTTCGGAGTGTTGCGCGGCATCGGAATCACCAGTTCCACTGTAATTCGAACCGTCCTCGCAGAAGGAATTCTGATCGGCGTCGTGGCTTGTTTGCTGAGTGTGGGATTTGGAGTCATGAGCGGATGGTGCGGCTGCGGGATGGCACAGTACATGAGTTTCTTCGGCGGTATGCAACCCGATTTAATGATCCCCTGGGATGCAATCTCGATTGGATTGATCGGATTGATATTACTGGCAACCCTCAGCGCACTCTGGCCAGCCTACTCGATTGGAAAAACCCGTCCTCTCGCTCTCTTACAAGCGAGTCGTAGCTCGTTCTAGAGCAAGTTGCTCTTTCCCGTACACTCGCTTGCGATGTTTCACAAGTTAAGAGGCTGTGCTTGCTCGTGCCCCCAAAGTATACAAAATGCTCTAATATAACTTTGCAGCTGCGATCGAATGACCAAACCTCATAACCTGGCACCCGAGTGACAATCGAATGCATATCAATCCGCCACAGGAAGCAAGAGCTGCCGCGTCCAGAATTGTCGCTATCTCGAACACTGAGTGCCCACCGCGACGCGATCTTGTCAGCGTGAGTGGTCAATTGTGATGTCAGAAATCGATCTTGATGTCAGAAATTGGTGCCCCGTCAGGAAGATCTTTCACCTGTCGGTGCACTTGACCGTGAATGCTGATGTGGACAGCGGCATCGGTCGTTTCGACATTGTCGATGTCATCGGCTCCGCCCAGGACGAGTAGCTGTTTGTGGCTGTAGACTTGTCCGGGTTCCAATGTCATTCCTTCATTTCGAAACTGAACAATCCGCGACGGAAAGAAGTGGTCGGTCACAAACTGTTTGTCTCGCAACAGCGACTGAAACGACTCGCCATCCACTGCCACAGAACGAATCGCCCCATCAATCATGTCGAGAAAATAGACCTCACCCGATTCACCTTGAGCAAACACATCGCCCATGGCCGTCAACAAGACCGGCCGCAGTGGCTCAGGCATCGCCCACTCCCACTCCGAGAGCAGTGTTTCCATGTCGACGCCTTTAGGGCTGATCGTCAAATCGTTCATCGTGATGGGCATGAATTCCTCAGAGCAAATTTGAAATACTGCTTCTTTAACCGACGACCGCAACAATCACGCAGCCCCCAGATGATCTGAACTTTATAGCACTTTGACCTTTCCAGCACCAAGTGGACATCAATTCGTGGAAGGATCAACTTCCGCACCCACTCTCACTTCCACGATGACCTCGTAGGGTTCACTTCAAGAATGAACCGAAAATGCTCTATTGAAAACACTTTGAAATGTTAGATGCCTATGCACCACAACCTCATAATGAGCGGGTTGTCAGGAAAGAATCTGTTGTTGTTGGAAGTGGCAAAGTCGTTGCTGTGGATTGGGCTCACCACAGAAATGGCAACCTTATTGCCACCTGGCAGGAGGTGTGCTGTCCTCACAAAGTCATCTCATTCGACGGAATTCTGAGAGATCGTCGACAGTATAATTCCTTGCCGCTGTAGCTCGTCGAAACCCTCTTTGATCAGCTTGCGAAAGCACTCTGGACAGTCCGTTTGATCGGGAGGAATCTTGCCAGCTTGGTCGAGAGTAAGGGTGACAGTTTCGCCGCAACTGCTGCAGGTTCTTTCAATGCAGGCGACCGAATGCTCACGCTGCAAACTCCCAACTTGTTTGACGATTCGGACGACCCCCGTTGCACGAACTACGTGGTTCTTGTTCTGATGTTCAGGTTTTTCCATAGCAATTCCCTTCTGGCGAGCCGATTTCTATCTAATTGCACACTCCATCACGGAGTTGCTAAAGGACAGACAAATCTGTACGAAAATGATATGCCGCATGAGTGGGAAGAACTCTCATCCGCGTACTCTTCAACAACCACCCATACTCTCAGTGTACGAAACACATCTGCGTTTGGTCCATTCGTCGAACGCGTTTGTTGCCAGAGCAGTAAGCAAAATGGTTCCTACTACCTTGAATTCGACAGCCCATTCTCACCGAATTGAACACTGATGGCTGTATTTGATGGATCTCAGCAGTCAACTGAAAGCGTCTGAATAGGTCGTCGCTGACAGTGAGTGCGGGGTTGTGAAATTCTTGCCTGAGCAACCATCTAGATGAAGCGTGGGGGACCCTTCTTCATTTGTCTTCATTTTTCTCTCTGACTTCATACCTGCCTTCTTCTTTGATCCATATGAGATCTTCTCCTTGGCGCCATTCAATGGGGCGAGCTGGGAAACCAGCAAGAAGAGTTTCGATCAGAGACCTCCACTTCCTGTGGTCTTTCGGAGCAGGTTGGATTGTGGAAAGATCAGTTAACAGCTCTTTCAGAATGTACCTGATGACATCCAGCCATGGTTGACCACGATGTCGATATGAGATGCTCTGTTTTGAACCTGGTGACGATCCGGTTTGAACAAAATTCTGATCGAGAATTTTGACAGCAAAAAGTGGCTGTGTCTCAATGTGCATAATCACTGTGTTCAGCCAGCCATCCGCATCGTCCAGCCACTTTAAACGTGCCTGTTTCTTCTTGGTTCGCATGCCGGACTCAATGGCACGCTGACGCAGCCACGGAATAACCTGATATTGAACCTTGAGCAGTAGCGAAACAGGCTCGAACTTCTCGGGATAGCCTTCTGGATAGGGAGAACCCATTGTCATCGCTAATCTCCTTCAATGGGGTTCTTGTAATTTAATGAAGCGGAAACGATGAATAGCCGAGTAGCGACGGAATGTTCGTCGAACACCACATTCTTCCTCGGGTCAATTCAAGGAAGTTTCGGAGAAGCCAATTGCAGGGAATTCTATTCAGCATTCAAAGAACGAAATCAGCTACTCACACTCGCATCCCAACCGCTCCAGTTCTTGCTCGGCATAGCGTCTCACATGATCATTTTCAGTTTCAATTGCAATCTCCATGACACTCTTTAGATCACGACATGCCTCTTCCCTTCTTCCCATTGCAGCTTGAATGGAAGCGCGGCGATAGTAAGCTTCCGAGAGCCGATCCACATCTCCCTGCTCGCTTTTAATCACCCAAGTGAAATCCTCAATAGCGGCCTGCGAGTCTCCCAATTCACTACGCGCAATACCTCGGTAAAAATACGCAACTACGGCATTAGCCAAAGGTGACTCTTCCATCTCAATCACCTGCGAGTAATTTTCAATGGCAGCCTGTAAGTCTCCCAACTGAAAGTACGCAACACCTCGGTCGACATAGGCCTTTGTGACGTGATCCAGAGATGCCTGCTCCATCTCAATCACACAAGTGAAATCCTTAATGGCTGCCTGTAAATCTCCTGATTCACCATGCGCATCACCTCGGTTGAGACGGGCCTGTGCGACCTGATCATGAGATGCGTCCTCCAAATCAATCACTTGCGAGTAATCTTCAATGGCTGCTTGTAAGTCTCCCAGGAGTTCGTGCGAATAACTTCGGTTGGAATAGGTTTCGACGAGCAGAATGACAGGTACCCCCTCCATCTCAATGGCTCTAGTAAAATGCTCAATGGCTGCCTTCTGGTCTCCCAATCTGCCATGTATAGTTCCCAAGTGAGAATAGGCCAGTGCGACCTGAAGCACAGGCGCCCCTTCCATCTCGATCACTCGCGTATAATCTTCGCTTGCTGCCTGGAAATTTTCAAAATTATAGTGCGTTGCGCCTCGAAGAATGAGCGCCATCGCTAACGCATCTCGTCTGGGATGCGCCTGCAACAGAGCCTCCCACCGATTGGTGGATGTTTGATTCTCTGGATTGATCACATTGCCAAACGCAGCGGCGATCGCTTTTATCCAGTAAGAGGATTCTCTTGGTGACTCAAACTGCTCAATTTGCTGATGGTTGGGAAAGGTGCTTAGAGTGCGAGCCATGAAGTCGCCGATCTTCCGTTCATTGCGGCTCCATGCAGCGTCGAGTAGTGCGGTGGTTTCTTCGGTGATAATTCCCTGATTCGGGTGTTGGACAGAAAACCTGCCAGCCAGGCGTTCCAGGACGAACAGTTCGCCCAGAAGGTCAGGTTCGAGCGGGACCATCGCATCATTTCCATGTGCTCCCCCCAAACCAGTAAGTAAGTGAATCTGCTCTTCATCGAAGCTTACGCGTGTTGGCAGGTTTAAGCCTCCTTGTGCCAATTCATCGGCCTCGGTTCGCGATACATCGCCGGACATCGTTGCCAGTACCAGCATGTTGACGTGTGCTTCATCGATTCGGTGCTTCTTCCATTGTTGCACTTCCCGATTCAGAATGGCCTTGATGAGATCACTGACATTCCATTTTTGGGCGAATTGTGGATTGTCGATCAAGGTCTCTGCAAAGAGCACTGCTAACAAGGGACGGCATTCAGGATCGATTTGTTTGAACGTCTTAAGAGTGGTTCGACGGTCTGGATGAGCGATCTCGAACTCATCGAAAATCTGCGAGAAGATCGTCCAGAGTTGATCGTCGTTGAGGCGAGTCAACTCTCGAGGAGGTTCGTACAGATAATCTTCCAGCGAAGCAAAGTTATCCTGCCACCAGGGGTCTTGATCAGAATGTTTACGTTCGAGGAGCAGCACGCGCACAGGATGATCAAAATGGCGACTGCGAGGAATGAGGTCTTTCAGGATCGTTGCGGTTTCTTCGGCGCGGCGAGCAACATAATCGACCACAATTAACGTTGGTCGATCCGGTTTCCAACCTTCCCAATCGTTGTAGCTGCCATCATTCTTCCCGAGATCTTTTAGAAACCCGGCGAGCCAGCCTCGTGACTTGGCATACAAAACTGTCTCCAGTGCCAGTCGTGACTTTCCCACGCCACCGGGAGCGGTCAACATCCACCAACGACATCGATCGGTTCCGCTCATTAAGAAGTCGTTCAGTGCTTTTTGTTCGGTCGCTCGACCGATGTGGGGAACACGTCGATGCGTGAAGACGAATCGCGCCAATTTCTGTTGATGCTCCTCAGGGTTGTACACTTCCTCTGCTAAGATGAGAGGAGGTTGCGGACGCAAATCGCGAAGTTCATCAAAGAGTTCTTGATGAAGTTGGTGCACAGCGACTGAGAGATCAGAGATGTCATCACGCGTAAAATCCAACTCGCGAACCAGAGTTTCCTGATGCAATAGCAACCAGTTTGAAAGCTGCTCCTGCCAAGCTTGACTTTCCTCAATCGACGACTTCCACTCTTCTTGGTAGTCAGCGAAAGCTTGTGCAAAAGCGGCTTGATCGTCCCAGTTGCGGGACATCAAATTCAGCAACACTGCGAATGGTTTTCGCGCGTCGTCCTCAGGCATCTCAGCAATTGCATCTGGATACCGCGCCGCCAAGTCTTCCACAGCAATTTCGGCACCGGCGATCTTCGGGAGAATGCTCTTGTGAAGGTAATCACGGATCTCGCCAATCTTCTTCCCCTGTGCCCATTCCTGGAAGAATTCAACTGCCGGGAAAACTCCGAGGCCAACTGCAAGCAGAGCGTAAAAGCCCAGTGCCCCAGAAGCCGGGACAACCAGAGGTGACAAGGCTGCAAAGGTCGCCGCAGCCCCTGCATACTTCATGAATAGGCTGGAAACATTGCTGTACATCAACCGCCCTTACAAAGACTTTTCTATCAGTTGTAGGCAATCCAGTGTAGCGTTTCACTCAGTTGTTGTCTTAGGAAGTGCTTCTATCGCTCGGGAAACGTCGTACCAAGTCGCGATTGATGGGCAAGTTCTGCAGAGTCCTACTGACGACTATCTCCCCGAATTTGCTAGAGTTAAGCAGCATGAACGATCCAAAACACCTTCGACGTATTCAATTGACACTTGCCAATCGACCGACCGGAAACACTCGACACTTCGGTGGTGGAGAATTCCTGCCAGTTCCAGCTGAGCTGCGTATCGTTCAATACGAAAACGACGCGGGGTTTTACTTGTTCTATTGTGACAAAACCGGCTTAAAGATCACTGACACGTATCACGATTCAATCGAGCAGGCGATGACTCAGGCAAGTTTTGAATTCACCATCCACGAAGACGAATGGGAAGTTTTCGACACTCCCGCTCAGATGGTCCGTCATAAAAGATGAATACCGTCAGTAGCGAGGTGTTCAACTATCGACCAACGACCGAATTCGAAAGTTCCGCAGCTCAGGGTCGATGAAAATCAACGAAAACAAGCGAGTGCTTCGGAGCCGTGAGCACTGCTTAGTAAGAATAAGCGGCGCGGAGTTTGGCTAGGAGGGATTGTTCCAGCAGGGGGTCGCGGCCGACGGGGATCCAGAGAGAGGGGGATGTTTGTCCGACGACGGGGTCGAGGTCGACTGAGAGTGGTAAGCTTTCCTGGAAGGTGGCAGCTCCGGGGGAGTTGGCTGCGACGCCAGGAAGGTCTTCGATTTCTTTGTAAGCTGCGACGCTGACGACGTAGCCACGGCCCTGGTCGTCGAGTTGAAAGCTGACTTCGACGATTCTGCGGACGGACTGCAGGGTGCCTTCGATCCGATTCTCAAAACCGACGGCGTCCTTGTGCCACGGTTCGAAGATGCTGGCTCCGACTTTCGGTGCGGTGCGAATCACTTTCGCCAGACGGTTTTCGCGTTCGATCTCGAAGTTGAATTCGTGAAGCACGTCAATCGCGCGTTCCCAAACAACTTCATCGTTGGTTGTCGCAACGTAAATCGCTCCGCCAATCGGCTGCTGTCCGCGCACGTCCCCTCCGTGGAAGGGTGCTGAAGCACATCCATTTCCAACAATAAGCAACAGAAGTAGGAGGGGAAGAATTCGATGCACCGTTCGCGACTCGGTGTAGATAGGATGGACAGGTCAGAACTCTCGTTGAATTCAAGAAACGCCGCAAGACCATTCTCGTTTGGGAGGTGTCGCGCGGCAGACTCTGCAGCACTTCGACCTGCCGTTTGAAGAGTGAGGGCTGATGGTCGGTCAAACCGAAGCCTCTTCGTCTGTGGAGATGGATGCACGTCTATGCAGTTGGGCTGCTTCGATGATTTGGATCTCACCATTTCAGCCGGTAGAATGTCATTCTTACAATTTCGCACCCGCTTGAGACGTGACGTCTCACGCACGCGATGCACTTCAGGACCTACGTGTCAGAAGGATCATTCAATGACAGGACGAAGATTTCCCGGCATTACAGCAACCAGCTGGCTGTCATGTGCCTTGTTCGTGTTCACAGCGACAGCAGTTTTTGCGGTCGGCCCGGATCTTGATCAACTGCAGGAGTCGCGACAAAAGGGAATCGAATTCCTTTCGATCTCCCAAGGCAGCGACGGAAGCTGGACGTCGCCACATGCTCCAGGGATTACGGGGCTGGTCGCTCACTCGTTAATGCAGAGCGGATTGACCGCCGACGACGAAGTTGTGGCATTGGCTCTGAAGCACCTTGAGAGTCACATCAAGCCTGACGGCGGAATCTATGATGTCGATTCCACCCACAGAAACTATGAAACCTCCATTGCACTGCTGGCGTTCGATTCAGCCAACACAGACGGTCGGTACGACGAGAGAATTGCCGAAGCTGTCAAGTTTCTGAAGAAGCTCCAATGGGATGACGAAGAAACCGGCTCGACGACTCACACTTCGTTTGGCGGAGCGGGCTATGGACGTCACCAACGGCCTGATTTGTCGAACACGACCTTCTTTGTGGAAGCTTTGAAGACTGCCGGAGTCGCTGACGACGATCCTGCGATGAAGAACGCACTGATCTTTATCTCACGCTGCCAGAATCTCGAAAGTGAACACAACACCACGGAATTCGCTGCGAAAGTCAACGACGGCGGTTTCTACTACACGCCTGCTGCGGGTGGATCTTCACAGGCTGGGACAACTCCGGATGGCGGACTGCGGTCTTACGCCAGCATGACTTATGCAGGTTTGAAGAGCATGATTTACGCGGGTGTCGCTCAAGATGATGAGCGTGTCCAAGCTGCCCGGAACTGGATTCGCGACTTCTATACGCTTGAAGAAAATCCTGGGATGGGACAGCAGGGACTCTTCTACTACTACCACACATTCGCGAAGACTCTCGCTGTCCTGAACGTGAACGAGTTCGAAGAAGCTGACTCGACTCGGCATGACTGGCGGAAGGAACTGGCCGAACACCTCTTCTCGATTCAGAAAGAGAATGGAAGCTGGGTCAATCCGACAGATCGCTGGTACGAGGGAGATCCCAACCTGGTCACAGGTTATTCGCTCATGGCTCTCAAATACTGTGAGCCGACTTCCAACTAGAGACTGAGCGTTTGCTGAGCGATTCAAAAAGAAAAACAGGCACTGGATTAATTCCAGTGCCTGTTTCGTTTTGGCGTGCTCTTTGTCGATCGATCGGCTACTGCTTTGCAACAAGTGTTGGAACGATCAGTGATGGTGGAGTTTCTGGACTTGCCTTCTGTGTGGCTCGAGAAGTTTGCCAGCCAGCAACCTGAATCACCGAAGGAGTCCCTTCAGGCTGAGTGGCCACTGGTCCACCGCTTGGTGTTGGTTCCAGTTCTTGCTGTGAAGGAGTTGGCTCAGGCGACTTGCGGTAAACTGGAGACTGAAGAGGAATCTCACTTCCAGTTGGAACCGAGTTAAGATTCAAAGTTCCTTTGTCACGATTCGCTGACTGAGAGTTGTCGTTTCCGCCTGCTGTCGCTGGGGTTGGTTCGTTGGATCTTGCTGTGGTTCCGCCGGTTGGGTCGACGTAGACCATTCGAGTTTGAGTTCCGACAGCGACGCGTTTCTTGGTCGTGTAAGGCTCGTAAGCAGTGTAAGTCGTTGGTTCCCAGACGGTCTTTTGAACAGCGACTTTTTGAGTTGTAGTGACAGGAATCACTTTCGCGACGTTGTAGGTGACCTGGCGAGTTGTCGGAACCTGAACGACACGTTGAACAGGAACATTATAGGTCACGACGTTCGGGATGTACTCGCGGCGAGCAACTGCGTTAGGAGTCATCGTGTTCCGGAATGCGTACCCAAGGCGATTCAGTTCTCCGACCAAACCTGGACGACCATCGTAGAGGCAAGGAGACATCTTCGGCACAGGCTGCCATGTTGTCCGCCAGTAGCTGTTGTTCTGGGTCATCGGCTGCACTTCGGTCACCGTCTGATTGATGTAAGTCGGGACGTCGACAGTTTTTGTTTCGTTGATTGTCTGGTAGGTCACCACTTCGCGATCTTCCATCACGGTGACAACTTTCGGGACTTGTGCCTGCTTTTCGACAGTTCGATATTCGACGACATCGACATCTTTGTAGACAGTGCTCGTGACTGGCTTCATGCACGGGCAGTCACTGACCGACGCCGTTTGAATTGTCGGTGCGTAGGCCATCGGCGCCGCCATGACCTGCTGAGGCATGTACGGAGTGCAGCAGTAGTTGGGACCGAAGAATTGAGCGTTTGCGGTTGTGCTGAATCCAGCCACAAGACACAGCAAAGCTGCTCCTGAAAGTGTGCGTGTTGCGAACATGTGAATGTTCCTGATCATTAAAGAGATTGAGAGAGGAGGTTTCCGAATGGAGAGTGGCGAGGCGATCCGGGGAGCAATCTGCCTCATGTCGTGGGGGTGGTTTTTTACGGCAATTCCCCGAATAGGGTCAAGATGAACGGACAATTCTGCCGAAGGGTTTCGATTCTTTGCAATTGTTACATTGGACGAGTGGATCACCGAAGTTTGCTGAAGTCTGTTCAACTCGTCGAAACGGCGGTTTTTGAGCACACGCCAATGCGAAATTGTCGGTCATCTCAAAAAATGAGACTTGAACACGCAGCAACGATCACGCTCATGAGGGCGCGACTTGTGTTTCGCTGAAACTTTGAAGACAACATGTTACGCTTTGGTTTTCTTCGATATGTCATTCTTTTTCAGATGCACGACCAATGGCTGAATCATTCCACACCGCAAGCGGTGAACGTGTGCGAGTTTTCCTGTCGGCCCTGATTCTCTTTGCGTTTTCAGCCACAGAAGCACGCCTCTCGATGGCGGAAAATGTTTCCGCTGAGTCGCAGTCCGACTCGTTATTCTCAAACGCTCCGACGATTGAGCCGAATCCAATCACTCGCGCCCCGCTGGTCGCCCTGGTTCGATTCGAATCAACCAAGCCGGTCATCCCCAGCTTGATTTTCGATGACGGAGAGCGAACGTGGACCAAGAAAGATGTCGGCCCACTTGGAACAGATCACGTCATCGCAGCCCTCGGAATGCGTCCGAATCGGACTCACAAGATTCGCGTGGCCATTCGTGATCCTAAAACGGGAAAAGAACAAACGAGCGAACCAATGACTTTTGACACTCCGAAGTTACCGAAATCTTTTCCACCACTCGAAGTGCTCATCTCTGAGCCAGAGAAGATGGAACCCGGTGTCACACTCTTCTGCCCGAACATCTGGATCAACGACCGCTCTGAGAACCAGTTCGGCTACCTGATGGCTTTGGACTCATCCGGTGAAGTGGTCTGGTATTTGAGATCCGGACATCGCACGGCGGACGTTCGAATCTTGTCGAATGGGCATCTGCTCTACATCCACGCCAGCTATCGAGCTTTTCTGGAAGTCGATTTACTGGGCAATATCGTTCGCCAGTGGCACGGGTCTCGCCTCACTGATCCGCCAAACGAGAATTCGATTCCAGTCGACATGGATACGGTCCATCATGAAATCATTGAAATGCCCAACGGCAACTTTCTGACGATCTCAACAATCCTGGAACACTTCGAAGAATTCCCGTCGAACGAAAGAGACCCTGACGCTCCCTGGCTCCCGGCTTATGCAGTGGTTGACGAACTCGTTGAGATTGTGCCCGACACCGGAGAGATTGTCTGGCGGCTTCCGGTCAAAGAATTTCTGGATCCAAAACGTTATGGATACATGGCGTTGACTGGGTTTTGGAAAGACAAGTACGAAGAGAAAGTCGGAGAGCCGGTTTACGACTGGTCACACGCGAATGCCATGATTTACCTGCCGGAAGAAGATGCAGTGATCGTGTCATTCAGGCATTTGGACTGCATGATCAAAGTCTTCCGGAAGACGAAACAGATCGACTGGATCTTCGGGGATCATCGCGGCTGGAGCGAGGAGTTTCAGAAATACCTTCTCACTCCAGATGGGTCCATGCGTTGGCCGTATCACCATCACGCCCCACAACTCACACCGCATGGAACAGTTTTACTCTACGACAACGGAAACTTTCGAACTGTCCCACACAACGAACCGGTGTCAGCAATCCACAATGAAAGCAGAGTCGTGGAATACAAGATTGATGAAGACAACCGGACTGTTGAACAGCTTTGGGAATACGAAGGAGAGCCTGGCGATGAGTTTTTCTGCCCATTTTATTGTGAGGCAGACTGGCTTCCCCAAACCGGAAACATCCTCGTCACCGATGGAGGTCACATTGAACTTGAAGATGGAACACCGCATGGCGTCGTCCCCGGAGAACGACAATGGGCCCGCATTTTCGAATTGACGAGAGACGGAGACAAGTCCGAGAAAGTCTTCGAAATCAAATGCGATAGCGGAATGGGGAGTTCGCTGGGCTGGTCAATCTATCGCAGCATTCGGCTCGATGATCTCTACGATCTGAAAGTTGAACCCCAAATGATCGACGATGGAATCGAAAACGAAGCGATTGACGAACCAGACTTCCAGGCCCCGCCTGACGCGACACGCTGATCTGATTCAGTAGCTCTTATCAAAACACAGAAAGAACAATCGTCGAGTTTTCTGTCGTTGCACTCGTTCGCTTCGTTATTCTGAAGAATTGGATCTTGATCGCGTTCCAATGGCGAGATACGCTTTTCTTCGGAGAAAGATTCAATGGCTCATCGCTTCGTTTCCATCGTTTTATCCTTGGCACTTCTAATCTGCCCGCTTGCGTGCAGCTTGGGAAGCTGTCAGGCAGCGGAATGCTGCGCAATCGATGGAGCGAACACAAAATCAATCACAACGAATACAACTCCTGACAGTGTTGAGAATGAGAAGAGTTGCTGCTGCGGAAACGATAAGAAGTTACCGGACGACAGTGAGCAACCGGAACCACCAGCAGACGACTCGGAGTGTCAGGGAATTTGCGGTGGTGCCGTTCCCCACAAGATGTCTGACTCTGAAGAATTGACTCACCATACAGCTTCAGATTGCGTTCTCTCACCAGTTGTGCTTCCGCAAGCATCTTACGAATCTCCCAAGTTCCGCTTGAGAATTGCGGAAGACAAAGACTGCTATCGAGGCATAAGCCTGCGCACACTCTTTATGTCCTTGATCTGCTAAGGACTCTCTGCTTCGCGCAGCCATTTCTGGCTTCTCGCATGTGATTCTCGTCTCTTCGACGGTCGTCAATGTCTTGAAGTCATCGCAGCTGCGCTGTGAATCGTCGTCTCGTGTAGTGATCGCTCAGAAAACTGCCTGCGCTAAGTCACAGGTTGAGCGTCTCTCCATGCTGACGTCGCTCTTCGATCTCCGCGAAGTCGCTGTTCGTGACTCGCAGTCTGCATCAGAGAATCTCTCGCAATGTTGCTTCGTTTGCTCCCGTGGGAGTACGCAATCCGAAACTTGTTCCGACGTCCGCTGCGGACTTCGCTAACGTTCCTTGGACTGACGACGGTGGTCATCCTAGTGCTGGTCGTTGTTGGCTTCATTCGTGGAATGGAACGTTCACTAGCAGTCAGCGGTGACCCGGAAACTGCAATCGTTTTCTCCTTAGGAATGGGTGAAAACCTGGAATACTCGTCGATTCCGATGAGGACCAGCGATCTCATTCCCGCCAGCGTTCCCGGAATCCAGGAGCGCTACGGCCAGAAGTACGTCTCTCCAGAACTCTTTCTCGGAACCGAAGTTCAGGTCGGAGAACGAGTCCCTTCCATGGGGCTTGTGCGA
Source organism: Thalassoglobus sp. JC818 (assembly GCF_040717535.1). NCBI lineage: Bacteria > Pseudomonadati > Planctomycetota > Planctomycetia > Planctomycetales > Planctomycetaceae > Thalassoglobus > Thalassoglobus sp. JC818. The sequence continues at coordinate 410,548 of NZ_JBFEFI010000004.1, forward strand.
GGAGTGAACCGCTCCGCAAGACTTGTCCGGCGGCAACTTGAGTTGGAAGAAGGTGACTGGCCGAACACCGGAGAAATCATGATTGGAAGCATGGTCTCGACCAAGCTGGGCGTCACTCCTGAAGAAGTTTCTGTGGGACGAACCTTGGAATTCGAAGGGAGATCCTGGCGCATCAGTGGAATCTTTTCCGCAGCTGGTGCCGCCTACGAGTCGGAAATCTGGTGTCGCCTCGATGAAATGCAGCAGGCATTGAAACGGCAAGATCTAAGCATCGTGGCTGTCTCCATCATGCCCGATGGTGACTTTGCCGACCTTGATGTCTTCTGTAAGGAACGACTGGATCTGGAACTTCAGGCCATGAAAGAGATCGACTACTACGCGTCGCTGCAAAAGGACTACGGCCCGATTCGCTGGCTGGCATGGCTTGTCGTCGTACTCGTTTCAGGAGCCGGAGTGTTTGCCGGCCTCAACACAATGTACGGATCAGTCGTGGGGCGTATCCCGGAACTAGCCGCCCTGCAAACGATCGGATTTTCACGACGGGCGATTGTAATCAGCTTGATTCAAGAAGGGGTCCTTCTGTCGGCAACCGCAAGTTTGCTGGCAGCCATGATCTCATTGCTGTTCGTCAATGATGCCTCCATACGATTTACGATGGGAGCCTTTACGCTCCGCATCGACAACATTGCAATCCTTGTCGGATGCGGTGTTGGAATCTCACTTGGTTTTCTGGGTGCGATTCCGCCAGCTGTGAAAGCACTTCGAATGACTGTTGTCGATGGATTGAAGGCTGTTTAAACATGATCGATCGGCAACTCAAATTAATTTCCAAGACTGTTTAATAGCTCAAACTAATTGAAAAGGATTAAAAAAATGAATCTCAAATTCTTCGTCCTGACAAGCTATGCCATCGTTGTTTTCTCTGTTGGCTGCTCCGGGCAACCGGGAACGGAATCAGGATCTACAACAGCTCATGACCACGAACATCATCACGGAGATGGACCAGCGAAGATTGAAGCTCCTGTAAATCCATCGGAAGCTGGCGAACAATATGTTCTGACCGAGGAACCCGCCGACGCTCTGAATGTGATCGAAGCGAGAGAATCGACCGAAGCAGACAGTGAGATCGTCGTGTTTGGTCAAATCGGAGGAAGTCACGAGCCGTTTGTCGATGGTCGAGCGATGTTTACCGTCGTCGATGATTCGCTGGAGTCGTGTAACGAAATCCCTGGTGACAGTTGCCCAACGCCTTGGGACTACTGCTGTGAAACTCCCAAGCTGAAAGGGGCGACTGCTCTGGTAAAAGTCGTCGATGCCAACGGAGAACCAGTCAAAACAGATGCTCGCGAACTTCTGGGCGTCAGAGAACTGACGTCAGTGATCGTGAAAGGCAACGCCCAGCGCGACGATGCCGGCAACCTGACGATTCTCGCATCATCAATTTACGTGAAGAAGTGAGTGACGAGATGAGTTCCGCTGTAGATCTTCGAGAGCTGGCCATCGATCGTGAAGCTCCAGCCAAAAGCTCGATCAGAGCCCGTAGAAATATCGTGACGCGGTACGTGTTACCGGTCGGTCTGATTTCTGGGTTTCTTGCACTCGTCTTTTGGGCTTCAAGAGACTTCATTCTCCCTCCGCGAGAAGTGACGGTGATGCCCGTTCTGTCGATGTCTTCCGAAGTTCAACAAGCAGGAACTCCTCTCTTTAAAGCTGCCGGATGGATTGAACCGCGTCCAACCCCGGTGCGTGTGGCTGCACTCGCACCGGGTGTTGTCGATCGCTTACTTGTCGTCGAAGATCAACTCTTGGCGAAAGGTGAAGTGATCGCGGAACTGGTTCAAGCCGACTCTCAGCTTGAATACGAACGGTCGCTTGCCGACTTCCAACTTCGTGAAGCAGAAGTCATTGATGCTCAAGCAGCTTTGACAGCAGCGATTACTCGTTTCAATCACCCGGTTCACCTGGAAGCAGCACTCGGCGAAGCAGAGGCAATGCTGGCACGAGTCGAAACAGAACTCAGAAATCTGCCGTTCGAACTCCGTCGTGCTCTCGTTGACCTCGAAGTTGCCCGCAAGGATCACCTCGGAAAATCTTCGGCCAGCGATGTCGTCGCAGAAATTCACATCGACATCGCCAAAGGCAAACTCGACTCCGCTCAGGCGCTCGTCGACGAACTGGAACACCGTCGAGACTCACTTCAACAAGAGCAATCCGCCCTCCAGAAGAGGAGAGACGCTCTACGCAAACAATTGGAACTTCTCACCGAAGAGACCAAAGCCAAACAGGAATCGGAAGCTCGACTCAGTGCAGCCAAAGCCCGACTTGAACAAGCGCGAGTCTCCATGGCTGAGGCCAAACTTCAACTTGATCGCATGACGATCCGGGCTCCAATTGATGGGCGCATCTACCGGCTGATCGCTCATCCCGGAACTCGAATCGGCGGAAGTTCTCGTGAGAACGCGGGGCACGACTCAAGCACTGTCGTGACAATGTACGACCCAAACATGTTGCAAGTTCGAGTTGATGTGCGCTTCGAAGATGTCCCGAAAATCCAACTCGACCAACCCGTTGAGATCAACAATCCGACTCTCACCGCCCCGATTCATGGAAACGTGCTGTTTATCAGTTCAGAGGCAGACATTCAAAAGAACACACTACAGGTCAAAGTCGCCATTCCCAATCCACCTGCAGTTTTCAAACCGGAAATGCTCGTCGATGTCACATTCATCGCCCCAGCGACTGACAACGAAAAACTTGCCAGCCTCACCGAGATTAAGTTCTATCTGCCTCAACAATTGATTGAGCAGGATGAAGCAGGCTCATACGTATGGACTGCTGATCAATCAGAGGGAGTGGCACACAAGACGATGATCGAAACCGGAAAAGTGACTGGCAACGGACTTGTTGAAATTAAATCCGGCCTCAGCCCGACCAGTCGTATTTTGACGACAGGAACCGACAATCTACGCGATCGAGAGAGAATTCGTATCACGCACGAAGACTTATCAATGGGACGCTAAACGCAATACAAAAGTCGCTACGAAAGGAGGCATTCCCAATGCCACTAATCGAAATCATTGATGTTACGAAACGATATAAAAAGGGTGATGAGTCGATCACTCCACTCGATTCCGTTTCGCTCGAAATTGAAGAGGGAGAGTTCATCTCTTTGATGGGTTCCAGCGGCACTGGGAAGTCGACCCTATTGAACATGATTGCCAGTATCGACAAACCAGACAGCGGTCGGATTACCATCGATGGGACCGAAATCACTTCACTCTCGCGAACAAAGTTGGCCAGATGGAGAGCGGAAAACCTCGGCTATATCTTTCAAACACACAACCTCGTTCCGGTCCTCACCGCTTACGAAAACGTGGAACTTCCGCTTATGTTACTCCCCATTTCTTCCAGCGAACGAAAACGGAGAATCGAGATCGCGCTCCAGGCCGTCGACCTGCTTGATCGGGCGGACCACTATCCGCGGCAACTTTCTGGCGGTCAGGAACAGCGAGTCGGAATTGCTCGCGCGATCGTGTCGCACCCGAAAGTTGTCGTCGCGGACGAACCGACTGGGGACCTTGACCCCGTCACTTCGCGACAGATCCTCGATCTACTCAGGAGACTCAACGAGCAACTAAATGTCACTCTCCTGATGGTGACGCACGATACTGAAGCTGCCTTGGTCGCAGATAAACAGTTCCGCCTTGATCATGGACATCTCATACAAACTGAGAGAGCAGACGCTGCGATATGAATCCACTAAACAGCGTTCGAACAACTAACAAGTTGTGCTTCGGACTGATCCGGGATTCACCGACAAATTGACACACGGAACAGAGAATTCATCAACTGCACTTTGCACTGCACGACGTAACTTCAACCGAAGGCTAAAGCAGATTTGAACTGAAAGAACCGACATGCTGAAATTCCTCCCATACACTCTGAAGACTCTCTGGAGACATCGTTCACGCACTTTGTTGACAGTCAGCGGTTCGGCAGTCGCCTTGTTTGTCTTCTGCTTCGTTGCGGCGATTCAGGAAGGGATGAATGATCTCCAGAAGCGTCAAGCTGCTAAGGGATCTTTGATTACTTTTCAGGCGAATAAGTTTTGCCCAGCGACTAGTCATCTCCCCCAAGACTACAGCCAGGAAATTGCTCGCATTCGTGGGGTGAAAGATGTTGTTCCGGTACAGGTCTTCACCAACAATTGCCGAGCGAGTCTCGACGTTGTTGTGTTTTACGGCGTTCCCCCGACGAAGCTGCGCACCGCTCGTGACTTTCAACTCCTCTCGGGAAGTTGGCCAGAATTTGAAAACCATCAAGATGCCGCAGTCGTTGGTAGCGCGGTCGCTGCTCGCAGAGAAATCAAAGTCGGCCAGAAATTCTCGATAGGGGATCTCAGCGTCAACGTTGCCGGAATTTTCGAAAGCAATGATCCGGCTGAGGAGAATTATATCTACTCACACCTCGACTTCTTGCAGCGCAGCAAAGGGACCAACCTTGTCGGGACTGTGACTCAAATCGAAGTGCTTCTTAACGAAGGAGTCGATCAAGCTGGAACTTGTAAAACGATCGATGAGAAATTTCGTGGAGGACCAGTCGAAACAGACACCCGACCAAAGGGGGTCTTTCAAGCCAAAGCTCTCGGAGATCTCACACAGCTCATCAGTTTTGCCCACTACCTCGGGTATGCGTGTGTCGGTCTGGTGCTGGCACTTGTTGCAACGACGACAATTATGTCTGTTGAAGATCGCATTCGAGAACACGCCGTTCTTCAAACACTCGGATTCACCGGCGGCCGAATCTTTCGACTCGTCATGACCGAATCCATTTTGCTCAGTATTGCAGGAGGAGCGATTGGGATTGGGACGGCGATGGTCGTGTTGGCATTGAGCAGCTTATCTGTCGGAGCCGAAGCAGTCACCATCGCCTTTACTCCCTCACTTCGTCTCGCCTTGGAAGGCATGATCGTCGCAAGTATTACCGGAATCCTTGCGGGAATCGCCCCGGCTTGGCACGCAGCCCACACCGAAGTCGTTCCCGCACTCCGCCATGCCTAAGCAGAAACCTTGACTCTTATGCCATCACACGAGGTGGCCCCTCGATGCAACGGCTTCCGTCGAAAGTGACGGTCATTAAGTACGAGAAACGAAGTGCCGCTACACCTTCACTTCGCTCCGCTTTTTGGCGAGGAGTTGATCGATCATCGCATGGTCTGAATGGAACGCGATGGCCATACGGTTCCAGATGTTGATCATGCCGATTGCCAACGTGAGTTCGCAGAGAGTCGCATCACCGAAGACTCCCTGTGCCTCTTCAAAGATTCGATCATTGATGAAGCGAGTGTCAGCAATTTGCGTGACCGCCTCAGCCCACCTGAACGCAGCCCGTTCTTCATCCGAGTAACATGAGGACTCTTCCCAAACAACAGCCAGGTCGATCCGCAGCTGACTCGTCCCCAGCAACCGCAAAACCTGTGTGTGGTAGTTCACGCAAAATGAACAACCATTAATCTGCGAAACTCTGAGCTTCACCAGTTCAAGCAATTCAGGACTCAGTTGTCCGTCCGCCAGAATGGATTCCACTTTCGAAAGATGTGCTACAGCTTCACCAAGATGCTTGTAGTAGTTAATCCGTTCGCCGCTCATGACTTGCTCCTTGAGGATCGTTAACCACTCTCGCGGATTCCATGCACTCGTCGCAGTCGGTCACGAGAACCGTATTTGTGCTTGCTCTCAACGAGTGAAGTTCCGCTCCGCGAAGTGTTCGCGGTATCGAGATTATCGCGTCGAAATGGTCCCGTAAAAGATCCACTCTCGAACAATTCAACGGGACCACTTGGAAGTCATCTGCGACCTGTTCGACGCTTCAACTTCGCCGAAGAAACTCTGCAATCTCTCACATTCACTGAGGTTCAACACAAAAAAACCGCGTTGATTTGCCCAATCACATGGGTAGATCAACGCGATTGATCGCTACGTGTCATAGTTCGCTCTGCAGGAGAACGAACCGGTCTCAAACTTCGACAGCTGCAAAGTCTCGAACATCGGTCACTTCACCACGAATTGCAGCAGCTGCCACCATGGACGGGCTCATCAGCAGAGTTCGTCCGGTGGGTGAACCCTGACGACCTTTAAAGTTACGATTCGACGACGATGCGCACATCTCGCGTCCCTGCAGCTTGTCGGGATTCATCGCCAGGCACATTGAGCAACCAGCGGCTCTCCACTCAAAACCAGCTTCAGAGAAGATCTTGTCCAGACCTTCAGCGACAGCCTGCTTCAGGATTTGTTGTGAGCCAGGAACAACGAGCGCTTTCACTCCTGCAGCGACTTTGTTCCCCTGCGCGATGGCGGCAGCTTCACGAAGGTCTGAGATGCGGCCGTTCGTGCACGATCCGATGAAAGCGACGTCAATTTTGACACCCTTCATCGACTGACCTGCTTCCAGGCCCATATACCGGAGGGCTTCTTCGACACCGTCTCGTTCCTCAGCGGGAAAGTCACTCACCAAGCCGATGGACTCACCGATCCCGACAGACTGAGCCGGATTAATTCCCCAAGTCACGGTCGGTTCGATGTCTGCGGCATTGAACTCGACGACGTCGTCAAACTCGGCATCTTCCCCGGAGGCAAGACTCAGCCACCATTCCGCTGCTCGTTCGAATGCTTCCCCTTCCGGAACGTGTGGACGTCCTCGAAGATACTCGACCGTCGTCAAGTCGGGATTGATATAACCGCAACGAGCTCCGCCTTCGATGCTCATGTTGCAGACGGTCATCCGCTCTTCCATCGTCATCCGATCGAAGACTTCGCCCGCAAATTCATACGCGTAACCGATTCCCCCTTTAACGCCCAGCTTGCGAATGATGTACAGGATCACATCTTTCGCGAAGACACCAGGTGCCAGTTCGCCGTTGACCACAACGCGCCGGACTTTCGGGCGATTCATCGCAAGAGTCTGAGTTGCCAGAACGTGAGCCACCTGGGATGTTCCGATTCCGAATGCAATCGTTCCGAACGCTCCATGCGTGGATGTATGGCTGTCACCGCAAGCGATCGTCATCCCTGGCTGGGTGAGACCCTGCTCTGGCCCGACGGCATGAACAATCCCCTGCCGTTCATCGCTGATATCGAACAGCGTGACTCCGAACTCCTGACAGTTCTTTTCAATCGCGGACATCATCTGCTCTGCCAAACCATCCTGAAACGGTCGGGCCTGAATGTCGGTCGGGACAATATGGTCGACAGTCGCCACGGTCCGTTCGGGGGCAAGAACCGAAAGATTCCGTTCGCGGAGCATTTCGAAAGCCTGCGGACTCGTCACCTCGTGAATGAGATGCAGCCCGATGAATAGCTGCGTTTGCCCCGATGGCAACGTATCAACGGTGTGCAGATCCCAGACTTTGTTGAACAGATTCTTCCTGTCACTCATGAGTTGCTTTCCAATCACATCGGGCGGCGCAGATGCGTCCTGCCCAAGAAATTCTTCGAATGCTACTTTGTACGATGAATTCGATCCGATTTCCAGATGGTGGAATGAGAATTCACCCCACAGCTCGGCCAACCAGACGCGAAATCAGCCTCACAACGACTCTTCAGCGAAAAGTGACCTCACTTCGTTCGAACATCGAGTTGTGTGAGGCAAACGCATGACCAACTAGAGTTTCGCTAAGACTGCGGTGACGCAATCCTCTTCAGAACCGAGACTTGGGAGTTGCAAAGAGCCGTCAGGTTGACACTCCGGTCTGGCCATCGGTTCGTTTGTTGCTTCTCGCTGCTTGGTTGAAACCCTTTCCCCGAATCACATTCGACCTCAGGAAGAAAAGTGATTCTCCGAACGATCAGATGTCATGCCAATCCTTTTGCCGGGCATCGCTCTCAACCGACACTTTCAATCTCAACAAGAAACGCGTCTCGCGAAAGACTCCACAGCACGCTCGACAGGTGCCCGGCCAACGATCGATTGCACAACGTCCAATCGAATGAATGTTGCCGTGAAATGCGTTGAGTTCATACGACGTGATGTCAAGCGGTAGCATCAGATGATGCAGTCGTGAAACGTGTAGTTCCGTCGTCCCAATTCGGACTTAAGTGAGCAAACCGTTAATCTCTGATCAAGCTTTGCAAGTGAGTAGACATCGCCCCCGACTGCATTACACTCGACTCTGCTCGTACTGCTGAATTGGCAAATCTCACACTTCTTTAGGAGCACGAATGAGGAACCACATCACTGTCCTCACGACGCTGGTCTGTCTAGGCGTCGGAACCACACACTTCGCGAGGGCTCAGGAAACAACACCTAAGCCCGGATCACCGGAAGCGACCACTACGGTCGACGGGAATTATCTTCCGAACCCCGCTAAGAAATTCGGCGGAAAGATTGGGCTCAGTGCGAAGGATTCGACTCCCTACTGGCCACCCAAAATTGTGCCGCCCAAGGGTGCTCCCAACGTTCTTTTGATTATGACTGACGATGCTGGCTACGGCGTCTCCAGCACATTCGGCGGAGTCATTCCGACACCAACAATGGACCGCATTGCGAACATGGGGCTGCGTTACACGCAATTCCACTCGACCGCTCTCTGTTCCCCCACACGCGCTGCAATCATCACTGGACGGAATCACCACTCCGTCGGCTTCGGCGTGATCTCGGAAATGGCGACCGGTTATCCGGGCTACGATTCGACCATCGGTGTCGATAACGCCACAATAGGTGAGATCCTCAAACAAAACGGCTACGCGACCTCCTGGTTCGGAAAGAATCACAACACACCAGACTATCTTTACAGCATCGCGGGACCATTCGATCAATGGCCGAGCGGAATGGGGTTCGACTACTTCTACGGATTCATGGGCGGCGAGACCGACCAGTGGCGTCCGTGGCTGTTCCGGGATCACACGCAGATCTTCCCCTGGAAGGAAGAACCTGGATTTAACCTGATCACCGGCATGGCAGACGATGCCATTCGATACCTGAATGAACTCAATGCAGCTGCCCCGGAGAAACCCTTCTTCCTCTATTACGTCCCCGGCGGAACTCATGCTCCTCACCAACCGACTCGTGAGTGGATTGAGAAGTTCAAAGGGAAGTTCGACATGGGATGGAACGAACTTCGCGAGCAGATTTTCGCTAACCAGAAGAAACTGGGCGTGATTCCCGAGAATACTCAGCTCACCGCATGGCCAGACGGACAAGAGGAATACAACGGAGCCAAGCTTGCGAAGTGGGATACGCTCAACGCTGACGAGAAGAAGCTCTTCGCGCGGCAGGCGGAAGTATTCGCAGCATACGTAGCATATACAGACCACGAGATCGGCCGAGTCATCGACCAAGTCGAAGACATGGGCAAGCTCGACAACACCCTCATCATCTACATCACCGGTGACAACGGGACGAGTGCGGAAGGTTCAACGGTCGGAACTCCATTCGAGCTGGCAGCGATTCAGGGAATCGATATGCCAGTCGAGAAACAACTCGAGTACTACGATGCGTGGGGTGGACCAATGACCGGCCCGCACATGTCAGTTGCCTGGTCTTGGGCATTCGACACTCCGTTCAAGTGGACGAAGCAAGTTGCTTCCTACTTCGGAGGAACACGGCAAGGAATGGTTGTCGCGTGGCCGGACCGAATTAAAGACGCAGGTGGAATTCGACATCAATTCCATCACGTTATCGACGTCGTGCCGACCATTCTGGAAGCCACTGGAATTCCCGCTCCGGACATGGTGAACGGAATTGCTCAAAAGCCAATTGAAGGTGTGAGCATGACTTACACATTCGACAAAAAGAACGCCGACGCTCCTACGACGCACGACACCCAATACTTCGAAATGTTTGGAAACCGGGCGATTTACCACGAAGGGTGGATGGCCTGTACGCGTCCACCACAACCATCATGGGCGATGGGATTGGGCGGCGAGTTTCCTCCTGTCGTGAACGGTTACACCTGGGAGCTTTACAACATCGACGAAGACTTCTCTCAGTCCAACGATCTCGCTGAAAAGGAACCTGAAAAGCTTCAGGAGTTGACGGAACTCTTCTTCGTTGAAGGCACAAAGTATCAGGTCTTCCCGCTCGATAACTCGATCCTACCTCGAATCCTCACACCTCGACCGAGTTACACAGCTGGGCGAAACGAATTTACCTACACAACAAAAATGACGGGACTTCCTAACCCGAACGCCCCCAACATTCTCAACAAGTCGTACACCATCACTGCTGAAATCGACGTCCCACCCAATGGCGCTTCGGGAATGATCGTCACCGACGGCGGTCGCTTCGGCGGCTATGGCCTGTACCTGCTCGAAGGCAAACCTGTCTTCACCTACAACCGGCTGTCACTTCAACGATACCGATGGGAAGGCGCAGCCCTGACACCCGGTAAACATACGCTCGAATTTGACTTCAAATACGACGGCGAAGGGTTTGGTAAGGGAGGAGTTGGAACATTGAAAGTCGACGGAAAACAAGTCGACGCCCATACGATTCCAAACACCATTCCAAGCCTGATGACAATCGACGAATCCTTCGACATCGGAGCGGACACGCGGACTCCCGTCGACGACTACGACTATCAAGTCCCGTTCACTTACCCCGGAGACATTTCCAAAGTCACCGTGAAACTGAACGACTGAACGCGATTCAAAGACTGATCAGTTCGATCGACAAAGTTCACGCCGTAGGCTTCATCACCTGAAGCTTGCGGCGTTTTTCATTGACACGATCAGATCGCTTCACGCTTGAAGGTTACGGAATTGACTCAGCGCTCGCTTAGAAGTTTTTTCGTCCGATGCCCGAAGAACCCATCGGAAGCGGCGAAAACTCCACCGACTGATTGAGATGGTGAGACGAGAAAAGCGTTCCCAAAGCCACAACGAACGCACACCCTCCGAAGGAGCCCGACTCCGGAAATACGGTCGAAAAGAAAAGTGCGAGAGACAGGAATCGAACCTGCACACCCGAAGGTACTGGAACCTAAATCCAGCGCGTCTGCCAGTTCCGCCACTCTCGCGTTCGTGTTTCATCACTGGACACACGGAAGTATGGGGAAGTTCGCGAGCGCATGCAAGTGGAGCGAATCACGTTTTCCATCCCCCTTTGCGGAAACGTTCAATCCGTCGAGACTTGGGGAACATCCAGCAAAGTCCGAGGCCGACGTTTCAAGCGAACTACCGGTTGTGGTCGACCAATGAAGCGTTACTTCTCCGAGAATTGCAGGGGTGGACGCCCTCGAGATTTTCGAATCCAGTTCATCGTTTTCTGCAAGCTCTTTCGTCTCAGAATCCAATCAGTCAACCGCTTCTTCCCCGGGAAACTCATCAACGAAATGCCCAGCAGGATCGTCAGAATCCCCTGCCCCGGTAACACAAGCATTGCCACTCCGGAGATGACCAGAATTCCGCCGATCAGGTTTCGAAGAATCAGAACAACGATATGCACAACCGGATGCGCGTGCCCCCATCGTGGTCGCTCGCGGAGAAAGTAGTCAGTCGGAAGATTCAAAATCAGCCACGAAACGCCCCAAAGACTCAAAACGAAAACCAACAGCGAGATCCCAGCGACCCAGCCTCCCCAATCCTGCAGCCAGGCGATGAGAAAATGGGCAGCCTTCGAGTCGGGTGATCCTTCCGCAATTTCGTCCATGTCGAGGCGCTTATTTCGGACAGATGTTGAGAATCTGAGACAAGAGTGAGGACCGAGTCAGCAACTGGTCACGAATACGAATCGGTTCGGTGATTTCATAGGAACACTTACCTTGCTCCGCAACACTTCTTGTATTTACGTCCCGATCCGCATGGGCACGGATCATTTCGCCCGATGGACTTCAGAGGAACTCTTCCAGTGCGACGGGATGGTGCCGATGCTTGTTCATCCGAGCGACGAGACTTATGCATAATACTCGCTGCCGGACGGCCAGCCTTCACCAGGCGAGTCATTTCTTTCATTGCTGGATCGATGTGATTGAAGAATGCCCGGTAGCCAGCGCACAGGTAATTGAGGCCGGCCTCTCCGGAAGGCGTTTCGATAAACCGATTCTTCGGACACTCTCCGTTGCATGCGAACTGGACCTCACACTCCCGGCAATACGTTGGAAGTGTCGATTCCTTAGCGACTCCAAAGTCTTCCTGTTGAGGCGAATTCGCCAGTTCAAGTATCGGAAGCTCATGAATGTTTCCGAGTCGATAGTCCGGCTCGACAAAGTGGTCACAGGAATAGACGTCTCCATTGTGTTCGATCGCTAACGCTCTTCCGCATTGTTTGCGGAACACACACAAGCTGGGCTCCATTCCCATCCAGGCTGCCAGTGCCTGATCAAAGATCTGAACGAAGACTTTGCCGACGTCACGCTTGAGCCATTCATCAAACACATCGGTCAGAAATTTCCCGAAGTCCTCCGGGAGGACTGAGCGTGAGCTGACCAGATGCTCCCACGGATGATCGACAGATTCCGCGACGGGCGCTTCCGGGTGTTCTCCAACCCCACGCTTCTCCACGATCGGAATGAACTGAATGAATTCGACACCGGTGTCTCTCAGATACGTGTAGACACGTCTTCCATGCTGGCTGTTCTCCCGATTCACCACGACGAGTGCGTTGAACTCAATTTCAAATCGTTTGAGCAGCTGCAAAGCTTTCAAGACAGCCTGAAAGGTCCCCTTCCCCTTCTTGTCGTAGCGATAGCGATCGTGCAGCGAAGCAGGCCCATCGATGGAGATCCCAACGAGAAATTCGTGACGCTTCAGGAACTCTGCCCAGCTCTCATCGAGTAAGACCCCGTTGGTTTGCAGAGCATTCGTGACACGTTGTCTCGGTCGTGCCAGCTTTTTTTGGATCGCGACGACTCGCTCGAAAAACTCCAGCCCCAGCAGAGTCGGTTCTCCCCCCTGCCACGCGAATGTGATCTCTTCGGCGTCGGCAGGTTGTGCGTCGATGTATTGCCCGATGTACGTCTCGAGCGTTTCCGGAGTCATTCTCCAACTGCCGGTCCCGGGATACAGCTCTTCTTTGTGGAGGTAATAGCAGTACTCACAGTCGAGGTTGCAAATCGGCCCGATGGGTTTCGCCATCACGTGCAACATCTGTTTTGTAAAAAATACGTTCTGCGATTTTTTGGGGACAGGGTGATTCAAGGTCGATCAATGTGTGTGAATGAATTTGGCAAGAAGCATGCTTTTTTCGGAACTGAAAAGCGTAACAGGCCCTTCTCCGATCTGCACCCTCACAGCAATTGAAATGGTCAGCTCAAGAAGTCGACTCGAGTGAGCCGGCGAAGCGGTCTTGTCGCAATCAAAGTTTCGAAGCTAACTTTCCAATCCCTTCTGAATTCACTTCCGATTCCACATCTTCGTTCTTCTTCCCCACCTGTTTGCTGCCCGTGCTCCAATTTTGCGAGCAGACGGGCATTCCCAACGGAGTACGCCGTGTCACTTCGCATCCGTCTCGTCGTCTTCAGTCAACTCACAGCCACAATTCTGTTGTGCGCTCTCCCCGCTTCAGCGCAGAGCATTCGAGTTTTCACTGAAGTCACCGACGTTTCACAGCCCGAACAACCTCAGCCGTTGTCCCACAGCGTCACTTACTTTCATGCTGGACGGGTTTACGACTACATGCCGGACTTGGGTGAAGTCGTGATCTTCGAGCCTGATCACCATCGATTCATCATTCTCGGCAACAACTACATGGCGACCGAAGTCTCCTTCGCTGAAGTCAATCACTTCCTTGAGTCAGCGGAACAGGAAGCACAGAAGTTGATCGGTGAGTTTTCGAAATCGACCGAACCGCAAGCTTTGCGAAACGCAGCGCTGCTGCAGTTCCAATTGAATCCGAACTTTCAGGAAGAAGTCTCGAACGGGAACACTCAATTGACGCTGACCGGAACTCACCTCGACTATCGGGTGACCGGCACACAGATGAACGACTCGAGAGTGACTCGCGAGTACCTCGACTATGCCGATTGGACCAAACGACTCAATTACGTCCTGCATCCTCAGCCGACACTTCCACACCCCCGCCTGCAACTCAACGAGTCACTTCGCACGCACAATCTTCTGCCGCGAACTGTGGAAGTGACCCTTCACGTCGAACCCCGCGTCAAGCTGCGAGCTGTCCATGACTACTCGGACAAACTTCAATCAATTGATCGCCAAAGCATCAGCCGCTGGGAACGAACCCTTCAGGGCGAAGAAGTTCGGTGGATGACATTCCAGGAATACCAACAGCACCTGATCGCCCAAGTTCAACGCTGAAAACAAGTTTCGACGATTTGAATTCACGGCGATTTCAGACATCGCACACGAGCCGACACAGACGGATCTCCGTTTGCGTCGGCTTCATTCATTTCGGTCGCGTGAATTTCCCTTTTGTATTCGATAACCTATCATAATGTTTTGATGACTGAGTTCATCATTCCTCCCCTCGGAGCAGGACGACGCAGCTGTCGATGGCTCCTCCCACCTCGGGGACGAAATATTCATCAATAAAACTAGGGAACTTTCATGCCAAGACCTTCAAATCGCCGTGACTTCCTGAAGACGAGTGCCGCAATTGGCGCGGCCGTATATGTCGGACACCCAACACTCAATGCACAAGATGAAGAACGCTCCGCAAACGCACGCGTTTCGTACGCTTGTGTCGGAGTCGGCGGAAAAGGAGCCAGCGACTCAGCAGACGCATCGAAGCATGGAGACATCGTTGCTATTTGTGATGTCGACGACAAAACGCTGACCAAAGCCGGTGTTCGTCCGGGCTTCAAAGAAGCAGAGAAGTTCAACGACTTCCGCGAAATGCTGGACAAGATGGGCGACAAAATCGATGCCGTCACCATCTCAACTCCAGACCACACCCACGCTCCTGCCGCCGCAATGGCCATGAAAATGGGCAAAGCGTGCTTCTGTCAGAAACCACTGACGCACACAGTCTGGGAAGCACGTCGCCTCCAGGAAATCGCGGACGAAACCGGCGTTGCCACAATGATGGGCAACCAGGGAACCTCGTTCGATGGACTTCGCCGCGCCGCCGCACTGCTGAAAGCAGGTAAAATCGGACGCGTGAAAGAAGCTCACATCTTCACCAACCGACCGATCTGGCCACAAGGTGGACCACGCCCAGAACCACAACAGGCTCCGCCTCACGTTCATTGGGATCTCTGGTTGAACGCCGCCCCAGAACGCCCCTACGCCGATGGATATCACCCATTCGCATGGCGCGGTTGGTGGGACTTCGGTACTGGAGCTCTCGGCGACATGGCTTGCCACACCTTCAACATGCCATTTGCAGGTCTGAACCTCGCGAATCCAAAAACGATTCAGGCAGTCTGCACTGGCCACAACATGGACAGCTACCCACAAGCGTCCAAGATTGACTTCGAGTTCGATCACCCGAGCGGCGAAGGCATGATGCCAGTTTACTGGTACGACGGAGGAAACCAGGCTGACGAAAGTCTCCTCAACGGCCAGAAGTTCCAGCACAAGAGTGGGTCGATCATCGTTGGTGAAGATCTCACCCTGTACTCGTTCGGCGACTACGGCGAAAACTGGATTCTGATCGATGCCGACGGAAAGACCGTCGACGCCCCAGAAGTCGAGTTCGAAAAATCACCTGGTCACTTCACCGAATTCCACGAAGCGATTATCGGACAACGTGAACACGCGATGTCCAACTTCCAGAAATACGCTGGTGCCCTGACCGAAACAATCCTCCTCGGCAACCTGGCTGTCTGGGCAGCTGCAAGCGGAGAGAGCAAGAAGATCGAATGGGATGCGAAGAATCTCGAAGCGAAAAACGCTCCAGAGGTCATGAACGTCGTGAAGAAAGAATACCGCGGCGACTACGGATCATACCTCGATGCGTAATCACCAAGGATCTTCGTTCGTGATTCGCTGCTCTCATCAGTAGCGACCCCACGAAATCAAGATTGAAAATGGCCGTCGAAGCACTCGCTTCGGCGGCCATTTCGTTTGGCATTGCCTCAATGGCACGTTCAGTTGCTCTGCGACCGATTGATAGGAGGCATGACACAACGACCGGATCGTCACCTTAGATCACCGCTCTCGAATTCGCTCTTTCAACAGCGACAGTACAAAACGAGTAAGCGAACTGATCAAACAGTCGAAACGTCAATGCTGGATGTCTCGATGCTTTGCATCATCTCGCTGTCATCAAAGTCCATTTCTTCCGGATCTCCGATGACGGTGAATGGTCGTCTCGACGTTTGCTGGAGGCATGCTTCGCTGATCTCCATCTCTCCGAGATGAAGCGTGTCACGAATGTGAATGACCTTGGCGTTTTCAGGTTCTGTGAGACCAATCGTCTTCAAAGCATCTTCGATGGCAGCTTTGTCGCTGTTGTAGACACAAGGAATCATCGCCCCGGTGGGATGACTGCTCGTAATGCAGTTGATCCGAGTCGATTCCATATTGATCTGATCGACACAGCGTTGAAGTGTGAATTCAGCGATGCCGATTCCGGTCGCGTTTCCATTTGTCTTCTCGGTGAGACCTCTCACGAAAATCCGTTTGCAATTAGTTGAGTCTTTCTCGGTCGCGACGTGATCGTTGTACTTGCGGCCGATGATATTCGTATCCATTCCAGTTCCGCTGATGTTCTTGCCAATCTGATCGATAATCAGAAGGTCCACTTCAGAGAATGGGAGTTGAGGAAGCCATTCAACCGCCTGTTTCAAGAGTACCTGTTCGCGTTCAAAGAAATTGGTCGGAGCTACTGCTTCAATGAGTGCTGTCTCATCGTAAGCGTTTTCGACAATCGCAATTCCAGTCAACACGCGGCACTTTTCGATGACGACTCGACCGACAGCTCTAACGATCGTTTCGAAATCGTAGTCTTTGATGGCGCGATGATAGATCAATGCTCCATCGTGTTTGCCGAGCCCAATCAGCATCATCTTGTGGAGCCCCGATTCCACCGCACCGACGAAACCAGTGTGAGGCTTCACGCGTCCCATAATGATCACGTGATCGGCCATGGAGGCGTATTTGTCGAAGTGAACGGGAATCCCGTGCTCAGTTTCCGCGACGATGACTGTTGCCATTGAGGAGCGAATTTCGCAGCCGAGAAATTCCTCAGTGACCCCAAATCCCTCGAGGACCCGCTTTTGCCCCTCTGCGGTGGCTCCTCCGTGACTTCCCATCGCAGGCACGATGAAAGGAATCGCACCCAGCGACAGCACATGATCGACCACAGCTTTGGTGATTGTGGCGATGTTCGCGATGCCACGACTTCCCACTGTAATGGCGACCGTTTGCCCCGACTGAACCGTTTCGCCCAAGTTTTGTGCTTGAAGCTGCTGCACGGTCGTAGCGGCGACATCATCGACTCGAACGCGTTCGAAGTCTTGTCGAATCCGCACCATACGGGGAAATGCCATGAATGAAGCCTTTTGTGAACTCAACGAATCGCAATCAAACAGCTATACTCTGCAGACCAGTCGCTTACAGGGAGTGTGACGGAAACAAGAAGGATTCGATTCTTCCCGATACAGTATGGTCAATTTCAAGAGTTTTTGCATCGACCACAATTGATAATAAGGCAGGAACGGACACATTATGAAGCTGGGGACTCTGAGGACGAATTCGGGGATTGTCGTCGTGGCTGTTGTTGAGTCCGAAGGCCAACAGCGATTTCTCCCACTGACGCAAATTGACCCGTCCATTCCGAATTCCATGCGCGAGCTGTTGCAACAGGCAAACGGATTGGAGAAGTGTCGAGCTGCGCTCGAACGTGGGCTTCAAACCGAACTGAGCATCGACGGAACCTTGATGGCCCCCATCCCTGACCCGGGGAAAATCATCTGCATCGGCCTGAACTATCGCGACCATGCAGAAGAGTCGGGAATGGCAATCCCGGAAGAACCGGTCTGCTTCAGCAAGTTTGGAAACTCCATCATCGGCCCCGGAGAAGCGATCCGGCTTCCGCGAGTCTCTTCACAAGTCGACTACGAAGCGGAACTCGTCGTCGTGATTGGGAAGGCTGGCTATGAGATTCCGCAAGAGAAGGCATTTGAGCATGTCGCGGGCTATTGCAACGGCCACGATGTCTCCGCTCGTGACTGGCAGATCGGAAAACCCGGAAAGCAATGGCTTCTCGGAAAAACTCCAGACACCTTTGCTCCGATTGGCCCGTGGTTGGTCGCTGCCGACGAAATCGAAGATCCGCACAACCTGGAACTTGCGTTGCGTTTGAATGGCGAACGCATGCAAACCGGGAACACTCGCGAGTTCATCTTCGGAATCGATGAAGTCATTGCGTACATCTCACAGATCGTCACGCTTCAGCCCGGAGATATCATCTTCACCGGAACCCCGCCCGGAGTTGGCATGGGGCGCGATCCACAGGTTTGGCTGAAACCAGGTGACACGGTGGAAGTCGAAGTCTCAGGCCTAGGTGTCCTCTCAAACACTGTGATCGGCCCGCGATGACCGTTTAGCACGAGCGAGAGCACTTTCCGAAGAAAGCTTGCGACGACTGCCGAACCTGATCACTTGATCCAAGTTCGACCGCCACTTCGCAGCCATGGCGGAAGTCGCTTCAAGATCGCATCACGCCTCGATTATGATTTACGACTATGATTCTCTGGCAGAAAAGTTGGGGACAAGCGTTCGAACGTCGTCAAGGATCTCTGTTCAATGACAACACTTCTGGTTGCAATCGGTTCGTTTTTCGGATTCATCGTTGCCTATCACACATACGGCCGATGGCTCTCTCAAAAGATCTTCGACCTTGACCCGAACGCCGACGTTCCCAGCAAGCAGCTGCGGGATGATGTCGATTTCGTCCCGACGAAGAAGCAGATCATCTTCGGTCACCACTTCACCAGCATTGCTGGAACCGGCCCCATTGTCGGCCCGGCGATTGCCGTTTTCTGGGGTTGGCTGCCCGCATTGCTCTGGGTTGTTCTTGGTTCGATTTTCATTGGAGCCGTACATGACCTGGGAGCTTTGGTCGTGTCGATGAGAAATCGAGGGCAGACTGTCGGAGAAGTGGCAGGCCGATTGATCAATCGCCGGGCGCGTGTTCTTTTCCTACTGATTCTGTTCTTTGCCCTGACAATTGTGCTCGCAATCTTCGGTTTGGTGATCGCAAAAGTTTTCGACATGTATCCAGCTTCGGTCCTGTCGGTCTGGATCGCAATGCCGATTGCGATGGCGATTGGATACTGGGCCTACAAGCGAAACGGTGACCTGCTCATCCCATCGATCGCAGCCCTTCTCACGCTGTACGGAGCGATCTTCGTCGGCGTCGAGTACTTCCCAATTCAATTCGTTCAAGTTGCGGATTCGAGTAACGTTGAATTGAAAGTTGCCGAGACAACACTCCCGGTCGCACTCCCCCTGGTGAACCCCACGGTCGCCTGGACAGTGATTCTGATGGCGTATTGTTTCCTCGCCTCAGTCCTGCCTGTATGGCTCCTCTTGCAACCGCGCGACTATGTGAACAGCCATCAACTCTTCGTCGCACTGATCTTATTGGTTGGCGGATTGTGCTTCGCTGGATTGACTGGTAAGGCAGACCTTGTTGCCAGCACCCCAGCAGTGGTCGCTAAAAGTGACCTCCCTGCCCATGCACCACCAATTTTCCCGTTCCTGTTCATCACAATTGCCTGCGGAGCGTGCAGCGGATTTCACTGTCTCGTCAGCAGCGGTACGAGCAGTAAACAAGTTGAAAACGAGAAAGATGCCCAATACGTCGCTTACGGATCGATGCTTCTGGAAGGAGCACTCGCTGTCCTCGTGATTCTCGCCTGCACCGCTGGAGTCGGAATGGGCAAATTCACTCAGCTGGAAAACGGAACGTTTCAGCAGTCGATGGCCGCCGATAACACCCCGATCACCGGCAATTCCGCCTGGAAAGCTCGATACAATTCCGAGGGAGACTGGAAAAAATTTGGCCTCGCTGACACTGTCGGAGCGTTTGTGGAAGGAGGAGCAAATTTCCTCGCTGCGATCGGAATTCCACTGCGTTTCGGAATCGGAATCATCGCAACGCTCGTCGCTTGCTTCGCAGCCACAACCCTGGATTCCGCCACGCGACTACAAAGATATGTCATTCAGGAACTCGGCGCAACATTCTCCGTTCCGCCGCTACAAAACAAATTCGGAGCGACGGCCACAGCGGTCATGCTGGGACTCGCTGTTGCAATTCTCCCCGGACCAACAGGGGTTCCCGGAACCGGCGGACTGATACTTTGGCCGCTCTTCGGCGCAACCAATCAGTTACTGGCCGGGCTGGCTTTTATGGTGCTGGTGTTCTATCTCTGGCGTCGCAGCAAGCCTGTCCTGTTTGCCGTGTTGCCCATGTTGATGATGCTTCTCATGCCAGCTTTGGCATTGGGATACCAAATGTACGGCTGGTGGGGAAGCGGTGATTACCTGCTCGTTGGCTTCGGAACGGTCGTGCTCGGTCTTCAAGTATGGATGATTGTCGAAGGATTTCTGCTCTGGCCGAAAGTCAAAGGAGTCCTCGAGCCTCAGCTTCCTCCGCTCGCGAACACTGCACAACTGGCAACAGCTAGTGGCTCCAATTGATAAATTACTCCCTGACGTTTTTTGAACGATCGAGTTTCAACTTCTGCTATGACCGACGACAGTTCACCTTCTCAACAGACATTTCGCCCGAACTATCTCGCGGTCTGGGGAATGTTCTTCCGGAACTCGCTGATTCGCGAAATGACCTTTCGCAGCAATTTCGTCATTGAGTTGGTGACTCGTGCGTTCTGGTTCTCAGCCCAACTCGTCTTGTTCGATCTCATTTATCGTCACGTGCCGACGATTCAGGACTGGTCGCGAGAAGAGTACTTCGCGTTTATGGCGACTGGAATGCTGATCAACGCTCTCGTCGAGGCGTTTTTCATGCCAAATTGTGCGAATTTCAGCGAACTGATTCGCACCGGTGACCTTGATTTTGCCTTGCTCAAACCGATCGACACGCAGTTTCTGATCTCGTTTGAGAAGGTCAACTTCGCGATGATCAATCAGGTGCTCCTTGCGGTGGCACTTCTCTGGTATTCAATTTCGCGGACTGGGATTGAACTCTCGATCGGTCGCGTGATCACTTACCTGATGCTGATTCTGGTCGGTGTTGCCTTCTTCTACAGCTTGATGATTGCGCTGGCGAGCACTTCCGTCTGGTTTGGACGCAATCAGGGACTTTACGATTTCTGGTTTTACATCACGATCTTCGCCCGCTACCCGCAAGGTTTCTACAAGCAGTCTTTCGGTGGAGAAATGCTGTGGTTCGGCTTCTCATTCATTGTCCCGATCCTGCTCGTCGTAACTGTTCCATCACGTTTTCTGTTGCGGAAAGCCCTCGATCCAAATTGGACTGTCCTCGTGATCGCTCCCCTATCGACTCTCGTGATGGTCTTGATCTCGCGACGAATTTTCCAATGGTCTTTGTCAAATTACCGCAGCGCCAGCAGCTAGAGCACCCTCACCTGTTGACCACTCTGATGGACTTTCAGCCCACGCCTGAACTCTCCTGTCCGACTGCAACGAGAAGTTGGCCTCTCGTAACTCACTCGCCGGAAGCCGAACCGGCGAAGTCTCATTCAAGGGCGGCATGACGAGATGATCGAGTCAGGTGAGCTCTCCAACAAGGTCCGCGAAACCGCTCGGGAACTTGGTTTTCCGCTTGTGGGGATTGCACCGGCAGCTCGTCCAGACACACTCGAATTCTTCAAGAGGTGGATTGATTCCGGTTTTCACGGCGAAATGGGGTACATGCAGCGGCGAGAGTCTGCCTATGAACACCCGTCGAACGTGCTCCAAAGCGTGAAGTCGATCATCACTGTCGCAGCGACATATGGCAGCGAGGGCTCAGGCCAGCAAACAATCGGTCGAGTTGCGAAGTACGCCCAATCTCGAAGCGATTACCATGATGTGCTGCGGATCATGCTGAAGCCGCTCCAATCGATGATTCACGAATCAACCCCCGGAGCGAAGACTCGAATCGTCGTCGACACCGCCCCGCTTCTTGAGCGTGACTTTGCAAAGCTCGCGGGTCTCGGGTGGTTTGGGAAGAACACGCTCCTCATCAACAAGCACATCGGCAGCTTCTTTTTTCTCGCTGCTCTCCTGACAAATGTTGAACTCGAACCTGACCCGCCACACTTGAATTCTCACTGCGGAACGTGCACCCGCTGCCTGGAAGCATGCCCGACGGACGCATTCACCGACGCTTATTCACTCGATGCCCGGAAATGCATTTCTTACCTGACGATTGAACTTCGCGACCGCCCGATCCCGCTGGAACTTCGATCGGGGATGGGGGACTGGCTCTTCGGCTGCGACGTCTGTCAGGATGTCTGTCCATGGAATCGAAAATCGAGTGAGGCCGACATCCCGGAGTTCCGAGATACCATACAATCTGATCGAAGGGCAGCCCACTTCCTCGAAGTTGACGAAGAACAGTTTCAGGCTGAATTCGGGGACACGCCATTCTCTCGTCCGGGCCGAGTCGGGATGGCGAGGAATGCTGCGATCGTCCTTGGAAACACCGGGAACACCGTATCTGAAGACGTCCTGATACGCGGATTGAGAGACCATTCTCCGATCGTGCGGGAAGCATGTGCCTGGGCGCTTGCGAAAATTGGAACAGTCAAATCGATCGCAGCACTTCAACTCCATGAACGAGAAGAAACCGACGAAATCGTTCAGTCTGCGATCATAAATTTCCTGAGGGAATCGCATGGTTGAAGCGATTTTTCAGCCACTTCCCATGGTCAGGAAGACCAATTTCCGAACGTTTCCTTCTTCTGAGAAATCACTTACATCCGAACATCCATCGGTTGCTGGTTTTAGAACGACATGACATGATTGGCGCTTTATGGAGTCGACCCTCCTCGTAGCTGGTCGCGCTCGTACATTCACGATCAACTCTTCAGCTCTCCAGATCATGTCGGACGAAAAAAAGAAGCTCACCACAGCAGAGATTCTGGCACTCGCTCGCAAACAAAAGAGCGAAGGTGGTTCTGCAGACGCTCCTGCCTCAGACGCAGAAGCCTCCGCCGAGTCATCTCCAGCCAGCTCTGAATCCAAGCCTGCAGCAGCGCCAAAGTCGACAGCAGACATCCTTGCTGCGGCTCGTGCTCAAGGTGGAGGCAAGAAGGAGTCAGAAGAGAGTGCCAAGCCGGCCGCTCCCAAATCGACTGCCGATATCCTCGCTGCAGCACGAAAACAGGGTGGCGGAAAAGCTGCCGCTCCTGCCGGTGGAGCTCCGAAATCAACAGCGGACATCCTCGCAGCAGCCCGTGCCCAGAAGGGTGGATCAGGAGGCGCAGCAGCGACTCCCGCCAAAGCAGCTCCGAAGGCGAAAGCTCCTGCCAAGCCGACAGAAGCTGGCGATCGCCCTGCTCTGAAAGACATGGTGGCGGCAGTTGCCGAAGCCAAAAAATCCGGAGCCCCGGTCAAACCGAAGGTCGATCCTTCAAAGCCAGCTGCTGGAAAGCCAAAACTTCCCAAGAAGGCAGAAACGACGACGCGTCGTGGATTCTGGGGAATCTTTGCAGCGGTGGCGATTACACCCTTCATGTTCGCATGGGCGTCCGTTTCAGCCATCGCAGGCCTTTGGGCCCTTGGCGTGGCTCGATTCATGATGCCGAACATGGTGCTTGAATTGCCTTCGCGATTCAAAGTCGGTCCAAAATCTGACTTCCCACCAGGAACGGTCTCCGAGAAGTTCAAAGCGAGCCGTGGTATCTGGATCGTCAATACAGATCAATATGACGGTCGCGGGATGATTTATGCTCTCGCGTCAGTCTGCACGCATCTCGGATGCACACCAAACTGGCTCGAGGGAGAGCAGAAGTTCAAGTGTCCTTGCCATGGTTCTGGATTCTACATCACCGGAATCAACTTTGAGGGCCCAGCTCCAAGGCCTCTCGAACGCGTCGGGATTGCAGTCGCTCCTGATGGTCTGCTCGAGGTGGACAAGAGTGTGAAGTTTCAGGAAGAACTCGGACAGTGGGTTGACCCCAAGTCCTTCGAATTGGCTTAGTGTCGGGCGTGCAGTTGTGCGCGCTATTTCCTCACGGTTGATGGTCCTCACCGGGTACTGGTATGTCGGTTACGGAATACATTCGGAAGTCACAGATCTGGCGAAGCATCTTTCGCCACCCTGCTCCGTATGATCGCAGAAATCGTGCGGTCGTCGTCTTGACGAACTTCTTTCTGCACTTGCATCCCGTGTCAGCGAAAAAAGGCGGAATCGCTCTTTCGTACACGTGGTGTATGGGCGGAATCACATTCTTCCTGTTCCTGGTTGAAGCACTCACCGGAGTGCTGTTGATGTTTTACTATCGCCCAACTCTGGAATGGGCCTTCACCGATATTCGAGCACTCCGAGACGTGAACACGCTCGGAATCATGCGAGAGATTCACCGGTGGGGGGCTCACGCGATGGTGATCACCGTCTGGCTCCACATGTATCGAGTCTTCCTGACGGGAAGTTATAAACCTCCGCGGGAATTTAACTGGGTGATCGGGGTCCTCCTGCTTGTGTTGACCCTGTTGCTCTCCTTTACCGGATACCTGCTCCCTTGGGATCAGTTGGCCATTTGGGCCATCACCGTGGGTTCCAACATGGCACGTGCCACTCCATTCCTCGGGCATGAAGGTCCGGGTTTCCAGCTCTTGAATGTTGGTGGTTTCGATCTGATTACAAACGCCAGTGATGCTCGCTTCCTGTTGCTGGGAGCACGAACCGTTGGCGAAGAAACACTGAATCGTTTTTACATTCTGCACTGCGTCGCTATTCCCATTGTCGTGTCTGGCCTGATCGCCATTCACTTCTGGAGGGTTCGTAAGGACGGTGGAATCAGTCAGCCTCTTTAAGTGGTCTGTCAAAATCGGGATTTTTGAGCCCTTTATTGTTTGTGGTGACTGGGAACTATGGAACCTCATCCTGACTTAACAATTAGTGTGATTCGTGGCCTTGGCTGGCTGTACTTGCTGATGTCGTTACTGAACATCTGCTGGACATTCCGCAGCCATAAGCGTGATGGCTACTACAATCGCATGTTCGGAATCGACCATCTCCCAAAATCGATGTTTTGGGCGATCTACTCCGCTTTGCTGTTGGTTTTGGCGGCCGTTCACCTTGTCTTTTCGGCCAATGCGTCGTCATTCCTGTTGCGACTTCCGTTGTGGTTTAAAAACGCAGCAGACATGGTGATCGCTAACCCGATCAGCTTCTTCTGTCTATCGATCGTGATTTTCATCGCGATTGTCGCCCTCCGAAAATGGTGGGTCCAACCGACGGTTGCCTGGATTCTCTTCAACCTGAGCGTCCTGTTCCTGGCTGTCAGTATGACCGACTACGACTTCCGACAGATCGTCGGCAAACCGGACAACGTTCCGATTGTCGGGATGCTTTATCTCGTCGGATTCACCACTTGGCTGTACTTCTACAAAGCCAACGACAACGACGAACGAATTGCTGAAGGTCGCCCGCTGGCCGAAAAAGAACTGTCTGACCAAGTCCTCGTGTGGCCGGATCTCGTTTACTCCGAGATGATCTGCATGATTCTGGTCACCGCTTTGCTCATCGTCTGGGGAGTGGCACTTCAAGCACCGCTTGAAGAACCTGCCTCAGCAGTGAAAACCCCGAACCCTTCGAAGGCTCCCTGGTACTTCCTCGGTCTTCAGGAAATGCTCGTCTACTACGATCCATGGATGGCCGGTGTGGTCCTCCCGAGTGTGATCCTGGTCGGGTTGATGGCGATTCCTTACATCGACTTCAACACCAAAGGGAACGGTTACTACACATTTGATGAGCGTAAATTTGCCATCATCACGTTCCTCTTCGGCTTCCTACCGCTCTGGGTCGGAATGATCGTGCTGGGAACCTTTATTCGTGGCCCCAACTGGAACATGTTCGGCCTTTACGAATATTGGGATGTCCACAAACTGGAAGTTCTCAATAACGTGAACCTGTCAGAGTACTTCTGGCACGGATTAGGGCAACCATTGCCGAAACCGAACCCGGAAGGCTCGGCCCTTTCACAAGTTGGAACGATTCTCAGTCGTGAGTGGCTCGGCATCATTTTGACGCTCGCCTACCTGTTCGTATTGCCTCCGCTCATGGCGGTCACGGTCTTCAAGAAGTTCTACGTTAAGATGGGCTTCGTGCGGTACATGGTTTTGGCCAATCTGGTTCTGCTGATGGCCTCACTTCCTTTGAAGATGGTCCTGCGATGGGTGTTTCGTTTGAAATACATCGTCGCGATTCCAGAGTGGTTCTTTAATATCTAGTTTTTTGTGAACGCCCAAAGGTCTCATTCCCCGATTCCGGGCGCAGCAGTGACACTGAATAGCAATGCCAGCAACTGAACAGTATTGGCGTAATTTGCCAACAATGCACAAGGTGTTCGCCGGAAGCGCAGTCGCGCTTCTGGGTGCGACGCTGCTGATGATGTACAAAGACGAGAACCGCACATGGCGCGATTATCAGCGCGAAGCGGAACGTCTCAAAGTCGAACTGATCGACCAACAGCGACAGCAATATGACGACGAGCAATACCAGGCTCAAATTGCGTCTCTGACTGCTGAAGTCGAATCTCTCGACAGCGATTGGCAAAGCCGATCCGATGAAATTGCTGAGCTGGAAGAAAAAGCCAACACTCTCAAAGGCCGCGTCGAAATCCTCGCGACCGAGTCGAAGACTCGTAACGCCGAGCGAGACAAAGCCCGTGCGGATTACGACATCAAAGTCCGTGATCAAAGCGCTCCAGACGTTCTCGCTCAGTTCAAAGGTACGTTCGACGCTGCTGAGCAAGCTGCCCGTGAAGCAGCTCTCGAATACCAGACAGTACAGGCTGAATACGACGCTCTGAAAAGCCAAATCGCCTCTGAACGTCGGGAACTCGATGAAGCTGCTGCTGAACTGAGTGAAGTTCGCTCTGCCCAAGACAGCCTCGCTGAACAGCGAAATCAGCTTCGTCCAGAGAGTTGGTTTGTCTCTCTGAAACGATCTTTCAAAGAACTTCCGATTATTAACGGCTTCAATCCGCACTTGAAGATTCAGTACGACTGGCCATCCGGCTTGGAGCAAGAACTCGGCATGGTAACCGTCGAACGTGTCGACCGCTGCCGAACTTGTCACGTGAACATTGATGACTTCAGTGTGATCCGTGAGAACGGACAAGTCGTCGGAATGACGCCGACTTACTCAAGTGAAAATTACGAACAGCCTTTCTGTTCACATCCATCACCAGAGATCTATCTGACCGCAACCAGTCCACATCCAGTGAACGACTTCGGATGTACTGTTTGCCACGGCGGAGACGGCTCCGGAACAAGCTTCCAGAACGCCGAGCACACTCCCTCGAACCCTGCGATCGCGAAGAAGTGGGCAGACGAGTACGACTGGCACTCGAACCACTTCTGGGAAGATCCGATGCGCCCAGAGCAGTTCATCGAATCAAGCTGCCTGAAGTGTCACCACAGCGTCGTCGAGCTCGGAATCAACGAAAAGTACGGTGAGACCGCTCCGAAACTCTTCAAGGGTTGGGAAACAATCCGCGACTACGGTTGCTTCGGCTGTCACGAAATCAACGGATACGATGGAACGACTCCCATTGGTCCTGACTTCCGACTGGAACCGAACACACCTGAAGAGCTGGCAGCGATCGAAGCCGATCCGAATCAAATCGCTGGCGAAATGCGAAAAGTCGGTCCATCGCTGCGCTACATCGCTGCGAAAACGACCGAAGAATTCATCGCGTACTGGACTGAAGAGCCAAAGCGGTTCCGACCAACAACGCGGATGCCACAGTTCTTCGATCTGACCAACCAACATGATGCGATGGCTGAACTTCTCCAGCCTGTCGAAATCGCCGGGATTACGCGTTACCTCCTCGACAAATCCGAAGAGTTCAAAGTCGAAAAGCCAGCCTCGGACTACACACCTGATCCAAAGCGAGGAGAAGACCTCTTCGCAAATCGAGGTTGCCTCGCTTGTCACAGTAAAACTGGCGAAGCTTTCGAAGGCATCGACGCGAACTTCGGCCCGGACCTTTCCCGAATTCACGAGAAGATCAAACCAGGCGAAGAAGGCTTCCAGTGGATGTACACTTGGATCAAAGAACCAAGTCGCTACCACACTCGAACCCGCATGCCGGATCTCTACCTCGATCCGTACACAGATGAACTTTCGGGCGATCACATTGATCCCGCTGCAGACATCACCGCTTACCTGCTTCAGGGTGGCCCCGGAGAATTTCCTGAGCTTCCTCAAGCCAAGATCGACCTCGGTCTCGTCGTCGTCGAGCTGAGCAAAGAAGACGCTCAGCAACTCGGCCTCGCAGAAGAGCAATACCGAGGAGTTCTCGTTGAAGAAATCGTTGCGGGCAGCCCCGCAAGTCGAGCAGAAGCTCAATCGGGCGAAAGCTGGCGACCGTCTCCAATTCAACCTGGCGACATCCTGATTTCAGTCGCTGGGAATTCGGTGGGCTCTGTTGATGATTACCACGAACTCCTCAACAACCTGGAATCAGGTGAAGAACTTCAAGCCAAGATCCTGCGAAACGGCCGTGAAGTCATTCTACGACTCGTTGCAGCGACTCCGCTTGACGATCTCGTCCGCCTGTACCTCTCGAAAGTCGTCGGCCAGTCGGGAGTGAGTCGGGTCTTCGAAAACCGAAAACTGGACGTGACCGAATCGATGTACGGTGAGGGCGTTTCTCTCGCTGACTACTTCAAAGGAGACGAAATCGAACTCGCTCCGGCTGAGTTTGGTGAGGATGTGACTCCAGAAGAGTGGAGAGAACGACAACTCGTTTACGTCGGTCGCCGTACGATCTCACGATATGGCTGCTACGGTTGTCACGACATCCCAGGATTTGAAGATGCTCGCCCAATCGGTGCTGCATTGAATGACTGGGGTCGCAAGGACACCTCGAAGCTCGCCTTCGAACACATCCACGAATATCTCCACCATCATGGAGAAATCTCAGAAGAGAATGGCCACGAAGAAGAAGACCATGGACATGACCATGGTGCCGACTCCCACGGTCACGACAGTGCTCTGGGAACCAGCACTGCGGAACGAATGGAACAGATCGTTAAAGACTCCCTCGCTGGTGGCGATGTGGACGAAAGCGATCTGACCGAAGCCCTTCTCTACAAGAGTGCGATCACTCACGGTCGTCCCGGCTTCCTGTGGCAGAAACTACGACAGCCACGAAGCTACGATTACAAGAAGACTGAAACCAAGAACTGGGACGAACGTCTTCGAATGCCGAAGTTCCCGTTCGACTCCGACCAGATCGAAGCGGTCTCGACATTCGTCCTCGGACTAGTGGCCCAGCCTCCAGCTCCTGAATATCAGTTCCGCCCGGATGAAGCAGGACAGGCAATCTTCGAGGGAGAACGTCTCCTCGCGAAGTACAACTGTACCGGTTGCCACGTCCTCGAAATGGACTCACTTGAGTTCTCCATCAATCCGGACCTGCTGAACGCCAAAGCGGTCAGTGGCGAATCACTGATGGAAGATTACCTGGAAGCATTTGATCTTCTGGCCCACATCAAACCAATGGGTGTCGGCGGACAGGGTGCCACCGGGGAAACTGTCACTAACTCTTACGGAGACGAGGAAGCGGTTTATCGAGCCACTGCCTTCGTTCAAGGTGTTCCTGATCCTGAAGAAGAAGACCCCGAGTTCCGCATCTACTCGCTGCGGTTCTGGGATGGTTTCGAAGCTGAGGAAGGAAAATACATCCTTCCAGGTGAAGCCGTACCTGTCACCGAAGGACAGTTCCGTGGTCGTATCGACGGCCGTGGCGGAGACTTCGGAAAATGGCTGGTGAACAAACTGGCTCCGGAACTCAGCAAGACACCCGGCGGAAATGACTTCAACGCCGCATGGCAGGCATCTGTCCCGACACTTGTGGCAGAAGGACACAAAGTCCGCACACCGTGGCTCTTCGAGTTCCTGAAGAACCCGGAACCACTTCGTCGAACAACAGTCTTGAGAATGCCTCGCTTCAACATGTCTGATGAAGAAGCACGAACGCTGGCCAACTACTTCTCCGCAAGAGATGGTGTTCCATTCCCATACCAACTGGTTCCGCAGAATCAGCTCGGTTATCAGGAACTTCACCAGGAGATTTACGAAGCGCATTACCCAGACGCCGAAGAAGATTACCTGACAGCGTCCTGGTATGTGCTGAATGGTCCTCTCTGTCGAAAATGTCACAACGTCGGCGGAAACGTGGTCAACGATCCGAAACAGGTGAAAGGCCCGAATCTCCAACGCGTTGAACAGCGACTTCGTCCGGAATGGACACAACTTTGGATCTACAAACCGAACTGGATCTATCCGTACACCGCGATGCCGGAAAACTTCCCGGCTGACAAACCTGCGGAAATGAAGGATCTCTTCGGTGGTGACAACCCACGTCAGGCTCAATCCGTGATCGATGCGTTGTTCAACTACACGCGGCTGATCGAAGAGAATGGCCCGACGACTTACAACCCAGAAACGTCGACACCACCCACAACGACCACGGGAGGTGCTGAGTAATGCACATGTCTTGCAAATTTCACCTGGTTGTTCCAAATGGAATCCAGTGCTTTCTGTTGTCTTCGCTGATTCTGTGCGGTTGCGACACTTCAGTCCGTCGTGAGGGACTTGGAGGAGGAGCACTCTCTCCAGTGAAAGTCACCCTGCTGAAAGAGGCAGGCTCTGGCTCAGACGAAGCAGAGAGTGAATCCAGCGGCGGTCCGAAGATTACTGAATTCGGAACGCTGTCAGGTCGAATCACAGTCAACGGATCGATTCCGACTCTCGCTCCTCTTCTCGCACAGGGCGCGGCGACCAAAGATGCGATCTGCAGTGCGGAGGCAGTTCCGAACCAGACTGTCGTCGGTAGTGACGGCGGACTCGGAAACGTCTTCGTCTACCTGCGAAGAGTTCCAAATGTCGATGTTCCAGCCCCGAAAGAAGAACCTGTCATCTTCGATCAGAAGGGCTGTGTCTTCGTTCCGCACGCTCAAGTTGTTCAGACTGGCCAGAAAGTGATCCTGAAGAATTCAGACCCGGTTGCACACAACGTGAACGTCAAAGGCTTTGCGGGATCGTTCAACAGTACAGTTCCGCCGAATAATCAGTCTGACGTCGAAACAACCTTCAGTGCTGCTGAAAAAGTTCCGGCCGGTGTGATTTGCGATTTCCACAACTGGATGCAGGCCTACGTCTTTCCAGTCGATCATCCGTGGGCAACGACATCAAATCCTGACGGGTCTTTCACAATTGAGAATGTACCCGCTGGGAAGATGGAGTTTGTTATCTGGCACGAAAAACTCGGTTACATTGAACGTGCGGTTGAAGTTGACATCCCAGCCGGAGGGGAATCGGCTCCTCTTGAATTGTCTGTCGATGCCGCCGACCTGGCTGGTTGATAGTCGTTGGAAACTGAATAAATGAAATACGCAAACAGTCATCACATCTCGACATTGAGCGCTTGCAGCCTGTTCGCCATGCTCGCGTTCACGGTGGGATGTGTTCCACAAGCTGACCATCGATCGACAAAGGTAAAGAACGCCTCGGACATCGAGATTTCAGTCGGAGAAGTCAAGAAGACTCCGGAGCCAGAAGAAGCACCTGCTGCCTCGGAAACACCGGCAGCGACAAGTGCTCCACCAGCGACCACGGAGATGGCTGCGACGACAAATTCCACTGAATCGGCTGCACCTGAAACGACAACCGCTGCACCAGAGGCAGCTCCCGCGAACCCGCCTGCCGCCAGTGCAGAAATTGTTGAGGGACCAGCCAAGTTTATCGGACGAGTCACTGTTAACGGAGCGGCTCCGAATCTGCCACCACTGTTGGCTCAAGGAGCTTCCACCAAAGATCAGGTCTGTTCAGAAGTAGCAGTTCCAAATGAGACAGTCGTCGCATCCGAGAGTGGTGGACTGGCCAATGTTTTTGTGTACATGAAGAAACCACCGCGAAGTGGAATTCCCGAAGGTGGTGACGACAAAGCAGTCATCGACCAACAAGGTTGTGTCTTTCTCCCACATGCGGCAATTCTGCGTGTCGGTCAAAAAGTCAACTTGAAAAACTCGGACCCGGTGGCTCATAACGTCAACGTGAAGGGTTTTGCAAACCAGTTCAACAACACCATCCCGCCTGGAAGCGATCAGGAGTATTCATTTCAGGCAGCTGAGCGACTTCCCGCTCAGGTTGTCTGTGACTTCCACAACTGGATGAGTGCCTGGGTGCTTCCACTGGATCACCCTTGGGGTGCTGTCACCGATGCGGATGGTTACTTCGAAATCGAGAACCTTCCCGAGGGGGAATGGGAATTCGTCGTCTGGCAGGAAGCTGTCGGATACGTTGAACGATCAGTCAAAATCAAGGCAGCACCGAATTCGCCGCCAATTGAAATCAATTTCGAAGTCGATGCGTCGAAGTTGGCGCAGTAATTTTCAGAAGTAGAGGCTTTCCTGTGAGAACGTCTTTCACAGTCTTGTTGATCAGTCTTTGCGTTGGCTGCGGTGAACAACCGAAGTTCGTGCACCGTACTGAGTTTGAAGACCTGGCTCCCTACGCTCAGGACTATGTCAATCAAGTTCTCCAATCACATTTCGGAGAACCGACGGACATGGTTGTCTGGGACCGTCTTCCACTCAAGGAACACACTGCCACAGCCACGGTTGTTATCGACGACATCCCTTCTGACGAAGCCGTCAAAGAAGAAGAGGAAGCTGCCGGAACACCCGAGACTTCAATCACTGGTCCGGTCTCAATCCGTCAGCTCTCACTCGATCTGAAGAGCCAGAACCGAGACATCGCTGAAGGGACAGAACTGCTGTGGCTGAATGGTCCACTCGAAGGTTCTCCCAGCAGCTGGGTCACCGAGTGGGACGCCGAAACACAAACAGTTCGGTTGGAAACCCCACTGCATGACGCTCCTAACAACGGTGACCAGGTCTTCCTCGGCCCAGGCGAGGTTCTTGTTCAGGGACGTCTGCTATATGCAGAACACTGCCAACACTGTCATGGTGTGACTGGCGATGGAAACGGTTCAACTGCACCGTATCTCAATCCAAAACCGAGAGACTACCGTCTCGGCGTCTTCAAATTCACGACGACCAAAAGAGAAAACCGGGCTGCCCGTGAAGACTTGAGTCGCGTGATTGAGGACGGAATTCCTGGCACCTACATGCCATCGTTCAAATTGCTGACTCAAGAGGAAATGACTTCGATCGTCGAATACGTCCTCTGGTTATCAATGCGTGGAGAACTTGAGTATCAGTTGATCTCACTCATCGCCGATGAAGGATACTCCATCAAAGCGATCCGAGAACGTGTGGCCGACGGTGAGACCTACCAGTCGATTCGCGAAGAATTCATTGAGCGTGTCGACAACCCCGACGAGTTCAACTACGAGGTCGATTCGATCGTGGGTCGAATCGTGAACGACTGGGAATCGAGCCAGACCGAAGAAGCCTTGATTCATCCGATCTCGCCACGTGTCCCATACACGCCGGAATCGATCGCCCGAGGGCGTGAGCTTTACCTCAACGAGAGTTTGAAGTGTGCTCAATGTCACGGCGAAGCAGGCTACGGAAACGGATCGCAAATCTATGCGGTCGCCAAAATGAAAAATGGCGATGACTATCCTGTCCCTGGCCTTCATGATGACTGGGGCAACTTGATCAAGCCGCGAAACCTCCACACCGGGATTTACCGAGGAGGTCGTCGCCCGATCGATTTGTACTCCCGGATTTATGCTGGCATCAAAGGGACTCCAATGCCTCCCTTTGCAACCTTGGTACGACGCTCCGATCCGGATGATCCTTCCTCTCCTTTGACGGATGAAGACATCTGGGATCTGGTCAACTACATCTACAGCATTCCTTTGGATGGGTACCTACCCGGTCAAGATCCAGGAGCATCAGCTTCTGAATCAGAAGGCGTAGCTGTTCATTCGTTCGAATAAGAGTTTGCTTACAATCTTGCAGAGGCTCTTGCCGTGAAGTGGTTTTGGTGTTGTTTCTTTACATTCTGGCCAATTTTGGCCGTCATCGTTTGTCTGGCATCCCCCAGCTTGGGATGGTGGTTCCCGGGAGAGTCTGCATCTCCACTGGGTGAACGAATTGACGACTTGTTCTACATGATTCTGATCATCTCCACGATCACCTTCATCGGAACACAAGCTGGGTTGGCATACGTGCTCTTTCGGGGTGCGGCTGACACCGACAAAGATGCTTCCCACAAAGCTTGGTTTTCACACGGAAGCCACGAGTTGGAAGTGATCTGGAGTGTTGTGCCGGCCTTCATCCTGCTCTTCATCGCTCTGTACCAGATGGACGTCTGGGCTGAGTATCGTGTGAAAGACGCATTCCCACAGCAAAAGATGCAATCGGTTCTCGATCGTCTTGGTCAGGAACGAGAAGCGGATTCGAGTCTCGCACTCGCTGAAGTCACCGCACGACAGTTTGAGTGGCGGATTCGCTACCCAGGATTCGATCCTGAAACTGGTGACTTGCTTCCGCTGATGCCGGAACCACAAGCGACAGATCTTTATGCTGTCAACGATCTTCACTTGCCCTCAAGTTCGCCTGTGATGATCAACTTGAAAACGATGGATGTCCAGCACTCCTTCTTCCTTCCCGAACTTCGCATCAAGCAAGATGCCGTCCCGGGATTGATCATTCCGATTTGGTTGGAAGCGAAGGAACAGCGGACTTACCAGTTGTTGTGTGCCGAGCTTTGTGGCTGGGGTCACTACAAGATGAAGGCACGATTTGTCGCTGAATCTGAAGAAAACTTTCTCAACTACCTCCGCAGACTCCATGAGGAGCAGAATTACGACCGGGTTGAGAAGACAGACGACGGCGCTGCTGAATAACGGATTTTTCTCGAGTTTACTTAGAGATTAGTATTGGAGTGATGCGATGAGTTCTATCGCAGCCACAGCTGGTTCTTCCGATCATGGTCATTCCGCCCATGGTGAAGACCGTCTTGCGCTTTTGAAAGCAGTGCCATTCTGGTCGACTGATCACAAAGTGATCGGCATCCAGTTCTTGTTGACCACCATTCTGATGTTGATGGTCGGTGGAGCTTTGGCACTGGGAGTTCGATGGCAACTCTCGTTTCCTTGGGAAAACATGCCGATCCTGGGTGCTTTGTTCGCCGATGCTGGTGGACAGGTTTCTCCAGAGTTCTACACCATGCTCTTCACGATGCATGCGACTGTGATGATTTTCCTTGTGATCATCCCCGTCCTCGCTGGAGCGTTTGGAAACTTTCTGATCCCGCTCATGATCGGTGCTGACGATATGGCATTCCCACTGTTGAATGCCCTCAGCTACTGGTTCATGTGGCCAGCGATCTTCTGCTTTGGAGCGAGTTTCGTTTTCAACGAAGGCTTTGGACCAAATGCCGGACCTGCTGCGGGTTGGACTTCTTACCCAGCACTTTCTGCGATTGCTGACGCTGCTCCTGGTTCAGGCTGGGCACAATTCTGGTGGTTGCTCGGTGTGACCTTCGTCGGGGTTTCCTCGATGATGGGATCGGTCAACTACATGACCACGATCATCAATATGCGAGCTCCCGGACTGACATTGTTCCGGATGCCTCTGACGATCTGGGGAATGTTCATCACTGCAATTTTGCAGGCGTTTGCTCTTCCCGTTTTGACAGCTGCTGGCTTCATGCTGATGGCTGACCGTGCGATGGGAACCTGCTTCTTCGTCCCTTCAGGTCTGGTCGTCAACAATGCCGCCCCGACTGTTGGTGGTGGTCAAACTCTACTGTGGCAGCACCTGTTCTGGTTCTACTCACACCCTGCTGTGTACATCATGGTTTTGCCTGCGATGGGTATGGTTTCGGACATGCTCTCGTGCATGAGCCGTAAACCGATCTTCGGTTACAAGCCGATGGTTTACTCGCTGGCGGCGATTGCTGGACTGGGCTTCATCGTTTGGGGCCACCACATGTTTATCTCCGGGATGAATCCTGCACTCGGAATGACGTTCATGGTTTCGACAATCATGATCGCCCTGCCCTCAGCCGTGAAAGTCTTCAACTGGATTGGAACAATCTGGGGCGGACGGCCGGTGTTTAACGTGGTCTTTCTGAACTGCGTCGCATTCATCAGCATGTTCATCGTTGGTGGACTGTCCGGAATCTTCATGGCAGCTGTTCCGGTCGACATTTACATCCACGACACGTACTTCATTGTCGCCCACTTCCACTATGTGCTCTTCGGAGCAACGCTCTTCGGAGTCTTCGGAGCGATTCAGTTCTGGTATCCGAAGATGTTCGGACGGTACATGAGCGAAGGCTGGGGCAAACTCCACTTCTTCCTGACGTTCGCTGGCTTCAACGGAACCTTCTTCCCAATGCACATGTTGGGTGTCGCAGGGATGCCACGTCGTTACGCGGACCCTTACTTGTACCCATATCTTGAACACCTGTTGCCGCTTAACCAGTTCATGACGATGAGTGCTTGTGTGATGGGCTTCGCTCAGTTCATTCTCATTGGGAATATCATCCTGAGCTGGTTCTTCGGCAAGAAGGCTGGACGGAACCCATGGAATGCGAATGGCCTCGAATGGGCGACTCCATCGCCTCCCGGCCACGGAAACTTTGATGTTCCACCGATCGTGTATCGCGGCCCTTACGAGTACTCGCACCCGGATCGTGATTCCGACTTCTGGCCACAAACAGAACCGCCAGCAGCTCCGAAACCTGCTCCCCAACCAGACCCAGAGCCAGCACCGGCTTAGTCGAATTACCAGCCCAACTCGCTGAATAAGATCGGCTCAACAATTCCCGGTCGACTTCGAGTTGGCTCAGCTTCATTCATCACCCACTGATCTTAAAGCATTACGAACTCAAAACTGTCTTCATGGCTGAATCGTCCGCGTCAACCCGATTTCATCGCTTCGCGATCTCCACGCTGTGCGTGGCGATGGTGACGCTGGTGTTTGGCGCTTTAACCACGTCCAAGAATGCAGGCATGGCGTTTCGAGACTGGCCAACTTCAGATGGTCAGGCGATGCTCACCTATCCGTGGTTGTCGGACTTCGCCCGCAATTGGGACAAGTTCCTCGAACATGGACATCGACTCGCTGGAATGTTGATCGGTGTCTGGTCCATTGCATTGGTCAGTGCAGCCTACTCATTCAATCAAAGTCGACCTGTCAAGATGTTGTCAGTGGCGATTCTCATCGGCGTCATTTGTCAAGGATTGCTCGGCGGATTTCGCGTCCAGCTTGACGAACGTGGGTTGGCAATGCTTCACGGCTCCTTTGCTGCGATTGTTTTTTCGCTCATGGGAGCAGCGATCGTGATCACCAGTCCCGGCTGGAATTCACCCGAGACTGAAACATCAAGCGGTCAAATGCGAATGATGAAAATCCTCGCGATCGCAATCGTCATCATTCTTGCGTTGCAATATCTGCTGGGAGGACTCATTCGCCATCGCGGAACGGGTCTTCACGAGCACCTTGGCCTTGGGATTCTGTCCCTGGCGTTGATCTTCTTCAATTTCATCAATTGCGGAGGATCATCGAGCCGGTGGCTCCGCCGATCCGCAATGATTCTGGCACTTATCGCGTTCGGTCAGGTTGTGCTTGGTGCCGGCGCCTGGATCTTTCGATTTGGGTTTGCCCCGATGGGATACGTTGCCGTTTCCGATTCGATTCAACAGGTCACGCTACGAACCGTTCATACAGTTTGGGGTATCGTGACATTTCAATATGCGATTGTTCACCTGCTGCGTGTCCTTCGCGTTGATCATCTTTCGATCTTTGACCGAGAAGAACCTGTCGTGCTTCGTCGTCAGGATCAACAACTCGTGACAGAGGGAGGTCCTAAATGAGCACTTCTGTCGCGAATCCCGTTGCTCCTTCAAAAGTTTCACAGTCCGCTGCCGACTTGGAACACGTGGACGTTCAATTCTCCCTGAGTAAACTCTGGGCCAACTATCGCGATCTGGCCAAGCCCAAAATCGCCTTGATGGTTTTGTTCTCCATGGGAGTCGGCTACCTGCTCGGCTCTGCCGGAGAATGGACGCTTTGGCCACTTTTAAATGCCAGCGTTGGTGTTTTTCTGGCCGTCGTCGCGTCGAGTTGTTTCAATCAAGCGATTGAAGCCACAACCGATTCCCGAATGGCTCGAACGAGAAACCGTCCGATCCCATCCGGAAAGGTCACCGTCCAACAGGTCTACTTGATCGCAAGTGTCTGTTCGGTTGTCTCCTTCTTGTATCTCGCACTCACGGTCAACATGTTGACTGCGGTTCTCACCCTGGGAACAACGGTTCTCTATGCAGCTCTTTATACACCGCTGAAACGCTACTCGGTTTTGTGCACAGCAGTTGGTGCCATTCCCGGAGCTGCTCCGCCAGTGTTGGGCTGGGTGGCAGCAGGCGGGCAACTGAACATGGTTGCGTTTTCGCTGTTTGCAATTCTGTTTGTCTGGCAGTTCCCGCACTTTCTGGCGATTGCTTGGATGTATCGCGATGAATACCTGCGTGCTGGCCTCAAAATGGTTCCGGGCTCAGGTCGGGAACACATGGTCGGACGCGTCGCGTTCGCGTATTCACTGGTTTTAATTCCAATCAGTCTTCTTCCACACCATTACGGGTTGGCGGGAGACTTCTATGCGGCGGTCGCTCTGGTTCTGGGATTCATTTATGCAGGTTCTTCACTGAAGTTTGCAATGGATGAGTCACGGCAGCAGGCACGTCGTGTTCTGTTTGCATCGCTGTTCTATCTTCCGGGAGTATTGCTGGCCCTGGCCTTCGATCACCTCCGGCTGTTGAGTTAGTACGAGTTGTCTGAAATTGATGCGGACTTGAGTTCCGCGATTGAGGTAATGATTCATGTCTCACGAACATCATCCACCTGCCCTCAAAATGGGATTGCCAATTCCCAATTCCAAGCTTGGTATGTGGCTGTTCCTCGGCACAGAGATCATGTTCTTCACCGCATTCATTGGTACATACATCGTTTTGTACTTTGGATCGGTGGACGCGAACGGTCGTAGCGCGTGGCCTACAGACACTCACGTCACCCACATCAACATTCTCGCTGGTGGACTGAACACGTTCATTCTGATCGTCTCCAGCTACTTCGTGGTTGTCGCACACGAAGCGATGACGCTCAAAGACTTTGTGAAAGCCCGCAAGTTCCTGTGGATGACGTTCGCACTCGCGTGCGTGTTCCTGGGAATTAAGTCTTATGAGTACTACGGGAAAATCCATTACGACATTCTCCCTGGTCACATTCCGGAAACGGCAGAGCAGTCGGTTCAAAAGTTTCAGAACAATCTGAGCGACACACTCGACCGAAAATTGAATGATCTGATCCCCGGCGATGTTCCTCTGCACATCAAGCAACTCGAAGTTCCAACTGCGATCCAAGACGCAGAAGGGGAACGACTGATTCAACTGAAAGCTTACTCAGCCCTGCATTCAGAGTTCCTGCAGATTCGCGAAGCAATTTCGGCAGACAAGCTGTCGATGGAGCAAGCGAAAACGAAGCTCAAAGAATTGCAAGAGGATGAAACCTACGGACATATCGTCTCCGGACTTCGTGTTTACGAACCGATTGTCTACGGGAATCTTTTCTCGTCGACTTACTTCCTGATGACAGGTTTTCACGCGATCCACGTCATCGTTGGAATGATGCTGTTCGGAGCGGCTCTTGCGGTCGGGACCAAGCTGGACGAAAAGTGGACCGACTGGGTGGAGAACAGTGGACTGTATTGGCACTTTGTGGACCTGGTCTGGATCTTTTTGTTCCCGCTGCTTTACATCATTCCCGGAAACATTGGCCAGTAACAACTTGAAAGCGGTCTGATGGATCACGCTCACGACGATTCCCACCCACACGTTAATTACTTCGGCGTCTTTCTCGCTCTGTGTGTCTGCACAGCGATTTCAGTCGCTTTCGACCTGATCGAGATCTCACCAATCCTGTTGGTGGTGCTCGTGCTGGCGATTGCGTTGGCCAAAGCGCTGTTTGTGATGACTTACTTCATGCACCTCAAATTTGAGGGGCGATGGAAGTTTGTGGTTCTGGCCCCCACAGCCGTTCTCGCGGTTGGTCTCATGATCGCGCTCGCTCCTGACATGGCGATGCATTACTACACAACAGACACACCTCAATCCAAAATGGTTGTCGTCACTCACGGCGGAGACGGACATCACTCTGAAGATGGCGAGGAAGGCCATCACGACGAGGAAGATCACGGAAGTCATTCGAGCGACCACTAAGGACCGTCGAGAGATTGTCCTGTCGAGTTTGCTAAAGCTCCTCTCGAACTGACCCGCTTTCGGCCCTTTGCCTGCATCTGATCTGGCAAAGCCTTCAGAGGAGTGATGATGTCGATTGTCCACGTTGAACAGTTGGAGCATTCCTACGGCGATCGTCATGCGCTTGCGGGCGTCAGTTTTGACGTCGAACAAGGGGAAGTCTTCGGCCTCCTCGGCCCAAACGGAAGCGGCAAATCGACACTCTTTCGTGTCCTCTCCACGCTTCTCCCCCGGCAAAAGGGGATCGCAACGGTCAACGGGTTTGACGTTTCAGAACAGTCTGATGACGTCCGTCGCTCGATCGGAGTGACATTCCAATCGCCGAGTCTCGATCTCAAATTGACGGTCGGCGAGAACCTAAAACATCACGGCAAGCTATACGGGCTGAGCGGCAATCTTCTCAACGAGAGGTGTCGCGAAGTCATGTCTCGTTTGGGTGTCGCTGACCGCGAACGCGACTACGCAGAAACGCTCTCTGGCGGACTCAAACGACGCGTCGAAATTGCAAAAACGCTGCTTCACTCTCCCAGAGTTCTACTGCTCGACGAACCGAGTACCGGGCTGGATCCCGGTGCTCGACACGATCTCTGGGCGACCCTCTTCGATTTGCGAGAGGAAATGAACGTCACAATTCTCGTGACGACTCATCTCATGGAAGAGGCAGACCGCTGTGACCGACTGGGAATCATCGACCTCGGAGAGATGATCGCTCTCGGAACGCCGAATGAACTTCGATCGAAAGTTGGCGGCGACTCGGTCACGATCCAGGGAGACAAGATCGAGTCGCTGGCGGATGAGCTTCGGGAAAAGTTCGCGTGCGAGGTTCAGGTTCTCAATGAGGGACTTCGGATTGAGCATGAAAATGGCCACGAACTTCTGGCACAGATTGCGATCGAATACCCGGGCAGATTTCGTTCGCTCACGCTTGGAAAACCGTCCCTGGAGGATGTTTTCGTCAAGCTGACAGGACGCGGACTGGTCGAAGCGGGAGAGGTTTCATGAGTTCCGATCAGAACTCGAATGAGGTACCACAATCATCTTTCTGGCTGGCGAGCTGGACACTTGCCGTTCGAGAAGTCATTCGCTTCGTTCGCCAGCGGTCACGATTGATCGGTGCGATCGGACAACCGATTGTGTTCTGGATTCTGTTTGGAGCTGGGCTTCACGGAGCGTTTCAGCTTCCGGGAGTTGAGGACACGCAGAGCATTTCCTTTCAGGAATACTTCCTGCCGGGAATCGCGGTGTTGATTGTCCTGTTCACGTCGATCTTTTCATCAATCTCCGTGATTCAGGATCGCAACGAAGGATTTCTTCAGGGGGTCCTTGTCGCGCCGGTCCCGCGTTCTGCAATCGTTATGGGAAAAGTGCTAGGCGGGTCTATCCTAGCCATGATCCAGGCAGCTCTGTTCCTCGTTATCGCGCCGCTGCTTCACTGGATCGGTCTGGCACCCGCGATGAACCTGGCTTCGTCAATTTCCGGAATGGTCGGAGCCACCTTGTTTTTGGCACTGATCGCCATAGGATTGACTGGTTTGGGTTACTTGTTTGCCTGGAAGATCAACTCAGTCCAAGGTTATCACGGCGTCATGAGTTTGGTTCTTCTGCCGATGTGGCTTTTGTCCGGTGCGTTTTTTCCGGGGACCGGGAGCGTCTGGATGAGTTGGCTGATCCGCCTCAATCCACTGACCTACGGAGTGGCAGGTTTGAGACGCTGCCTTGTCACCGACCCAGCAGTGCTTCAAGTGCTCCCACCGTTTTGGGTCTGCCTCAGCGTGACCCTGTTGTTTGCAGCGATCTGTTTGTCTGTGGACGTTTTCATTACCCGACGTGATCCCGCAGTTGCATCATGACTTCCCCATCGCATACAGAGTTTTTCATTAAAGCGTTCGTGTTGCTCGTCGCTCTTCTCGGTCCGTGCCAGACGATTTGCGGACAAGAGCCGGAAGAGACACCTGCAGAAATTGTCATCGAACCCGGGACAAAGCTGCCTCTCACTTTTCGTGATGGAAAAGACGGGGAATACCGAGTCTGGAATCCTGAAAAGGTCGATGACTTTACGCTCGTTGACCAAACCGGAACTCCATTCACGAACGAAGATCTCCTCGGGAAACCATGGATCGTCAACTTTGTGTTCACACGCTGCAGCTATCAGTGCCCGCTGACCTGCAAAACGATGATGGAGTTCAACAAACGTATCTCCGACGTCGATTGCCGCATCGTCACGATCACTGTCGATCCGGAACACGATGACGTCGAGCGGATGCAGATCTATTCGGAGATCTGGGGGGCTGATCCGGAACGCTGGATCTTTGCAACCGGAGAACCGGAGGTCGTGTGGGATCTCATTCGTAAGGGCTTCAAAATCACAGCTTGGGAGAATGTTGGGACAGAACGCGTTCCAGGAATGGAGTTCGCCCACGACAATAACATCATCCACATCAGCGCCGACGGGGAAGTTCTGGGGCGTTACGACTCCGTCGTGGCTGACGAAATGACGACACTCAAAAAAGTCCTCGAAGGAGACATCGAAACTCCAGAGGAACACCGACCGACAGCAGTTTCCGGTCACGACGAAGACAGCGTCACAATTCGTGAATTCCTCGAAGGCGATCAGCCTGGACCAGCGAACCCGCTCGACAAGTTGCCGGAATGGGCAAAGCGACTGCCGGGCGTGAACGCGATGCTGAACTCGCTGGCCACAGTCTTGCTGATTCTCGGGTACATCTTCATCAAAGCTGGATTCACGTCACTCCACAAGAAGTCGATGCTCTTTGCCTTCGGAGTTTCAGTCGCATTCCTGGCCTGCTATCTCTCTTATCACTTTGCCCTGCACTACTACGCAGACTCTCCCGGGAAGCCGTTTGAAGGAACCGGGACGATTCGGACCGTTTACTTTTCGATTTTGATCAGCCACGTCATTTTAGCTGCACTTGTCCCAGTTTTGGCAATAGTCACCATTATCAAGGGGCTGAGAGCCTCTTGGGATTCTCATCGTCGGTGGGCGCGTGTTACGTTCCCGATTTGGCTGTACGTCTCTGTGACAGGTGTTATCATTTATTGGATGCTTTACCGCCTCTAGAGATCACATTCTCTGGTGGGCAGCGAGCCATTCGAACGAAGCTGATTCCATCAGCTCAATTGATCGCAGAGCACTGAACACCTAGTGAACAGCCCGCTTGAGATTACTGACAATCGACGCGACTTAGATCACTTGTGGGGACATCATCAGATCCAACCGAATTTGGTGATCTCCAACTTTGAAACGGAAGAGCCACAGTCATGACTCGTTTTCTGAAAGCAATGCTCA
The DNA here is from genome assembly GCF_040717535.1 of Thalassoglobus sp. JC818. Classification (NCBI taxonomy): domain Bacteria; kingdom Pseudomonadati; phylum Planctomycetota; class Planctomycetia; order Planctomycetales; family Planctomycetaceae; genus Thalassoglobus; species Thalassoglobus sp. JC818. The sequence goes on from NZ_JBFEFI010000004.1 coordinate 454,146, forward strand.
TCGCACTGGTTCTCGTCGGAGGTCTGGGTGCTTCGCGTGCAGCAGAAGCCTGCCCCATGTGTGCCGTTGCAAATGAAGACGGAAAAGATGAAGTGGCGAACGCTCGTCCCCGTGCTTACATGTACAGCATTCTCTTCATGCTTTCGATGCCCGCGACGATCTTCACCGTCTTCGCTGTTACCTTCTACCGGCTTTCTCAGAAGCAAGCTGCGATGAACGAAGAATCACTCGCACTGCATCGAGACGATCCCTCAGGCGGATCTTTTGAGTCACTCGATTCCTAGAGCAAGTTGCTCTTTCCTGTGCACTCGCTTGAACTCTTTGATCAGATAAAAGGCTGAGTTTGATCGTGCGAGTGAGTGCGTTTTCTGTCGAAGGTTCTTCGCGAACTTCAGCGTGAAGATTTCATGAGCAGGAAGCCAGCTACGAAAACCGTGAGCAGAACCGCCCCGTATTGCATGGGCGTCAGGTTTTCCCAGAAGTCGAACGCGTAGCGCTTGTAGGTGCGCAGATATTGACCGATCGACATGGCGAGAATGAGATGCATCGTTGTGGCTCGAAGCAAGGCATGTGGGGAAAGTGTTCTCAACTCTAATTCGTGAAACACTTCTCGCAGGCAGAGTTGCTGGAAGAGTCGTGGAATCCAGCGGAATGTTTGCTTCAACCGCTACAACCTCACCAACTCTTTGATCAGTTCGGTTGCCCCATACTCGACGCGGCTCAAAAGTGGATCACTTGAATGTCGACTTGCTGCGCAGCGTGTGATGATATGCCTGTGCGAACCGGTGCGATTCGTCCCGAACATACTGCAACAATCTGAGTGCGTACGAGTGCCGACTGAGTCGATGAGGTTCCGATTCTCCCGGGACGTAGACTTCCTCTTCTCGTTTCGCCAGCGAAATCGTGAACGGTGGATCGATATCGAGGGCTTTCATCGCTTGCAGGGCTGCATTCAGTTGCCCTTTACCTCCATCGATGAGAAGAATGTCCGGAAAGGCATCGCCATCTCGTGAAAGCCGCGAGAGCCGGCGACTGACGACTTCTCTCATCGACGCAAAATCGTCGACGCCATCGACCGTTCTGATTTTGAATCTCCGATACCCATGCTTGAACGGTAACCCGTCGATGAACTGCACAAGGCTAGCCACCGTTTCGCCCCCCTGCAGGTGAGCGATGTCGACGCCTTCAATCACACGCGGGACTTCTGGCAGGTCGAAGACTTTCTTCAGACCTCTCAATCCTTTCTGAGGATCGATGTAAAAGACTTCAGGCTGTTGATGGTCTTCCAGGTTGCCTCGCAGGTTGAGGTTTTCGAGAGCATGGATTTCGTCTCGAATCCGGGCAGCTTTCTCAAACTTCAGTTCTTTCGATGCTGCCTGCATATCTCGTCGCAGTTCTGCGATGAGGCGAGTCTTTTTGCCATCCAAAAACATCCGCAGCCGACGAATGTCCTCGCGATACTCCTCCTTGGAGATTCGCAAATTGCAGGGAGCGGTGCATTGGTTGATGTTGGCCAGCAGACACGGACGGAACCAGCGCCAACGTTCGTCTTCTTCCTGGATGTCGAGAGGGCAGGTCCGGAATTTGAAGATCTTCTGCAGGACCGCAATGGTGCCCCTGAGCTTCTTGGCCGAAGTGAATGGCCCGTAAAGCTTGACGCCCTTTGACTCCGGCTTCCGAGTGAATTCGACTCGCGGAAACTCTTCGCCGATGCGGATTTGAAGATACGGGAACGTCTTGTCGTCTTTCAGCTCCTGATTGAATCTTGGCTGAATGTCCTTAATGAGTCGTGATTCCAGCAGCAGCGCATCGACTTCGGAATCGGTGACGAGAAAATCGATGTCGGCAATTTCAGGAACGAGGTTCGCCGTTCTCATTTCCGTCGCAGCTGCGGACGTGAAATAGCTTCCCGCGCGGCTGCGAAGATTGACCGCTTTGCCGACGTAGATGACCCGCCCGAGCCGATCTTTCATCAGGTACACACCCGGCTTCTGCGGAAATGTCCTGACTTTATCGTGGGGCGGAGTCATCGGCTGGGGTACCGGTGAACTGGTTTGATCGCTGTTTTCTCGTTCCATGACGTGGCAATTCTACGGCTTCCAGGAAGCAGAAGTCACGTCGTTTGTTGAGACTGCGACGGCATTTTTCGAACCGTCGCGTGTCGTTCAGCGATCGCAAGCGGAATCACACACGTTTCTCGAGAACGAGTCATCGCCAAAGTCTACTCAGAGGCTGTAGCGGTCTCTCGTTTTGAGCTCGCTGCTTCAAACTCATCCACCATGGTGGTATCGACAACACAACGGAATCCATTGTGGAAACTGCTGGACGTGATTTCGCCCCGCATGCGTGCTCCAGTCCGATAACCGGTGCAGCTGTTGATGTTGCACAGGAACGATCCCCCGCGCTGGACTCGCTTGATAATCCCAGGTTCTTGAGGATCAACACTGAACGGAGGGCCTTGTGGATTTCGCAGAGGCGAGTTGGAGTAGTAGTCGATGTGGAAGTAATCCTGGCACCATTCCCAAACGTTCCCCGCCATGTCGTACAGCCCGAGTTCGTTCGGTGGATACGCTTTGACGGGCGAGGTTGTCAGATACCCATCCTCATTGAGACGGTTCGTCGGGAATTCGCCCTGCCAGAAGTTCGCCATGTACTCCCCGTCCGGGACGAGTTCATCTCCCCACGGATAAAGAACCTCTTTGCCCCCGCTGCGGGAGGCGTATTCGAATTCTGCTTCGGTCGGGAGACGTTTCCCTGCCCAATTGCAGTAAGCGACGGCATCGTCCCAAGTGACGTGAACAACCGGATGATCCATGAGATCATCGATATTCGTGTCCGGTCCGCCGGGTTGTTTCCAGTTGGCTCCGTCGACGACCATCCACACCTGATACTCCCAGTTGGGGATACCGGTGACGAGTGAGTCGGCATCGAACTTGGAATTGAAGCACATCGAGCCAGCTTTCAATGCTTCATCCGGGATGAGGCTGACATCCGCTCCGCTCTTGGCAAAGTCTTCGCGAGTCGGAACTTTTTCGGCGAATGTTACGTAGCCTGTCGCATCGACGAATTCCTGAAACTGTCGATTGGTGACAGGTGTGGTGTCCATCCAGAACCCATCGAGTTCGACATCGTGAGCAGGATACTCATCCGGTTTGATCCGATTTGGGTTTTCTTCTCCCGGTTCGGGAAAGGAATCGATGCCCATGCGGAAACGTCCGCCCGGGACCCAAACCATTCCCTCTGGTGCAGGTCGTGGTGCTTCCACAATGAGCGGGCTCGTGTCGACCGAAGGTTTCGATTGGACAGGTTCCGGTTTCGAAGAGTTCGCCTTGGCGGCAGGTGCATCGGGCGGTTCAGCGCCAAAATCGTCGTTGCGTGTCGTCGCATTCGAACCAGTGGGAGCCAGGACGGCAGCCAGCAGCAGACAGCTGACCACAATCGTCGCAATCAAAAGGGAGTACACACTTTTCATGGAATGACGATGCAGTTTGGGGAGATGTCTGAATAAAATCGCTTTTCATCATAGGAATCTGCGACGCAATTGTCTTCCATTTCTTTCGGATTGCTTCGAGTTCCGAGCGCCAGCTGTATAATGATTCCGTACGAATCGATGAGGGACAGCTTCTCCATCGTGGAGTTCTGTCGAGTTTGAAAACCGCGTTTTCGAGTTCCTCGATTTTACAGTTTCCATCCACCAGGTTGAAAGACAACACGTGTCAGACTCTGTTGATCCCAAATACCAGTCGGGCGCACCAGACGATCCGAGTGTTCACGAATGGGGCGATGTCATCATCAGTTCGGACACTCGTCGGGACAATCGTATCCCACCCGGTCAGACGCGAACAAAGAAGTGGCCGGTGCTTCACTATGGACATGTTCCGAAAATTGACTTGAAGACGTGGCGGCTTCAAATTGACGGATTGGTCGACAGCCCGCTGACGTTCACGCTGGAAGAGTTTCAGAGTTTGCCGCGTGTGAAAGTCTTTTCTGACTTTCATTGTGTCACGCGGTGGTCGCGAATCGGAAATCTGTGGGAAGGTGTTTCCGTTCGCCATTTGATGGAGCTTGCCGGAGTTCAGGATGCTGCGAAATTTGTGATCGCGACAGGCTACGATTCAGGCTGGACGACCAATTTGCCGCTCGCTGACTTCGATGTCGAAGATGCGTTGCTGGTCGATCGTCACGACGGACTCGAGTTGGACGCAGATCATGGCGGCCCCGTGCGACTGGTTGTTCCGAAGCTTTACGCCTGGAAGAGCGCTAAGTGGCTTAAGAAATTGACGTTTCTCGCGGAGGACAAGCCGGGGTATTGGGAGCAGGTTGGCTATCACCTTCACGGCGATCCCTGGATCATCAATCCGCAGAATCCCGATGGAGAACGTTTTCGCGATGATCCCGGCTGGCAAGGCGGACGTCGTGAATAGGTTCCCAATTCGGTGAAGCATCGTCGTCTTACCAGTCGTCAGTGCCTCACCGTTCAGCCCATACGGGCGATGATCCTGAAAGGACCGTTTTTGAGGAATAGAGCAGATCTAACAGTTCTCCACCGAAAATTCTGAAGAACTGGACGTCGCATATTCGGAAAAACTGTCAGTGCATTCTCAGCTTTGAAATGATCAGTTTATTCCCTGTCGAGAATCTCATTGCGGGTCAACATTCTCAACGAAATAAGGGACAGTGAAGACTCAGCCGAGCAATGGGGTGCGTGCATCCAGTGGCTCGCGGATTCACGAATTGATTTTGGTTGGAGCGCTCCTTAAAGTCATGAACGGACATTTTTCGTCCATTCATGGTGCAGCCGGCGCCTTTTGCATTTACGCCCTTTCGCACAACTGGTCATCCGATGAAGAGAATTGCTTCCAGTAAAATTCGAATCGCTTGTCTGGCCGTCGTTTCATTCGCCGGTCTCATGCGAACCTCGGAAGCTCAAGTCTCGCGAGGATTCGACAGAACCGTCGAAGCAAACGCGTTGTTCGCTGAAGTCGTTCGACAGCCCAGCTTGTGGGTCATGGAAGTTCAACTGAAGCCCATTCGCATGGTCTGGCTCGACACCAAAGATCCTGTGACCGGCGAAGTCAAACCGACGGAAGTCTGGTACATGGTCTGGCGAGCCATTAATCGACCGCTTCCACCAGGACGTACCGACGATTCGCAGGCAGTGAACACTCTCGATCCTCTTCCAGGACCGATGCAATTCATCCCACAGTTCACACTCGTCACTTACGACAGCAAAGACTCGGAAGTCCCCAGCCAGATCATTGTTGATTCTGTCTTGCCGATGGCTGTGAAGAAGATCGAACAACTCGAACGACGCACTTCTTCGACCCTCCTGAACACTGTTTCCGCAGTTCAGGATGTGCCATCGATTGTTGAACCAGATTCCGATGATCAGCCTTGGATTTATGGCGTTGCCACCTGGACCGGAGTCGACCCGACCACCGACTTCTTCAAAGTCATTCTGCAGGGATTCTCGAACGGGTACGAAAACCGATCCGACGATCCTGAGAATCCAGAACTGTGGCGGAAGGTCATCATCCAGGAATTCTACCGTCCTGGTGACGAATTCGACCCGAGCATCGTCGAATTCCAGTACGTCGGACAACCGATGTGGACGTACCAGCCCGACTCAAAACAGCCTGCTGCAAACGCTCAGTAGAAACTGTCACATTGCGGTTGCATCTGGCAGCCGCACGCCGGCTGGACAGATTGAAGCTGAGGCGAGAAAACCGTTTCAACGAAGATCGCTTCAGCGGAGAATCGTGCTACTGCTCTTCATCTGATTCCTCGGTCGTTTCAGGGACCTTGCTCACTTCGACCTGAATCGATTTGCCCGGGCCATTGGCTTCGACGACACGGAACTGGTAACCCTCCCACTGGCATTCATCATCGACTTCCGGGAAGCGTTCGAACTCTTCATAGAGAAGCGCCGCGATCGTCAACAGCCCGTCGTCGCGATCTTCGTAGTCGAACCCGACTCGCTGGCCGAGATATCGCAGCGTCGTCAGCCCCTCAGCGAGAAATCGATTCTCGTCGACTTGAAGAACCGGTTCACGATCGAGAAGTCGTCGCGCGCGACTCGATTCCGGATTCAAGAGCGTATCGACGATGTCATCCTCTGTGATCACGCCAATCGTCTCGCCGAACTCATTGACCACGACGGCGGCATTCAGGATTCGAGTTCGTAGAGTTGAAAGCGTGGCGGAGACGCGGCCACACCACGGCACGTAGACCACTTCCTCGGAAATTGCTTCGAGGTTTTTCTCAGGGATCGTGCTGACGTCTCCGAGCGGAATGAAACGGCTGATCGATTCAGTGCCCGGGTCCATTAGAAAGACATATTCAGTACCGGGACCGAACTGCTTGAGTTGAGCGAGGTCGACAGGCGGATGGCAGGTCGCGAATGTGCCTCGCGGACGCATGAGCTCTTCGGTTCGCATTTCCGACATCTCGAGAATTCGCCCGAGAATCTTTTGTTCCAGCAAAGCCAGATCTCCACCAACTTCTGACGAGTCGACCGCACGTTCGATATCCTCAACGTTCAGGTATGGCTCCATCTTCAGCGATGGTGCGATTGCTCGGCGGAACGCGAGTGTCAATGTGCCCAAGGCGGGGAGAATCGGAGAGATCGCTCTGACCGCCAGTGCCAATGGCCAACTCGCTGCGATCGCAATTGAATTCCGCAGATTGACTGCGATGCTTTTGGGAAAAATCTCACCAAACAGAATCATTCCCACGAGAGCAAACAGACTCAATGCCCCAGCAGCTGTCGGATGTCCTGAAGCGACAAGTTTCTTAGCAGTCACGAAACTGATCGCGAAGTAAGTCAGGTTGATGATCAAATTCCAGAACAAGACGACCGTCAATAGCCGGTCGGGTTGCCGCAACAGAGCGGCAGCCAAACGTGCACTGGGACCTCCGCTTTTGAGACGCCTGATCTCATCACGCGTCAGATAGAAGAGTGCTGTTTCACTTCCAGAGAAGAATCCAGAACCGAGAATCAACAGCCCCATCAGGATGGCGCCGGGTGTCCAGATTGATGATGTGTTCAGGAACTCGCTCATCCACGATCGTTCGTTGTCCTCCCCAAAGCAACGTCGAACGCACTCACCGCTGGAACGAGCATCGCAGCGACGGTGAATCCGAAGGGAACAACAACAGCCATGCAGACTGCTGCAGTGTCGTTCAGCAGGAAGCTGACGATCGCATAGAACGTCAGGAATGGCAGCAACCAGGCACTCGTCGTCAGGGCTGTCGATGGATTCTTATGAGTCAACGAAGACCACAGCCCAAGACCGCCGCCGAACATGAAGAACGAGAACGGCACGAACTGAAGCGCGAACGATTTTCTCGCTTCCACAATCAACAGCATGCACACGAACACTCCGACGAACAGAAAGAAGAGTGTTCCCAAGCTGTTCATGATCGCAGACCGCGAATTGCTGAACGTGAGGCCAGAATGAAGTCCCAACGTGGTGGCGAAGACGACAAGTGTCAGATATCCGAGAAGGAGGAAGATCAGACCTTCCAAGTTGTACTGCCCCTGTGCCCAGGCCATCACGGCGAACACGATTGGGACGACGATAACTTCCTTCATATTGAACAACGCACCGCCGAGTTTGCCGAAGATGAACTCTTTCGCGGTCACTTCCGTCACGAGGAGCAACTCGAGCGTCTGGCCATCGCGTTCGGACGTCAGCGAAGTCACTGCCTGTGCGTTGACGAGGAAGAGTGCCAGCAGGGAGAGCAAAACGAATGCGACCCCGGAAGCGGTCATCACACCTCGGATGAGAGGAGCATCTTCCGGAACTCCCCGCAGCCAGACGAGACACGCAACGGCCACAAGAAAATAGGCAGCCTTAATCAGACCAACTCGGTTTCCATAGGCGTGTGTACAGATTTCCCTCCAGATGATCGGAGTTTCCCAAATCGTCCGGGAAGCTCGAACTGCTGTCGTTGCTCGGTCCAGTTCTTCTTCGACTTCTTGTGCTTCGACTCTCTCAGCGACAGATTGAACATCCGTCAACGCATCAGTGTTCTGATTGCCGGGGGCGACTTCTTCCTCGACCGTGGTCTGGAAGACCGCTCTCGTTGGATTCCAGATGCGGACTCTCAGACAGGTATAAATCCACAGAGCAGTCGCCAGTCCCAACAGACTCAGCGATGAATGAATCGCTAAACTCGACGCACTTTCTCCATCCACTCTGGATGCCAAGGGGCGCAACAGTGTGGACAGTGCGTGAAATGGATTGAAGCTCAGAAAGAACCGTCCGATCACTGTCTCGGTTCCGATCAGTGTTCCGAGAATCTGAACGGTCCCCAGAAAGATTCCGGCACCCATCAGTGTGATCGCAATCGTCTGAAAGGTCTTGTCTCTCCAGAAGGCAACCAGTGCTCCCCAACTTCCGGCAGCGAGAGCAGCCACGACGCACAAGATCTCAAACCAGACGATCTGATCGATCGTAATCCCGCCCAGAATTGTCAGTGACGTGAGGATCGGGATCGAAACCGCAATCATCGTGAACACCGGAAGTAGCCCCGCCAGCGTCTTACCGATGACGAGTTCCGTGTTCTTCAAATCGGTCATCAGCAACAAAATCAGCGTGCGTCGGTCTTTCTCCTGCGAGACATTTCCCGCAGCGAACAGCAACGATGCTCCCGTGACGATGAGCAGCTGCACAAAGCAAATCAGGTCGAAAACGAAGACCGAAAACCGAGAGATGTCACCGATTCCGCGAGGAATTTCGCTCGCGAAAGTGCTCTGTGAACAGGTGAACATCAAGACACACATCGCAGCAGCGTAGCCAGCTCTCAATCCGAAGTGCTGATATTTGCGGGGAGCGGTCGTCAGTTCTCGTGTGACAATGGGACCAGCAAGCACGGGGAAACTTTACTATCTCGGAGAATCTGGCAGGGAACGCTGAACGATGGAGCGGAGTATAAGCCGTGCTGAATTGATTGGCTATGAGGGGGCGTTCAGAATTTCAAAGCGAGAGTTGATCAACTCCTCTCGAATTCGTTGAAACTACTACCGTAGATACATACAGTGCTCAGATGAGTTCTTGTTCGAATATTCCATTTTTTCCCAGCGAACAGGAACTTTGAGTCGTGATTAAAGACTGGCTGAGTGGTCAGTTGAACCACACGACGAAGGATCTTTTTTTAGTCTTCATGCCTTCTTCATACTCATTCGGTTTGTGAGGAGCTCAGGCTCCCGAACATTGCCAGGAAATCCAATGTCAGATTCTGTCATCGAGATTCGCAATCTCTCGAAGGTCTACCGCGACTTTTGGGGTCGTGCAAAAGTTCGTGCGTTGAACTCATTGAGCCTGGACGTCAAACGTGGCGAAGTGTTCGGCTTACTCGGTCCCAATGGATCGGGAAAAACAACCACGCTGAAGCTCTTGCTGGGACTTCTCTTTCCGACAGAAGGCCAAGTGCGAATTCTGGGTGAGCCCGCTCACGACGTGGAGAAAAACGAGCGCATCGGATACCTCCCGGAAGAGTCATACCTCTACCGCTTCCTGAACGCCGACGAAACACTCGACTTTTACGGCAAGCTTTTCAAGATGACCAAAGCGGAGCGACGCGAACGACGTGACGCTCTGATCAAGCGAGTCGGACTCGAACACGCCCGCCGACGTCAGTTGAAAGAATATTCTAAGGGAATGACGCGAAGAATTGGTCTCGCACAAGCTTTGATCAATGACCCGGATCTGGTCCTGCTCGATGAACCGACCAGTGGTCTCGACCCGCTCGGAACAGCGGACATGAAAGAGATGATTCGCGAACTGAAAAACGAAGGCAAGACTGTCGTCATGTGCAGTCACCTTCTCGCGGACGTCCAGGACGTTTGCGATCGAATCGCGATTCTGTACCGCGGCGAACTGAAAGTGATCGGAAGCGTTCAAGAGCTTCTCGAAGCGAAAGAAGAGACCCAACTCGTCACCAGTTCGCTCGACGATGCCACAATTCGCGAAGTCGAAAGTGTTCTTCAGAAACACGGAGCGAACCTCAAGAGTTTCTCTCACCCGACCTCGACACTCGAAGAACTCTTCCTGCGAACCGTCAAGGAGAGCGAAGCCCGTCCTGGTCGTCGATTCGAACCAGGGGAACGTCCATCAGCGACCACGGAATCCTAGTCCAGTCTTCTTGAACCTGAATCGTCGCTCCTCGTTCGCTTCGCAGAGAGTTAATCATGGCTGTTGAACCACCAACATTTCAATTGGGGCTGGCCCTGCTGTATTGGCTGGCAGCGTTCGCCTCCTGCTGCGTGATGGGACTGCTTGTCGGTTTCGTTGCATCACTTGTCTCCTATGGCCGCAACGGTCCGCGAGTCTTTCGCTCGACGTTGTACCGCGGCTTTCAGGATCTCGTGAAAGTTTCCTGGCAACGCTGTCAGGCCCTCGCATCGCTCACATTCAAGGAAGCCACCAGTCGGAAAGCATTTCTGATTGGCTTCCTGTTCATTCTGCTCTTCATGTTCGGAGGCTGGTTCCTCTCGGAATCGAATGTTGAAAAGCCTGCGATGCCTTACATCACCTTCGTGATGTCCGCGATTTATTTCCTTCTGAACATCATGGCCCTGTTGATTGCCTGCTGGGGCCTGCCTGCTGATATCAAAGCTCGTTCGCTGCACACGGTCGTTACAAAACCGGTGCGACGCAGCGAAATTGTTCTTGGCCGAATGATGGGATACTCAACCGTCGTCCTGATCGTCCTGGCGGTCACGTCGATCTTCGGGTACTTCTGGATTCAACGACAGGTCCCTGAGCGCGCCAAGGATCAGCTGATCGCTCGTGTCCCGGTTTACGGAGAGATCCGTTTCCTGAGCCGCTCCGGTCAACCGGCTAAGTCGCTCACCAACGTCGGAGATTTGTGGGACTACCGAACCTACGTGGAAGGTCTCACACAAGCCCGTGCGATCTGGGAGTTTGACAACCTCAACGTCTCCGAACTTCGACGACAAGGATATGTCCGCCTGGAACAGTCTTTCGAGGCATTTCGAACATTCAAAGGCGACGTGTCGGAGCAGGTCCGTTATCGAATCACACTCCTCAACCCGGAATCCGGGCTGCGAGTCCCGATGCCCGAATCTTATGACGTCAACGAGTTCAGCGAAGACCCGGAAGCATCGGTCGTGATCATTCCGGAAGAACTCACCTACGTCGAATCTTACGACGTCGACGCGGAAGAGAAGACCGTCAATCTCTTTGACGATGTCTTCGACGGCAACTCACTCACTGTCGAAATCGCTTGTATCGAGAACGAGCAGTACCTCGGGGTTGCCCGGGGCGACCTATTCGTCCGGATGCCGGACCGAAAGTTCTACGTCTCATATATCAAATCGATCGTCGGACTCGGCCTGATGTTGATCCTCGTCGTCGGACTCGGAACGACGGCAAGTTGCTTCCTGAAAGGTCCTGTGTCGACATTCCTGACAGGCAGCCTGATTGTTCTCGGAAATGTTTTCTACGAGTTCGTCAAAGACGTCTACAGCCAAAAAGTCGTGCAGGGACGAGTCTTGGGTGGGGGCATGTTCGAGTCGATGTACCGGCTCGTGACCCAGATGAACATGCAATCACCACTTCCCGACAATGTCGGAACGGATATTATTAAATTCCTCGACGAACGAGTCTTCAATCTGCTCTTCGTCGTGAACGCGGTGATTCCGAATTTCACGTACTTTAATACCAATCAGTACACCGCGAACGGTTTCGATGTCCCCTGGATGGGAGCATTGGTTCCGAGCTTTTTGATTACGGTCGGTTATTTGATTCCTCTCATTATTCTCGGTTATTTCAGTCTTCAACTGCGGGAGCTTGAAAGCAAATGAACCAACTCACCGTTCGCCAACGGAAAATGGTTTATGCCGTTGTGGCTGGTCTTCTCATCGTTCCGATCGTGTTTCTCGGCGCCCCCGCTGGCGAAGAAACTCGATCCGGTGGAAAGATTTCCCAACTTCGTTACGACTACGAACTTGGTGAAACAAGCCTCGGCAAAGTGGACCCAACCAGTGCCACAATGAACCTCGTCCTGCTCGGATTTCGAGGAGTTGCCGCCAGCTATCTCTGGCAGCAAGCCGAGCACTACAAGATGACGAAAAACTTCGCCCAGCTACGCGACACCGTCGAGTCAATCATCCTACTGCAGCCCCACTTCAAAACTGTGTGGGAGTTTCAGGCGTGGAACCTCGCGTACAACGTTTCTGCCGAGTGTGATGCGGTCTCCGATCGATATCGATGGGTGAAACAGGGCGCGAAGTTTTTGATTCGCGGAACTGAACGAAACAAGAAAGTTCCTGAGCTCCAATTCGGAACCGGCCAGTTCATCGGCTCCAAACTCGGTCTAGCGGACGAACGCGACGTCTACCGCAAGTTCTTTGTCAGCGATCCTGACACAGACCTCTGGGGTGGTGGTCCCGACGAAGAGCTGAACCCGGAAGGCAAGGACAACTATCTCGTGGCCCGCGACTGGTATCTGAAAGCGAACGATACCCTCGAAGAACCGGGAGTCGAACAGCATCGTATGGATCTCGCGCTGTTTCTGGCTTACCCATACCGGGCTCTGATCGACCACGCCAAGAACTTTCAGAAGGACGGTGTGGCATCGCAACTCGATGACGACACCACAGTTCAAGGTGAGCAGTCACAAGCCCAGCGCGACGAAACCTACAATGCCTGGGCAGCGGAGTGCCAGCAGAAATGGGCGGATGCCTACGACGAGTGGACCAACATCTACGGGATGAAACGGATCGAATCGAGCGGCGGTGGAACAATTGTCCTCGAGATCGACGACGATGCGGATTCAGTGCTCGAAGAACTCGCTGAAAAAGACGACATGACCTTCGAGGACAAATCTCGATGGCGTGACCGGTATCGCAAGACGACTTCCTATCCATACTGGAAACGACATTGCGAAATTGAACGTCGTGATGAAATGACCCGTGCCCGTTACTACCTGGCGGAAGGGCGTCGGCTGTATCGCAACATTCAGGACTTCGAAGGGTCGCGGAAGTACCTGGAAGAAGGTCTTGCTCTTCTGGAGTCTGTGTTCCAGCAGTACGACACTCAGCAAGGCTACAACGTGATGATCATCGACGAAGGTGACACCGTTGAAGAAGCCCTGAAAGCAATGCTGATCTGGCGACAGGTCCTTGAACTTCTGGGTGAACCAATTCCTGAGGACTATCCGCTCAAGCGACTTTGGGAAGATCCGAACTTCGAATACCAGCGAGAAGACCTCAACCAACGCTTCCTGCAATGGCAAGGTTAACAAGCGGTACTCAAATCATCGCAATCGACGAACTTTGAGATTGCTTGAGACCGAGACATCGAGTGATCAAGAGAGTCATCCGCAATGTGGACGGCTCTCTTTTTTGTGGAGCCCATTGAACTGTTGCCTGATCACGATCCGCAATCGGGTCGATCGAAAAGCACCGGGGAAATGCGTCAAGCTTTCAAAGTCTCACCGACGACAACTCGCTTCTAAAACATTTTCTAATTTGGTGTACATTCTCTCGCACGAGCAAACACAGCCTTTTACCTCATGGAACAGAGCAAGCGAGTGCACAGGAAAGAGCAACTTGCTCTAACAACCACTTTCAGAATTTCTTCAGGCCAGTTTGAGTCTCTTCCACGCGCTCGATACACTCAAATCACCTGATAATTGAGCATCACAGCATCGGTACTCCGATCAGCGGAACGCTCTGACGTGATGAAACTCCCTCTACGACGAGATACGTAATATGTTTGGCCTCGGTACACCGGAATTGATTGTTCTGGCAGTGATTGTGTTGTTGCTTTTCGGAAGTCGACTCCCTTCAGCGATGAGAAGCTTGGGAATGTCAGTCAACTCCTTCAAAAAAGGAATGAAAGAAGGCGACGAAGAAGATTCCCAGAACAATCTGGATTCAAAGCAAAACGACTGACCCAGAAAATCGGAGATCAACGCCTCGCTGTCTCCGATTCTCGTTTCGAGACACTCCTGCTTTCAGGGTCTTACGACTCTCCCCCCTTCCAAGCTGCACAAACCCCGGCGCAACGCGTCCCCCGCCTTAGCATTCGAAAACACGGATCGCTTTGCCGAGCAATTGATTCTCATGACAACCTAGAAAAATGGGGCTCAAGATGAGCAATGCCGTTGATCCACTGTTCGCATCCGTGGCTTCAAGTTACCTCGGACTCCATTGGATCGACTGGGCTGTGCTCGGCGTTTATCTCGTCGGAATCACTGCACTCGGCGTTTGGTCTTATCGTAAAGTGAACGACGCGACCGATTTCTTCATGGGAGGCAGGCGGTTCGGAAAAGTCTTCATGATGTTCTTCGCTTTCGGTGCGGGAACAAGCAGCGAACACGCGACGAGCGTTTCGGCCGGTTCATTTCTGAACGGGCTTGCTGGAATCTGGTACCAATTCTTGTGGCTTTGGGCGACGCCGTTTTATTGGATCATCGCCCCTGTGATGAGAAGGATGCGGGCCCTGACGACCAGCGACTTCTTCGAAGCACGCTATAACGTCTCGACATCTGTGCTGTATTGCATCCTCGGGATCTGCATGTCGATCACGTTCATCTCCGCTTCTTTGTTCTTCGGGGCCAAGATGGTGACAGGCCTCACCGGCGGAGCGTTTCCGGTGGAACTCGCGGTCGCTGGTATGACGGTGCTGTTCGTGATTTATGGGCTCGCTGGAGGATTGGGAGCGGCGGTGATCACCGACTTCGTTCAGGGAATCCTGACGATCATCTTCTCATTCCTGCTGCTCCCCTTTGCACTTTACTATGCCGCTCAAGTCACAGGACTCGATTCCGGTTTCGCAGCACTTCATCAGGGAGTTCCAGGTTTCTCCGGCGATGAAATGCTAAGCCTGACACTCACGACAGAACTCGCTCAGAAGCTCGGCAAAGAACCGATCACTTGGTTTTACATCATCATGATGTCGGTGAATGCGCTCGTTGGAATCGTTGTGCAACCACACATTATGGGTGTCTGCGGAGCAGGTAAAACCGAGTTCGAAGGACGTTTCGGATTCACTGTCGGAAACTTCATGAAGCGGCTTTGCACGATCGCCTGGACTTTCATCGGGCTGGCGTGCGTCATCATCTACCTCACACCTGAAAGCCAATTCATTACCGCAGAACGGATGGCCGAACTGAATTCGGATCCAGCGAAGATGCGTGACTTTGCTGACAGCGTCTTCGGATATGCAGCTCATGATCTGCTCCCGCGAATCAGCCCGGGACTGGTCGGTCTGCTGTTCGCTTCGTTGCTGGCAGCCATCATGAGTTCATGTGATGCTCACATGGTCATGGGAAGCGGACTCTTCACCGAAAACCTATACAAGAAGTTCATTCATCCGAGTGCTTCCAAAACAACACTTGTCTGGGTCGGTCGAATTTCCGGAATCGGGATCGTGGTGTTGGCGCTCTTGCTGATGACTCAATTTCGCGATGTCATTCAGGTGCTAACCCGCTACGTGAACGCCATCCCTGCGTTCATCGGCCTCGCCTTCTGGTTCGGAATTGTGTGGCGCGGATATACGTCGAAGGCGGTCTGGGTTTCGACTCTCGTCGCTGCCGGGCTGTGGTTCCTCACAACCGGTCACACTCCCCTCGCCTGGATCTCTCGAATGGGAGACTCTCCAATCTTGCAGCGGAACATTGACTACTTCCCCGGGCTGTTCCGTGAATGGCTGTGGTCCGTTGTTCCGCAGACGAAATACGAACTCGAAGTTGTTAAACAAGTCTTCGTCGACGGCGTCGCAACCGAAGTATCGACCACGCACACTTCAACGAGTATCCCCTGGCAATACGCGATTTACCTCGGAGGCGGAGCAATCGCGGGAATCGTCACCAGTTTCTTGTCGACGCGCACAAGCACACAAAAACTCGATCACTTTTTCACGCTTCTCCGCACGCCCGTGCGTCTCGGTGAAAAAGTTGATGAGCCATGTACGCTGCCCGAGAATCCGCTACCGAAGGAGACCGGCAAACTCATCCCACTCTCCGACCTCGAAATTCCTTCACCTTCGGTGGTTGGAATGGTCGGATTCATCATTTCGTGGATCGTGGTCGGCCTACTGGTTGCCATCACCTGGCAACTCGCGCAGCTTGGCGGGTAAATCACTTCGAGTGATCTTCCGCGCTCGCTTCCTCTCGTCTCCATTCATGAACACCGGGCTGAATGACAACAGTTCGCGTAGATGAATCGCTTTGAGCCTCAAACGGTTGAGTTTCACTCTGTGTCCGAATGGCTCGTCTTTTCACCCTGAGCTGACGAGCCATCGACAGCTTCGTCTCTGGTAAAGCGACCGATCCATATCGGAAAGAGAACTGCGCCGATCAAACCAAGCCCTGAGAGAATTGAACCGATCAAGATGCTTCGCGGTCGGAACTCCCAGCGAACGAATTCGGGACTACCGTCCTCTGCTCCGTCCAACTTTACAGTGCGATACAGTTCCGATTCGAGTTCCTCGTGTGAAGTGCAGACCCAACCGGGATAGTTGAGGTCTCGCAGTTCAAGAGTTCCTCCTGCAGAGTTGCTGACTTCGGCGACGACTTCGTTTGGTGAGACGTTGAGAGTGACGACTGCATTCGGGTTTTCCAACACATGGCAGCGGCCTGAGGCATCTGTGACCGAATAGAAATAGAACGGGTCTCGTCGCCCAAAAGCACGATTCAAGAGTGCATCGACCGATCGAGATTCCAGCTTCACATTCCACGCGGTTTCATCAATAGAATGTTCCAGCAGAAGATGAGTGACTCCCAGTTGATCCAGTCGCTGACGCTCCTTCTGAATTTCGTCCGTAGATGATTCCATGAAGTCGATGCGGACTGCTTCTGTTTCATAGATCGCCGGTCCAAGGCCGAGATAAACCGGAAGCGAAGAGACATCGAGCAGCGTGGGAACATTTTGTCCGGGTGCATACAGGCGGACATTGTCATCATGCTGTCCAAAGTACTCTCGCAACTCGCTCTCTTCACGATGTTTGATCGGAGGATCATCGAGAAGCGTTGCGTAGAAGACCTGTCTCATCCAGAACGGATTGCTTCCGATTTGAAACTTCCGACTCGCTGCCCACAAATCGCCGACAACCATCAGCACGATGATGAAACCAACGACATTCGTTGAGCGCTTCGATAGATTTCGCGCCTCAATCAGAGATTGAAATCCATTGGCAGCGAGGATCGCGATCGCGAATGCGGAGATCATCGAATACCGCCCAGGACCGCGGAAAAACCCGATTCCCGGAACATCTGCCAACCAGTAAGTGGGCCAGCCAGTCGCCATCAATAAACCAACAACACAGATCAGCCACCATCGCCATTGAACTCCTGATAGCTGACCTCGAGACGGAAGTGTGGCTCCCAGAATCGCCAGTACAAGCGGAAGGATTCCGACGTAGATGTAAGCTTCCACTTGATTGGTCGAGTCAGGAACGGAGAGCCAGTTGGCTTCGACAAGATATTCATCGGTCGTCATTTCGCCTGCGTGCCAACTCCAGGGCATCCACAACTGGGAGATGGCAGACGGAGGCAAATGGCCATACGTCGGAGTGAAGGCAATCGCTTCCTCCTGCCGCTGACTGACAGTCTTCAATTCCCAGGTCGGGACAATCTGAACGCCTGCAATCGCAAACCCCAACAGCAGCGAACCTGCAACGGCGAGCAACGAAACAGTGAGAGGTGCTTTTCCTTCGTCACTATCAATTGGAATGAGCCATGGCCAGACAGCTGCTAACAGAATGGTGATGAAGGCCAGATTGTAGTGCCCAGCCAGCAAGTTCAGCCCGAGGATCAGACTCATCGCTGCCAGAGACCGGCGATTCTTCGACTGCAAGAAAACTGTTTCCGCCCACAGGAACGCGACGCTCCATGCTCCGCCCACGATCGCCCATTCCAGGCAAATCCGAGCGGGGAACCAACCGTAGACAAAAGTGACCGCAGCCAGCAGAGATGGCCACCAACTCAATCCGATGCGCCGCGCAACTCCATAGGTTGAAACGAACGCGATGACGTAGTGAAGAAGCTGTGAGAAATTGTAGGCGGAGTTGATATCGAGAAGTCGGTAGAGAACGAGGTACACAGGATAGAGTGCTCCCGTCTGGCTTTCCCCAAGAATGGGATAACCGAAACCGACGAGCGGGTTCCAGAATGGGATGCTTGACTCCGCCAGCGCGTCCGCAAGCACAGCTTTTTGCGGGAAATAGTACGGGTATAAGTCCCCGCCGATGACCCCTCCTCCCTCCCAGAGCGGCCACCAGAATACCCATGTCAATCCGACCGCGAACAGCGCGACTACGCAAGCTGATATGGCTTTTTGCATTACGTCAACTCGGGACTTTTCAGCCCCGCTATTTCAGAGGATTTCAAGAACTGCGGCACGCAAACTGCATTATTGCGATTCGACAATTCTGTCGCCACATCCTCCCTCAAAGAGACCTCACAACAGTCCTTGCCAATGCGTTCAGGCAGTCAAAACACTGGTGATTTCGCAGTTCATGAGAAACAGCGATTCGAGTATTGACAGGTTCAGTTGTGGTTTCGACAATCCCGGCTTGTAATTCGTACAAATCGGCATGAAGCCAAACACAATGAATGGAATCACACTCTTTCAAAGGACCGCTGTCGTCCTTCTACGAATTTTCCAACAACTGACGGAACGACCAATCTCTTAATCAAACCGCCACGGAGGATCGGGTTCTCGGAGCTGTGTGCTGCAGTCCGCTGAACCTGACCATTGGAACCACCCTGCTCGCTTCAGTCTGAGAATGCTCTCTGACAGGATCGACTTCTGGAGTACATCTTATGTTACGTACAGCGATGGCCTGCATCCTAAGCCTGACGTGTTCAACCGCTCTCTCCCTCGACGATCAAAACGTTCTTTATGACTTCAGTGCCACGTGGTGCGGACCCTGTCAGCAAGTCGCTCCCGTCGTTGACCGCCTGCATCGAGAAGGACTTCCCGTCCGCAAAGTTGATATCGATCAGGAACGCGACCTCGCTGCCCGATACGGCATCAAAGCTGTCCCCACATTCGTTCTCGTGATCGACGGAAAAGAAGTCGAAAGACGTTCGGGCTACATGTCCGAAACCGACCTCCGAAGACTCGCCGGAAAAATTCCACAATCAAGCTCAGCTCAGTCACAAGGTGCGATGCTGGCACAAAACCAGTCGAATGGACCCTCCGGAATTGATCTCGGTTCACCTGGATCGATTCAAACACCTGCGACGAATTCCGCTGAAACGTCGCAACCCGCTGCCCAGCAAGATGAAGCACCATCTGCCCTCGCACGTTTGAATCCGTTCCGCAAGAAAGACGCGACACCCGAGTCACTCGTGCGTGGCAATGACTCTCCAGCTGGCAGCTCAGCTGAAGGAGCTTCTCAGCGAGCTGAAGATCCCATGCAGGCCAGCGTGCGGATTCGCGTATTTATCGACGGGAAAATCAATCTGGGATCAGGAACTGTCATCGCCAGCAAGCCCGGCCACACTGTGATTCTGACCTGTGGGCACATCTTCCGAAACTTCCAACAGGATTCGAAGATCGAAGTCGATTTCATTCGGGATGGAAAATCGATCGAGCACGTTGCCACGGTCGAAAAATTTGACACCGAATCCGATCTCGGAATCATCGTCGTGAATACCGATCAGGCCATGCCAGTCGCACCAATCGCGATGCTTCCGCACACTCCAGATATTGGAGATTCCGTTTCCGGAATTGGATGCAGCGCAGGCGATCTTCCGACTCGAAACGATATTCAGATCACTGCCATCGATCGTTACGAAGGTCCAAACAACATCGAGTGCACCGGACTTCCCGTTCAGGGACGTTCCGGAGGCGGATTGTTCAATCGCAATGGTGAGGTCGTCGGAGTCTGTATTGCTGCCGATCGTGAACGTGAGCGTGGCCTCTATTCAGGGCTGCATGCGGTTCATCAGATTCTCGACGAGTGCCATCTGGCGCACCTCTATCAGCCTGTGAAACAGGACTCTCCAGCGATTCAACTCGCCGATTCCGCTCCCCTGTCAAATGGCCTGAATCAAGCTCAGCCGATGCCATCCGAATTTGCCTTCTCAGATTCGCAGCCAATGGCTCACATGCCCAACAATGCACCGACCGCTCCCGTCGCCCTTCAACAGACGAATCCAGCCGCGACACCATCGTCAACTCCATCTCGTCCAGTTGACCTGCAGGCGGGACGTCAGGAAGTTGTCGTGATCATTCGCGATCCATCGAACCCAGAAGGATCGAACCGGGTTGTGATTATCCACGACGCCAGCGAAAAGTTTCTCTCCTATCTCAATGGAGAACTCGATCCAGTGGGATCACAGCAGGGACGGATGATGTCCTCCACGACTCCAGTTCCGGCGATCTCCCGACCACTTCGTTCGGAAACCGATTCTTCATCCGTCGTGGCCAAGGGACTTCGCTATTCCGGACGAACAGCATCCCTGCAGCAGACGTCGCTTTCACAGTCTTCTGGTCCTCAGCGTTTCGTTCGCAACCAGCCACGCGTGGCTCGCTAACGCTGACTTGAGATTGACGAACCAGACAAATCAGTGTACGCTGATCCATTGACACTTCAACGCGGACACCCGCAGGAGAGCCATTTCTGAACATCCCGTTATAAGACCCATTCCTGGAGGTCGGAATGAACCAAAACCCTCAATTGCGACGATGTACCGAGTTGGAATACATACTTCTCGGTGACTTGCGAGATCTCCTGGAAGAGCCAGCTGATAACGAAACTGCTCGCTGGCTCGTCGCTGTGCTGGATGCTCTGCTGGAGGCCCTCCCTGAAGAATATTCACTCAAGACTCGGCAGGGATACCTGTCCGATGTTGTTGAGTCCGTCCCTGAGTGGGATAACCGAGTGACGGCGCTGGAAGACGAATACTTCCGCCTGTTTCGACGACTGGGACAGCTGCGTTCTCAAGTCGTTCTCGGTGTCGACTTCCAAAGAGTGGCCAAGCAGGTCTCAATCGATCTGAAAGATTGGATGACCGCGTTCGTATCGCATCATCAGCAAGAGAGAGAATTGGTCTCGATGGCAGCGACCTACGAAGTCGGCGGCAATGGCTGACGTTCTCTGGAGCAACTCCGGTCTAGGATGGCAGCACCTCTCTCTCAAGTGCGATCAGCATCCATGGAACGCAACCTGATTCGCAGAGTGACGAGCGATCGCTAAGATTGCTCGCAACGGCCCAGTGAATGGCGTTCTAAATTGAGAAGATCTATCGAGGGGTTGGAGTCAGAGGCTGTGTGAATCGCAAACTCTGTACTAGGTCCAGATCTTTCGATTCCAGCTGTTCCAGCAACGTCGGCTCGATGGAAAAGACGAACGAGAACTGGCGTCCTTGAGGGTTCACAACGAGGTAATAGATCCACGACATCGGAATCTGAGCAGAGGCACTCGCCCCTTTCACTTCGTACTGACCATTAGCGACGACTCGATAAATCTTGCGGTCATCACCGGTCTCAATCTCTTCGCGTTCTCCGAACTCCTGAAACTTGTCGCCAAGCGAACTTTGAATGTCGCTTTCGAACTGCTCAAGCGGGATACGTTCCCCGGGAGCAGCGGCTGGCAGAGGTGATACGTTGCATTGGGAAACGAGGCTGCCGTGCTCGACGAGCCGCAAAATTGAAACCGGGTTTGATCCACCTGCGACCGTTTGGAAGAGATGCCAATCTCGAAGATGCGAAAGTTGCAGGCCCCATTCCGGAACTTTGAACGTCAATTTCAGCTGAGTTGGGTCTGGCTCGAAGCCAATCGACTCCAGCAACTCGGGAGTGATTTCGTCCTGAGTGGAAGCCACTTTTCGAACGAGATTCGAGGTGACTTTGACATCGAGCCCAGGATTCACCGTTCCGATGTCGGCCAGGATCACGTAGATGACGCGAGTCTGTGCGACATGAGAAGTGCGACGGTCATAAATGACGGTCCCTTTGACTTCGACTTTCGTTTTGGCTCCGAGCCGTTCGCCTTCAACCGTTCCGCTCAAACTGATTTTGGCAGAGATTCGGTTGGCGTCGCTGAGAGTGCATTGGAAGTCCGAGGTTTTCACTGCCTCGATGCCGGTGAGCATCTGGATCGCCCAATCGGGAGGAGTCCAATCGTCACCGATTTCCTGATCGGTATCCGGGAGCAAGCCAATCACCGCCAGCGGATCTCCCGGGAGCTCCAGCAGATCCAGGCTGTCGCGAGTCAAGTTCCCATCGAGGGGATAGTTTTGCACCCCTTCCCTTCGGCCGGCAGCCACAATCTTCCGCGTATTCGCAGGCAGTGTGGACTCGGTTCGATACTCGTTGACGTCCGTAACGAGGTCAGCACGTGAGAAGATTCTCAAGGCTCGCAGGGAAAAGGCATCGCGGCCTGCCGGGGGCAACAGCTTCTCAAGAAACTGAAAACCGGCTTCAGCTTTGAGGAGCAGGCGATCTTTTTCCGTCTGGGATTTGGCTGTCACCACAGATCCGACCGTTTCGATCTGAGCCTGACAATTGAAGGCCTTCTCGGACAGATACGACTCTTTTAAAGAGATCGCTTCGCCCCGCACTTCAGGGCAGAATGTCCCGCTGAAGATGACACAGGTCAGCGCAACCGCGGCTTGAAGTTGCGTCGGTTTCCAACGCAGATTGTTCAGCAGCGAGGAAAAGATCGAATTGCGAGCCATCTGAGACATCTGCCCTCCCTGGTAGTCTAGATTCGGTGACGACTCACCGACCGAGTCGAGACAAACTCATTTCCGGCGCGAGATCGAAAGTCTGATCATGAATCAGGTCGCTCGCGCTCCGGAACAGTTGGTCGACTACTCCTCTTCGTCTCCACCGACAGCGACTTTGGTTGCATCTTCATCTTCCCAGGACATCACGCGCTCATCGTCAACCTGAACGGATGCTCGATCGTCTTCCGCTGGTTCGATGACAGCTCCCCATTCGGCGAGTTCATCGCCATGTTCTCCAGCGACAACGGTGAAATCGTCGCGGACTGCTCTCCACCACTGCAGGTGAGGCCAGTCACGACGGATTGTTTTGAGACAGGTCAACATAGCGCGGCCATTGGCTCCAGCACTGAATCCAGCTCGGTTTGCGACGGCTGAATAAGTTGCGATCTTATCTGCTCGCTTCAATTCCCAAAGAACCTCTGCGACAGCTGGAGCACGAGTAGAAGCCATAATCCGTTCCTTTCCTGAAACCCACTTTCCAAACAGTAATTTTACCCAATTTTGTCTACTTCTACGGTACTGAAATCGCATTCAACAGACAAGTAGGGACTAGTTCACACGATTTCATCGGGCAGCGATCTCGCATTCGAAGTCAATCAGGGCTTTTTTTGAGGCTGCCGATATTCTCGCTCGTAGTCGATCCAAAGAATCGAGGCTCAATTCGCGCTGGCAAGCTGCTGCTATCGACTCAGCGAGGTAAACAGTCGCTCGTCTCAAATCCACGTGCGAATGGCATTCGCAAGTCGGACCTGTCATCTCGAACACTTTGTGGTTTGCTGAATGCAAATAAACCTGAGCGAGAAATCTGCCCGCGTAGTGCAGTCGATAGCGAAGTCAGGGAATGAGCAAGATGAGTCCCGCAGTCGCCAACCCTTGAGCGGTCGCACCTCGCAGACTGAATGGTGGATACTCACACGTGTAGCACGCGTGATCTCCTGGTTGAGTCTCGCCGAGAGTGTAAACCGTTTCGTATGGAGGGTTTGCCCCAATGAGATACGGAAGAATTGGAACCGTGCCGAAGAAACGAACACCTGAGTAAACGGGCTGACAGATCCCATGAGAGAATCCGTGGGCCTCTAGATTGGCGTCTTCGAAGTAGAGCGGCTGATGATTCAACAGCGACGCATTCCAGTATTCTGTGGTTGCCGACCAGTTACGTGAGGTTCCCGGCGGATGAGCCCGTTCGTTGATTTCAGCAAACAGGACCTCGGCTCGATTCTCTGGCAGCGATCCCTGTGGAGGAGTGATATCGAGGGAAATTTGACTCAGCGCGAGCTTGGAGTCTCCCTCAACCGTTCGAGCTTCTTCCATCGATCCACCTGGCTCAACGGCTGACGAGGAATTCAACAGCCCGCCGTGAAACTCTGTTCCCGGAACGGTTTGAATGAAGTAGCTCAACGAGTATCCATTCGGCATGCAACCTTCGAGGTACATGCTGTTGTAGCGCCAGTTCACATACTTGTACTGCCAGCGACACAACAGAGATGGCTTTTCTCCGTGAGTGGCTTCATAACAATCGACCCAGCGTTTGAACTCAGTCTCAGAGGCAGCGAAGCAGCCTCCCGCCTCATGGCCGACTTCAGTTGAACCACCGGCACCGGTCGAATTTGGCTGCCCCATGTACGGACAACACGCCAGAGCCGCTGGCGACGGACCGGCAACGCAGTAGGATTTCTCTCCCTGGAAGCAAACTTTTCCGGAGCGCAGAACAGGCGGCACGGAATGAGCATCGCACGCAACGTATGGCGAACAAGCTGGTTCACTTAGGGCAGTCAGACACTCGTCTGAAAAGGCGTCCCCCGCCCGTCCAGTTTCACAGACGCACAACAGAATCCAGACACCTGCGAACACAGCACTCGTTCTTCTCAGGACCTGTCCTGACTGGGATTGAGTGAGCATTTTAAGACCTGTTGTCGGAAAGGAGTGGCAGCCTGAGAGAAATCACCGAATTGAGGACTTCGAGATTTGAGGTGTCCTGCACTGGATAGAATCGTCGAACAGCTTGAGTAGAATGCAATAAGATTGCTACATCCGGTACCCTGTCCCTATCTCGCCTCGTTTAACACAGTCTGACTCTTCAGCTGGGCCACTCCGGGATTCAGGCATCCTCAGATTGCCTCGAAACGGGTTGTGAGTTCGAAAACTCCTCAATTCGTAAGTCTTTGGACCGGTTTCGAAAGACATCTCAACACGGAATTTCGACGAATGTCACGCCGGCTGAATTTGCCCATCGACTCAAAATCCTTGCAGATTACGACAGCTTGCCTACTTGAAGCAGCTGCTCGCAAACCGGGAAATGTGCATCCGCAGGCTCAATTCAGCGATTTGACATTCTCAGACTTCGAGAAAGCAGCAGAGATCACGGGCACTGTACTTGGAGAGGATCAAACTTCTTTGACCGTCGCTCAGCAGATTCTTGTCGCAGTTCGAAAGACGCGGGAGCATGTTCAATCCAACGTCAATCTCGGGATTCTACTTCTCCTGGCGCCGCTGGCAGCAGTTGAAGATCACCTCTCGCTGGAAGAAGGAATCCAGGATGTGCTCGCAGCTCTCGATGCTCGCGAAGCTTCGACTGTCTATCAGGCAATACGCGAATCACAGCCCGGGGGGATGGGAACTGCTCAGCAGGAGGACGTCAATTCCGCACCGACTCAATCACTCGTCGACTGCATGGCTCTTGCTGCTGGGAAAGACACCATCGCCCAGCAATACGCTACAGATTTCTCTCTGGTTCTTGGCCAGGGAAGAGATCTATTCCGTCGCTGGTGGGAGCGGACGTCAGACTGGGAAGCGAGTGTGATTGGAACTCAACTGGAGTTGATGCACCGGGTTCCCGATACTCTCATCATTCGAAAGTGCGGGCCTGAGACCGGCGAAACTTCGGCTCTTATGGCGGGTGAGGTCCTCAATCGCGGGTGGCCAGACTCCCGGCAGGGCGAGAAAGCTCTTGTCGAATTTGACCAGTGGCTGCGAGCAGATGGTCATCGCCGGAACCCCGGAACTACCGCAGACCTGATTGCAGCGATATTGTATGCAGCCACTCGCGACAGGTACTGGTCTCCTCCTTCGCACATCACGATTTCAGAAACGTAAGCTGCAACGAGTTTTTCATGTCACAGACACGCTCTTTCGCCGTTGATGTCACCAAAGATCATCTCGTCTTCTCAGCTGCGCACTTTATCACCATCGGGGACGATCTTTGCGAACGGCTGCATGGACACAACTGGCGAGTCGCTGCCCGTGTCGAGGGTGAACTCGACAGCAATGGGTTTGTCTTCGACTTCATCGCTCTTCGTGATGAACTACAAAAGTGGGTTGATCGACTCGACCACCGAATGCTGTTGCCGACCCAACATCGTCAGATTTCCGTCGAGACGAAGGAAAACGAAGTTCACGTCCGATATGACGACCGGAGATGGGTCTTCCCACTCGAGGAATGCGTGCTGCTCCCGATCGAACAGACGACGGCGGAACTTCTCGCCAACTGGATTGCCGACCAGTTAATCGAGACTCTCGAAACGTCCCCGTTGACCAGTCTGTCGGTGAAAGTCGAGGAAAATTTCGGCCAATGGGCGACATGCCGGGTCGATTTTTAAGAAGCCAATGCGGGAATCGAGAAGAAACCGACGGAAAACCGAAAACCGTTGATGGTTCACTGCTCATCCGCTATGAGTCCTGTTTGCGGGCGTTTTCGTCCCTCGAGCTTCAGTTGTCTTGAGAATCGAACTTGATGCTGAACGCTCCGCAGATCATGAGAAGTCGTCGCGAATGTCGATGACTGTGTCAGTTCAAATCAGATCAATTACTTTCAATCGAAATACGCCTTAAGGAGACAAGTGTGGTCGCACGGAATGGTTCCAACGCCGACGCAGACGGATCAGAAAACGGCGATCAGTTGCAGTTCGTCTCCATCAGCGGTGAAACGCGCCGCCGGTATCTGAACTACGCAATGTCGGTCATTATGTCTCGTGCGCTGCCCGACGTCCGCGACGGGCTGAAGCCGGTGCAAAGGCGAATTCTGTACACCATGTACCATGACCTGCGATTGACCGCAGATGCAAAGTACAGGAAGTGCGCCAAGATCGTCGGTGATACAACGGGTAATTATCATCCTCACGGAGACGAAGCGGTCTACGATGCGCTCGTGCGGCTTGCTCAAGACTTCACCTATCGAGAAACCCTTGTCGATGGTCAAGGTAATTTCGGAAACGTGATGGGGCTTCCCGCCGCCGCTCGAAGGTATACCGAAGCGAAATTGACGGCGATCGCAGAAAGGCTGATGTCCGAACTGCGGTACGAGACCGTCGAAATGCGTCCAACTTACGACGCGACTCGAGACGAACCGACCGTTCTTCCTTCGCAGTATCCGAATTTACTCGTCAACGGATCTCAGGGAATCGCGGTGGGAATGGCGACGAACATGCCACCTCACAACCTTGGCGAAGTGATCAAAGCTGCGATCTATCTCGTTGACAATCCCGGATCGACAGTCGCGAACATCCGGAAATACATCAAAGGACCGGACTTCCCATTGGGCGGCCGAATTGTCACAGACTCGGTCGAGCTGCGCAAGATCTACGAGGATGGTCGTGGAGCGATCAAAGTTCGTGGCGAGTGGCGATTCGACACTGAGAAGAAGAAGGAAATCAAGAACCGACTCGTGGTTCATTCCATTCCATATGGAGTCGAAACCGGAGGGCTGGTCAACTCACTGGGCGACATTCGCGATTCGCGAAAACTCCCGCAGCTCGTCGATGTGGCTGACGAGTCTGACGGAGAACAAGGTCTGCGGATTGTGCTGCACATCAAGTCAGGAACCGATCCTGATACGGTGATGTCGTACCTCTATAAACATACCCGACTCGAAGAAAACTTCTCATACAATGCGACTTGTCTCGTCCCGGATGAGCATGGCGTGTTGATTCCGCATCGATGCTCACTCGTCGAGTTGCTGCAACACTTTCTCGACTTCCGCTTCGTTACAGTTCGCAAGCGATTCGAATACCTGCTCGCGCAGCTGGAACGGCGAATTCATATTCTCGAAGGCTTCGTCATCATCTTCGATGGCCTGGAAGAAGCCCTTCGGATTATTCGCAAAAGCTCCGGCAAGCAGGATGCCTGTCAGAAACTCGTGAAAGCGTTTCCACTCGACGAAGAACAGGCAACGGCCATTCTCGAACTGCAGCTGTACCGAATTTCGACGCTTGAAATCGACAAGATTCGAGAAGAGCTCGAACAGAAGCAGGCGGAAGCAGAACGAATTCGCAAGATTCTCAAGTCCGATGCGCGCCTATGGAAAGAGGTTCAGTCCGAACTCAAGGAGTTGGGGGACCAGTTCAAATCGAAGCGAAGAACAGCTCTCGGTTCTTCAGAAGAAATCACCGAGTTTGACCCGCAAGCCTACATCGTCCGTGAGAACACGAATGTGGTCATCACGAACGAAGGCTGGGTTCGACGACTGGGAAAAATCTCATCCATAGCGAAGCTTCGCGTCCGCGACGGGGACGAAATTCTGGGGGTCTACCCGGGATCGACATTAGAGAACGTGATTATGTTCTCCTCCGACGGAACCGCTTACACGATTCCGATGGATCAAATCCCACCCTCGACCGGTTACGGGGAACCTCTCTCGAAGCACTTCAAGCTGAGCGATGGAGCAGCCATCATCGCGGGTCTGACGACTGATCCACGATTCACACCTGAAGATGTTGAGTACGAAGACTACCCGCCTGAGCCATACCTGTTCATCGCAACAGCCCATGGACAGGTCATGCGGATTTCGCTCTCGCAGTTCCGGGCTCCGTCCACGAAGAACGGTCGAAAATATTGTCGACTCGGAGCTGGCGACCGCGTTGTCCATGTTGAGGTGATGAACGAAGAAGAAACTGTCTTTCTCATCTCCAAAGAAGCACGGTTAATTCACTTCGCTGTCTCGGATGTTCCCATTCTGAACAGCGCTGGACGAGGTGTCCGCGGTCTGAAATTGACAGACGAAGGAGACCAGGTTCTGGCTGCCAAACGTCTCAGTCGCCCGAGTGACGTGTTAAAAGTTGTCAACGAAAACGGCAAGGAGCTCAGCTTCGGTCAAATGAAATACAACGTGACTGGACGCGGTGGAAAAGGAGTCAAAACGAGCCAGCGAACCGGCATTCAGTCTGTGATTCGCCCGGAAATTGAGATTGTCGACTGGACATCACTTGGCGAAGAATAGAATCATCACTCCAGTTGCAGATCGACTGGATTCACTCCACGAAAAACTCTTACACTCGTTTCACGGATCACTTTACCCAAACTGAGACTCGAATGCTGCTTCACTTGTTGAAATCCAAACTCCACATGGCTGCGGTCACTGAAACGGAGTTGCACTACCATGGCAGCGTGACGATCGATCGCGAATTAATGGATGCCGTTGGGCTGCTTCCCTATGAAAAAGTCCTGATCGCAAACTGCGAAAACGGCCAGCGTGCTGAAAGCTATGTGATTGAGGGCCCACCCGGATCAAAAGTCATCAAAATGAATGGTGCTTTGGCCCACACGTCTTCGATTGGCGATCGCGTCATCATTATCGCTTTCGTGTCCGTCACAGAAGAAGAGTCACGCAAGCACGATCCGCGAGTCGCCATTTTGAATGAGCAAAACGAGATCATCGATCAGTTCATCGGTGAAGTCTATCCGCAGCGAGATTCCCAGACTCAACCACTCTCATAACAGATCAATGGGCGTCAGTCGGTCTGTGAAACTGTCGAGGAGTCTTTCATTTGGCCTTCGAAAAGACCCGTCTCAGAATCGCTGAAGGCTCTGACGATCGATCGGAGTTCGAGTCAGAACTCTGTGCTGCCATCGCCTGCTTCGATGTGCGACGACTCACGCGCTGTGGCGGAGTCGCGGCTGACCCGTCGCTGAAAGAGATTCAACACGTCTCAATAGAGAATCGAACGCTCACTACCATCGTGACAATCAATCTGACGGATGGACATCCTCGAGACTGCTCAGGGTCGTGTTCACAACCACGAGTGACTCGCAAGGAAAGTCTGTCGATCGACATCGATCTCGATTCCGGAAGAGCGGAGTGGCAAACGATCGATGGCGTCGTCACGAGCCTCGATTGAAGGCACGCTCAGTCGTGCTTCCCCTCTTTGTGTGAGAGGGATTCACGAAGATGATTCGATCACTCTGCCGGTGAATCTTCGGAAGCAATACCGAGATTGCGGAACACGAATACGCCCAGCTTCGAAGCTGTCAGGATATCGATGTTCCCGTCGCCGTTGACATCTTCCGCGAGGATTTGGACACCGACGCCGGAGTTTGAATCGACGAGATGGGGAACGAACCGAACGCTGCCGTCATCTTTTCGAGTTAACTCAAACCAGAAGACAACCGGCGGAGCGTTGGGCTCGATGTCGCCATCTGGTCCGTGTGCCCACATGCGTTTTCCGGTGATGACATCGGTCAAACCATCGCCGTTGATGTCCGCAAAATCCAAAGCATGCGGTTGAGTGAAGGCGGCTCCGAATTCGTCCTCCCGGGAATGGTCGGACATGATCAAGTGCTCTCGAAAAGACTCTGAGTTTCCGGTGTTCTCGTACCAGGCGAGTCCCCATTCATGGGCATTGACTGCGGAGACGACATCGGAATCGCCATCGCCATCCACATCGAAAACGCCCATCTGAGCTCCGCCTCGATCAGCCGAAAAGAGCAGCCGATGAAATGGCCACGCCTGCTTTGAGTCTGTTGGCTGTTCGTACCAACCGTCGTTGATGATGTAATCGAGACAACCATCGTTGTTCAAATCGCCGATGCCCTGACCATGATAAAACTGCGGCCAATCCTCGTTGTCCCCAATCGGAGAAAAGATCCAAGGTGCTCCGGGATCGCTTGAGTCCGGCTTGAGAAATCCCCACTTCCCATCCCAATGCGTGATCAATTCAGGCAAGCCATCCTGATTGATGTCGACAAGTGACGGAGACTCTCCTCGAACTCTTTCGAAGACGAAATGCCGTGGCCAAAGTCCCGAGTCATCGCCCGGATTTTCGTACCAGTAGGCGGAGTGCTTGTGAACGCGGCCGAGGACCAGAATGTCCGGGCGTCCGTCGTCGTTGAAGTCGTGGACAAACGAAAACATGCTGTTGCTCGGACTCTCTTCCGGAGGCAACGGGACTGCTTCATAAAATTCGTGAGCCTTCGTGAATTCCGGTCCCTCATACCAGAAAGGGCCAGCGACGATATCGACGTGGCCATCTCCGTTGATATCTCCGGTGTCGACACCATCGCAGTAGTAACGATCGGTCAATTGCTGCTTCGAGAAGTCGCTGCCCGATGCAGTGAGTGGAGTACCCAGAAACGAGAAGCTGGAGAGAAAGAGAATCCAAAGCGAAGGCTGTTTCGAACAATGCTCCGGGAAGCTTCTCACGATGTACTCTCCAAAGATGCTGACTCTTCCGAGGGGGGACGCAAAACTTGCGGGAATTCACCGAAGAAATTTCCGGCCGCAGGGCGAGAGTTCAGCATAGCCTGAGAGACGAAACGAGGCCAGCACCCCATAAGTCAACTTTGATCAATCAGCGCATCGCTGAACGACAAAGAGAGGCAACGAATGGAGATGCCGTCATCGAAACGTTGTGTTCTTGACCGTTTTGAAACGGCTTTAAGAACGCAGCAACAACCCGCTTTGAAAGTCGACAGATCCGAGTCAGATAAGGTTCAACTTGCTCGGACGGTCTTGAGGCCGTCGACAGCAGTCTTTGCAAAGACCGTGAGCTTCAAGGCGATGGCTTTCGATTCGAAACCCGAGTTCTCGAGCGACAGTGTCCAGAATTTCTTTGATCTGCTCGTTGTGGAACTCCGTCAGCTCTCCGCACTTTTTGCAAATTAAGTGGTCGTGCTGTGGGTATCCATAATCGTGCTCGTAAAGATCACGATCATCTTGCCGGGCCACTTTGCGGATGAGGCCAGCGTCTTCAAGCTGTTTGATCGAGCGGTAAACAGTCGAGCGACTGACTCGCTTGCCATCACTCCGTTGATCGAGTCGCTGAATCAGTTGATCGGCGTCAAAATGTTCGTGGGAAGCAAACACTTCTTCCACAATGATTGAGCGCTCGCGCGTCATGCGCAGTCGCTGCGTCGCCAGATACTCGCGATACTTCTCCTTCGGGGAGATGGCTACCGAGACCGATTCCAGATCGGACACGATCGCTCCTTTCAATTCAGACTTACGAGACTCAATCCATCATGATTCGACCGAGCATACGGTCGATCGCGAGATCAAGTTTCTCTGGAGTGTCATACGTTCCTGACTCGATTTCCGATTTAATTCGTGCCAATCGCTCGGCATGAGATTCTCCGGAACGCTCGACAGACTGCGAAGGAGAACTTTGAGAATTGTGACCAGCCATAGAGTCCGGTCGGTCAACTCGTTCTTGTGGACCGTCAGACACTGACCGCTCGCTCCCAGATTCATTTTGGTCGGAAGTGGAACCTGTTTTTGAACGTCTCATGCCTTCATCATAGCCGAGTGAAGTGCCAATCATCAAGAACTTGCTAAAGCAATGTCCCATTGAATGCAGAACTGATGGACAGGACACGGTCTGAACAGTTGTGGATGCAAGTCGCATGGAGATTCTCCTAAACGACCGTCCTGGTTGAATTTCGCGTGGATCGCGGCATCATGCTATTGGTGTGAACTTCGCCTCATCCTCGAGGCTGTCTGGTACCGTTTTTATCGGTCACAATCAGAAACACGATGAAGACATTCGACGAATGTTCAGCTTTTTGAACGCTTTTCCACAGATTTTGCATGAATTACAGGACTGACCAACCTGTTTTCGCCCGCTCAAGAGACGACCGGCCGATTTCATCAGGTTGCAATTGACCTGATTTCGCGGATCGGATTAGATTTTCGCCGAGGTCACGTTCGTGCACCTTTTCCCCAGATCCCTTCTCGAAAATCCGTCATGCAGATTTCAAGAGCGAATCGCCCCGCCTGGAGACAGCGTCTGGTCG
Organism: Thalassoglobus sp. JC818; assembly: GCF_040717535.1. Taxonomy (NCBI): domain Bacteria; kingdom Pseudomonadati; phylum Planctomycetota; class Planctomycetia; order Planctomycetales; family Planctomycetaceae; genus Thalassoglobus; species Thalassoglobus sp. JC818. The sequence continues at coordinate 486,864 of NZ_JBFEFI010000004.1, forward strand.
ACGCGGAAACCGGCTTTCGAATCGGACTCCGGACCGACTCGACACTCTTCATGTATCTGTTCGTCGGAATTGGCGTTCTTTTCTCGGGTTTCGTCTTCCGACTGAGCGTCATCGAATGGACGATTCTCGTACTCACGCTGGGGCTTACCCTCTCGGTGGAGCTATTTCATCAGCTTTTGAGACTGATTGTTCACGAGTTCCGGCATCATATCGGGCAAAATCTCAATCAGATTCTCAGGCTCGGAACAGCAGCCGTCGTCGCGACAAATGTCTCTGCGATCATCGTGCTGCTCATCCTCTTCGGAAGCCGCATCGTCGAGGCAATTGGCTAGACCTTTTGCTTGATTTCAGCGCATTCGCTGGAACCCAATTCTTGCAATGGACGCTCAATCGCCAAGGCAATTGAGAATGTCGAAGAGAAGAAACTCTGCTCGCAAAGCTTCGAGCGACAACTTCGATAGCGTGACCGTTGGCACGAACTGAATTCATCGGTTTCGATTCGAATTCGCTTGTTCGCTGGAAGAACGGATAGAATCGGGTTTAAAGTGTGTGAAGCTGTTTCGGGTAGCGGGACGCCCTCCTCACCCTGAGAGACAGACTCAACCCACCCAAAAATTCTCACCTGAAATCTCGACGATTATGAAGGACCCCGTGATGACTCGGATGATGACATGTGTGCTGACGATCATGTTTGCACAAATCAGTTTCGGACAAGACGGCCTGCAACCGCGAATGACCTTTCCAGTCAACGGTTATTCGATGACACCGCTGGAAGCTCCAGTCGGCGAAACCCCGTATCAGTCACTGATCATGTTTCTGGCAGCTTCGGAAGGATTTGCCCCGAATGTGAACGTGCAAATTCAACCCTACCCCGGAACGATGCAGGAGTATTCTGACCTCTCGAAAGGACAGTTCGAGCAGCTCAACTTTCAAGTGCTGAAAGAGAACGTCAACGAAAACATGGCTCTCTGGGAATACACCGGAACGACTCAGAGCAAGACCCTGCACTGGTACACAGCTGCTCACAAGCGCGACAATAAGGTCTACCTCGTCACAGCTACCGCCCTTGAATCACAGTGGGAACGAGCTGGCGAGAAACTGAAAAAGTGCGTCGACAGCTTCCGACTCGACCAACCAAACGTCATCGGCGGCCCTTCAAACTAGATCAAAGTGTGATTGAAATCTCGGATAGGATGTGCCATTCACTCGTTCCGAGCTGAAGAAGTCGAATCGAAAAAAGTCCGCGGTTGATGTCATCAACTGCGGACTTTTCTATTTCCGATCAGCTGATCGACCAACAGGGATTCTAAAAGCCCACGAACTCTCGTCTGTCTGAGTGCTTGGAGAACGCCGATTCATTCGTCACCGTCGCGTCTTCAGGACAACAAAGCTGCCAGCATGCCTGAGAGAACGATTCCATCGAAGGTGCCTGCTCCGCCGATCGACATGATTCCGACCGGGGTCTTCAGAACATCTCTCAGGTGCATCAGATCAGCTCCGATGACTGGCCCCGCCACTCCACCAATAAATGCCGCAGCTGTCCGTTCTTCCGGAGTTCCCTCGGGAAGCAGAATCCATGAGGAAACAACGCACAGGATCGGCGGAACGAGACCGGGCATCATAATTCCAATCCCTTCCACCGGACGTGCTGTTTTGTAGCAGACTCCGATACTTAGCCCCGCCACGATCAGCGTCGCGAGAATCGCGGAGTTTCCAAAGCCTGCGACTCGGACCGCTTGATGAATCGCGAGGAGGACCGGAATCAGGCATCCCCCGATATTGATCGCAATTTGAGTTCGTGAAGAGACTCGCTGATAGTCCCGCTCAAATGCCTGACCAATGGGACCATACCGCAACTCCGGTTGCAGGTCGTCTCGTCGAAATTCGTACACCGGGACATTGATAAACGATCCGAAAAAGACTCCGATCACGGTCAATCCAGCAACTGCTGATGAGAGGCCGAGTTTGGTCAGAATCGAATGCCCCAGATCGAAAAGCAGAGACGGCAGAAGGCACATCAGAATCAGGATCAGAAAGACGGGAAGACAGCCGATGAGAGGGGAAAGCGGAGATTGCGTTCGGCTTCGGTATTCAAATTGAACTGGCATGGATCGTTCGGTTGTCTTTTTTCTACAAAGGGCGAACAATGACGTTTCGTTCGCCGAAAATTCTTCGCCTATCAAGTACTCATACTGTCACAAAGAATTCAAGAAGATTGCCCACGAAAGATGGACTACTATCAAGTTTTAGGTGTTTCCCGATCGGCAACCAAGGACGAAATTCGCAAAGCTTTCAAAAAGATTGCCCGTGAAAATCACCCGGACGCGAAGCCGGATGACGACGCTGCAGCCAAGAGATTCAAGGATGCAGCAGAAGCCTACGACGTTCTGGGTGACGAAGACAAACGCAAGAAATACGACCAGTTCGGTGAACACTGGAAACACGCTCAAGGTGGAGCAGGTCCGCAGCAAGGGAATCCATTCCGGAGCGGAGGCCCCGTCGATGTCGATTTGCGAGACATCTTCGGCGGAGGCGGAGCAGTCGATCTCGAAAGTCTGTTCGGCGGCATGTTCGGTGGTGGTGGAGGACGGGCTCGTCAATCAGCTCGGCCGATGAAGGGGCAGGACGTCACGACATCCATTCAGGTCCCATTCCAAACATCCGCATCCGGCGGAGACTACGATCTTTCGATGCAGCGTGGCGGAAAAGTTGAAAGACTGACGGTGAAAATCCCTGCCGGAATCGAGTCCGGCAAATCGATTCGCCTCGCTGGTCAGGGCGAACCCGGAAGAAACGGAGGACCGAACGGGGATCTACTGGTGACAGTCAATGTGGCTCCGCATCCCTACTTCCGCCGAGATGGAAACAACGTCTCGGTCGAAGCTCCGGTTTCGGTGACCGAAGCGATCCTCGGTGCAAAGATCGATGTCCCAACTCTGACAGGTGAACAGGTTAGCGTGACACTTCCGGCGGGAACCTCTTCGGGAGCAAAGCTACGCTTGCGAGGCAAAGGATTTCGTAATCCTCGAACGGGAACGACCGGCGATCAATTCGTGGTCATCAAGATTGTTGTTCCGAAAGACATCGACGATCAGTCTCGCGACCTGATCGAACAATTTGCGATGCTCAATCCACAGTTCCCCCGCGACGATCAGTGGTAATGACCTCACGCTTACTCCGCTGCACGCGGTCGAGTGTTGATCCAAAATCGTTCGCAATACTCATCCAGTTCCTGGCGGTTCGATAAGCTGACCGCTTCTCGAACTCCAGTCCATCGATCGGGGGTCAGTTCGATTTCAATTTGAAATGACTCTGTGGGAAGACGATCGAGAAGTGCTTTCGAGACGGCGAGTCGATAGCGTAGCTGTGGATAGACTGGGCAATACCGAGTTTGAAACGACCACTTGTCGATCGAGAGCTCTTCGGACTCGCTGAAGACCGGTCCTGGTGTGACAAAGTCTTTGAATTCTTCGGGAATCTGATCTCCTTCAGCGGGAACCAACTCGACGCGAACCTTCGCCGGTCGCGAACAGTAGACAGCCCAGGCGGGCCAATGATCGTACAGGTTCCAGTTTTCAAATATTGGCAAACCGATGACCAGCCCCGTCATCGCGACAGCAATTCGGCCCCGCCATGGGTTGATGCTTACATGTTCTTCAACGCTTTGAGGGGTCTCCACATCTGAAGCAAACAGCAATCGGTTTTGGAGGATGAAGTAAAGGTTCCATCCGAGAACTCCGTACTCGTGATTCAGCCCCATTGGTCCAAGCATCCAGATCAGTAGCCCATGCATCATATACGACGCCCAACGTCCCAGACTTCTCGTCCGCCGAAACAGAAGTAAGAGACCAATCAACATTTCGCCGACGGGCAGCAACAACGCCATCCATCGACGCGACTCCGGTGACCAGTAATTGGTTTCCACTCCGAAGCTGTTCAAGCCTGCGTTCAACAAGAGCTGACCGTGCGCATCCAAAAATGTCAGATCCAGTTTTGAGATCGCTGAATAGATGTAGATGCTGCAGACGAACCATCGATTGCATTGCAGCCCGCGAGAATTGGGAGCCCACCAAAGCAACAAACCGGAAACGATCAGCTGTAGCGTCCACGGTTGCAGCCGATGCTGGTCGAACAGGACAAGCCCCACTGCAGCTGAGTAGAGAAGCCCCGGAAAGATGTCGCGCCCGCGAACAGTCCCGTTCGCAATGACTCCCAAAGCTCCAATCACGATACCTGCTAAGAAAACGTAGTCGACCCAGAAGGGAACGCCCGTCAGCAAAGAAAACCACGGAATCTGTGGAAAGCCGGGACACACCCAGAGTGGCCACGTCAACGCACACTGAACGAGAAAGAAGACCGCAATGAGTCTCTGAAGTCGAGAGGTTATCGAGTTGATCGGGGTCTCGGTGCGAGACAATTCGTTCATCAGAGTGTTTTTCGCTGACACGTCACCTCCCAATTCACGTGATGGAATCGGAGAGGTGGCTTTTCGTTGATCATTCGGGAAAAGGGATGCCACTCGCATTTGGCGACACTATAATGAAAGTCGACGCCGTGATTGGAGATTTTCATGTTTCGAAGCATCCAGTACTTCCTGATCATCTGCTCCATCGTTGCATTCTGCGCGGAAACAGGCCTGAGCGGCCCGCCGGGAAAACGAGGTCGCAGCTACCCGCTTGTCTACGGCGCAACCGGTCGACCCTACGGTCCGACTCAAGCACACTATCAATACGAGCTTCGATACGGTCGCCCATGGTATGGCGGCGGTTCGGGACGAGTCTATTCAGCGAGCGGCCGAGCAGTTTCCTATCCCGGTTACTCGTTTTATGTCGGGAATCCGTATTACGTCCCCGCTTACTACGGCTGGGGTGCTCCCGGATTCGGTGTCTCATGGGGTGGGTACAACGGATTCTTTTACCCGCAATTTGCTCCGTGGGGCTATCTCTCCTATCAGTCGGCGTACCCTTACGCTCAGCCTCCCAGTGTCGCAGAGTTCGGACAGTCAGGAACGATCGTTGATGATGCCATTGCAGACGCCAACGGAAACGTTCCGCTCTTTCAGCCAATCCCACAACAAGACCCGATCGATCAGGTTCTCAACGCCAATCAGGCAAACGCTCAGGGTCCGAAGCGACATATCGTCGCGAAACCTTTCACCGAGATCGAGCTCGAGCGGAGTCGTCGCTTCGAAGCACGCGGAGATCAGAAGTTTGCACTCACAAATTACCTGGGAGCGTCGGAGAACTATGAGAACGCCATGCGCGAAGCACCCGGGCTGGCATCTCCTCGCTACCGCAACGCCATCACGTTGGCAGCGAGAAGTCGGTTCGATGAGGCAGTCGAGGAGCTGAAATCAGCGATCTCGATCGACTCCACTTGGTTGTACGCTCCCGTCACCCTTGACGAAATGTTCGGCCCGCACAATGAAGGGGAAAAACAGAGAGTCAAAACACGCGTGGCAGAATGGGCGAGCCGCGATGTACGCGATCCAAACCGACTCTTCCTGCTCGGAGGATTGCTTTACCTAGATGGGGATTCTCGATCGAAGAACCTCATCGAATCCGCGATCCGATTTAACGGAAGTCAGGAACACCTCGTCGCCTTTTTGCTTCCTCAACTTGATCAAGCGGAACAGATTCCTAATCTTCCCGCGGCAGCAGTGGCCGATCAGGAAGCGATTCCGCAGAACGAGCCCGAGACCGTAGCCCCTGTTTCAGAGACAGACTCCGACTCGTTGAGTTTCCCCGCAGAAGAGAACTCGAGTATTATTCCACCACTTCCGGACGAAGTTGACCCGGTTGAAACGTCTTCTCCCGAACCAGCATCCGATGATTCAGGAAACGGTCCCCTGCTTCCGCCTGCTCCATAAGCTGATATTGGGCCAGCAACTCTGAGGGGGACGACTCCCCCACAGACCCAACTGACAATTCTATGGCTACGTACTTCCGCCGACGCAGCAAGATTCATCTTCCCATCACGCTGAGTGTCAGCTTGATGGTGTTGAATGTCACTCTCATGATCTGCTGGATCATCGTGCTTGCTCAGCGTTCGCTCTGGGGAGCACTGACGATCGGCGTCGTCGCGTTTACGTTGATTCTGGCTGGCCTCTCCGCTTGGCTCGTGTTGACCTTAAAAGAAATCGGCCTCAACAACCGACAAGCCAACTTCGTTGATAGTGTTACCCATGAGCTCAAATCGCCAATCGCCTCTCTGCAGCTCTATCTGGAGACGTTGCGAATGCGGAATCTCTCCGAAGAAAAGCGGGACGAGTTTCACGGAGTGATGGCCAACGAATTGCGGCGTCTCGACAGCTTGATCAGCCAGCTTCTGGAGGTCGGCAGACTCGACGCGCTCGGCGACAATGACGAACCCGCGAACATTGAAATTGGGCCGCTTCTCCGACAGTACGCAGAAACAGCTTGCTTGAACTGGAACGTCAACCTCGAAGACGTCTTCACCTTCGAAGTTGAACAGGTTCGCGTCAAAGCCAAGAAGATCGTGCTTGATCTCGTCTTCGCCAATCTCGTCGACAATGCCGTCAAGTACGCCGGGACGCCGCCCGAGGTCGTGATTCGAGTTAAACCGCACGGTCGAAGCCGTGTCATGATTCAACTGGCGAACAATGGAACCGGGATCTCTCCAGACGATCGCAAAGATGTCTTCCAGATTTTCTATCGCGGCGGAAGTGAACTCGAACGACGCCGCAAAGGGACCGGGCTCGGGCTGTATATCGTGAACACTCTAGTGAAGAAGTCTCACGGGAAGATTCAAATCAAAGATCGATTGAACGGAAATCCGGGCTGCATGTTTGAGATTGAACTTCCAAATCGCACATTTCCCGCCCCGACAGGAGCCATCTCCCTCGGCGGGTCACGGAAGGAACTTGTGCAGACGGAGCCGCCTGCGGTGTCATGAATTCTTCCCGGAGAGAATGTTCTCAAACTGACGTCCGGTGCGAGGCATCGGAAGTTCTCCCAGTTCTTGAAGCGTTTTCCATTGGATGTCGCCGTTGCTCGCAGCCACGATTCCTTCCGACTTGCTCGAATCAACTAAATTGCACTTCAGGCAGAGCAATCGAATTCGATAGCGCGTGACGGAGTGTCGAATCTCGGTCACGAGTTCCAGGTTCTCCACTTCGATTTCGAGGGTTTGAGCAAGCTCATCCTGAACCGCCGCGATCAGTTTGTTCAAACTTTGTGGCGTCATGCGCGATCGCGAGTTGAGACTGGGAACTTCAAATCGTGGAAAGTCCCACATGCCGGCCCAACGTTCATCGGACTGGCGTTGCCGCACGAGATAAGTCGATCCCGAACGAATCGCCACGGTTGCTTCGACGAGATGTGTGACCTTGGGTCGCTCTCGCTTCCAGGGAATGGAGTCCTGACTGGAATTTTCGAACGCACGGCAATGTGAACTGACAGGACACTTCGCACAATCCGGAGACGCCGGTGTGCAAACTTGAGAGCCAAGTTCCATCAGTGCCTGATTCAACTCACCAGCGTTGCGTTGCGGTTGTAAACGTTCGGCAAAACTCCACAACAATCGCTCACCGGTTCGATCACGAGGATCTCCGTCGTAGCCCAGCAGACGGCAATATAACCGGAGAGTGTTGGCTTCGACGATCGGTGCAGGTAAGTCGAAGGCAAACGAACGAATCGCTCCGGCGGTGTAGCGACCAACTCCCGGCAACGACTGGAGATCTTCAAGTGCCTTGGGAAATTCACCGTGAAAAGTCTCACAGATCTCAATGGCAGCCCGCCTGAGATTTCGTCCGCGGCTGTAATATCCCAGTCCTTCCCAGGCTTGCAGAACCTCTTCCTCACTCGCAGCTGCCAGTGCTTCAACAGTCGGAAATCGTTTTAAGAACCGTTCGAAGTAGGGAACGACCGCCTTCACCGTCGTCTGTTGAAGCATGATCTCGCTGACCCAAATCTGATACGGATCACGCGTCTCCCGCCACGGAAGAATCCGCCCGTGCTTGCGAAACCATGTTCTCAGTCTTCGCCGAAGTGCGGTGACTTGCTGATCTTCGGGAAGGAATTCTTGAATGTCGTCCATGAACTCAGTGTGCCTGAATCACTCTCATCGGTTGCAGTCAGATTGCCCATAGTGGCATCATGAGCGGAAACAATCGCTCAATCCGTGGAGTAGATCAATCATGCTTGTGCGCTCGAGAAGTCAACGATTCACCGTGCGGTCCATCATGCAGTTGGGCCTGATTGCCGCATTAGTGCTTTCCTTCTCGCCGAAACAATCGTTCGCAGAAACCTACTTCATCGAGCCGATCACAACCGAACTTCATCAGCGACTGCTTTCGTCGAAAGCCTCATTATACGCGGTCGTCAACTGTAGTGATTCTTTGGAAGGAGGACAGGTCGACCTGGCGGAATTAGGGCTGTTGGGCTTGTTGAAGTCACTCCGGGAATTTCGCGAAGATGGCCACACGTCGATCCATATGTTCATTCGATTCGAGTCCTTCGAAAACAATAAGGACTCGGAAAACTTTCTCGAACAGGCACTGGAGAACATTTGCCGAAACGCGGGCTTCGAAGAAGTAAAAACATCGAAGACATGGACCTCTGTGTCCTGGGATGACCGTTTCGGACCAGCCTCAAAATTCGAAGAGCCTGAAGACAATAGCGAGGATGGAGTCGGCGACTTCTATTCGCGAGCTTTCCCGTTGCGGACACGGCTGTCGCGATATCTGCTTGGTGATTACGACTGTTTCGTACGAATCCGACAGCCGATCGATACAACTACCAAGGACTTGTCTGGCCCACTTCGAGATTCCATCAAGGCGAACGTTGAAGGACTCAATCTCCCGCAGAAAAACCGACTGATCTTCGACCTTCGCAGTACCGACTTTGCGCGGGACAATGCTGACCATCTCTTCGGTCAAATTGCAGGAGTCTCTCCGGCAGAAGTGTTTGCGAAAGAGCTGGGCTTTGAGCAAATGAACTTCCGGCATTCTCCCGGACGTGGGGCTCCAGAAAAGCTGTTGGGCAAACCGCTCCCGCCGGTCCAACTGGTCTCAAATGATGGAGCCGCTCAGACTTTCGACGAGCTTCGAAACGGCACATCCGGTTTACTCACTGTCTGGTCAAACGCTGATCAGGAGTGCCGAAAGCTGGCCAACGCACTCAACAAACTCGACGGCGTAGGCTACGTCATTGCAGCTGCGATTTCGTTGCCGAACGAGAGAGTCACCGAGATCGCTTCCAAGACAAAATGGGAGTTCTCAGTCGTTTCAATTTTGAAGGCGAGTACTGACGAGCAGCTACAAGTGTGGCACAATCCGACAACGTTCTTCATCAATTCAGAAGGGATCGTCGTCGGGTATTTCGTCAACTACGAACCGGGGGACGAGGAATGGATTCAGGAGCAGATCACTGAACTCCTGAATCCATAGCTTGTTGCTGCTCAGAGCTTGGAAGGCGAGCTGATTACGAGAACGCTCTTCTCAACATGTTCAGGCTCTTCGGAATCGCTGACTCGTGCCCTTCCTGTCCTTCGAACTCCAGTGAGATGTATCCGTGATAGTCGACGGAGCGAAGAATCTCGGCGACGCGATCGTAGTCGATATCAATTGTGTACCACGTTCCGCCTCCGTAGTACGTTTTCGCCTGAACGAAGACCGCATATGGGGCGAGGATTTCGTACTGCTCGTATTGTCGTTCGAGGAAGTTCCCTGTATCGAGAGTTGCTCGCAGCCAGGGCGATTGGATCGCGTCGATGATGCGAACAACTCCTTCTGCATTTCGCCCCAATCCCCAGTGATTTTCGAGGCCGAGAACCACTCCGCACTCTTCAGCTTTCTTCAAGCACTGCTCAAGGCTGTCGATGACCCACTTGAAGCCTTCGTCTTCAGTGTAGCCATCGAGAATCGGCTCGATCCCTTTGTTCGCCATGAGATCGTCAAAGCTTCCAATGGTTCCCCAGCGACCGGTATTCACACGAATCGTCGGAATTCCCATGGCATAGGCCAATTCAATCTGATGTTTGGTCTTCTCCACATTCTCCTTACGTTTCTCCGGATCAGGGGAGACGAAGGATTGATGAGTTGAGAACCCGCAGAGGTCGAGACCGTTTCGAAAGGCTCGCTGTTTGATCGCCTGCAGCGCGGAATTCGATTCATCGGTCATCTGCACATGAAGAACTTCGACACCATCGAAGCCCGCTTCAGCAGCCAGATCGATACAATCAACGATAGAGAGCTTTGAATCCGGGCGATATCGCCAGTAAGAGTACGTCGACGTTGCAATTCGCGGTGTTCGACTGGGCTGCTTTTTCTCTTCGGCTGCTTGAGCAGAATCGAAACCGGCTCCTCCGACAACAGCCAGAGTTCCGGCGGCAGATGACGCAATGAGATCTCGACGCGACAGTTTTCGTTCGCTCATAACAGCTCCGGGTTGAAAGGACGTCGACTGAGAGCAAGTTGCTCTTTCCTGTGCACTCGCTTGCTCTGTTTCATAAGATAAACGGCTGTGTTTGCTCGTGCGAGGGAGTGCACACCAAATCAAAAATGCTTTAAATTAGCAACACCAGGCTGTCAGCTAAAAGTCAGTCGTCCGAATGTGAACGATCGATCTAGATTTGCCGATCTGTTTCCATCGGAAGTTCTACCCGGGCAACAAAAAACAGGTGGCTGGAACATTCCAACCACCTGTTGATTGATTCGTATGCGAAAACCAAAGCGTCGAAGTGGCTTTGGACTTTTCGACTATCGTGAAAGGAAGGCCACGACCTGTCCGACGTTCACTGGAAGACTGACTTCCTCGAATGTTGGAAGAGAGGTGACAATCGCTTTCAATTCGCTGCGATCGAAGTTGATCCAGCCGCATTCTGGCTCACCAGCAGCTTCGCTCAACTCTTTGTAGAGCTGCGACAGGTTTGGACGATTCTTGATCGTCACAACATCTCCTGGACGCACGATGAATGAAGGGCGATCGACTCGGCGGCCGTTGACCAGGAAGTGCCCATGCACGATTCCCTGTCGGGCTTGCGGACGAGTCAACGTGAACCCTGCACGACGTACGACATTGTCCAAACGTCGTTCGCAGAGGATCATCAGGTTTTCCCCGGTGTTCCCCTTGGTGTGACGAGCTTTATCGAAGTAGCGACGCAAGTGCTTTTCACGGAACCCGTAATAGAACTTGATCTTCTGCTTTTCGACCAGAGCCAACCCGTAGTTGCTGGTCTTGCGACGCCGCTGAGCCATCCCTGGAGGATATTCTTTTCGCTCAGACGCACGAACAGCTCCAGCGTTTTCAAAGACTTGAAAACCTAAGCGGCGATTGATTCGGGCTTTTGGGCCGGTGTATCGTCCCATGGACTTTAGTTCCTGACTTGCCTCAACTTACGTCAAAATACGACAGACATTTCCCCAGAGAATTTGGGGAAACGAGAATCATGTCAGTTAAAACCCTGACCGTCAAGTCTCTTCGCATTCTCCAAATCGAATTTGCCAGAAACTCTCTGCTGGCGATCTTCATTGGGAATAACGACCGCCGACACAGTAAACATCCGAACAGTTCGATGATTTAGTTCACGACGTTTCGGGGCTTCTCGCCTGTCAGCACTCGCAGACAGTTCTGGCTCCCCTTGATTCGCATATCGTCCAGCCCCTCTTCGGAGTAAAACGCAGCATGTGGATTGATGATGATCCGGTCGAAAGCGGGATGGGATGGATCTCGCCATGCCTTCATCAGCGGATCGTTTTCGTCGGGCGGTTCGGTCTCCAGCACATCTAAGGCGGCAGCCCGAAGATGATCGGACTCGATGGCTCGCAAGACAGCGTGAGCATCGACAACTCCTCCCCGAGCGGTGTTGACGAGAATCGATCCTTGCTTCATTTGGGCAATGGTCTCGTCATTCAGGATGTGCTGAGTCTCCTCAGTACGTGGACAGTGAGCACTGACCACGTCTGAGATGGTGAGAAGGTCTGAGAGATTTTCGATCCGCTCAATACCCAGCGACTTGTCTCGACCGTCCGGCACGTAGGGATCGTAATAGACAACACGCATTCCGAGAGCCTTCGCCCGGAGAGCGGTCGCTGTTCCAATTCTTCCGGCTCCGATCATTCCGAAGACTCTTCCACGCAGGCGATGCGTCGGCTTCACCTGTTCATAAACCCAAGGACCTTCTCCTCGCTGCAATCGGCTGTTCATGTAATGCACGCCGCGAGCCAGCGTCAGCATCATCCCGATCGCAGAATCGGCGACTTCTTCGGTTCCGTAATCGGGAACATTGGCCACGTCGATTTCGCGAGAGCGTGCGAAAACTCGATCGACATTATCGAAGCCAACCCCGCAGCGGACGATCAGCTTGCAGTTTTCCAAACGCGAAATCGTCTTCTCTGACAGCGAGATGAAGTGGTAAAGCATGATCGCGTCCGCGTCTTCGATCTTGCCAACGAGATCTTCTTCTGAGAACGCATTAAGCGCGACAATGTCGGCCACTTCACCGAGAATCTTTTCCTCGTGCGTGAGTGGAGGGTGAATGAAATCCGTGACGACGACTTTCGACTTGGCCATTGATCAATACCTGACTGAAAACATTGGAATCTGCGGGGAGTGTAACTGCCGCTCATCCATCAAGAAACTCAGGCAAGTATGAACAGCCCAGGCCGCTACAGCTTGTCGTCGTCGACGTAGCGTTTGATCAACCCGTTTGAAGGAACCGAATCTGGATCGAGCATTTTCTGCGCAGCTTCGGCACCCACGACGGGAAGCTTTGACGGATCGATCAGACCGACTTGCACAAGTGCAGAAGCTTGATCCCAGTAGATGTGCTCCTCTTTCATCTTTCCGTTTTCGAATGAGATGATCACAACGATCACAAGTTCGAGGCGTCGATTCGTGGGCGGTACGCCCGGCAGCAGCCAATCGATTTGTCGGGAATGTGTGCATCGGAAGACAAATTCATCAACGATGCGGTCTTGACCGACCGTTCGCGAGATGAGTTCCGTTTCGACATCCGGCGGATTGTGAGGGATGAAGTAGTTCGCGTAGAAATGTTCGAGATGCTCTCGCCCCTTGCCGCCAGCCAAAGTTGGAACATGGTTCACGTAAGGTTCATCAACCATCGTTCCGCAAGAAGCGGCTGCATCTTTATCTTCAAATTCGGCAACGACATGATCTTCCCAGAGTTGAACCATGTCTCTCTGCTGTTGAGTCAATTGACTTGGATCGAGTTCGAACATGCTTGTCTTCTCCGATCGTTCAGGAAGCTGGTTCCGAAAGCATTCCTTCGCAATTCACTTTGTTCTCTCAAAACGAAAGCCTTGACAATTCGAGTTAGCAAATGAAAAACGGGGCATCATTCCTGATGCCCCGCTCAGTTCGCAGACAGTTCAGTGATCGATCACTTCGGCATTAGTGATTGACACCTTCCTGCAACTTGTCCATCACGTCCTCGAGATTAAAGCTGGCAGGTTTTTGTCGGGGTGGAAACTCTTTGAACGTTTCCAGGAATGTTCCGACATATTGCTGAGCTGGAACCAGCAGAAATGCGTGGTCGAGCAACCAATCGTAATAGGTGTTTGAAGTAATATCTGCCTGCTCGTAGGGGTCGGCATGGAGATCAAACATTTTCGGAAGTCGCAACGTTGTAAACGGCTCCGCCCAGATCTTGAGCGTTCCCTGTGCACGTTGTTCCAGGAAGACGAGTTTCCAGTTCTCAAAGCGAAGACCAACAATCTGGCCATCATCGTTGAAGTAGAAGAAGGAGTTCCGTGGTGACTCTTCTTCTTCTCCGGTCAAGTAAGGCAGAATGTTGAATCCATCGAGATGAACTTTGAATGACTTACCGTCCGCTTCATGACCTTTGAGAAGCTTCTCTTTGATATCATCTTCCCCTGCGGCGGCGAGAAGTGTTGGCAGCCAATCCAGACCGCTGACAATTTCATTCGAGACACTGCCTGCCTCAATCTTTCCTGGCCAGCGAATCATCGCGGGGACTCGGAAAGCACCTTCCCAGTTTGAGTTTTTCTCATTCCGAAACGGGCTGACAGCAGCATCCGGCCATGTGTTCTTATGAGGACCGTTGTCGGTCGTGTAGATGACAATCGTGTTCTCGGTAATTCCAAGGTCGTCAAGTTTGTCGAGAAGCTTCCCGACGTCACCGTCGTGTTCGAGCATTCCGTCAGCGTACTCAGTGCGAGCGGTCAAACCTGGCTCGTCACGCAGCTCTTCACGGACGTGTGTTCGGAAGTGCATACGTGTTGAGTTGAACCAGCAGAAGAATGGCTTCTTCGCTTTGACCTGACGTTCCATGAAGTCAGCGGCAGCATCGGAGGTTTCGTCATCGACAGTCTCCATACGCTTTTTGGTGAGCGGACCGGTGTCTTCGATCTTTCCATCGGAACTCGACTTGATCACACCACGAGGCCCGTACTTCTTGCGGAACTCTGGGTCTCTCGGATAGTTCCGATTTTCTGGTTCTTCCTCAGCATTGAGGTGATACAGGTTGCCGAGAAACTCATCAAAACCATGATTGCTAGGAAGAAATTCGTCCTTGTCTCCGAGATGATTTTTTCCGAACTGGCCGGTTGCGTAACCGTGTGGCTTCAGCAGTTCAGCGATGGTTGGATCTTCTTTCTGAAGACCAAGATCCGCCCCCGGAAGACCAACTTTGGAGAGCCCTGTGCGATAGGTACACTGCCCAGTAATGAATGTCGATCGTCCAGCTGTGCAGCTCTGCTCTGCGTAGTAATCGGTGAAGAGCATCCCTTCTTTGGCGATCCGATCGATGTTGGGAGTTTGATAACCCACCAACCCTCTCGTGTAAGCGGAGATGTTGGACTGGCCGATGTCATCACCAAAGATGACCAGAAAGTTAGGTTTGTCCTGTGCCTGAGCGAACAGCCCGCAACTCAGCACCAGCGACAGTGTCAACGCAGAACGCGTTATCAGTCTCATGAGAATGCCTCTTTTGAAGATGACAGAAGTGATGATCGCTGTCAGTCAGTTCGTGACAGTCAGAACTGACCGCTAACGATGGACAAGAATGGAGTGTGATAGGAAAGAGAAACGAACACACAGCTTTCTCTTCAACGACAGTTACTTGAACCTCTCGGTTTCTGAAATATCGAAGGAGTTCCCAATCTGATCTGTTCAAGGAAGAATGCGTATCCTCGTTTCTAGACAGTTCCTAACTACGTTTCTAGAACCAATTTGTCAAAACTACAACAATCAGCACGAGACTTCTTGCGGAGTTCACAAATCGAATGGCGATCATGCGGGCCAATCTTTGTCGACTTCGGCTTCGCAACTCAAGCAAGCTCAACAGTGAAACGAATGACGATTTCTTCATCGCTGTGGCTATTGGATTGATGTGTCGAGTTGCTCAGGAAACCGTGGGTTGCCCTTCACAAACGACTCGTTAATCCAATCTTCGTACTCGTCGACAGGACAAATCACTGTGTGCAGACTTCCATCGCCCATGACGAACGACCATCGTCCAGGACTTCCGGGTACCCATCGATTCATGAAGTGTGTGGGCTGGATGTCGTGACAGATAACAACAACATCTTTCGGTTTCAGTTGACCCGCTTGTGATGGTCGAAAGCTCTCCATATCCAGGTGGCGATTCCACAAGATTCCCTCGAACGGTTCAGATTCGCCGGGAGCTAGCGAGCAAGTGCAGTCACTTTTAGTCAGGCAGCCGTCCGCGTTCTCAGCTTGGCAAATCAACAACTCAGGCGAGAAGTTGCCTTCTTCATCCCTCGGAAGATCACCGGTGCGTTCCACGAAATCTGCAAGCGAAGCGTAGGCCAGACGCATTCGCTCGTTACAACGAGCAGACAACATCGCAGAACGAATATCCGCAGTTTGGGAGAGGAGAAAGAAACTGACAAAGACGACCACCACAATGAAACAGCCCAAAAGGAAGAGAGACCGTTTCGATTGCATGCTTTGCCTTGAGAAGTGTTAAGAGTTGTGAAGGTCTTCGAGGGAGTTGATTTTCCACAGCACTCATGGGTTGATGCTGGCAGCCAACTCCGATCAAGATACAGCGGCCTGAGCCTCATGGTCGAGGCTCAGTTCTTCAAGAAAACTGCGAACTCGACGTTCGCACTCGCACAGCAGGATCGCTGATGAAAGTTTTGGTGTTGGGAGGAACAGGAGCGACTGGAAAACAGCTCCTCATTCAGCTTCTTGAAAAAGGGCACGAAGTACACGCCGTCGTGCGATCAATCACGAGTCTGCCCAATGAACTCGTCCAGAATGAGAACCTTACTCTGACAGAAGCGAGCGTCCTTGATCTCGATGAAACGACGCTTGAAGAACTCATTTCAGATTGTGATGCCGCTACTTCTTGCCTGGGACACAATCTCTCGCTACGAGGGATTTTCGGTCCTCCGTATCGACTGGTCACCGAGGCAGCGCGACGAGTCTGCTCAGCAGTTCAGAACACCAAGCCGGAACGGACGTTCAAGTTTGTGTTGATGAACACGACTGGAAATCGCAATCGAGACCTCAATGAGAAAGTTTCGTTCGCGCAGCTTTGCATCGTGGGATTGCTGCGATACGTCATCCCTCCTCATGCAGACAACGAAGACGCTGCTGAGTTTTTGAGATCGGCGATCGGTCATTCGAACAACCAACTCGAGTGGGTCGTCGTTCGACCAGACACCTTGATCGACGAAGCGAACGTCAGCCCCTACTCGCTTCACGCATCGCCCATTCGAAGTGCGATCTTCGATGCCGGGAAAACCAGTCGGATCAACGTTGCGAACTTCATGGCTGAACTGATCGAAGACGATGACCTTTGGCAAACTTGGAAAGGAAAGATGCCGGTGATTTACAACTCCACTTCTTCACCGGACACTCCGAAAGCTTGAGAAACAAGACTTATTGACGATCGGTGTCCGGGGTCAGAATTCCGATTTTCCAGTTGAAGTCACCGTACCCTTTCAAGTTCTTGTCACGGTCGAACATTCCTTGAAAGACGAATTGCAGGTTGTTCGGATCGATCGTCAATGTCTCGTCATTTGTGAGGCGAACGAGTTCCCCGTGACTGACGTTGTCCGTCCAGGCAGCTACGCCGTCGGCTGGTCGAATGTTCTTCCAACTCGCAAAAGGATGGTCCGCAGAATCGGCAAGCGGAGTCCATTCTCCATCGAGCCGGTCAGCAAGGTAAGCTTTGAAGTATCGACGCCCGTTCTCTTCGATGAGCGTGAGGAATTGATTCGTCCCATCGATGCGGTAGGTGTGGCTGGCTTCGAAAATCTGTGCTTCAAGAGCCAGTTGGCAGTCGTTGAATCCGTTTGGAAACTCCTCAAGACTTGTCTTCATCCGCCACATCTTGCCATTTAAACTTGTGAAGAAAAGATAGGCGTGTGTGTCATCGCAGATGATCCAGTAATCGAGTCCACCCACCTGTCGTGGATCATCAGGCCCACCATCGAGTGCTGCTTTTGACTTCGTCCAGGAGTGTGGATCGTTGATCTCGCGGGTCGTCGAGTAAGCCACTCTCATCTTGTTTCCCGAGGGATTCGCATCCTGATAGATGAGATACCACAACTTGTGCGGCCGAAAGTAGAACACCTGAGCTGCGCAAAAGTAGTCGCTGTCACTGACGTCGATCAACGTCCGCTCGGCGGAATCAGCGTCGTTCCAATCCGAGAAAGAACAGTATTCAATCGCCGACCGGCCCGGGAGTTTGACCGTCATGAACAGGTGCCACGCTCCATCGTGAAAAACAATGGTGGGATCCTTCTGAGCACGACTCGGTTCGTCATCACGTTTTTCGGGAGTGACGAGAGGCTTTGTGTAGACCCAACTCTGCGGAGTGAGCATTGCCGGATTGAATTCTTCCGCAACGGCCTGATCAACCGAGATCGTACAGGCAACGAAGCTGAGACCGATCAATAAAACACACGCCTGACAGGCTCTTTGACTTCGCAGTTTCGTTTTCATGGATTCAGTTCTTGGGCAGAAACGGAAATGCCTTCGCAAGTTTGCACCGGCAAACACAACGAAAATCATCATAGCGAATTTCAACGACTGCACAGACAACTTCAACAACGAGCTTTCTAAGTCGCGTGCTTGAATCCAAGTACCTTTTCCGCACTGTCATCATTGAACGTCACACAACTCGTCGTTTATAAGTTGTTTGCGTTTCTCATGTTGTTGCTGAAAAATCGTGGATCATTCTATGAAGTCGCTACTTTGTCTGGGAACCTGGCTCCTCATCTTCAGCGGGTCGCTACTAGCGGATGACCGGCCGAACATTGTTTTCTTCTTCACAGATGATCAAACAATCAGCACGCTCGGTTGTTATGGAAACGAGATTGTTCACACTCCCAACATCGATCGGCTCGCACAACAGGGAACTCGTTTCGAAAACGCGTTCGTCAGTCAGGCGATCTGCTGGGTGAGTCGAACGACGATCCTCACCGGTCAAGTCGGTCGCAGCTACGGAACGCCCAGCGATCCCGAATCGACTCGCGCGGATGTCGCTCAAACTCTCTATTCCGACCTGCTGCGAGCCAATGGCTACCGCACCGGGTACTTCGGAAAGTGGCATGCAAAGATGCCGCAAGGCTATCGCCCGCAGGATCACTTCGACGACTTTGAAGCGATCGGACGCAATCCGTTTTACAAGAAGCAACCCGATGGCAGCCTTCGTCACGAAACTGAAGTCATCGTCGATCGTGGCATCGAGTTCATCAAATCACAGCCTGAAGGAAAACCTTTCGCACTGAATATGTGGTTCAACGCCTGTCACGCGGAAGACTCCGACCGACGCCCGGGAATCGGTCACTTCCCATGGCCACGAGCGGTCGACGGTATGTACGATGACGTCACCATTCCGGCACCTCGACTCAGTGACCCCGCCATCTTCGACGCCCTTCCCGACTTCCTTCAAACAACGATTAACCGCGAGCGTTTTTTCTGGAGATGGAATACTGACCTCAAATATCAAACGAACATGAGAGCTTACTATCGCATGGTCAGCGGCATCGATGGGGCCATCGGGAGATTTCAGAAAGCACTCGAAGAAGCTGGCTTAGCAGACAATACCATCATCGTTTACTCCGCCGACAACGGCTACTACATGGGGAACCGGGGACTGGCCGGGAAGTGGTCCCATTACGACAACGCACTGCGTGTTCCACTGATCATCTCCGACCCAAGAGTCTCCGCCGAACACAAGGGGCAAACGACTTCAGCAATCGCTCTGAATGTCGACCTGACCCCAACGTTTTTGTCTTGGGCAGGTGTTGAGATTCCCGCGACCTACCAAGGTCACAGCTTGGCACCAATCGTTGGTGATGAGACACCCGCAGACTGGCGGACGAATTCTTTTCACGAACACTTTGCTGTCCGTTCGCGAATTCCAGCGTTCGAAGGCGTTCGCAGCGATCGCTTCAAGTATGCGAGATACTTCGATCATGGCGGGAAAGAATTCCTCCACGATTTAAAGAGCGATCCCGACGAACTCCGCAACCTTGCTGACGATCCACAGCATCAGGAGACACTCAAAGAACTCCGGGCTCAAACAGACGAATACGTGAAAGCCTACGGAGGCGAACTCGATCCCCTGAAACACTTCGCCCCGTCAACTGTCCCGCATCCGGAAGCTTCGGCAGAGGTCGGAGCTCGTATCGACAAAGATGGCTTCGTCTCAGTCTTTGACGGAAAGTCGCTTCGCGGCTGGACTGGGGACGATGCGTATTGGTCCGTAGAAGATGGAGCATTGACTGGAGTCACAGACGGTTCGCTCAAAATGAATCGCTTCATCACCTGGAAAGATTCAACGATTCGCAACTTCGACCTGCGAGTCAAAGTGAAGGTGACTGCCGGAGGCAACAGCGGAATCCAGTATCGAGGCACATCTCGTCCGGACCTGGGTCTCGATATTGTGACCGGCTATCAGTGCGATGTTGTGGCCAACATCCCTGAATACAACGGGATGCTTTACGAAGAGAAGGGGCGACGCATCCTTTCGCACACCGGGGAAAAAGTGATCATCGATTCCGAAGGTCAACCTTGGGTGATCGAGAAAATGCCTGTCCAAACGTTTGCCCCGGACGAGTGGCATGACTACCGGGTGCTCGTTGAAGGCAATCATCATCAGCACTGGATTGACGGAGTCAAAACCGCCGACCTTATTGACCTCGATGAATCGGGGCGTGCCCTCGAAGGAGTTTTGGCCGTCCAAGTTCACGTTGGGCCAGCGATGAAGATTCAATACAAGGACTTCAAAATCAAACACCTGCCAGACGATCTTCCAATCCTTCAACCGGAAGATCATCCCATCCCGGACGGAGCATACGGAGTCCGGCCGCAAGGCAGACTCCCGAAAGACTGGAAAGCTCCGGTCTACACTCGCCCCTAAAGAGAACGTAAACTTAACGTTGAAGAACTTAGCCCGATCGATAAGGAGATGTGATCGGTCCCCTCTGAACAAAGCAGACAGACTACGGAGGCGAACAAACTCAGAGACAATTTGAAGCGACTGACTTCTCACTTCAAGAAGCCCTGAATCACGAACGACTCGCAATTCAGTTCTGGTAGACATTGTGTCGTACGCTTTTCCGCGAAGTATTCACTTCACTGCGTCGCGACAGATGTCCGAGAGGAATGAGATTCACAATGCCCAATTCCGAAACGTCTGCGCTTTCGCCGGCAGGTTTAACCAAAGACTTGACGGCAGGCGTTGTCGTCTTCCTGGTGGCATTACCTCTTTGCTTGGGAATCGCCCTCGCATCCGGGGCTCCGCTTTTCTCCGGGCTACTTGCCGGGATCATCGGTGGGCTCATCGTTGGTACGCTGAGCGGATCACATACGAGCGTGAGTGGCCCCGCTGCTGGGTTGGCCGCGATTGTCGTGGCGCAAATCAACTCACTCGGAAGCTTTGACGCCTTTCTGCTCGCTCTCCTGATTGGAGGCATTCTGCAGATCGGCCTCGGGATCGCGAAAGCCGGAGCGCTTTCGGCCTTCTTTCCGACCAGCGTGATCAAAGGCCTGCTGGCCGCGATCGGAGTGCTGCTGATCCTCAAGCAGATTCCACACGTCTTCGGGCACGACTCCGATCCCGAAGGAGAGATGTCCTTTCAGCAACCCGACGATCACAACACCTTCTCGGAATTCTCCACACTCTTTTCAGGAGAAATTCACTACGGGGCCACAATCATCGGCCTGCTCTCGATTGCGATTCTCGTCATTTGGGAGCGAACGAAACCACTCAAGAAAACCGGAGTTCCCGCTCCGCTGATCGTTGTCGTCATCGGAGTCGCCATTCATCTCTTCATGCAGCGACTCGGCAAACCGTGGGCGATTGATCCCAGCCACCTCGTCCAAATTCCCGTCGCGGAAACTCCATCTGATCTCTGGAACTTCCTGCGGTTCCCTGATTTCTCCAAGTGGGCTGATCCAGCCATTTACATCGGCGGTGTTACGCTGGCGATCGTCGCCTCACTCGAGACTCTATTGAACCTCGAAGCAGTCGATAAACTCGATCGAGAGGGAAGAAATTCTCCCCCGAGTCGCGAACTCGTCGCACAAGGAGTCGGAAACGTCTGCTCTTCTTTGATCGGCGGATTGCCAGTGACTTCGGTGATTGTTCGCAGCTCAGTCAATGTGAATACCGGAGCCAAGTCCAAGCTCTCGGCAATCTTCCATGGGTTCCTGTTGCTCGTTTGTGTGGCGTTCTTTCCGACCTATCTCAACAAGATCCCCTTGGCTGCACTGGCCGCCATTCTGCTGGTGACAGGATTCAAGCTGGCCAGTCCAACAGTCTTTAAACAAATGTGGGCTGACGGTCGCTACCAGCTCATCCCGTTCATCGTGACGATTCTGGCGATCGTATTCACCGACCTGTTGATTGGGATTCTGGTCGGACTCTTCGTCAGCATTCTCTTCATTCTCAACAGCAATCTGCGTCGACCAATTCGCAGGGTCGTCGAAACCCACCTCGACGGACAGGTGATGATGATCGAACTCGCCAATCAGGTCAGCTTCTTGAATCGCGCAGCCCTGCAGAATGTTTTCGACGAAGCGCCGCGAGGCTCAAACATTCTCATAGATGCCAGCCAGTCAGATTACATCGACCCGGATATTCTCGGCCTGATCCGCGACTTCAAAGACAATAAGGCCCCAGTCCGCGGTTTGACTGTGAGCCTTCGCGGTTTCCGTGATAAGTATCTGCTTGAGGACGACATTCAATTCGCCGATTATTCATCTCGCGAATTACAGGACCGCATCACGCCCGATCAAGTTCTCAAGATTCTGCAGGAAGGCAACGAACGATTTCAGTCAGGACGTCGTCTGTCACGCGATCTCGGCCGCCAAGTCAATGCGACCTCCACTGGTCAAAATCCACTCGCTGTGATCCTCAGTTGCATCGACTCCCGCGTCCCTGCCGAAATTGTTTTCGATGTCGGTATTGGTGATATCTTCAGTGTCCGCGTCGCAGGGAATGTGATCGGAACAAAAACACTGGGCAGCATCGAATATGGAGTCGCTGTCTCCGGCGTCAAACTTGTTGTTGTTCTGGGGCATACCCGCTGCGGAGCAGTGACCTCTTCCGTTCAGTTTCTGGCCAACGAGCAAGACGTCATGGCAGCCACGGGATGTCCACATCTCAATTCAGTTCTTGAGGAAATTGATCAAAGCGTGTCACGCGAGGAAGCGACAAAATTCAACCGACTCGATAACACTTCGAAAGAATCATTCGTTGATGAAGTCGCCAGAAGAAACGTCCTGAAAACCGCTGACGAAATCGTTGCTCGCAGCGAGCCGATTCGAAAAGCTGTCCAATCGGGACAGGCGATGGTTGTCGGGGCTCTTTACGATGTCAAAAGCGGAAAGATCGATTTCTTCACCGAAGCCTGATCGATCGCCAGACAGAGACTCATCGCTCAATGAAAAAAACTCTGGGGGAATCCTTCCCACCAGAGTTTTTTGACTCTTTGCACCAGGTCGCGAACGTACATTAAGCAGCAGCGTCAGCCTGCTTGTTACGTCGCTTCAGTCGTGAACCGCAGAACCCAAGAGTTCCAATTCCCATCAGCACGAGGCTGCCTGGTTCTGGAACAGGATTTGTCACTGGAGGGAATGTTGAATCGCCAACGGCGAAGATCAGAGTTCCAACATCGTACAGAGATGGATCATTGACCGATTCTGCGCGGATGTCGACGTAGTACATCCCAGCTGCTGAAAAACCGAAGTTGAAGTGGGAATGCGCCAGCGAAGGAAGTGTCACCTGATCACCAGCGTCAATTCCATTGAGGAACGAAGACATAAAGATGTCGAAACCGCCGAGGCCATTGGACTGCCAAAGTGAGAATTCACCTGGCCCGGTAACACCTTCGAGGCTGAACTTCACATTACCGAAGTTCGCTGGAACTTCTTCCGTGGCCAACCCGACGAACGGGACACCTGCAACATTGTTTTGCGGAAGAACCCAGGCGTCGCCAGAACCAGCACCGAGACCGACACTATTGAGCGGTGCACCGGAGACCATCAGGCTGTCACTGACGCGAATGTAAGCTTCATCGAGTCCGTATTCTCCGCCTCCCGTTGTAGCCCCATCAAGCACAGCATCGCCACCAAAGTGGTAGTGAAGGTGCAGGTGTCCGTGATCGCCATGATCGACGTATTCGACGCCGATATCGGAATGCCCCGCGCTGTACTCAACCAAGCCGGCTGACGCGCTAGTTGTCCAGACGAGACCAGCCAAGACACCCGCAAAAAGTTTCCCAATCGTCACTCTCATTTGTTCTCTCTCAAAAACATGAACACAACACCCACTTTTGCACACCTTGTGCATTTCAGGACGATATCCCCAACCCTGACCACATGCAATCGATTTGCAATTAAAATTCTTATTTCGTATTGTTGAACAGAGTTCAAGCTAAAGATTCCGTTCATGGAGCGACGAAATGTCCCCCTCACAGAGCACTGCACCTGGCCAATTCTTCCAACGACGCGGGTTCACGTTGATCGAACTTCTAGTTGTGATTGCGGTCATTGCCATCCTGATCGCGCTGCTTCTGCCCGCCGTTCAGCAGGCGCGAGAAGCTGCGCGCAGAACGCAGTGCCGCAACAATCTCAAGCAAATCGGCCTCGCCCTGCACAATTACCACGATATTCATCAGACACTTCCGTTCAGTTCGACTGGAAGCAAACTGAATGGATCGAGTTGCGGCAATGGTTTTTACAGCTGGCTTTCATTGATCTTGCCGCAGATGGACCAAACGACCGTCTACGGTGCAATCGACTTCAATGTTGGAATGATGGACACATGCGATCAATCAGTGCCTGCCGATTACGCTCGCCTTTCGATCTCCAACACTCACCCGAATGCACAGGCAGCTTCGACGACAATCACAAGCTTTCTCTGCCCGTCCGATCCGGTTGGCCCTTCGGAATCTTTCGGAACCGTTGGCGCAGCTCCGGGAAGCTACACAGCCAATTCCGGTTGGCCCGAGTTAACGACCGGCCCCACTGGCGAACTTCCTCCGCTTCAACAGCAGAACGGATTCATCGGCATGATGAACCCGAAGTTTCCTCAACGTTGGAACCGCCCACGAACTTCGTTCAGCAGCGTGACCGACGGACTATCTAACACAACGGCCGTTTCAGAACGGCTCATCAACAGCCTCGCAACGACACAAGGCCCCTTTGGTATCGAGTTCAGAACGGGAAATTCCCCAGTCAACGCCCTCTCCTACTGTGGCTCCAACACCGGCTCAGCCCGCTCGCTCTCCTTCTGGGTTCAGTACTGCGGAAGCGTCGACTACCCGGACCCCACTTACTCCATCGTCCAGGGAAGAAGCTGGATCTCAGGCTGGACATTCGCCGCTAACCACTACCTGCACACAATGCCAATCAATGACCGCAACTGCCACCTCTACGGCGGAGAAGGCTACGGAATGAACATGGCCACCCCAGGCAGCTACCACCCCGGCGGAGTCAACGCACTCATGGGCGACGGAGCCGTTCGATTCATCAACGAATCGATCGGCATGGACGTCTGGTGGGCACTCGGTACCCGCAACGGCAACGAAATCCTCGGCGAGTTTTAGAAGCGATCGCAAAACAGTTTTGAAAAGGGCTTCCGGACCTTGCAGATCGAAGACCACCGTCTTCCGGGCGACTTAAACTCGACTCGGCGCAAAGAAAAAACTTTGGATGGACACCATCCAAAGTTTTCATAATGCCGAAGGTGGGACTCGAACCCACACGTCCTTTGGGGACACTGGATTTTGAATCCAGCGCGTCTGCCAGTTCCGCCACTTCGGCTTTTGTCTTCTTAGAATACTTCGTGTCCAGCGAAGGGAGGAAGTATTTTGGGCGAATGTGGGCGGAGGATAGCAAACGGATCGCGGTCAATCCAGCGTTTCGAGTGAACCGAATCCACAAGGTTTCGACTCGCGAAGAACGCGTGCGTGAATCTCGGCGAGAAGTTCAAGGTGATCGCCCAGTTTTTGCAGCCAAGGCTTGGAAGCAAACACGAATTCCGCCGGGAGAAAGATGTTCTGATTAGAAGCCAGAAACGGAGAGAATCGTCTAAGTTGCTCGTGATCGTCCCAGTGTTTGGGAAAAGCTGCTCGAAGAGTGCATCGACGACATTCCGTTGCTGGGGATTTGTGGATTGAGGCACACGAAGTTGAGCGGCAGGCGGACGGTAAACGTGCTGCCTTTTCCGAATTCGCTTTCGAGAAGAACCTGTCCTCCCAACAAACGGCACAGCTCTTTGACGATTGAGAGTCCGAGGCCGGTTCCTTCGAATTCGCGTGTCGTCAAGTCGCTTCCAACCTGGCTCCGTCCCTGACGAAACTTCTCGAAGATGATGCTTTGATCTTCGAGCGGGATTCCAATTCCGCTGTCGGCGACGACGAGATCGAACAGGTCTTCGTCAAATGTTGAAACATCGACACGAATGCGCCCCCCTTCCGGAGTAAATTTGACTGCGTTCGAAAGCAGGTTCGAGAGAATTTGCTCGATCTTTCCTGCATCCTGATTGAGGATGGGAAAGTTTTCGTCGATCTCCCAACTCAGGTCGATGTTTTTCTTTTCCGCCAGCGGCTTCATCGAGAGGACCTGTCTTTCGACAAGATCGACCATCGAAAATTCAACGGAGTGAACTTCCATCCGTCCGGCGTCCATCTTTGCCAGATCGAGGATATCGTTGATCAGCACCAGCAGGTTCTTGCCCGAAGACTGAATGTTTCGCAGGTACTTCTTCTGCTTGTCGGTCAGATTCTCCGAAACCGTCAATACGTCGCTGAAGCCGAGAATACTGTTGAGCGGAGTTCTCAGCTCGTGGCTCATCGTCGCGAGGAACTCGTTCTTGATCTGGTTCATATCATGCAGTCGCAAGTTCGCTTGCGCGAGTTCGTCGACTTTATGATCCATGCTGACATTGGTTTGACGGAGTTCTTCCTGAGTCGAAACGAGGTGCCTCAGCATCCGGTTGAACGCGTGGCTCAACTCCTGGAATTCGTCTCCGGTTTGAATATCAGCCCGTTGATCGAGTTCTCCTTGAGCGATGGCATCGCTGACGTCCTTGAGGTGCATGACCGGCTTCACGATCACATACCGGACGATGAGATAGGCGATTCCCATTCCCAGCACTGCAGTGACGATCGCCATCACAGTCAGGATCGCGTTGTTGCGGTCGATATCATGTTGGGTCTTCTTCAGATCGAAAGTGATCCGAGCCATGCCCATCATTTCGTCGAGTTCAGAAATCTGCGGCTCGAACTGGCGATCCCGGTGGCAAAGCAGACAGTTTTCTTTCGCAATGATCGGCTCGTAGTAGTGATACGACTGCTCTTCGGGATCGACGTACACCCAGTATTTCTCTCCGCCGTACAGGAGCTTTTTGAGAGCGTCGTGATCGTAGGTCTCCGTCGGGCGGCGAGTCGCGTCGGAGTTTTCGTAATCCTGGGGAATGAACCTCCACTTCTCCTCAGCGAGGTCGTCTGGCTTGAGGGTGCGGCTCAGGTCGGTGACGATTTCGATCGTTTCGGGATCGATGAGTGACTGCGTCTTTTCCCAATGGGTGACGGTGAGGTTTTGAGCAATCAGAACTTGCGCCAAATCACGTTGCTGTTCTTCAACGACTCGTTGATTGAGCCGAGCATAAACCCAGAAGCTGGCTCCAATCAGCAGCAGCAGAGCTCCAGCGAACATCAACCGACATTTTCGTTCGAGGCTGGTTTCTCCGAGCAGTTTCTTAAAACGACGATACGACATCTCGGGAAATTCGCTCTGGGAGATTCAACGCCAGTTCAACTGATGCGATGGCAAGAAGGCTTCATTATGAAGATTCTTACCCGATCCAGCAATAAGAAGCTCGGGCTCCGCACGTCGCAAGAGTTCTTCCAATCAGTCAAAAATGGGAAGCCGCTCAGTTTAGGAAACGCTCGCTGCTGATGCTGTGCGGGAATTCCCGGAATTGGCAAAAAACATCACAGAATTGCTTGATGTGACGTCGAAATGACGATAGCTTCAACGATTGAAGCATAAATCCGCATAGAGGCGGTGCGATCTTTTCCAAAATGTTCACTCGACACGAAGTCGTCCCCCTTTTGGATCCATTCCAGATCTGGAGTAGAAGTCATGAACGCTGCGATCCTGCTCGACGATCCCGAAACCATGGTTGACCCCATTGAAGAGATTCGTCTACGAACGTGGGCTCGTCAAAACTACCTTCCCGAACAAGAACGGGAAGAAGAATGGCACCCGATTATTCTCGACGAGATGCGCCAGAAAGACCTTGAACTGGATCGAATTCGCTAGTCGCTGGACTTCAGTAATGGCAGTTTCTGTCACAGCCATGGGATTGACAAATCTCGATGCTCGCCAGATGACAGAAACGAGTGACACATGATCTTTCGCAGCTGATCGCCTCGAAGTTCTGATCGAACAAACTGAGGCAGGTCACCGTAATCGGCTGCTCGAATTTGACTGGATATTTCCAACACTGGGACCGCAACACCGATCGGTGAATTGAAGCTGATTCGCTTTGAATCACCAAAATTGTCTTTGTGTTGATGTGAACAAGCTCATTGAAGTGTGACTCCTCAAGCCAGAGGATGAACACCGCGACGTTCTTCAACGTCGAATTTACATACAACGACCGATGTCTTTGAGGACGTCGGTCGTTTTTTTATGTCGGGTCATTAGAATTCGGACCGAGGGTCTCGCCCTCCTCTCAAAATCCAAGCGACAGAAGTTCGCTGCAGACACCGAGTTCTCGACCGGAACAACGACGATGCAACTGACAATTGAAGACGTCCGAAAAGTCGCCAAGCTGGCGAGACTGAAGCTCACTCCACAGGAAGAAGAGCTGTTCGTCGACCAACTCGGAAACATCCTCAGCTACGTGGAACAGTTGAATGAGGTCGACACCGAGAACGTCGCTCCGATGGCTCACACTGCGGAGCTGACGAACGTCTTCCGAACAGACAAGTTGCAGAAATCCATCGATCGACAAGATGCCTTGAGCAACGCTCCGAGCACCGACGGAAAATACTTTCTCGTTCCACAGATTCTCGAAGGAGCTTGATCAGTGATTCACACACAAAACGTCGCACAACTTCAGTCGCTCATGACCAGCGGCGAAGCGACAAGTCGACAGATCGTTCAAGCCCACCTCGACGCGATCGCTCAGCAAAATGAGCAAGTCGGAGCATTTCTCGAGACATTCGACGAGTCAGCCCTGAAACTGGCCGATCAGATCGATGAGAAGCGTCAGAACGGAGAGTCGCTCGGACCGCTCGCTGGCATTCCTGTCGCGATCAAGGACAACTTGTGCATCCAGGGTGAGATGACTTCCTGCGCGAGCAAAATGCTGTCCGGTTTTCGCTCTCTCTACACATCGACAGCTGTGCAGAAACTCCTCGATGCGGGAGCCATTCCGCTCGGACGAACCAATCTTGATGAATTCGCGATGGGTTCCTCCTGCGAAAACTCAGCGATTCAACTGACCCGAAATCCATGGAACACAGACTACGCCCCGGGAGGATCGAGTGGCGGATCGGCAGCGGCAGTCGCAGCCCGGATGGCCCCCATTGCACTCGGTTCAGACACCGGCGGATCGATTCGGCAACCAGCTTCCTTGTGCGGAATTGTCGGAATGAAGCCGACATATGGCCGCGTCTCACGATACGGTCTCGTTGCGTTTGCCAGCTCACTCGACCAAATCGGCCCGTTCGCTCGGTCAGTCGATGATGCAGCTGCACTGCTGCAAGCAGTTTGGGGACACGACGACCGGGATTCAACGTCAGTGAATGTCGAGTTCCCCTCACTGAGCGCATCGGAATTGTCTCCGATTGAGAAATTGCGAATCGGGATTGTCCCCGAGCACTATGCAGAGGGGCTTGACCCAGAAGTCCAAACCGCGATCAACAACGCGATTCAGACTTACAAAGACCTTGGTGCGGAAATCGTCGAACTCGAGATGAAGCACGCCAAATATGGTGTGGCTGCCTACTACATCATCGCCCCATCAGAAGCGTCGAGCAATTTGTCTCGATACGACGGAGTTCACTACGGGCACCGAGCAGAGAGCTTCGAAAACCTGACCGAAATGTACGAAGCTTCGCGCGGAGAGGGTTTTGGTCCGGAAGTGAAACGTCGAATCATGATTGGAGCCTACGCACTTTCGTCCGGGTACTACGACGCTTACTACCTGAAGGCACTGAAAATCCGACGACTGATTGCTCAGGATTATCAGCAGGCGTTCGAGAAAGCAGACGTCATCCTGTCGCCCACAAGTCCAACCCCTGCTTTCCGGATCGGCGAACTTTCGGACAGTCCGCTTCAGATGTACCTCAACGACATTTACACCATTGGAGCCAACCTGGCTGGCATCCCTGGAATTTCAATTCCGGCTGGCCACACAACCGCGGGCCTTCCGGTCGGAATGCAACTCCTCGCTCCGGCGTACGAGGAAGTCCGGCTGTTGCGGGCGGCGAAAATGTTCGAAACCGCGACCGAGTTCCACCTCGCACAACCTGCCGAAGTGGCGTAAACCACTTTTCAGTAACGCTTTACACTCCACGAACCTGATTTCGGACACCGTGACAGAGATTTTTCCGACGTCGAATTGAACTCAGGAGTCGAACCGACTACTATTTCGGGCTCGAAATTTCACGCGGACATTGGACTTTTTAAGTCGACAAGGCTGTTGCCATGAGCACATTGAAGAAAAACAAACGGGCAAAACTTGCAAAGAAGCACAAGGCTTACGGTGAGAACAAGCCTGCGCTTGGAAATAGTCTGTCACAGCGTGGTAAAGCAAAGTACCTCGGTGGTAACGGACGTAAAACAACCGGAATCACCCGACGTAAGTTCAAAAAGAACCTGCAGCGGATTCGCGTCATCGAAGACGGAAAAGTCGTCCGCCGTCGCGTTCCAGTGAGCCTGATCCGATCCGGAATGGTCGAACGCCCGGTCGTCCGAGAGCCGTTCACCGTTGATCAGGTCGAGGCAGATAAGAAGAAGTAAGCGTACGGCACGCTGATTCGATGGAATCGGCGATAGTTTCAAACATTCGTAAGTCTTCTGTTGTGACAACGAATTGCCTGACAGCGATCATCGAAAGAGGTCGCATGCCGGGGAAGCTCCAACTCCTGCGGCACGCCATCGCTTGAAGTCAATGTGGGGGACTGCTAGTGTGCCCCTTTCTGTGATACGAAATGCTCTGGATCACAGTCTGCGACATGATCGTCGTCAGGCTATCAATGTAAACGCAGTCGTTTTAAGAACGCAGGCGTGAGCCATTCAACGAACGAGGAAATAGGTCATATGTCGAAGTACGTCTACACCTTCGGTGGTGGAAAAGCAGAAGGCGATGCCACACAGAAAAATCTTCTGGGTGGAAAAGGGGCAAACCTGGCGGAAATGAACAAGATCGGACTTCCGGTTCCTGCCGGTTTCACGATCACCACTGAAGTCTGTAACTACTACACAGACAACAACAAGACCTATCCGGCTGGCCTCGAAGACCAACTTTTCGAAGGCCTGAAAAACACCGAAGAAGTGATGGGCGCGAAGTTCGGAGATGCTGAAAATCCTCTCCTACTCTCATGCCGATCCGGTGCTCGCGAATCGATGCCGGGAATGATGGACACCGTCCTCAACATCGGACTCAACGAAGAGACAGTTGCTGCTCTCATCAAGCAGTCCGGCAATGAGCACTTCGCTTGGGACAGCTACCGCCGATTCATTCAGATGTACGGCGACGTCGTGCTGGGATTGAAGCCAGAAAGCAAAAACGATCCCGACCACTTCGAAGACATTCTCGACAAAGCCCGTGAAGCGACCGGAGTTGAGCACGAAAAAGACCTTTCAGTCGATCAGCTCAAGCAGATCGTGGCTGACTTCAAAGCTGTGATCAAAAAGCACGCTGGCATCGAGTTCCCAACTGACCCGATGGAACAACTTCGAGGCTGCATCAGCGCCGTCTTCGGAAGCTGGTCAAACGACCGAGCTGTCGTTTATCGTCGCCAGTACGGAATTCCTCACAGCTGGGGAACCGCGACCAACGTTCAGGCGATGGTCTTCGGAAACCTCGGTGACGATTGTGCGACCGGTGTTGGTCTGACCCGAAACTGCTCCGACGGAACTCCTGGCTTCTGCGGTGACTACCTCATCAACGCACAAGGGGAAGACGTCGTTGCGGGAACACGAACTCCAAAGCGTGTTGAAGAATCGCTCGAAAAAGACGCTCCTGCTGCATACGCCGAGCTGAACGAAATCGGCAAGAAGCTGGAAAATCACTACAAAGACGTCCAGGACATCGAGTTCACGGTTCAAAAAGGCAAAGTCTGGATGCTCCAGACTCGAAACGCCAAACGAACCGGTTTCGCAGCTGTGCGAATCGCTGTCGATCTGGTCAACGAAGGCCTCATCGATGCGAAGACCGCTCTTCAAAAACGTCGAATTCCTGCTGACGATTTGAACCAGTTGCTCCAGCCAATTTTCGATCCAACTGCGAAAGCAGATGCCGAAAAAGAATCGCGACTCCTCGCCAAAGGTATCAACGCCGGTCCAGGTGCTGCTTCCGGGCAGATTGTCTTCCACGCATCCGATGCGGAAGCTCAATACAACGAAGACAACGACAAGCAGTTGATCCTCGTTCGTCGCGAAACAAGCCCTGAAGACCTTCGCGGAATGAAAGTCGCGAAAGGAATTCTGACCGCGTTCGGAGGAGCGTCTTCACACGCTGCTCTCGTCAGTCGTCAGATGGGTAAAACCTGTGTCTGCGGATGTGCAGCTCTGAGCATCGACTACGAAGCCGGAACTGTAACTGTCGGAAACACCGTCCTCAAAGAAGGTGACTGGATTTCTGTCGACGGCTTCACCGGAGAAGTCTTCAACGGCAAAATCGAAACGAGTCCTTCGGAAGTGATGGAAGTCCTGCTTGGCAACAAGAAGGCAGAAGACGCACCAACTTACGGTCGCTACGAGCAGCTCATGAAGTGGGCTGACGAACATCGTACCCTGAACGTCCGAGCCAACGCCGAAGCAGATGATGCTGTCGCCGCTGTTGCTCTCGGAGCAGAAGGCGTTGGACTCTGCCGAACAGAGCACATGTTCTTCGATCACCTCGACGAAATTCGTGAGATGATCTTCGCGACCAAACAGGAAGACCGAGCTAAAGCACTTGCTAAGCTTCTTCCATTCCAGCGTGACGACTTCACTCACCTGTTCAAAACAATGGGTGACCGTCCAGTGACCATTCGTCTTCTGGATCCACCACTGCATGAGTTCCTTTCTGAACACCACATGCACGACGATCCAACCCTTGGACCGAAACTCGCCAAGGAATTTGGTGTCAGCGAAGACGAAGTCAAGCGACGCGTCGAAGAGTTGGCCGAATCAAACCCAATGCTCGGTCACCGCGGATGTCGTCTCGGAATCGTCTATCCAGAGATCACTGCAATGCAGGCACGAGCAATCTTCGAAGCTGCTTGTGCATTGAAGAAAGAAGGCGTGAACTGCCATCCTGAAGTCATGGTTCCGCTCGCCGGATTCAAGACTGAGTTTGACAACCAGGCCAAAGTCATTCGCGACACTGCCACGGAAGTCTTCAAAGAGCAAGGCGTGGAAGTCGACTACATGGTCGGAACCATGATCGAAATCCCACGAGCTGCTTTGACTGCTGATGAGATCGCAGAACAAGCTGAGTTCTTCAGCTTCGGAACCAACGACCTCACGCAGACGACTCTCGGAATGAGCCGCGACGACTACAAAGGCTTCATCGGCTATTATCAGGAAAACGACATTGTCCCTGCCGATCCATTCCAGACAGTGGACCAGACCGGCGTTGGCAAACTGATGAAGATCGGCGTTGAAGGCGGACGCTCCACACGCAAAGATCTGAAGATCGGAATTTGTGGAGAACACGGCGGAGACCCGAAATCGGTCTTCTTCTGCCACGAAATTGGATTGAACTACGTGAGCTGCTCACCACGACGAATCCCAATCGCTCGTTTGGCCGCAGCCCAGGCAGCTCTCGACTCGTAAACGAGCAGGATGCTTGCTGCTGATTTTGACGGATCAAAAGGAAAAGCCTCGTCCCGCAACGGACGAGGCTTTTTTCATTGCATGACACAATTTCAGAAGAAGTCAGCCCCAGTCAGAAGAAGACTCTTCCACTCGAATTCCGCCAACGAAGATCCGTTTCGTCGAGCAATGAGATGCGATCAAGCTGTTTTAGAAGACTGGTCCGGGTGTCCAGGGGCAGAACTCTTCATCTCCAATCCCCTGCTGCTCACTCTTCGTCTGTTCGCCACTGGCGACTGAGATGAGCATTTCGAAGAGCTCTTCTCCCACCTGCTCAACCGTTGCTTCGCCATCGAGAATTCTGCCAGCGTTCAAATCCATGTCGTCCACCATTCGGTGATACATCAACGAGTTGGTTGCCACCTTGATCGTCGGAACCGGTTTGCACCCGAAGCAGCTGCCGCGGCCGGTCGTGAAGACGACAAGATTGGCTCCCCCTGCGACCATGCCCGTAACCGACGGAGGATCGTATCCGGGAGTATCCATGATGACGAACCCTTTCTCACTCACGCGCTCTGCATACTCGTAGACTGCTCGAAGCGGTGAGCTTCCCCCCTTTGCGATGGCTCCGAGTGACTTTTCGAAGATCGTCGTCAGGCCTCCCTTTTTGTTTCCCACGGACGGGTTGTTGTCGATTTGTGCTCCGAATTTCTTGGCGTAGTCCTCCCACCATTGAATCCGTTCGAGCAATTTGTCCGCGATCTCACGCGTGGCTGCCCGGCGCGTTAACAAGTGCTCGCCACCATAAATCTCCGGAACTTCGGCCAAGATTGAAGTTCCTCCGGCAGCCACAAGCAGATCACTGGCAATCCCCACAGCGGGGTTGGCTGTTACTCCGCTGTTTCCATCGCTTCCCCCGCATTCGGTCGCGAGGATCAACTCCGATACGGGAATCGGGACTCGCTCGACCTGATTGACTTCAGGAAGCAGTTCTTTGAGCATGGCAACTCCCCGCTCAACAGTCTTTGCCACTCCTCCCTGATCTTGAATGTTCATCACCAGCGGCTTGCGAGATTCATTCCCTGGAAGATTCAATTCCACGAGATTGTGCTCGTCTGTCAAAAACGAAGCCTGAGCCGTCTCGCATCCCAGCCCGACAATCAGATAAGCACCAATGTTCGGGTGCTCAGCAAATCCAGCAAGTGTTCGTGCGAGGAGCCGATGGTCAGATCCGCCGTATTCGAAGGCGCACCCACCTTTGTGTGAGAGCGCGACCACTCCATCAACATTCGGATACTGTTCGAGAAGCTGTTCGTCGAACGCGTCTGCGATGTAGCGAGCCGAAGTCGCTGAGCAGTTGACGGTGCTGATGATGCCGACGTAATTTCGAGTCGCTGCGCGCCCATCCGGTCGGCGAAATCCCTGGAACGTCCGTTGTTCTTTTGGAGGCGGCAATGTCACTAGCGACGTGCAATACTCGTACGAGTGGCCTAGATGGCCGAGACCGACATTGTGCGTGTGGACATTTTCTCCAGGTTCAATCGCCTGAGTTGCGAAACCAATCGGTTGACCGAACTTGCGAATTGCTTCCCCTTGAGCGATTGCAGAGATCGCCATCTTGTGCCCGAGATCAACTCTCTCACGAGCATTCACGGTCACAGAATTCCCGCTCCAGCTGGCCCCAGGTTTCAGGTGACGGCGTGCGACAACAATGTTGTCCGAAGGATGAAGCAGCAAGAATCCTGTGTCGTCACTCATCTCGAATCTTTCCCAGTTGCAGAAGATCTTCAGCCAGAATTGTAGAGAAGTTTTGCTAAAACGACAGGAGCCCACTGAAAGCAACCTACAAGCTGGCTGCTCATGACTGTCCGTATCGTCAATCAACCTGATACATTTGAAGGACGGTGCAAGTGCTTGAGCACATTGCTCCAACACACACCGGTCACATCGCCCGCTTGAATCCTCCGAAACGCACGCTCAACTGGAGCGAATCAACATGACCTTCCGATCGTGGCTTCAACACGCATTTGCGATGCCGACCGAATCAGCGAAGCCAACCGACCGGCAGTTGCAGATCGTCGAAAAACTCGCTCGCGAAGTGGCTCGTCGAGAACTGACGACTCCAGCGATTGCGTTTCTGGAGATGTCGCGTCCCTTAAACTATCTCGGTTCGCAAGCACTGCATTTTTTCCAACCGATCGCCACCGCTGTACTGAATCCTCAAGACTACTCAGAGTTCGCCGAATTTCTCGGCCGCCGAGATTCGATTGACTGGATGATTGAAAAAGTCAATGAAAGTGAAGCGGACTTCGCGAAAGCAGCCACTCAGAAAACGCCCACCCCAAATCGAGAATTGAATGACAACGCCTTCACCGAATGACGATTCCCAATCTCCCAGAGTCACAGTCGTCGTCATCGCTGCCTTGTCTCTCGAAACGGCGCCGCTGCTCAGTCGACTCGATGTCAGAAAGTCGGTGACTGGCAATGGCTATAAGTTTCGAAACTGCTTCGTCGACTCCACGCGAGTCATCGTAGTCGAAGGTGGTGCTGGTCGAGAGCGTGCGCGTGGAGCTGCAAACGCGGCAATCGACGCTTTCTCTCCAGACTGGGTCTTGTCCATCGGCCTCTCCGGAGGACTCAGGGAATCAATGAAGACCGGGCATATCGTCGTCGCAAACGAAGTTGTGGACAGCAACGGCCCGCAGGAAATTCAAATCCCGATCGAAATGCAGGATTCTCCCGCTGAAGGTTTGCATGTGGGGCGCGTCTGTACTGTGGATCGAATTGTCCGCACGATCGAACAAAAGAAGCAGCTCCGCAGTGCAACGGAAGCAATCGCGGTCGATATGGAATCGCTCGCGGTCGCCAGTACCTGTCGCGAACGTCACGTTCCATTCATGGTGATTCGATCAATCAGCGATTCACTCGAGGCCGACCTTCCTTCTGAAGTGCTCGCGATCTTCGGCAACAAGGGAACCATTCGAGCAGGCGCGCTCGTCGGGAGCCTCTTCAAGCGTCCTGAATGTGTGAAAGATCTCTGGAAAATTCGCGAACAAGCGACAGCTGCAGCCAAGTCTCTCGCAACATTCTTGCTGGGAGTCTTCCCTCAACTCAACAGATCCGAACAGCCAGATCAGACGACATCGTAGCCACCTCAACGGGCTTGCGAGTTTCCATCTCCGAGGGACATGACGTACGATGTAACCGCGCGGAAACTCACTGGCAGAACGTTGATGTTCGACTTGCAAAGACCTACACAAACGTCGCTGCAAGCTGAGAACCATGCGTGTTCAGGTGAAGACTGGGAAACCATGAAAATGGTCTTGGAGAGAGTTATGACTCGTAAGTGGGTGCCGTCACCGGTCTTCGTTTTCCTGTTCGTCAGCGCGCTACTCTCCATCTTCCCAACCACGGCACACTCTGCAGACATCAACGAGTGCCGCAAGTTGTTCATCACCGGACAACTCGAAGAATGCCTCAAGGAAACGCAGGCAGCGATTGAAGACGGAGTCTACGGCGAGTCCTGGCATATTCTGAAAGCGGAGACGCAGTTCGATCTCGGCCGCTATCAAGATTCGCTTGCGACAATCGATCAAGCTCTGGAGCGTTACAGTTGGAGTATCCGACTCCGAACAGCTGCAATTAAAGCTTGCCAATTCACCGGTCAGACTGAACGCATCGAGCTGCTGTACGAAGAAATCGGGCAGCTCGTCCAGTCATCTCCCTGGCGCTACACCGATGCCGAAAATCTGATCACACTCGGGCAATTCATTCTCGATCGAGGTGCGGACGCCAAACAAGTGCAGGAAACATTCTTCGCACGTGCCCGTCGCAACAATCCTCTCCACCGATCTCCGATTCTCGCGCTCGGTGAATTGGCTCTCGACAAACGCGACTTTCAACTCGCTGCAGAAATCTTTCAGGGGGCACTCGAAAATCACGCTGACGATCCAGATATTCATTTCGGAGTCGCAAGAGCCTTCCGTGAATCAGACTCAGAAATCTCCTCAGCTGCGCTCCAGCAGACGTTGGAACTCAATCCCCAACATGTCGGAGCACATCTCATGCAAGTCGACAGCCTGATTGATCGCGAACAATACGACGAAGCCGATCAGGTGATTGACGAGATCCTCAAAGTCAATCCGTCACACCCGGAAGCACTCGCATTTCGATCGGCGATTTTCCGACTTCAAGGCTTGGACGAAAAGGCCAACGAAGCCCACGAGTTAGCACTCAGACATTACGAAACAAACCCGCTCGTCGAACACGTCATCGGACGGGAGCTGTCACAGAAGTACCGGTTCGAAGAAGGCTCTAAACGACAACAACAAGCCATCGAGTTTGATGAGACCTATCAGCCAGCTAAGAAGCAGCTCGTTCAGGATTTCATGCGACTGGGGCGGGAAGAAGAAGGTTGGCGACTCGCGGAGGAGCTTCATGAGAACGATCCCTATGACATCGCGATGTACAACTTGGTCACTCTTCGTGACGAGCTCGAGAACTTCACGACGATCAGCGAGAACGATTTCTTCATCCGCATGGAACCAGTCGAAGCAGAGATCTACGGTCGACGCGTTCTCAATTTGCTGACTCAGGCAAGAAGAGAACTGACCGAGAAATATCAGATCGAACTTCCAGAAACGATCCTCGTCGAAATCTTCCCCAAGCCAGCGGACTTCGAAGTACGCACCTTTGGAATGCCAGGCATCCCAGGCTTTCTGGGAGTCTGTTTCGGCGATGTGATCACAGCGAACAGCCCCGCATCGCAAGCACAGAACCCGGTAAATCTAGAATCCGTCCTTTGGCACGAATTCGCTCACGTCATCACGCTCAACAAGACTAACAACCGCATGCCTCGCTGGCTCAGCGAAGGGCTTTCCGTCTACGAAGAGCGGATGAAAGACCCGAGTTGGGGCGAGCAGATGAACGCGACCTATCGCAAAATGATTCTGGAAGGCAGTCTCTCATCTATTCGAAACATGAGTGACTTGTTCCTCACGCCAGAGTCACCAGTCCACGTTCAGTTTGCATACTTCCAAAGCTCGCTGGTCGTGGAATTCTTGATCGACCGGTACGGCTTCGATGCGATCCTTGCCATCTTGGACGACCTGGGCATCGGTATGAACATCAATGAAGCCATTGAACGACACACTGCCCCAATTGCTGAAATCGATGAAGCATTCGAAGAGCACGCACTCAAGTTGGCAAACGACTTTGGCGGAGAAGTCGACTGGTCAGAACCCGAGCTGGCTGAAGTCATCTCGAGTCCTCTCGGACCAACGGCGGTGATTGCGTGGGTGGAAGCAAACCCGACCAACTACCTTGGACTCAAGCAATGTGCGTCGATCCTTATCGAAGCGGATGAACGGTCCGCTGCAGCGGAGATTCTGGAAAGAGCAGTTGAGCTGTTCCCTTATGAAACCGGTCCTGAGAGTCCGTCGATGCAGCTTGCAGAGATCTACCGATCTCAAGACTTGATCGAGAAGGAATCGAACATCCTCAACGAGATCGTAGATCGCGATCCGGATGCCGTGAGTCCACTCTTGAGGTTGATGGACCTGTCCGAAGAGAACGAAGACTGGGACAAGCTCGCCGAGTTCTCGACTCGACTACTCGCCATTAAACCGCTCATTCCCCAACCACACGCAGGGCTGGCATTGGCCGGAGAAAGATTGAATCGGCCCGACGAAGCAGCGAGCAGCCTTGAAGCACTTCTGCAGATGAATCCCGCAGATCCCGCCGGGATTTACTACAGAGCCGCCGCCCAATACCAAAAACTCGGAGACAAGCCACGAGCCATTCGCAGCTCACTTCAGGCTCTTGAAGAAGCACCACGCTATCTTGACGCTCTTAAATTGTTCGTCGAACTTCAGACATCAGAAGTTGCCACTGAGGCCGAATCAGAACCGGAATCGAGACCTCCTGGTGACTCCGGTTTCTGAGATTTGTGTTCACACGAGAGTCATCTCGATAAGCACACGACTCCGGGTAGACCGACAAAGAGCTTGAGGAGAAAACTTCAAACTCTCGCCTGAAGATACCTCCCCAATTGTTCCGATCGATTTGAGCATTTTCTGCTTTGGTTTCCCCCACTCGCACGAGCGAACTCAGTTTTTTACCGTATGAAAAAGTACAAGCGAGTGAACTCAAAAGAGCAACTTGCTCTAAAACTCGCCGACAGGTTGACCATCGTTTCGCTGTCCCAGCTTCCGCCAGGTATTGCGGTCGATGTTTTCTGAAATCGATCGCACTGAGCCATCTGTCAACAAGCTGTTGACGATTGAAATGTGCCAACTACGAGATGTGACAGCTGCATATGTTGGTCCGCTGCAGCTCTTGTCTTCGCGGCAGGACGTGTAGTCACCTTCATCAGAGCGATCCCCGCCTGGAACAATAACGTTTGCGTTCGGTGGAAGAGTGACGGTGAAACCGGTCTGATGCACGCGTCCGTCGACCCATTCCGTATGACCGCTGTTCGGCTTGTTGCTGCCTCCACTACTGATCAATCCAGACACAGCATCGGATGTTTCAGGAACTGTCGCTGTCCCGGTTCCGCCGTCTCGGTTGTAGGCTGTGAATGCTTTCACCTCTGAGAAACAAAGTGTGTTGCTGGTTCCATCAACAAAGTCGCGAGGCTTGAAGCTGGTGTTTGGAGCGAACGCACCGTCCCCGGGTCGGCGAGATCCATTCACCCACACTCGCCATGTCCCGCCATTGAATCCATAGCTCAGCGGGTAGTGCTCGGCGACACCGTTTGAGTCTGCACGAGTTCGATCGTTCACTTCACTCGGACAGAGGAACGACGCCACTCGCATTGTCGGAATCTCGGCGTTGATCGGATCATCGTAAGCAAGAGACAAGTTCGCGATGTTGTAAATCGCAGCCTGCTCGAGGTACGGAAGAATTCTCGCCTGTGCAGACCACTCTCCACCCGCGGTGGGGTTGTCTCCGGCAGACGAAATATCCGAGACGAACGACGGAGGAAATCCGTTGTTGACATCAAGGTAGTTGTGCAAAGCAAGTCCGATCTGCTTGAGGTTGTTCTTGCACTGCGTTCGTCGGGCTGCCTCTCGAGCTTGTTGGACAGCCGGAAGCAACAAGGCGATCAGAATCGCGATGATCGCGATAACAACCAACAGCTCAATCAGCGTGAAACCACGACGTCGGGAAATCATTGACATTCTTCAAAGCCTGCAATTTTCAGTGATCGTGACGAACTGAACCCGACACGCGTCGAATTCAGAAGCCAACACACGAACATTATTGACACTGAGTCTCAATTGCAGGTAATGTAGTGAGCATTGAGTGGAAGCTCAATGCAGCCTCCCGAAATTCTGAAAGATAGAAAAAGTCCTGATTCCATGAATTCGTCACCGAATGACTCGGCCCGCCCGGAAAACGATCATCGAGACGACCCACCGAGAGGTGACTACGAATCGAGCGAACTCTTTGCCGGTCGTGAAGAGATTACGATCAAGCACAATGGGCAAACTTACCGACTCCGCCAAACGAAAACCGGCAAACTCATTCTCAACAAGTAGCCGTCCCCGAGTCACAGACCTCCCACGGTATTGCTTCGCAGTCCGAATCTGGATCATCGGGGACTGTGAGCGAATCACAAAAGAGTGCTCTCTTCTGCCGCCGCACGTTGACGCGATTTCGCCCTCGTGAATTCAAAAAGTCCGTCGCATCCATGCTGTTCCGATGCGATTTGCGATGCTGAATGCTCTACAATCATCGCTCGAAGTACAGACGCTTAACGGACAGCTCCATGAAAGTCACCATCGCCCAGATCAATCCGATCGTCGGGGATATCACCGGAAACTCTGAGAAGATTCGACAAGCTGCGCAATTGGCAAAACGCCAGGGCGCCCAACTTCTGGTCACTCCGGAACTCGCCATTTGCGGCTATCCGCCGAAAGACCTGTTGATGCGAGGCGGGTTTGTGGATGCCTGTGACACCTCAGTGAAGCAGTTGGCCGATGAGACGTCCGGAGAGTTCGGAATTCTGGTAGGCCACCCGACTCGACCGGCCAACCACTCTGGACGGCCCTACAACGCCGCAACATTGCTCGCCGATGGAGGTGTCAAACAGACGGTCCACAAGTCGCTTCTTCCGAACTACGACGTCTTCGACGAAGAGAGATATTTCTCGCCGGGAACCAATCCTGCACCAATGACCTTCTTAGGCAAGAGGCTGGGAGTCCACATTTGTGAAGACGCCTGGTACGGCGAGCCAGATACCTTCTATCACCTCCCCCCTCTTGAACGCGAAGACCCGGTTCGTCTTCTGGCAGATCAGGGAGTGGATCTGTTTTTCAACCTGTCTGCGAGCCCGTTCGAAGTCGACAAGTTTTCTCGCCGCTGCCGAATTATTCGTCAGCACGTTTCGACTCACCAACGACCCGTCATCTTCGCAAATCAGGTTGGCGGCAATGACGATCTCGTCTTCGACGGCAGAAGTTTCGTTCTCGACTCGAACGGAAACCTCGCTTCAATTCTGAACGGGTTTCAGGAACAAATAGTAACCGTCGATCTCAACAACCTCGACACGGCAGATCCCGTCACTGACTCACGCGAAAAACAGTTGTTCGAAGCCCTTACTTTGGGACTGGGCGACTACGCGAAGAAGTCCGGCTTCACGGACTGCGTTCTGGGGTTGTCCGGAGGCATCGACAGTGCCGTCGCCGCAGCGATTGCCGCTGAAGCCCTCGGTGGAGAGCACGTTCACGCTCTGCTCATGCCCAGTCGATTCAGCAGCGATCACAGCCTTTCGGATGCCTGGGAACTCGCGCGGAATTACAAACTCGACGCTCAAGAAATTCCCATTGACGCGATTCATAAAGCCTACGAATCAACGGTCGTTGTCGGTGATGACCTCTCCTCTGCGCCGCTGGGTCTCGCTGATCAAAACCTGCAGGCACGGATTCGGGGAGCAATGGTCATGACCCGCAGCAACACACACGGCTGGCTCCCGATTGCGACAGGCAACAAGAGCGAACTCGCAGTCGGCTATTGTACGCTGTACGGGGACATGTGCGGAGGTTTCGCAGCTCTCTGCGATGTGTACAAACAGGACGTTTACGGCATCGCTCGCTACATCAACGAAGCCGCCGGGAAGGAACTGATCCCCTCGAACATCATCGACAAAGCCCCCAGTGCAGAACTTGCCCCTGACCAGTTCGACCAGGACTCACTTCCCCCATACCCCGTCCTCGATGCCATCCTGTACGGATTGATCGAGCAGAACCGCAACCCGGCCGAAATGGTCGGCGAGTTCCCGGAAGAAACAGTTCGGTGGGTCGTTCAGAAACTGGACCGAAACGAGTTCAAACGCTGGCAAATCCCACCGGGTGTGAAAGTCACTCAAACTGCGTTCGGAACTGGCCGCAGAATGCCAATGGCAGCCCGCGGATTCACCGGGATGAAGTAATGCACTTCAAGGAGCGACTTCTGCTTAAGCACAATCAGCAACTTGCCCCGCGATCACATTCGCGGAGACAGCTGCTGAAAAGCACTCGAGGCTGACTCACTGTGTGAATCGGTTGCCACTTGCACGCCGCCTCAGACCGATCGTGGAATCTGAACAGCATCAAGAATCCGTTCGCACGCTTCCGACTTGTTGAGTACGTAGAAGTGAATTCCTCGTACTCCTTCATCAACCAGCTGCTGACACTGCTTGATGGCATATTCCACACCGATCGCTCGCTGAGCTTCGGCGTCGTCTTGCACAGCTTCGAGTTGACCAGCCAACTCATCCGGGATGATCGCTCCACACATTGCGGTGATGCGTTTGATGCGGGCAAACTCGGTGATCGGCATAATTCCAGCCACAACCGGAATCGACACCGATCTTCGTTCCAGTTCATCACGAAACCGAAAGAAGTTCTCGTTGTGGTAGAAAAGCTGAGTGAAAATTGCGTCCGCCCCAGCATCGACCTTGCGGACCAAATTGTCGAGATCTAACTCCATCGATGATGCTTCCGGATGTTTTTCCGGGTAGCCGGCCACTCCGATGCCAACTTCGGGGAACCGTGATCGAATCAGCTCGACAAGTTCGTTGGCATATTTCAGACCACCGCTGACTGCCTCGAACGAATCGCTTCCAGCAGGAGCGTCACCGCGCAAAGCCATGAAGTTTTGCACCCCACGGCGATCAGCAGCATCGAGCCATTCATTAAGCTGGTCGATGGTCGATCCAACGCAGGTGAAATGCGCCGTTGCCGGGATCTGAAAGTCCCGCTGGATCATCTCACACAGCTCAAGAGTTCGATCCTGGGTACTGCCGCCTGCACCGTAAGTGCAGGAAATAAAGTCGGGTGATCGAGCAGTGAGTCGCTGCAAGCTCTCCATGAGCGCAACATCACCAGCTTCAGATTTCGGCGGGAAAATCTCGAACGAGATTCCAAATGGAGATTTCTCGTAAACGTCTTTGATCCGCATCAGACACCTTGAGTTTTGTTCTGCTCGTCCAGGACAAGCTGCTCACTTTTATGCACGCTTCCAAGCACTCTCGATTCACGAAATTTCAGATGTGCTGGAACGAGTTCGTGGAGATCGTTCGATCGATCCTATCAAACTCTTTGCAAGCTATCTTAGTTTCCGTTTTCGCCCACTCCAGAGTCAAATCGATTTTGCTTGACAATCCCGATGATTCGTGGGAGTGATTGCCATCTTACCGGGACTTCATCACTGCCAAACTGCTTAATCGATACAACCGTGCAAGCTGAACCGGCTGTCGGCGGCCGCTGAAGTTAGGATTTGGAGAAGATCCGACAGATCATACGGGACTCACTTCGTCCACGTACTCGTAGAAGACATTCCGTTGACGCGGGATGTATCCAGCATCTGAGATGCACCGCTTGATTGAATCGAGCGAGAGGTGAAACACCGTCCCCGCCTGAGCAACGACGTTCTCCTCGATCATCAAGCTTCCCATGTCATTAGCTCCGAAGTACAGAGCCAACTGTCCGATTTTCTCACCCTGAGTCACCCAGGATGATTGAATGTTGGGAATGTTGTCGAGATACAACCGAGCCACAGCTTGAGTCTTCAAGTACTCGAAGGCTCCTGCTTCGGGAACGAGAGACATGTCCACTCCACCTTTTCGCGGACCACCAAACCACGGGGCGGTTTCCGGAGCTTGATGAG
Organism: Thalassoglobus sp. JC818; assembly: GCF_040717535.1. NCBI lineage: Bacteria > Pseudomonadati > Planctomycetota > Planctomycetia > Planctomycetales > Planctomycetaceae > Thalassoglobus > Thalassoglobus sp. JC818. The sequence goes on from NZ_JBFEFI010000004.1 coordinate 531,491, forward strand.
TCCAGCAAATGAAGGCTGTGAATCCACCGGTCTCGTCCTGCAGTTGTCGCAGCCGTTCGAGATGTTCGATCCTCTCTGCCAGAGTTTCGACATGTCCGAACATCATCGTGCAGGTGCTCTTACCGCCGATCTCATGCCAGACTCGATTGACCTCCAGCCAACCGTCTGACAGAACTTTGCCACGCGTGATCTGCTTGCGAACGCGATCGACGAGAATCTCGCCACCCCCGCCCGGCAAACTTCCAAGCCCGGCTTCCTTAAGCCGCTCGAGGACGGTTTTCAGCGGCAGCTTGCTCATCTTGTGAAAGTGCCACAACTCCGGAGGACTGAACCCGTGGACGTTGATCGCCGGGAATCTCTTTCGCATTCCTCGCAGTAAGTCTTCATACCATTCCAATGGCAACTCAGGATGCAGCCCGCCCTGCAGAAGAATCTGATCTCCTCCAAGATCGAGAGTTTCCTGCATCTTCTGATCGAGAACCTCTTCGGACAGCACATACGCTTCAGAATGTCCGACTGGTCGATAGAAAGCACAGAAATCACAGACCGCAGCACACACGTTGGAATAGTTGATGTTTCGATCGATGTTGAACGTTCGAAACGGCTCTGGATGAAGCCGACGTGTCACCTCGTCCGCAGCAACTCCCAGTGCTGTCAAATCAGTTGTTTTGAGCAGCTCAAGACCATCTTCAGGAGTCAGCCGTTCCCCTGCCACGGATTTGGCAAGGATCTCATCAATTCTTGTTCCCAGTGCGGCAACCATTTCACTCTATCCCGGCTGATTTCAACAAACTTTTTTGCGATTGAGCCCATTGAACGGACGCAATTCTTAGCGAGCTTCTTCCCTCCGCTCGCAAGGACAGGAATGGATTCAACGACGGTCATCCTGCCTGCAACTTGATCCGCAAATCTCCTGTCAGCTTAACGAATACGTCAACGCAAACAAGGCGTTGATCGAATCGACCAACGCCTTGTTTGTTCACATCAACTTGTCCAGATCGCTTAGTCTTCTGGAGACAGATCTGTGAACGACGGAACATCGCCGAACGCAGGTGGAGCAGGTGGCTGATCCACCAACCCGAGATCCTGTGCCAGCTGATCGCTCTCGCTCAACATCTCGCGACGGGCTGCGAGAATTCGAGCGTGTTCGTCACGCAGTTCTTGCTGAGCTTCCGGGCGAATTCGAACGGTCGAGTCCTGATGCATTTTGAAACCTGTTCCTGCTGGAATCAGGTGTCCCAAAATGACGTTCTCTTTGAGACCAACCAGACCGTCTGACTTTCCAGCGAGAGCCGCTTCGGTCAACACCTTGGTCGTTTCCTGGAAACTCGCAGCGGAGATGAAACTCTCACTTTGGACAGCTGCTTTGGTAATTCCGAGCAGCTGCGTGCTGGCGCTCGCAGGTCGCGGAGTCGTAAACTCGATGAGCTCTTCTCCAGCTGCTTCGAGGTGCTCGTTGACCTCTTCCACCGTTTCGAGTGGAACGACGTCTCCGACAACGAACTCAGTCGCACCGGCACTGACGATTCGAACACAGTTCATCAGAGCGCGGTTGACGCGGCGGAATTCCCACTTGTCGACCACGACACCCGGCAGCAAGTCGGTATCACCAACGTCGTCGATTCGGACTTTTCGAAGCATCTGAGAAACAACAAGCTCGATGTGCTTGTCATCGATTCCCACACGCTGTGCACGGTACACGTTCTGAATTTCGTGCAGCAGATACTGATGAACCGCTTCTTCACCACTGACACGCAGAATGTCGTGCGGCACAAGTGGACCACGAACCAGAGCGTCCCCGGCAGTGACCAAATCACCGGTGTGAACAAGAAGGGCCTTACCGTGAGGAATCACGTGTTCCACATCGGTTCCATCTTCACCGTGCACAACGATGACTCTCTTGCCACGTTTTCGCTCGGCAATCAGTTCGACTTCCCCGCTGATCTCCGCCACGACGGCAGGATCTTTCGGCTTTCGAGCTTCGAAGAGTTCGGTGACACGAGGCAGACCCCCGGTGATGTCCTGTGTTCCGGACGCTTCACGAGGCTGCTTTGCCAGCACTGCACCAGCAGAGACTTGAGCACCTTCCTTCACTTCGATATTCGCACGTTCTGGAACGTAGTAGTAATCCAGAATCTTCCCGGTGCTGTCTTCAAGGATGATCTGCGGATGCAAGTCGCCCTTGTGTTCAATCACGGTCGTACGAATGTGTCCGCTCACGTCTTTCTCAGAGCGAATCGATCGCCCCTCGATCAGATCTTCAAAGCGAACACGTCCACCAACTTCCGCCAGAATTGGAACCGAGTGCGGATCCCATTCACACAGAACCTGGCCTTCTTTGACTTCTTCGTCTTCTTTGACCTTTAAGTACGCACCGGCTGGAATGTTGTATTTTTCCAGTTCTCGATCTTTCGGGTCGATGATGATGATTTCACCCTGACGAGCAAGAACGATGTTCTGCCCTTCAGTGTTGACCACGCTTCGAACTCGAGCGAATTTGACACGACCAGCTTTCTTGGTCTTCAAATCGCTTTCTTCCAGTTCTTTTGATGCCACACCACCGATGTGGAACGTTCGCATCGTCAGCTGCGTTCCAGGCTCACCGATACTTTGGGCAGCGATGATCCCGGTCGCCAGACCTTCTTCGACGAGTTGCCCGGTCGAAAGGTCCATCCCGTAGCAGTTCTGGCAGATCCCCAGCTCTGCTTCGCAGGCCATCGGACTTCGAACCTGAATTCGCTCGAGACCCATGTCTTCGATTCGACGGGCAATATCGACAGTAATCAGCTCACCTTCGCGAACGATCACTTCGTCCGTGATCGGGTCGACGATGTTGGTTCGACTGACGCGACCTCGAATCGCCTCTGCCAAACTCACTTCGACCTTCTCACCGCGGTACAGAACTCCGCGAGTCACACCCTTGGTCGTTCCGCAATCGCGTTCAGTGACGACGAGGTTTTGACAGATATCTGCCAGTTTTCGTGTCAGGTAACCGGAGTCGGCAGTCTTCAACGCCGTATCGGCCAGACCTTTTCGAGCACCGTGCGTTGACGAGAAGTACTCAAGTACCGTCAAACCTTCACGGAAGTTCGATTTGATCGGGGTCTCGATGATCTCACCACTTGGCTTGGCCATCAGACCACGCATTCCGGACAGCTGGCGAATCTGTTCAATCCCCCCTCGAGCACCGGAATCTGCCATGAGATAAATCGGATTCACATAAGCCCCGTCTTCTCGAACGTCGTGTTCGAGCCGAGTCTTCATCGCTTCGGTAATCTCTTCCCGAGCGTGCGTCCAAATATCGATGACCTTGTTGTAACGTTCCTGACCGGTAATCACACCGCGGTCATACAGCTTCTGCTGCTTAAGAACTTCACCTTCACCCTTCAGAATCACCTCTTCTTTGTTCGGTGCAACGACAAGGTCGGTTGTTCCGAACGAAAGGCCAGAGCGTGTTGATTCTGTGAAGCCGATCTTCTTCATGTTGTCGAGAAGATCGATGGTCTCGCGTTGACCAACTTCGAGATAGCAGTCCGAAATGACGTTCGACAGGTCTTTGCTTGTCAACGTCTTGTTATAGAACGCCATCCGCGTCGGGAGGGTATCATTGAAGATAACACGACCGGGCGATGTCTCGATCAGGCCACCAGCTTTGAAGTTCTCAGCCCCTTCCCCTTTGACGCGCTTATCTTTCGGAAGTCGAACTTTCACGGCAGCGTGACGCTCAACAACTCCCAGCTGATACGCGGTAATACACTCGTCCGGAGAACCGAAGACGAGCCCTTCTCCTTCACGTCCCGGTCGTTTCAGGGTGCAGTAGTAGCAACCCATCACGATGTCCTGTGAAGGTGAAATAATCGGAGCACCGTTCGACGGACTGAAGATGTTGTTCGTCGACATCATCAACGTCGTCGCTTCAACCTGTGCTTCAATCGACAACGGCAAGTGAACCGCCATCTGATCGCCATCGAAGTCGGCGTTGAACCCTTTACAGACGAGTGGGTGAACGCGGATCGCGTGACCTTCGACGAGAACCGGCTCAAACGCCTGAATTCCCATTCGGTGCAGAGTTGGAGCACGATTCAACAGCACGGGATGATTCGTGATCACCTCGTCGAGAATATCCCAGACTTCTTCATCACGTCGTTCCAGCATTCGCTTCGCCGACTTGATCGTATCCGCATGACCAAGTTCCTTGAGCCGACGGATGATGAACGGCTGGAACAATTCCAGAGCGATCTTCTTAGGCAGACCACACTGGTGCAGTCTCAACTCCGGACCGACCACAATGACCGAACGTGCTGAGTAGTCGACACGTTTTCCGAGCAGGTTTTCTCGGAATCGTCCCTGCTTACCTTTGATCATGTCGGTCAACGACTTGAGCGGTCGATTCGACGAACCCAAGACGGGACGTTTACAGCGTCCGTTGTCGAACAGAGCATCGACAGACTGCTGCAACATCCGCTTTTCGTTTTTGACAATCACTTCCGGAGCATTGAGATCGACGAGCTTCTTCAGTCGATTGTTCCGGTTGATGATTCGACGATACAGATCGTTCAAGTCACTGGTCGCGAAGTTTCCGGACTCCAGCATGACCAGCGGACGCAGATCCGGCGGAATCACAGGAATACAGTGCAGGACCATCCATTCAGGGCGGTTGTCACTGTCACGCAATGCTTCGATGACCTTCAATCGTTTGATCAGGTCACGAGCTTTCTGCTGACTTCCGGTTTCACGCAGTTCTTGACGCAGCTTGACGGACTCGTCAACAAGATTGACATCGGTCAGCAGGGAGAAGATCGCCTCCGCACCCATCTCAATTTTGAATTCACCGTCGCCATATTTTTCCTTGGCGTCCTTCGCTTCATCTTCAGTAAGAAGCTGACATTTACGAAGCGGAGTGTCACCAGGATCGGTAACAACGTATTCCTGGAAGTAGATCACCTTTTCGAGGCTGGTAGTCTTCATCGAGAGCATCGCGCCCAGGCGGCTCGGCATACTCTTGAAGAACCAGATGTGCACGACTGGCGCAGCGAGTTCGATATGCCCCATTCGCTTTCGACGCACGCGGGAATGTGTGACCTTCACTCCACAACGGTCACAGATCATCCCCTTGTATTTCATGCCGCGATATTTTCCGCAGGCACATTCCCAGTCCTTTTCAGGTCCGAAAATTCGCTCGCAGAACAAACCGTCGCGCTCAGGACGATAGGTTCGATAGTTAATCGTTTCCGGTTTTTTGACTTCACCGAAAGACCAGCTACGAATGTCATGCGGACTCGCCAAGCTAATCTTGACGGCTCCGTAATCGTTAACGCGATCGTAAGCACCTTCTCCAACGCTCACTGGGAACTCCCCTGTTGAAGTGAATGAGTTGTCTTCTAAGTTGAATCTGCAGCCGAAACCGGCACTCTAATTGGATGCCCGGCTCACGAATGAGCTTTCTCAAGTTGCATGTTCAAGCAGAGGCCCCGGATTTCGTTGTTGAGCACGTCGAAGCTGGCAGGTGTGCCTGCTTCAAGAGTGTTCTCACCCTTAACCATCGATTCATAGATTTTCGTACGACCTTCGACATCATCACTCTTCACGGTGAGCAGTTCCTGAAGAATGAATGCCGCCCCGTAAGCTTCCAAAGCCCAAACTTCCATCTCTCCAAATCGCTGTCCACCGAACCGGGCTTTTCCGCCAAGTGGCTGCTGAGTGATCAGAGAGTAAGGACCGGTAGCACGTGCGTGAACTTTGTCATCGACGAGGTGGTGAAGCTTGAGCATGTAGATGTGACCGACGGTCGTCTTCTGCTCCATTCGCTCACCGGTTCGACCATCGAAGAGTCGGACTTTTCCTTCTTCAGGCAGTCCTGCCTCACGAAGACAATCATTAATCTCCTCTTCCGGTGCTCCGTCGAAGACTGGACAAATCGCTCGGAATCCAAGCTTCCCGGCAGCCCATCCCAGGTGGGTCTCGAGAATCTGCCCGACGTTCATACGACTCGGAACCCCCAGTGGGTTAAGAACGATGTCGACGGGAGTTCCATCTTCGAGGTAAGGCATGTCCTCGACAGGCAACACCTTCGAGATCACCCCTTTGTTTCCGTGGCGACCAGCCATCTTGTCACCGACCGAAATCTGTCGCTTCGAAGCGACATAGACTTTGACCATCTGCAAGACACCGTTCGGAAGCTCATCACCCCGCTTCATACTGTTGAGCTTCTGGTCCTGCTCATCAATCGTGTCTTCCACGAACGGCCAGCGTTCGGTCATCAACTTGCGAAGATCCGCTTTCTTCTGCGGGCTGCGGATGTCAAGTTTGTCCTGATGAGTTTCGAAGTCTCGTGCATACTGAGCGAGAAACTTCGCATCCTCGATGGTTCGCAGTTCGCGGCCATCATCGTCAACGAGATGCTTCCCGAGAGACTCTTCGAACTCAACGAGGAACTCTTTGAACTTAGCAGCGATCGCTTCCTGACCTGCCTGCTCAACTTTCTTGACTTCCTGATCGAAGGTCTTTCGATCACCTTCGGAAAGGCTCATGCGACGTGAGAATTTCTCGGTCTGGATGACGATCCCCTCGACACCACTCGGCACTTCGAGAGACTCGTTCTTAACGTCTTCACCAGCTTTACCGAAAATCGCATGCAGCAGCTTCTCTTCCGGTGTGAGCTCTGCTTTCGCTTTCGGAACAACTTTCCCGACGAGAATATCGCCCTGCTTAACGCGGGTTCCGACATGCACGATTCCTTCCTCGGTCAGATGGCGAAGTGCCTTCTCGCTGACGTTTGGAATATCGCGAGTGAACTCTTCACGACCGAGCTTGGTTTCACGAATTTCAACATCGAATTCGTCGATGTGGATCGACGTGTAGACATCGTCTTTCACAAGTCGTTCGGAAAGAATGATCGCATCTTCAAAGTTGAAACCTTCCCACGACATAAACGCGACGAGCACGTTTCGGCCAAGAGCCAGAACGCCGTTTCGTGTCGCAGCAGAGTCACAAAGGATTTCGCCCTTCTTGACTTTCTGACCGACTGACACAATTGGCTTCTGATTGAGGCATGTCCGCTCATTCAATCCGGTGTACTTCCGGAGAGGGAATCGCTTGCCTTCAACTTCAATGACGTTCGCATCGACATAGGTCACTTTGCCGTTTCGATCTGATCGAACAACCATACCTGAGTATCGAGGAACTTCGTCTTCCATCCCCGTTCCGACGAGCGGAGCTTCAGCGATCAGCAACGGAACTGCCTGCCGTTGCATGTTCGAACCCATCAACGCACGGTTCGCATCATCGTGTTCAAGGAACGGAATCAATCCCGCAGAAACTCCAACCATCTGGGCTGGTGCCACGTCGATGTATTCGACTTCGTTGACCGAAATCCAGTGCACGTCGTTGCGGTAACGAGAAAGAACACGCTCATCGAGAATTTTCCCCTTCTCAACGTGCGTATCCGCCGGTGCAACGTGAACGTTCGACTCTTCATCCGCCCGCAACCACTCGATTTCATCGGTGACACGACCTTCAGACACTTTCCGGTACGGAGTGATCAAGAATCCGTAGTCATCCACTTTTGAGTAGATACTCAGACTCGAAATCAAACCAATGTTCGTACCTTCAGGAGTCTCAATCGGGCAAATGCGACCGTAGTGAGAAATGTGAACGTCGCGAACCTCGAAACCGGCTCGCTTTCGGTTCAAACCACCTGGACCCAACGCACTCAATCGACGCTCGTGTGTCAGCATCGACAACGGATTCGTCTGGTCCACCACCTGAGAGAGTTCACTTCGTCCGAAGAAGTACTCGATCGCAGCAGAGACACTCTTTGGATTCACCAATGTCCGAGGAGTCATCTCCTCGACATCTTTCAAGCTCATGCGTTCCTGAACGGTTCGGCGAAGCTTCAAAAATCCTTTTCGGATTTCGTCCATTCCCAACTCATCGATCGTACGCAGACGACGATTCCCGAGATTGTCGATGTCGTCGACGTATGCCGAATCATCATCGCATCGCAATCGGACCAGATACCGAATCGCATTGACCATATCCTCCGACTTCAGAGTCATCTCATCATCGGGGATGTCCTGATCGAATTTTCGATTGATACGGAAACGTCCCACGCGGCCGAGGCGGTAACGATTCACATCGTAAAATTTCTCAGCGAAGAGATCCCGAGCCTTCTCCAGTGAAGGCGGAGTCCCTGGTCGAAGCCGCTGATAGATCTTCAGCAACGCTTCTTCATGACTCAATGTTGGATCTTCAGCCACGCTGTCGAGAATCAGCGTGTCCATCACTTCGTCAACAACCTGAACTTCTTTGATCTGAGCTTCAGAGATCTCAGCTGCCTGTGTCGCCGAAATCACGTTGCAACATTCAACAATGATTTCCCCAGCTCGTTCGCCAGTTGGATAGACGATATCTTCCGCAGCGTACTTCCCAGCGAGATCGGACCCATCTTTGCCGACCTTTGCTCCCTTCACGTTGTAGAAGAGCTTCAACAGAGATGTGTCATCACTAAAGTTTTCGTCCATCGCTCGCAGCAGAGTCATTGCCGAAAAACGGCCACTCTGATCGATACGAACGCCCAAGGTTTCCTTCTTGGAAACCATGAACTCGATCCAGCTTCCTCGTTCAGGAATCACACGGCACGAGTATTCCTTACGCTCACCCGGCTCATTCGACATCACAAAGTCGACACCAGGCGACCGGTGCAGCTGGCTCACGATCACTCGCTCTGCACCATTGATGATGAACTCGCCACCACCGACCATGATCGGCATGTCACCGAGGTAAACTTCTTCCTCAATCGGCTGCTCTTTAACCAGACGCAGCGTCACGCGGAATGGCCGACCATAAGTCATTCGCAGCTGTCGGCACTCAACCGGGGTGTAACGAGGTTTGCCCAGTTCGTATCGAACATACTCGAGACGATACTGGCCATCGTAGCTCTCGACCGGAAAGACCTCTCGCAGAATCTCTTCCAGACCTTCGTCGCGACGCTCTTCGGGCTTCCGGTCCAGTTGTAGAAATCGTGCGTACGATTCCGTTTGAATTCGTGTCAGATCAGAAAGCTCATGATGAGCCTCAATCTTTCCGAAATTTCGAACAGAGTCTGTCGCAATGATTCGTTGATGGGGAATTGGCATTCGTCGGATTCTCAGCAAGCGATGACAAACAATGAACGTATTCAACAGACCGAGACCTACACGGCTTCTCGATCCTTCTTCAGCAAGAAAGCCTTCAGCAGGCAGACAACCGTTTTGAAGCTGAAAGCAAACAGCCCCTGGAGCTCAGTAATCGCATCCTCAAAGAGCCCAACCGTCCGGCCACGCAGGCTCCCAGAGGTTGATCCAATAATCTTGAACAGCATGGGGACGTCCGTGAGTGCAACATCTTGTGCCTTACTCTGCTCCAGTGTTCGAAAATTCGCAGATGGAGATGCTTCACGAGTTGTCTCTCAGCCCGACAACACACTTTTCCACGCACACCAACCTCGAAAAGATGGTCGCGTAATGCGCACCTCAAGCGTACCAAGGACCAAATCAGCGTCCTCAGGCTCAATCGATCGTCCTCGACTACCCGCACAAAATCAGCAATTCCATCTTTCCGAAATCCGGAATTCGGACTAACTTCTGCTGTCGTGGGATCCAATCGAGGCGACTTAGAAACAACGCGCCAGTGTGTCAAATGAAACGTCCTTGGAGATCTCCGTATATCGGCGGCAACTGTAAAGTTACCGATTCCGGCGCATAATGCAACCGTGTGGCACGCAGAATGCTTGACCACAAAACAAAAATAACGGCATAGCATCATCCTGCCATGCCGTTATCGTCCGATATTTCGGTTACTTCAACTCAGCAGAACCGCCAGCGCCTTCGATCTCTTTGACGATCTTTTCGGCTTCTTCTTTTGGCACAGCTTCTTTGAGTGGCTTTGGAGCACCTTCGACCAATTCCTTGGCTTCTTTCAAACCCAGGCCGGTGATGCTTCGGACGACTTTGATCACGTTGATCTTTGCATCGCCGAATCCGGTCAGAATCACGTCGAAGTCGGTCTTTTCTTCAGCAGCAGCGGCACCTTCGCCACCACCAGCTGCAGGACCAGCTGCCATGACGACACCGCCACCAGCAGGCTCAATGCCGTGAACTTCTTTGATGTAGTCGGACAAAGCCTTCGCTTGAAGAAGCGTCAACCCAACGAGTTGATCGCCGAGGCTTTTTGTTTCGTCGTCGAATTCTTTTGCTGGTGCTTCTGGGGCTTCAGCTGACATCACAATTCTCCAGTGTCAAATGCCGGCGTGCGTAGACACGTCGCACCGGCTCGGTAGAGTGAAAATTTCGTCCGTGGAAATCTGCCTGATTCCGGAGAGCTTTCCGCTCGAACTGTCAAAGGCAAATGCTTCCCACAAACTCAACAAATCTCGGCCTCACTCGGCCGAACCGGGACGCTACGCCGCGTCGCCGCCTTCGTCTTCGTTGTCTTCTTTGTCTGCAATCGCTTTCAATTGACCTGCCAGAGTCCCCCCTGGTCCAAGTAGTGCACCACTCAATGTTGCACCTGGGCTCAAAACCAGCCCAACAATCTGACCGATCAACTCTGTTCGGCTCGGTCCCTTGCTGATGTCAGTCACACCTTCAGAGTTCACACCCTGACCATCGACTGCGCCACCTTTGATCTCGAGATCGTCCATCTTCTTGGCCCAATCGGCCATTTCTCGAGACAGACCGACAATGTCTTCACCACCCCACGCAATCGCGGAAGGCCCGGACAGTGTTTCATCGAGGGTATCCATTCCGGACCCGCGAAGCACGACTCTCAACAGAGAGTTCTTCACACCCAGAATTGTGATCCCCTTTTTCTCAAGCTCCATACGCAAATTGTTGTTCGCAACCGCGTCGAGCTTGGAAATGTCCAACACCAGAAAATCTTTACGATCACCCAGGCGGTCCTGGAGATCATCGATCATCATCTTTTTGACTACTTTACTCATCAGACTTTTCCACTCTCGCCGCAGTAATGCAGCTGTAGTTCAATTGATTGACCCTAAACTCTCAACCGGATCAACCAGCCATCTGCGTTGGACTCACCTGCACACCCGGTGTCTGTGTCGCTGACACAGTCACAGAACGCATGTAAACACCCTTCGATGCCTGCGGCTTCAGTTGCTCAATCAACTTCAGCAGAGCATCAATGTTCTCAACAAGCTGATTGCTGTCGAAGGAAAGCTTCCCGACGAGGCAGTGAACATTCCCAGCGTCATCAACGCGGAATTCAACTTTTCCAGCTTTGTATTCTTTAACTGCGGTTGCGACATCCTGAGTCACAGTCCCCGCTTTTGGCGACGGCATCAAACCTCGCGGACCGAGCACACGACCGAGCGGTCCAACCACACCCATCATGTCTGGTGTTGCAATCGCAACATCGAAATCGAGCCAACCGCCAACGATCTTGTCAGCCAACTCTTTGCCACCAGCGTGATCCGCTCCCGCAGCGAGAGCTTTCTCAACATTCTGATCTTTACAGAAAACAAGAACTCGCTGAGACTTACCAATCCCGTGAGGCAAAACAATCGACCCACGCACGATTTGGTCGGCGTGTTTTGGATCGACACCCAGTCGAACGGCCAGCTCAACCGACTGATCCGACTTGCTTGGTTCAACACCTTTTGGAAGTTTTGATTCCAAACCCTTCAGTGCGTCAACTGCTTCAGAAACAGAAACCGCTCCCAGCCCAGAAAGAGCTTCTCGATACGCTCGTTGACGCTTCGACACTTTTGACATGACTGTACTCTTCTTTCGCTGCCTTCTGCAGACTGCTTCTAAACTGCTGACTTAGCTTAAAACCGACCAAGCACGCCAACGTAGTGCGACACACAACAAACTTGGAACTTCAGCCCGCAGACAACGAGCAACTCCGGGAAACTATCACCAACCTCTTCGCGACCTACTCACGAAGAACTGGCAACTAGTCGACGACTTGAATCCCCATACTTCGAGCAGTCCCTGCGATGATCCTCGCTGCATTATCGATATTCGACGCATTGAGATCGGCCAACTTCACCTGTGCAATCTCTTTGAGCTGCGCCTGTGTGACGGTCCCAACTTTGTCTTTCAAAGGATTCGAAGCTCCTTTGGCGACCTGAGCAGCTTGCTTCAGGAGAACAGCAGCCGGCGGGCTCTTGATAATAAAGGTGAACGAGCGATCATTGAACACTGAGATCACGACAGGGAGGGTTGTCCCCATCATCTCACGAGTCTGATCATTGAACTGCTGAACGAACTGCCCGATGTTGACACCGTGCGGTCCGAGAGCCGTACCCACAGGAGGAGCGGGAGTTGCCTGCCCACCTGTCACCTGAACCTTAATTTCCGCTACTAACTGCTTGGCCATTCCCAGCCTCATCCCTCATGACATCTAAGTCATTCAAAACCGTCATCGCCAATTAACCACACACTGAGTCACTCTGCGAGTCCAGAGCGGAGAGCCTTTCTGGCGAATCAGGCCTTCTCAACCTGCCAGTGTTCCAATTCGACCTCGGTTGGCCGACCGAAGATCTCAATAATCACTTTCACTTTGCCTGTCGCATCATCCATGCTGTCGATGACACCTTCGAACTCAGCGAAGGCACCTTCTTTGACCTTCACCTGATCACCGACAGTCACATCGAACTTCACAACAGGTCGAGGAGCTGCTTCCTTCTCCTCTTCCGCGGCAACATCCTGTCCCAACCAACGGCGTACCTCTTCATCTTCCATCGGAATCGGCTTGCCTGCCGCCCCGGTGAAGTCTCCCACGCCGCTTGTCGACCGCACGAGATGCCAACTTTCGTCGGTCATCTCCATCTCAATCATCATATAACCAGGCAGCAACTTCTGCTCACGAACGCGTCGTCCGCCACCTTTTGTCTCGACCACCTTTTCGGTCGGAATGAAGACTTCACCGAAGTGCTCTTCCATCCCTTCCATTTTGATTCGACGCAAAATCGAATCGCGAATGGATCGCTCCCGATTACTCTGCACCTTCAGCACAAACCATTTCCGTTCATTGCCGGAACCAGCCTGCTGTGCATCGTCAGAGTTCGTTTCTTCCTTATCCATGGCGAGCCACGCATCTTGATCGATCGCAGTGTGAAATTCAAGCGAACGAGTTGACAATTCTATTTTCGATTCACCCGACCGATTTGGAACAGGCGACACACCGGACGGCACTAATCAAGCGTGTCCAAATCGAGGAACCCGACAAGACCGAACAACTGTTGCCAGAGGAAGTCTGCGAGGTACAAATAAGCCCCCATTGCAAACATCACAACCAGCACAACAACCGTCGCACGCTTCAAGTAATCCCAGTCCGCCCAGGAAACTTTGTCGAGTTCTGCCTCAACTGAAATCAGAAAGTTGGCAAACGGTGGCCAGTTCACCAACCGATAAGCAAACCACAATCCAGCAATTCCGACCGTCAACGGGACGAACAACGCAACAGCTTGCGAAAATTCGGACAGAACTGTCACACGCAACCGCCAGGCGATTGCAACCATGACAATCCCGACAAAGGCTGCCGTCACCTGACGAACAACCCGTCCCTGATTTGGCTTAAACAGCCCTGGCACCAGGAAGTTGCCGAAAAATGTCGTTTCTGTCTTCGCTTTTGCCATCCTGGGCGATCCTTATTCACAAAAACACCACAACACAGAAGCGATCTCCCTGATCACTCACCGGTTGCGCCAAACTCCTGAAACGCTACTGATCGCAGGACACACACAGAACAGTTGGCACCAGCGACCACAATCAAACAAGCCGAAACTTAGCTTGACTGCGCACTCTAGAGGTTCGACAAAACCTCCGCAATCTTAAGACCGCCGACGCACTCTCTGGCAGAATAGTAAGGATCACCAGAGAGACTGAAACACGGGCGGAGAGACTTGAACTCCCAACCTGCGGATTTGGAATCCGCTGCTCTGCCAATTGAGCTACGCCCGTAAACCACGCTACTTTTTGCGAGATTCTTTGTGCAGAGTGTGCTTACGCAACTTTGGACAGAACTTCATCAGTTCTAGCCGCTCTGTTCCGCGCATCTCTTTGATGACGCGATAGTTACGCATTCCCGACTCTGTGCACTCAAGCCACACATATTCCCGGGCCATTTGCCACCTCCAAAAATCGCAGCGATCCGACGACTCGACCGAGGCGTCGGATGCTGACTCAAGAACTCTCTAGCTGATTCTACTCGAGGATCTTGGTGATCACACCAGATCCAACAGTCCGGCCACCTTCACGAATCGCGAAGCGGCTTCCGTCATCAAGAGCGACTGGCTTGATCAGCTCAACTTCGAGCTTCACGTTATCGCCAGGCATACACATTTCTGCGTCGCCCAGAAGCTTAACAGCTCCAGTCACGTCGGTTGTACGGAAGTAGAACTGTGGTCGGTAACCACTGAAGAATGGAGTCTTTCGACCACCTTCTTCTTTGCTCAAGACGTAGATCTCAGCTTCGAACTTCGTATGAGGATTGATGGTCTTCGGAGCAGCCAGAACTTGTCCGCGTTCAACATCTTCCTTACGAGTTCCGCGAAGAAGGATACCAACGTTGTCGCCAGCTTTTCCTTCGTCGAGAATCTTGCGGAACATCTCAACACCGGTGACGGTTGTTTCTTGAGTGTCACGCAGTCCGATGATCTGAACCTTTTCGCCAACTTTGACGATTCCGCGTTCAATACGACCGGTTACAACTGTTCCACGACCTTCGATCGAGAAAACGTCTTCGATCGCCATCAGGAACGGCTTATCAGCTTCACGAGCTGGTTCTGGAATGTCCGCATCGAGAGCGTTCATCAGCTCGCCGATACAAGCATTCTTGTCAGCGTTACCTGGATCATCGAGAGCTGGCTTCGCTGAACCACGCACGATTGTGACGTCGTCGCCTGGGAAGTCGTAAGTGTTCAGCAAATCGCGAACTTCCATCTCGACGAGCTCAAGAAGCTCTTCGTCGTCGACGAGGTCGCACTTGTTCAGGAACACGACGAGAGCAGGCACGTCCACCTGGCGAGCCAGCAGAATGTGCTCGCGAGTCTGTGGCATTGGGCCGTCCGCAGCCGAAACCACGAGAATCGCACCATCCATCTGAGCAGCACCTGTGATCATATTCTTGACATAATCCGCGTGACCTGGACAGTCGATGTGTGCGTAGTGACGGTTGTCTGATTCGTATTCAACGTGACTCACAGCAATAGTCACGGTTTTGGTTTCATCGCGAACCGTTCCGCCCTTAGCAACCTCAGAGTAATCAATCGCCTGAGCCAGCCCTTTTGTCGCCTGCACAGCCAGAATCGATGCTGTCAGAGTAGTTTTTCCGTGGTCGATGTGACCGATCGTCCCAACATTGACGTGCGGCTTTGTCCGTTGAAATGTTTCCTTCGCCATGACTAGCGCTCCAAAACTCCGTAAGTTCTCATAAGTGGTACCATGCGACCAACACAGTCGCGAAAGTCAGCTTCGACGCTTGCAGCACGCCTGACTACGTCGACACGGCAAAACCGGGTGGGTGCCGGTAAGCTGCTGGCGGGACTTGAACCCGCGACCTCGTCCTTACCAAGGACGCGCTCTACCAACTGAGCCACAGCAGCATAAACAAAAATCCGTGACGGCAAGCCGAAGCCCACCACTCACGGAAAAGAGCGGGTGAAGGGAATCGAACCCTCACCACCAGCTTGGAAGGCTGGAGCTCTACCATTGAGCTACACCCGCTGACTAGCAATCTGCTGGAATCATGAAAACCGAAGGGCACTCCTGTCAACTCACACAGCACTTCGCGTGTAAATCAGAAAGAAATTCCCACAGCCTGCACAATACGTCGCCGCGAACAATCCACTTCACAACAACAAACTGCCGAAATCCACGACAGCAAAAGCAACCGTATCAACGCCGCACCGCGACAAGACAAACTCGCACACAGCACGACAAACGCATCAAAAACATGGGGGCGGCAGGATTCGAACCTACGAAGGCTAAGCCATCAGATTTACAGTCTGACCCCGTTGGCCGCTTGGGTACACCCCCAAAAGTTTTATGCAAACCAGAGAACTTTCCGTCCCCTCTCTGCAAGAGCTAGCGGAGGGATTCGAACCCACAACCGCCGGTTTACAAAACCGGTGCTCTGCCGTTGAGCTACGCTAGCGGACGACCGGGTTGCAAGCCGCGAAGTATAGCGGTGACTCTTCCGCGTGCAAGGACTAATCTCATCAGTGCTTACGGAGTTCCGGCGAACCGCGATTTATAGCGAGGTCGTTGCGATGCTTCAAGCCGTCTTGCCACTTGAATTGCAAGCAATCATGAACATTTGAGAATCGCCAACCAGCCTCACTTTGAAAACGACAAAAATCGCCTGATCCATCAGCTCCGCGATGACTCTGCTCAGGAGAGATGGGAGCAGTAAACCGCTTTCGAAGTGCCTCCATTCAGCGACTGAACGAACAAGTTTGCAAGCCGATCATTGAAGAGACCGACGCAGTCACGAGAGGTTCGGGCTTTCTTCAGCGAGAAGCGCTTTCACTCCCAGCCCGTAAAACGTGTATTCAACATCGGCAGACTCATCCCAGGTCGCTGCGCGATATCCCCCGGTCGGAAATTCAAGTTGCGTTTCGAGAAGCTCACGTAACTCTGCCTGATTGAGCAATTCACCCAACCGGAGATCCTGAACGGTCAACAACCCAGTAAACGTCGACAAACTATCGGTAAACGGGACTCGAGAATTGGCCTGAAATCCGCCTTCATCGCCGCGAACATCCCGCAGAAACGCCCGCACGTCGTCGCAAATTTCATCGTCGACGGCATTCAGCTCCTGCAAAATTGCAACTGCAGCTGCGGTTGGATTCGTTCCGCTTCTCCTCATGGGAGCAATTTCAACGAACCCGCCATCATCTCGCTGGCGGTCATACAAAAACTGAATCAAAGCATTCGGCCGAGGAACTTCGCGCCCCAAGAGTTGATAGGTAAGCAGAACCAGAAAGGAGTGATAAGTACTGCCAGAAGAGCCTTCGACTGACTTCGCATACCCGCCGTCGCTTGTTCGCACTTCTTCCAATCGAGCCGAGACTAGATCCGGAAAGTCAGCCCCCAGTTCTTCGAGCAGGTCCTGCCCCGTGGCAACCTGCACTGCAAGTGCGGTGGAAAGCCAGTTCATCAGGTCGATGACCCCCAATCGCAAGGGATCATGCTGCGAGAGAAAACTCGCCACGGAGTTCGTGACGTCCGTTGACATTTCACCCAGCATGACCAGTGCACGAACAGCAAAGCTGGTGTAATAGAGGTCAGAATCTCCTTCACGCCCTGCAAACCCTCCATCGCTTTTTTGAAAGCCGAGGACGAAGCCCGCGTGACGCGACCGCCATTCCGGAGTCGTTTCGGAGAGACCTTCCGCCAAACGATTTCCGAGACGAATCAGATAAGGAGTACGCGACATCTCAGAATGACTTATTTTGCGACGGAGTCGACCGAACTGGAATGCGCTGGATACCCGAGTGCATTGGCAATTCGCACCGAACCTTGAGGAAGCCAAAGCAAACCGCGTTGCAAGACTAGCAGACCTGCGATCGCTCCGAACCCGTCAGAAACCCAGTCGAAAAAATCAGGTTGTCGCCCGACTGGTCCTTGCAGAATCTCGTCAATGGCGGCGAATAGCAGCAGCCCAAACGCCAGAGAAACCACCGGAAGCCGCAGCTGATGCCGCTCCAGGAAGACCATTCCACTGAGCACAGCGAGGACGAAGTAAGCCCCGAAATGCAACAACTTGTCATAGGAACTTGTCACGCCTTCGAACCCTTCGGGAACAGGTGTGTGAGTGAAAAAGAAAAGCGTCGCTGCATAACACAGCCAGACGATGCGAATCCCCCAAACCGCTTGGGAAGGGCTCTCCAGATTGTCTGACACACGACGCATTTTCACTTCCAAATCGAGTTCCTGAAGGGAAACTTCTTACTGGTCGAGCTTACGGCTCAGGATAAGGGTTTGCCAGCTGGAATTCCGGATGATTCTTCAGATACTCGTTCACGCGATCGACTCGCGAAAACGCGACTGGCAAGAATTCCAAGGCTTTCGCCAAGCGGTCATTCGGTTCCGCACAGCTAAATCGCAAGAACCCGTGACCAGCCTCGCCAAAACATTCTCCGCCGAGACAGGCGACACCGAACTCATCATCCGCAGCTTCCAGAAGATAGAGCGCCAATCCATGACTGGTGATTTTTAAGCGGTTACAAATGGGAGCCACGTTCGGAAAGACATAGAATGTGGCTGTCGGATCGAGTGTGTGGATTCCATCAATTTCATTGAGCCCACGAGCCAGCAGCTGAACCTTCTCCTGAAATTTCGCCATTTGAGCATCGCGTTCTGCGTGATCAGACTGCAAAGCGTGCATCCCGGCGATCTGCACAATCGGTGGTGTACACGACAGAGTAGTGTTGATCATCTTGGCAATTGAGGTCGCGATCGGTTGTGCCGTCACGGCAAATCCCAACCTCCAGCCGCTCATGCTGTACGACTTGCTGAAGGTGTAAGCTGCAACACACTGGTCCATCATGCCGGGATATTCAAGAATCGACCGATGTCGTCCTCGCCAGACCATGTGACAATAGGGCTCATCGCTGAAAACCGCGATATCTTTGCCGCGAATCATATCGGCGAGGCCGGAAAGATCCTCATCCGTCGCAACCCCTCCAGTCGGATTGTGAGGCGTATTCAAGAAGATTGCTCTCGGGCTGGGAGAGTCAGATAGAAAGCGTTCGACGTCCTTGAGATTCGGACGGAATTCGTTCGACTGCTCGAGACTGCTGAAGACTGGCTTCGCTCCCCGACGGAGGATGTTGGGCAAATACGTCGGGAAATACGGGCTGAAGACGAGAACTTCATCTCCCGGATTCAGAAATGCTTCGCAGAAAAACTGCTCGAAGACTTTGGCCCCCGGCCCGACAACGACGTTCTCGGCAGTCGCGGGAATCTGAAATTCCGACTTCACAAACTCAGCCGCAGCAGATCTAAACTCAGGCAAGCCAGGCGAGGGACAGTAATGCGTCTGATTCGATTCAATCGCAGAAACACCAAATCGCTTAGCGGAAGAAGTACTCTCGAAAGGACTGTCGCCAATCTCCAGCTCCACAACATCCTTCCCAGTTGCCTTCAATTGCTTGGCGACCGCCAGGACGGTGAAGGCTGTCTCGACAGTGAGGGATTTGGCAAATTCGCTAAGTTGAACTGTCACCGATATTTGTTCCTGCTGAGGCGAGCATCTCGTTGTTTTTCGACGGTCCTATTCGAGCACCAGACACCCTGCGAGTCAACTGCGCGAGGGTGGCTGTGCGATCAGCATGTTTGAATAAGTCCGGCAAGGTTTTCAAAATTCTTCTTCGCTTGGACTCCAGCAGGCGGAAGCCGATCACTATCATTCGATGACACATCGTCCCGAGGTGCGCTCTCGGAGAAGGTGCGCCTGAACGGCGAAATCAGTTTCATCCAGAATGTGGTCGTAGTTTGCAGCATCCCTCCTACCGAGGAATCTGCTCAGTTGTCTAAAGGTCGATGCAGCATGGCTGTTGAAATTCGAGTCCCGTCCGTTGGAGAGTCGATCACCGAGGTCTTCATCGGTGAGTGGTACGTCAAGGAAGGGGACTGGGTCGCCGCCGATCAGGATCTGGTCGGTCTTGAAACGGACAAAGCAACATTTGACGTTCCCTGCCCGGAAGGCGGAACGATTACTTCGATCTCGAAGACCGCAGGCGAAACAGCCGAGATTGACGAAGTCATCGCAATGCTCGAACCGGGTCCCAACCCAAATGGAGCAGGCTCAGAAAGCGATGGCCAGAAGTCGGCGCCCGCCGCACAGGAAGCCTCGAAATCAGCTCCGGCACCGGCGTCTTCTGGATCAGCAGGCGGTCATCCGATGCCAGCTGCGGAACGCCTTGCTGGTGAAAACAACATCATCGTCAGTCAGGTTTCGGGTTCCGGACCGGGCGGACGAATCCTCAAAGAGGATGTTCAACGCGCACTGACGACCGGCCAAACTGCAGATATCTCTGTCGCTGGAGCACGAGACGAACGTCGAGTGCCAATGTCTCCGATGCGACAGACGATCGCTCGACGCCTTGTGGAAGCACAACAGGGAGCTGCCCTGCTGACGACCTTCAACGAATGCGACATGAGCGCGATCAAAGAACTTCGCTCGGAATACCAGGACTACTTCGTCAAGAAGTTCAACATCAAACTCGGGTTTATGTCCTTCTTCGTGAAGGCCACGATCGACGCACTTAATGAATTCCCAGCCCTGGCAGCTCAGGTCGACGGTAACCAATTGATCTACCGCAATTACCATGACATCGGAGTCGCAATCGGGTCCGGAAAAGGCTTGATTGTGCCCGTCATCCGAAGCGCCGAACGTCTCAGCTTCGCAGAGACCGAGCAGTCGATCTCAGACTTTGCTCAACGGGCCAAGCAGAACAAAATCGGCCTCGACGAACTCGAAGGCGGAACATTCACAATCACGAACGGTGGTGTCTATGGATCGTTGCTTTCAACTCCGATTGTGAATCCTCCTCAGTCAGGCGTGCTTGGAATGCACGGCATCGTGGATCGACCAGTCGCAGTCGACGGTCAAGTCGTCATTCGCCCCATGATGTATCTCGCTTTAACGTATGATCATCGCGTCGTAGACGGACGAGAAGCGGTTTCGTTCCTCGTCAGAATCAAGCAGACGATTGAAGACCCAACCCGGTTGCTCCTCGAAGTCTAGAGCAAGTTGCTCTTTCCTGTGCACTCGCTCGCGCTGTTTCACAACTTAAAAGGCTGTGCTTGCTCGTGCGAGATCGTGCACACCAAATCAAAAATGCTCTAAGGACTCTGTCGTCACTGCTCGAACAACGCCCGTTAGACGATTGTTCATTTCAGAGTGAGCCGACGCTCTTGGATCTGAGACCGAGAGTAATAGAAAACCCCGGTGTCGAAACTCGACACCGGGTCGGCCCGCCCCTGTGCTCTGAAAGCTTCAAAGCACACTTTGCCCATATCTTCGAAAAGACGCTTTTCAAACGACTACTGCTCAGAAATCTCTTTAAGAGAGTTTTTGCACCGCGTACGAATGGGCAATCCCGTAACGATGGCTTCGGGACGACCAAACTCGGTGCAATGTGACAGACGCACAGAATGCTCCTGCGGTTCATATTTTCTGGTCAGATTCCTCAGAAACTGCTGGTCAAAGCGTGACCCGTGAAATATGAGTCCGAAACCGTGCTTGTTGAGTGCGGCCTTTCTGACAAAGAACTTGTGCCTTTTCTTTTCCCCCGCTGCAGCTGAGAACGAATTCCATGGAACTTTGGGAAGTCATCATCCTCGGAATCGTGCAGGGCATCGCGGAGTTTCTTCCGATCAGCTCGTCCGGCCATCTCGTGATTCTCGAGTCGCTGCTGGGTGGCGAACTCGAAAACCTCGAATTGAACGTCGCTCTGCATTTCGGGACGTTAATGTCGATTCTGGTTGTCTATCGGAAGGATCTCATTCCGCTGCTTTTTGACATTCCAATGATGTCGAAGATCGTTCTCGCAACGCTCCCCGTTGTTTTCTCTGGGCTGGTTCTGAAGGACCTTTTCACTGCTGCGTCTTCGAGCGCATTTGTCGCGGGAATCGGGCTTCTGATCACGGCTGGTTTGCTGTTGATCACCCCAAAAATTGATCGAGGGACGAAAGGGCTGGAGCAAATGACCAATCGAGATTCGCTCGTGATCGGGCTGTTTCAAGCGGTCGCCCCAATGCCTGGGATTTCTCGCTCGGGAAGCACGATTGTCGGCGGACTTTTGTCTGGAGTGAATCGCGATGCAGCAGCAAGATTCAGCTTCTACATCGCAATCCCTGCTCTGCTCGGAGCGACCGTTCTCACTCTCAAAGACATTCTGGAGGAAGGCACCTCGGGGACTCCGCTCTCAACAATGGCTGCTGGTTGCGTTGCGTCCTTCGTTGTCGGAATCGCTTCCCTGAACGCGCTGCTCAAAATCGTATCGAAGGGCCAAATTGTCTGGTTCGGAGTCTACTGTGCCATCATGGGACTGATCGTCATCGGCTGCTCTTCCGCCGGCTGGCTGTAACTGGTCGACAGTATTCTCGTTGCCGAATACCTTGCAGATCAGAATATGTTTTCCGGTCACAAGTCTCTGGCAGTCACATTGTTGGTGCACAGAACCGAAAGAACTGACTACGAAAAAAGCACGCTCCAAGAGTTCTTGAAGCGTGCTCATGTGAACACAGTGCCGAATTGGTATTCGAATCAGTTCAGCACGGTCAGATTTCCTCTCAAAGCTGCGACATAGTCAAGCGCGATGTTGAGAGCTTCGTTGTTGTAGTAGTTGTCAGGGAAGATCGGTTTTTCGTCTTCGTTGACTTCGACCTCTTCTTCTTCCTCAGCTTCTTCATCCGCTTTGCTGGCAGCTCGATCTGCCGCTCGTTCTTCTCGCACTTTGACTTCATTCAGAGACAAATTCGTTCGATTCTTTTTCTCGATATAACGAGCGATTGAACGTTCGACGCGTTGGAAGTCTTCATCGCCTTTCACGCGCACCTGACTGTTCTGAGCGAGCGCGGAGATCAACGCCGGGTTCACCGAACGTTCTTCGACGTAGTTGGCTGATCGAATTTTGTCGAATGGCAAAGCGTTGTCGAGGAAGGCTTCCCCGAGATCCCAGTGATCAATCAGCGATGGCAGAACGATGTCCGAGCGGACTCCTCGGTTCTGCGTGCTGTCACCTTTTACTCGATAGAACTGCTGAATCGTCAGCTTCAATTTTCCGCGATCATCCGGCCGAGTCAGTCGGAACGGACGCTGAGGAGCGACATCCATCAGATTCTGAACTGTTCCTTTTCCGTGAGTTGTGGTGTCACCGATGATCAATCCGCGGTGATAGTCTTTGATGACTCCCGCGAAAATCTCTGAAGCCGAAGCTGAGAGGCGGTTACACATCACAACAAGTGGGCCAGAGTAGGAGACACCTGAGTCTTCATCTTCCAGCACGCGGATGTATCCGCTTGGCTCTTTGACCTGAACAACCGGGCCACGGTCGATGAAGTGACCGGAGATTTCAATCGCTTCGGTGAGCGATCCGCCCCCGTTGTTTCGCAAGTCGATGATGACAACATCAACCTGTTCACGAGCGAAGACAGACAGAACTCGTTTGACGTCCGCGGAAGCACTTTTGAAGTTGGCCACTCCACCGGAAGCTCCAGCGAAGTCACGATAGAACGAAGGAATGCTGATCACTCCGACGCGACCCGGACGTCCGAGCCGATCTTCGGTGTTGATGATCTCACCTTTGACTTCCGATTCCTTCAGTTCGATCTTCTTACGGGTCAAATCGATGACTCGAATTTTCCCGTCATCGTTGTTCTTGACCTGAAGTCGAACGACAGTTCCGCGTGGTCCTCGAATCATGCGAACGACGTCGCTCAGCTTCATTTCGAAGATGTCGACAATCTCGCCTTCTTCCTGTCCGACGCCGATGATTTTGTCTTTGACTTTCAATCGGCCGTCATCTGAAGCTGCCCCACCGGGAACAATCGAAGCGACAACGGTGTATCCATCGTCTGCCTGAAGAGCAGCACCAATTCCGTCGAGCGACAGTCGCATCTGGATTTCGAAATCTTCCCAGCTTTGTGGTGACATGTAGGAAGAGTGTGGATCAAAGACGGTCGCCAGTGCTGTCAGGTATCGTTCCAGCTGATCGACCATGTCGTATTGAGTGGTGGCCAACAGGCTGTTTCGATATCGCTTGTGGAGGCGTTCTTTCGGATCGAGAGTTTCGGATTCCTCTTCGTCACCGTCTTCTTTCGATTCTTCATCTGCCAGCTTGAACTGGAGAAGTTCGTACTTAACGCGGCGACGCCAACGGTCATCCAATTCATCGGTCGTCTTCGCCCAGGTCAGCTTGTCTTCATCGGTTTCAATTTCTTCATCGATGCTGAAGTCATGATCCTTTTCGACCCACTGATTCGCGACTTCCATCTGACGAGCGAGGCGTTCTTTGTAGGTATTGAAGACTTCGTAAGCGAACTCAACGTTACCCGCTTTGATCTCGTCGTCGAGTGTTGTGCGATGATCCTCGAAATGCTGAATGTCTGATTCGAGGAAATACAGCTTCAGCGGATCGAGATCTTTGATGAAGCGGTCGATGAGCGTTTTGGAAACGTCATCGTTGATCTCCTGACGATTCAGATGATATTTCGGAATCATTTTGGAGACGAGAATCGCGGTCTCAGCATCTGCCGGATCGGCCGAAGAGAGTTGCTGGGCGAAATAGGTAGAAATTCCCAAAACGACCATTGCGAGTGCGGTAAAGCGTCTGATCCGTGCAGCGTCTGTCCAAGCCATTCTTTTTGCCTACACAAAGATTACTGAGTCAAAAAAGATTCGAGCAGAGTGTCCATCCTTTGATACACATCTGAGCAATGCTATCCCAAGTCCAGACTTACAGCAAGGTGCGGTTTTCAAGAGCCAGTTCGGAGTCCTGATCGCGACCATCTCAATCTGACGACATCTACTCGAAGAATTGCTCAAATCTTTCGAGTTTTCTGATGGCGAGTCGCACCATTTTCGCTGTCCTGTGACTGCTTGAAGAGTTGAAATCGCATCTGCGACGAAATCTCGTTGACAGTTTCACCGCACTCACTTGGACTTAGCGGACAAGCAAAACGAATGTCTAGCGAGTGCGCTGAGTCCCTTCATCAAGGAGCAGGTTGACCACTTCCATCCCTGAGTTCTTGAGTTGAGTCAGCAAAGCTCTCCAGCGGTCCCGATCGAGATCTTCCTCGTAAGCCCGGAGCAGCCCGACCGATTTGCCGACGTTGAGCGACTGCGAAATGGCTTTCACCAGACCGGGGTCGACGTTGTAAACTCGATCGTGGGCTTCGTCAGAACAGACCGGAACGACGTCGACAATGAAGTCTTGAAACAACTCTCGCGTCGCATTCACAGCGTCGCGAATGCTTTCCCCTTTGGCTGACTTTGGATTAGTCAAATCATACGGAGGATCCCATTCCATCACCGGACTCAGAAGGTCAATGTGCGTCAAACAAAGAATGATGGGCGGTGGACGGTGTTTTGAGTTCTGAGTGGCTGCCGCCTGAATCGATCGAAGGACTTCCAGATCCGCAGTCCGGGCGGGCTGGTGAACATCAATCACCAGAAGAACAATGTCTGCCTCGGCGATCGCAGCTTTCAGATGCTTTTTGTGAACCGTAGGGGCATCTGCGTCGGCGTATCCGGGTGTATCGAGCAGTGTGACAGTCTCGTTCGTCTCCGGCACCGGGATGACATGTCGACTCACCGAGTGAGTCGATGGCACCGCATCGGTGACAGTTTCCCTTCGACCAAGCAGCGAATTGATCACGCTCGATTTGCCAGCGTTCGTTTGCCCGATCACAGCGATCACGACCGATTCGGGGATAAACTTAGGCGTGTCGACTTCTGTTAGTCCGTCAACTTTCGTTCCGTTTTCGTTTTGGGGCTCTTCGTCACGTTCGAATGCCTGGCGGTAGCGAAGAGCGCCCCGACGCAAACGTCCGCTGTTCATTTCGATCAGGTAAAAGCCCATATGCCGCATGAACTGCAGATAGACAGTGGCGAGAACCTCGCCTTTGAGGTCTTCGGTGATCGGTCCGAGTGTGAGCCGTGACGTCACGAATTTTGCAGCATTCAAAGGATTCCAGATGACGCTCGCTAACCATCCGGCATCGCTGACCCGCTTCACCCACTTCGGTGCTTCGCCCAATGCCCTCCACTGTTTGATCGTGACCATATGGCTTCCGGGAACCGAATCCTGAAACCAGTCTTCCAAGTCATCGACGGCCAGTCGAATCGCTGCCAGAACTTCAACTGCGGTCAATGACGAGACCGGATTGTCGGCATCCGGGTGATAGTGACGTGCCAAATCCGCCGCGAGTTCCTGCGACGATTTGACGTAGAACTGGATGTCCGTCAGTTGCTGGGTTGTGAGATTTTCAACCTGCTCCTGGTGTTTCCGCACGATGCGATTGGCGGTCTCGTCGTTGGGAGTCCAATGGTTTGCCGTCTGTGTCGAATCTTCTGTGAGAAGTTTTCGCTTCCAGAAGATGTTCACGAGATAAGCAGCGAGCCAAAAGATCGGGATGATCCACCACGTCCAGCGGAACAAACCGGTCTGCCACAAAGCGTACGCGCCGAATCCAATGTAGACCACCACTGGCAATAACAGCATGACACCAATGAAGATTGTCCGTCGAGAAACCATGGTTCGTGTGACCCCGAAGTGGTGAGGTGCTAAACTGAAAACAACATCGGAATTCTTACTGCACTGACAGCATAACGAAGGAGGTGTCATGTCGACACAAACAGCGACTTTGGGAAGTGGATGCTTTTGGTGTAGCGAAGCCGTTTACCTGTCGGTCAATGGCGTCTCCAAGGTCACTTCCGGGTACATGGGTGGATCGGTTGAAAATCCGACCTACGAGGCGGTCTGTACCGGAACAACCGGACACGCGGAAGTCATTCAAATCGTATTCGACGACGAATTCGTTTCCTTTGAAGACTTGCTGAAAGTCTTCTTCCAATCACATGATCCTACGACTCTCAACCGGCAGGGGAATGACGTCGGCACACAATATCGATCGGTCATTTTCTTTCACTCTTCCGAACAGGAAGCGACCGCACGGCTGATCGTGGCAACACTGAACGAAGCCAAAGTTTTTTCGAAACCAGTTGTCACAGAGATCTCACCGGCTGAGAAGTTTTACCCCGCGGAAGATTACCATCAGGACTTCTACGCTCGGAATGAAACCCATCCCTACTGTTTCAATGTGATTCGCCCCAAACTCCACAAACTGCTCGAGACCTCTGTCCTGAAGTAAAATCAATCAGAGAGGATTCTTCGCCGGAATTGAATTCCGGGAAGTGTTGCAGAACCTTCAAACTGAGCTAATCGGACCAGCAACATCGACGTTGCAATGACTGTCAGGAATTAATTTTCGGAGCACAAGTGGCGGCGATTCTCGGGATTTCGGCATTCTATCACGATTCAGCAGCAGCCCTCGTTGTCGATGGGAAAATCATTGCTGCCGCTCAGGAAGAACGTTTCACTCGCAAAAAACACGACGAGAGTTTCCCCGAAAACGCGATCAACTATTGCCTGAACGAAGCGCGACTGACGCCTGCCGATTTGGACTATGTCGGTTTCTATGACAAACCGATGCTGAAGTTTGATCGTCTCCTGCAAACGTACACAGCTTATGCCCCGCGAGGATTCCGTTCGTTCGCGAAAGCGATGCCTCAGTGGTTGAAGCAGAAATTGCACTTACCGAAAGAAATTCGCAAAGGGCTTGGCGGCAAGTTTCGCAAACGAATCGCCTTCGCAGAACATCACGAGTCACACGCTGCCAGTGCTTTCTTTCCGTCTCCCTTCGAAGAAGCAGCGATTCTGACCGTCGATGGAGTCGGTGAGTGGGCCACAGCCAGCTTTGGAACCGGAAGAGGAAACCGGATTCAGCTGACTCACGAACTTCGCTTTCCGCATTCGCTGGGAATGCTGTATTCCGCGATGACGTACTACTGCGGATTCAAAGTCAATTCGGGGGAATACAAACTGATGGGCCTCGCCCCGTACGGCAAGCCTGTTTACTTCGAACAGATTCTTGAGAAGCTCATTGACCTCAAGGTTGACGGTTCGTTCCGGATGGACATGTCTTACTTCAATTATTGCCAGGGACTGACCATGACCAGTTCCCGGTTCCACGCTCTTTTCGGTGGTCCGCCGCGTCGGCCGGAGTCGAAGTTGACGCAGCGAGAAATGGACCTCGCCGCCTCTGTTCAGCTGGTTACTGAAGAAGTCATGCTGCGAATGGCTCGGCACGTGCATCGCCAAACGCAGATGAAGAATCTGTGTCTGGCAGGTGGTGTTGCTCTGAACTGTGTTGCGAATGGGCGATTGCTTCGCGAAGGACCGTTTGAGCGTATTTGGATTCAACCCGCTGCCGGAGATGCTGGCGGAGCACTCGGCGTCGCTTTGTTTCTGTCACACCAAATGTTGAACCACGAACGTGTCCCCAATCCGGTATTGCCTCAGGCTGCTTCAACGCTAGGTCCAGAATTTGATCGCGACACGATTCGCCAACACCTCGATTCCAAACAGGCTGTATTTACGGAACTGGCAACGAACGAAGAGCTTTGCCGGCGGGTCGCACAGCTGATCGATCAGGGGAACGTGGTTGGCTGGATGCAGGGCCGAATGGAATTTGGTCCGCGAGCTCTGGGAAATCGAAGCATTCTCGGAGACCCTCGCAATCGAGACATGCAGTCAAAGATGAACTTGAAGATCAAGTTCCGAGAGTCATTTCGGCCATTCGCTCCATCTGTGCTTAAGGAACATGCGAGCGAGTACTTCGACTTCCCTTCCGATCAGGAAAGCCCGTACATGCTTCTTGTGGCTGATGTCGCAGAAGCCCGTCGCCTTCCCGTCGAGACATCCGATTCCGTTCAAGGATTCGACTTGCTGAAACAGATCCGTTCGGAAGTCCCAGCCATCACTCACGTCGACAACTCAGCACGACTTCAGACTGTCGATCAAGACCGGCACCCGCTTTACCACCAATTGATCAGCGAATTCCACACTCAAACTGGGTGTCCGCTGTTGATCAACACTAGCTTCAACGTTCGGGGCGAGCCGATCGTCTGCACTCCGGAGGATGCTTATCGATGCTTCATGGGAACAAATATGGATGTGCTGGTCGTCGGCCAGTTTCTGTTGCTCAAAGTAGAGCAACCAGAACAGCCAAATCAAATCAACCAAGACTATATCGACCAGTTTGAGCTGGACTGACAAGGGCGAACTGTGACCTTCAAAGACCTTTTGAAAGAACCAACCACGAAGGACCTGCGGTTCTTCGCCGGACTTCAGTATCCGTTCTTTCTGTTCATCAGTTGGCTCCTCCATCGACGCGGAGTCGAATGGGGCTGGCTGTCGATTTTATTGGTGATCTCCGCAATCGTGATGATCGTGGGGCTCAGCAAACCGCGCTTGGTGAGATGGATTTACTTCGCCTGGATGGCTGCGGTCTTCCCGATTGGCTGGGTGGTTTCGCATTTGATCATGGCGGCGGTCTACTACCTCGTGGTGACCCCAGTTGGTATGATTCGAAGGCGACGACACGGAGACCCGCTACATCGTGAATTCGAACCTGAAACTGATTCGTACTGGGTGGAACGCCCCGGTCAAAAGTCTGACGAATCCTACTTCCGTCAGTTTTAGAGCAAGTTGCTCATTCCTGTGCACTCGCTTGAACTTCCTCGTTAGGTTAAAGGCTGAGTTTGCTCGTGCGAGTGAGTGCAGTGAACTGCTGAACTGGTAAAGCACATGAACGAACCAGAGTCCACAACAACGAAGCCGACCTCTGAAAACTCTGCGTCTGCCGATGCACCGGGAAATGGTTCATCATTCGAAGACGCTGCCAACGAAGAGCAATTGAGCCTCATTGCCGAGTTCGTGCTGTTCCTGAAAGAGAACAAAGCTTGGTGGCTGGTCCCGATTCTCCTCGCGCTGGTTCTGATCTTCGTAGCAGCCTGGTTGAGCAGCTCGGTCGCAGCCCCGTTCATCTATCCGCTCTTCTGAACAGCGCTTCGTCTTGACCTTCGAAGAACTAAATCGTCAGCGACACTCAGCGAGGCATCCATCGCCCTTGCAGCGGACGTGCTTGGGATGTGTCTCCGAGATAGAAATAGGCAACCACATCCGCTTCAGCGATCGGATTCAAAGAAGATTGTATTTCGATCGGCTTCAGCGAGTAGAGCCCTTCGTCGACGCCTTCTTCAATGTCCAATCTGGCCCGACATTGGTCCGTTATTCTCCAGAGTTCCCCGTGAACTGGTTCTCCCGCACCTTGGCTTTGCGTCAGACCGGGATAAGCACCGAGGTCGAACAGTCGGTATTTCGGGAGCGTGACTGCGCCACCAAGGAACTCCTGTTCCTTGAGTAAGTAATTGCGGCAGTCACCTCGCTGAAGGGTTCCGTAAACAAACAGAATGATCTCAGCACTCTCAAGGTTCGCTTCATCACTCGACATCTGTCGTTCCCTGAACCACCGATGCTGATCCTGTCGGGACGAGATCCGAATGTTGAAGTCCGGGTACAATCTCTCCGGAGAGTTTTCTGATCAGCGATCTGACATCGAAGAAGATCATGTTGAGCACCGGGACGATGATCAGTGTCAGAGCAGTGGCGAAGATCAGCCCGAAGGTGAGCGTCACTGCCATCGGAATCAGAAATTTCGCCTGAAAGCTCTTCTCAAACATCATCGGAGTCAGCCCGGCAGCGGTCGTGACGGTGGTCAGAAGGATCGGTCGCAAACGCAACCGTGCTCCGTCGATACTGGCGGCGAACTCGCTCATGCCTTCCCGAATTCTCTTGTTGATGAAGTCGACGAGCACGAGCGAGTCATTGACGACGATTCCCGTCAGAGCAATCAAACCAATCGCGCTGAGGATCGTCATCGGATTGTCAGTGATCCAATGACCGATGATCGCCCCCTGAATTCCAAACGGAATCGCCGACATGACCACTAACGGCTGAAAGTATGACCGGAACAAAGCGGCCAACATCATGTAGATCATCAGCAGTGCGACCGGCATTGCGAGCGTCAGGCTGCTGAACGATTTCCCCTGCTCTTCGCTGCTCCCCAGAAACTCAACTCGAATTCCGGGATACTCCTTCTGAAGCTTGGGAAGGTAATCGTTTTTGATTCTGCCGATAATGTCCGTCGGCGAGGCAATTAACGTGTCGACGTCGCCGGTGATCGTCATCGCTCGATCAAGTTGTGAGCGATGAATCTGTGTGAAACCTCGAGTCTCTTCGATCTCGGCAACTTCCTGAATCGGCACCCACGAGATGACTCCATCCTGATTCGCAGGAGTCGGAATCCACAGAGATTCGATGTGAAACACATCCTCTCGAAAATCTCTCGGATAGCGGACCATGATCTTCACTTCCTCGCGGTTGCGCGTTATCCGTCTCGCTTCGACTCCGTATGTCGCTGCCCGAACGGACTGCCCGAGTGACGCCTTCGTGATGCCCGTCGAACGTGCGGAAGGCCGGAGCGATAGCTGCACTTCCCGACGTCCATCATCGAAATCGTCTCCAAGATCAACCACTCCCGCATACGTTGAGAGTTGGGCTTTGAAGTCCTCAACAATTTCCTCGAGTTCTTCCATGCTTCGGCCAGTGAGTCGGATTTCGATGTCCTTCCCTCCGGGGCCGCCGCTCATTAGTTGCCAGGTGATTGAGTTAATCCCCGTCAGTTTTTCGGACTCTGCTCGAAGTTCAGCGAGAACTTCCTGACTCGACCGCAAGCCGCGTTGCTCTCTTTCGTCAGCTGCCATCAGTTCGATCCACAATTGACCGACATGCGATTGCAGTTCGACACCCATTCCTCCGGTGGAATTCACGTCAATCATCACAGCGACATCCATTGCCACTCCATCCACCTCGGGCATTTTAGTCGCTGCATCACTCAGGCGACGAAGCCGTTCTTCCACCGCAGATGTATTCGAACCGACCGGCAATTCGATCTGCGCGATCATCGACTCCGCATCCATCTTCTGAATGAATTCCCACTTCACAATGTTGCCGGGAGAGAGCGTCGACATCTCTCCGTCAGATGTTTCCGGTTGCTCCTCACTTTGATCAGCGACTTGCGGAGCAGGCGGTGCTCCAAAGAACAACCCGAGCGTCATCATGCACAACGAAACAGCGACCGCGAGAGACAAATATCGCCATTTGAGGACGACTCGCAGAATCGACGAATAGACGTCCATCAAAGTTTCAATGAATCGTTGTTGAGCAGCCCCGACCATCGAGACATAACGCAACAGTCCGGTGCGGGGCTTCTCTTTGCGATGATCTTTATGTGGGGGCAAGTGACTCAAGTGGGCGGGAAGAATAATCAATGCTTCCACGAGCGAGACCGACAACGCCGCGATCACGACCAGCGGAAGCTCGCGGAAGAAATCGCCAATCTGCCCTCGGATGAACATGAGCGGCAGAAATGCGGCAATCGTCGTACAGACAGCTGCGGTGACTGGCCACTGAACTTCTTCAGCCCCACGGATTGCAGCCTGATACGCAGGCATGCCTTCTTCCACTCGACGATAAATATTCTCCCCGATCACAATGGCATCATCGACGATAATTCCCAGCACGATGATCAGGCCGAACATAGAAAGCAGATTGATTGAGACTCCCATCATCGCCATCACGATGAACGTTCCAAGAAACGAAATCGGAAGCCCGACCGCCGTCCAGAAAGCAACGCGCCAGTTCAGAAACAGTACGAGACTGATCAACACAAGCAAGAGCCCGGACTTTCCGTTGCGAAGCATCAAGTCGAGTCGACCTTCCACAAAACGTGCGAGGTCATTGTGAGTCGCCACGCTGAAATTGTGCTGAAACGGGTTGTTTCGACTTTCTTCGTAGATGGTCATCGGATCAGGCCGTCCAGCCAGACTATCCGCGAATCGTGACAACCCAGCGGAGACGCGTGTCAGAAATCCGGGATTGCTACCCGGTGCATAGTCCGGGTCAAAGTCCTCGCCCATCTTTCCTGCGACGTACGCTTTGACCAGCGTGGAAATTTGAATCGCATCCTGGCTGGGCGTTTTCTGAACAGTCAGAGTGGCCGACCGTTTTCCTTCCCAGTAACTCATGACGTCTGTGTCGATGAATTCATCACGAATCACTGCCACGTCAGCCAGCTTGAGCGTTCGTCCGTCCGGTAGGGCAAGGATTTCGATCTCTTCAAGATCGATTCCGGTCTGCTTTTCTCCGAGAGTTTTGACCGCGACCTGACCGCGTTCCCCTTTGAGGTTTCCGCCGGAAACATCGAGATTGGTTTGACGGATCGCCTGAGCAATTTGGTCGAGGGTCAAGTTGTATTCAATGAGCCGATCGGGCTGGACTTCGACGCTGATTTCATCGTCCCGAATCCCGGACAGTTGAACGTCACTCACCCCCGGCAGTTGGAGCAAATCGTCCTTGATGTCTCTGGCTGCCTGTTTCAGCGATCTCTCATCGCCGTCTCCAAAGACCGAAACCATGATCACTGGCAGCGTCGGTTCCATTTTAGCGATGGAGATTTTCTCAAGGTCGTCGGGAAGATCCTGCAGCGAGTCGACCTCGTTCTTCACTTCCTGCATCACCACATCGACGTCTTTGACCGAGTTGTAGAGCGTCAATGTTGTCAGCGACATCCCTTCCGAAACGGTCGAATTGATCTTTTCGATTCCGTCAACATCGCGGACAGCTTCCTCGACTTTGATGGTCACCGCCCGCTCGAGTTCCTCCGGTTGAGTCGCGGGATAAATGGCCGTGATCGAAATCTTGTTCGGCCGACTTTCCGGAAACATTTCCCGGACGAGCGTCAGTGCGAATCCGAATCCTGCCACCAGCGTGACAATCATCATCATGTTCACGAAAACAGGGTTCTCGACGCTGAACTTCGGGAGAGACATGAAAAACAACCCGTTCCGAACGGTTGAGGAAGTGATGGTCGACGCGCAGGCATTCACACGTCAAACTGTGATGCGACCGTCAAACTGATACAATCACAGCAGATACTACCCGGGAAAAACAAGGTTGCCCAGATGGCAAAGTGCGACGAAGGCTACGCCTGCGAAATTTGTGGAGAGTACGTTCACAAGATCTCTGACAGTGACCTCTACCTGCGCTACATCATCGGAGAAATCGGAAGTCGCGAGCTCTTAGCATCTCCGGAACGCCATCTTCGCTGCAACCCGACGCTGGCCCAGTTCATTGTCGACGACTCGTTTCCCCAAGTTGAGGTGGACGGACCATTTGCAAAATCGGAACTCGACGAGGCGGATGTGCAACAGCGAGAAGAGTTGGTGACCAGAGGATACCACCGCCTCCGGGAAGTCCAATCGTTGGGAATCGCAATCAGCGACTATCCACTCCCGGAAGTGCTGAGTCGGAAACAACATTCCCGTAGATAGCAACCGATCCTGCAAGGTGGCATGGGCTTTCGGCCTATGCTAGATTTCGCCTGCAGAGTTACTTCCTCAACACATCGCCAGGTTGATACAGATGAATGTTGCAGTCGTCCAGCCTATCGCCGGAGTCTCGGTGAATCGTGAAACGGACATCGAAGCGGTCTATCCGTCTATTGCCTCCGGATTTCTGGGGCAGTTGATCGGCATGATCATGGGAGCCGTTTCTGCAGCGATTCCCGTGACATTTATTCGCGTGATTGTGCTCGTCGCAGTTGGAGCGGCTTTGTTGCCACTTGGCTTGCTGGCCTACGCTCTCAACAAAATCTTTGGTGTCTGCTACATCGTGACAAACCGATCCGTCCAGAAGCGATCGTTCCTGGGCAACTCAATGACAGCTCAGGTCGCACTCACCGACATCGATCACATCGAAATCGCTTCAGGGGCCGGCTACAAGTTCCACCGAGTTGGAGACTTGAATCTCGTGGGGGCACAAGGCAATCTCCTTTTGACGATTGAAGCGATTCAGTTCCCAGAACGGCTCAAGCACGTCATTCTGGATGCACGACAAGCCCGGCAGCTCTCCGATCGCTCTCTGGCCCAGATTCAATCGCGATAATTTTCGACCGCGATCACGTCCGCTGTCATCTCTCCCAACGTGATTTGCGGAACAAATCGGCGAGCTGAGGCCAATTCTTCAAATCGTTCCGTCCATTTTGACTGTCCGCTGAACTCGTGTCGACAGTCACGATTGACTTCACATCGGTTCACTACCCGGAATTCTTGTCAAATTTCCGGAATCGCAACCGCATTGTCAGTCGAGTTGTCGTATTAGAACTGGAACCGATTGTACTCTCCATTTGCCACCTGCATGATGGTAACATCCAAATGCGGAGTGGTTCTCAGAAGTTCCGGCTTGACAATGACTTGTGTTAGGTCGGAAGATAGAGACCAAAGATTCCGGCGATGGAAATGGAGTTGGGCGTGTTTTGATCCATCTGCAGTTGATGTTCGTTGAATGGACAGACAGGCTGACACCGCTATCGTCCCTTTTCGACAGTCCAGTCGAAACTAGCCTCGGGAATGGGTTGTGGAGGCGGATGTCGCTGGTCTGATCGAATAGATATTGCATTCCTTCGACTGAAGTTTCCGTCCCACGCGAGGAGGTTGTCATGAGACAACGTCGTAGAGGTTTTACTCTGATTGAATTGCTGGTTGTGATCGCGATCGTTGCGATCCTCGTCGCCCTTCTCTTGCCTGCTGTCCAGCGCGCGCGCGAATCTGCTTCGAAAACGCAGTGCCTGAACAACCTGAAACAGCTTGGGCTGGCACTTCACAACTACCACGATGCCCACTCAGTGTTTCCTCCCGGTCAGATTGCCAACCCGCAATACTTCCTGAGCGACAACATCGGCAACTACGTCAATCCGGGTGAAGCTCGCGAGTTTCGCGACAACAACAACCAACCGCTCTGGTTCGGTGCCCAGGGAACAAGCTGGATGCTGCACCTGCTGCCGATGATCGAACAGGCTCCTCTCTACAATGCCTGGTCATTCGACGGAAATGTCCGCCAGAACGGGGAAGAGCCACCGCTATACCGAGACAACGACGGCATCGGTCTGTTTCCGCCACGGGAAGAGATCAAAACCTTCTACTGTCCTTCACGTCGAAGTGAAATGGGTGCAACAGCCTTGTTCGCTCAGACCGTTCGAATCGATCCAAGTTGGACCAGCGGAGGAAACGATTACGCAGGTTGCACCGGTTCTGGAATTGCTTTCAAAGATGACGTGGCTGGCGAACAGCAGACTTACTTCCTGACACCTGCTCAACTCAACGCGACAATTCTCCCAGCGACAGGTCCTCTGTCAGCACGATCACCGTTTGCTCAGGACTCGACCAAAGTTGGTGTCTTCGGCGTGAACAGCAACACGAAGATGTCCACCATCACCGACGGAACCACGACCACGATCATGGTTGCAGAACGCCAGATCATCCAGAATCCACGTCAAAACCGACCACAGGAACGCAGCAGCGACGGATGGGCGTTCGGTGGTCCTGCCACACTCTTCTCGACTCGATTGACGCCTCAAAATACTGGTCGAATTGAAGTTGTGAACGACGTCGACAACAACAATCGTCACTTCGACGAAGCTGGCAGCGCTCACGCTCAAGTTGTCAACGTGTTGATGGGAGACGGCGGAGCTCGAAACGTCAGCATCAATATCGATCTGCGAACCTGGAACAACCTCGGAAACATGGCTCAGGGATCTCCAGTTGAGTTCTAAGCGTGTGAACAGACCGAGGAGATGAAGCGTTGCAGGTTTGATGAATTCGCACCACAACAGGGTGGCTGAACGCCACCCTGTTGCATTTGTATACGAGACTCATCGATCGCGATTCCAATCGCTTTCGAAGAAGCAACAGTGATGCAAAGAGCAGATTAGAACCGGGTCGGGTGCCTGTGTTCTTTTGTAAAGTCGCACAGAGTGATATTCTTTGTTCATCAAAAATGGGTGATCTGATTTGAAAGGTCGGACTGAATGACGATTCGCTACCAGTGTCCTGAGTGCGATCAGGTTCTGAAAATCCGTGACGACAAAGCAGGAACGGAAGCTAAGTGCCCCAAATGCAAAGCCAAATTTGTCGTTCCGCAACCGACTTCTGAAGATTCGTCTGAAGCAAGTGGCGACAGTCCTCCGGCGAAGAAAAAAGCACCCAGCCCAAAGAGCGAGCAAAAGGAGCCTGCGAAAGCTGCCAAGGAAGCCAAAAAGAGCGAAGCGAAACCGAAACCGGCTGCTGATCCCGATGATTTTGATCCAGCTGAATTTCTGATGGAGGATGGCCCCGGTGCCAAAGCTTCCGCAGGTCTTGTGGAAAAAGCACCCGCCGAAAAAGGGCCCGCGACCGACAGCAAAGGTCGCAGGCTCATGACTCCCAGCTCAACGTCTGCCGCCAAAAGAGCGAGCATGTCCCCGGCCGCTGCCGCGGCAGAAGATGCGACAGTCAATGCGTCTGCGAATGCTCGCGACTTGATGACCAAGACGATGGAGGAAAGTCGGGTCAAAGCATCGTCGATGCCAACGACAGAGAAGAAGCCGACATTCGATTTCTCCGGCGCCCGCCAGGAACTGATTCGCTACGCTCCTCATATCGGAGGAACACTGGCCGCCATTTTCGTGGCCTACTTCATCGCTCAATCTATGTTCGGCGAGGGAGTCGAACTTCCTCCGCTGTACGACGTGTCCGGCACCGTCACGGTGAACGGAAAAGCTCTGCCAAACGTGACAGTCATCTTCGAACCACTCGACGCGACGAAGGGCGGAACGGACGACGGGCCGAAAAGACTTCGAACGTCAACCGGCGTCACGGACGAAAGCGGCTATTTCACCCTGTATTACATGCAGGGAGAGCGGGGAGCACCGAAAGGCAAAGGACGCATCTGGCTTCAGCCGAACAGTGCTGCAGACGTCAAGAAAATCCCGGCGGAATACGCAGGTCGCGGAAACGACATTCGCGAAGTCCGAGAAGCCGGCAACGAAGGCAAGTTCAATATCGAAATCGACCAGAAACCGCCGCAGCAATAACGCTCATCGGTGTTCATCGGTCTTTCGACGATTCTCGTTGATCATCTGCGCTCGTTGGGAATCGCATATTCCAACGAGCGTCATTCTGTCCGGCCAAAGTCCCAACGAATAAGGAATCGTCAGGTCATCGAACTGACGTCTTCGATCGCTGTCAGGACCTCTTGAGAAGGTTCACGCGGTGAGTCTCTTCAGCTCGTCGTTGCTGGTTCTTCGGGAACAGCAGCGGGCTTCGCCCTAAAAAGAACGCGATAGCACAACCCGCTACGAATCCGCCGGTATGGGCCCACCACGCAACTCCACCACCTTCCGCGGCAGACATAGTCATCGTCCCCTGAAACGCTTGAAACAGGAACCAGACTCCCAGAAACAGCGGAGCTGGAACGACGACGATTTGCATGATGTATCCCAGCGGGATGAGGGCTTCGACTCGAGAATGCGGGTACCAGACGAAATACGCTCCCATCACACCAGCAATCGCTCCGCTGGCTCCAATC
Source organism: Thalassoglobus sp. JC818 (assembly GCF_040717535.1). Taxonomy (NCBI): domain Bacteria; kingdom Pseudomonadati; phylum Planctomycetota; class Planctomycetia; order Planctomycetales; family Planctomycetaceae; genus Thalassoglobus; species Thalassoglobus sp. JC818. The sequence continues at coordinate 569,598 of NZ_JBFEFI010000004.1, forward strand.
GTGGGAACCGTTGATCCGGGCCCGCTGATGAAGTGGACAAAACTCGCCGCCACTCCGCATCCCAGGTAGAACACAACATATCCGAGGTGTCCAAAGCGGTCTTCGACATTGTCTCCGAAGATGTGAAGAAACCACATGTTGCCGAGGAAGTGCATCCATCCCCCGTGTAGGAAGATGCACGTCAGCAATGTCATCCAGGCAGGGACAGCTTGTTGCTCCAGCGTTTGCGTGACGAGTTCCCGTTCGATTCCGCGCGGAGTTTGGACGTGTCGCTCACCAACCACCACTTCGACTGGCGCACTTGGATCCTGCACGCGTGCCGGAATCATTCCGTACTTTTCAACCATCGACAATTCGCCGGGCTGATCCTGTAGCTGTAGCAGAAACGTCAGAGCACACAGAGCAATGACTGTGTAATTGGCGATCGGTAACCGACGGGTCGGAATGTCGTCACGAAGTGGAAGCATGGGAGTTCCTGATCATTAAACACAGCGTCTGAAAACATCGCTTCTGAAGGTGATGCATTGATGCCGTTGTAAAGTTAACCGTCGACCCAAAGCTCGAACAGAAACCGCTCGATGGCACGCAGCCCATTCTTGAAATTCTGTTCTTCAGTCCGATCGCTTCCGCGTCGAGGACGAAAGCTGTGATCACCATCCGGAGACCAGTGTACCTTGATCGACTCTGAAAGATTGTATTGTTCAACCTCTTCTCGATTCCCGAACGGATCGTTTTCACCTTGCAGAATCAACGTTGGAGTCTGGAGGTCCGCGAGATGGGCTGTTCGAAGCTTCTCCGGTTTACCAGTCGGATGAAATGGATATCCCAGACAGATCAAACCTTGAGCACGACTCTCGTCCGCAACAAGACTCGCAATTCGACCTCCCATCGATTTGCCACCGATGACGACCTGTTCATTCGGAACTTCTTCCAAAACAGACAACCACGTCTCACGAAGTTTGTTTTCGCGATCAGGAGGCCGCTTCCGACCGGTCCGTGAACGTTCTTCCATGTACGGAAAATCGAATCGGACGACGCGATAGTGAAGATCAGCAAGCCCGTCGGCGAAGTAGCTGAGAAAACGAGAGTCTGAACTCTCCCCTGCTCCGTGCGTCAGGATGACGCACTTCTTTGCTTTACGTGGACCGGAAATTGTCAGCCGCGGTTGAGACATGAGTTTACTCTCGGATGGAAATGCAACTCACTCGTTACTATCGGACTCTCTGAAATGCAATCGCCGCACGCCGAATTTCGCAAAACTGACAGTGATCAGCAGCAAATTCCAGTCTGTCGAATGCAGCAGTTGACGGCTTCAATTAAACGGAGCAGCACGCCATACCAACGCTGAAGACTCCCGAGAATGGGCCTCCTGCTTGATGCAGAGTTGAGTCGGACGATATGGTAGTTGATGAGGAATGTGCTGAATGGCTCGTCCCGAGGAATTGGATTCTTTCATGAATCCTCTCCTCAGATATCGCGTTCAGCATCCTGCTGTACTAGTTGATAAGTGTCTGCGGAAACACCTTCGACTGATGATCTCGCCACGGTGGAGTCGCTGTTGATTATTGCCATCTCGACGATTGGGACCATCGTACTTGGAAATCCACAATGGCTCTGGCCGATTGTCGCCGGAGGTCTCATCGTTGCTGTTGGCATCATTCTGTCTTACCGCTCAGCACGGCTCCCTCCACTGACCAGGGTTGCCCTCGTCCTCCTCAAACTGGTGGGTCTAGCCCTCATCTGCTTCTGTCTTTTGAATCCGCTATGGAGCGAGAGTGATGTCCGCCCCGGCGAAAATATCGTCCTGTTGCTGGTCGATAACAGCTCGTCCTTATCCGTTCGTGACCAGAACGAGCAGCCTCGCGGCGATGTGGTTCAGGAACTTCTGCACGCCGATCATAAGGACTGGTTCACGCGACTAAGTCAGGACTACGATTTGCGAAGATACCTGTTCGGAGATCAACTGCGTCAGGTCGATGACTTTCAGGGAGTCGATTTCAGCGACAATCGCTCTGAGATGGCGATGGGACTGCAAGGTTTGCAACAGCGGTTTCAAAACAAACCGCTCGCTGGAGTCCTCTTATTCTCCGATGGAAATGCCACTGATTTGGAAGCGTTCGAGGGGCTGCAAACAGGCGTCCCCATCTATCCGGTAGTAAGTCCGGACTGGGAAAATCTCGGAGACGATCTGGCCATTGAACGACTGGCAGTCCGCGAAACGAATTTCGAAGATGCCCCGATCTCTGTCGTGGCAACCGTGACCTCAAGTTACAGCAGCGAACAAGCTGTCGTCGCCACACTCGAACTCGTGAAGAATATCAGTCAGTCGTCAGAAGTAGAGGAAGCATCGACTCCGGATGAAACGGACCCGTCGACGAATTTGTTCGGTGTCGAGACCAGCAACCCAGTCGAAGAGATTCCAGCTGTCGAGGACGAAGTCGATGGAGAAACCTCGTCGCTGATCACTCAATCGGTTTCACTTCTTCCCAATACTCCAACCACGCTGGAATTCGATGTTCTCCCCCCGCAGATGGGGATTTGCTACTACCGACTCCGCATCCGCCCCGCCTCCGAAGAAGACATCTTCGCGGACCCTGAGACCAGTTCAGAAGCGACTCTTGAGAACAACGAACGCTTGCTGACGGTCGATCGAGGCACAAATCAGAAGCGAATTCTGTATGTGGGAGGCCGTCCCAACTGGGAGTACAAATTCCTGAATCGCGCCCTTTCGGAAGACCGAGCAGTTGATCTCGTCACCCTTATTCGAATTGCGAAGAAGGAAGCCAAGTTCGACTTCCGCGGCCGGGTCGGAGAAAACAGCAACTCACTCTTTCGTGGATTCAATGACGAGGTCGACGAAGAAACCGAATCGTTCGACGAAGCTGTACTCGTGCGACTGAATACGCGAGATGCCGGGGAACTCGCTGCGGGGTTTCCGAAAACGAAAGAGGAACTTTACGAGTACAAAGCGATCGTCCTTGATGATGTTGAATCCGGTTTCTTCAGCCACGATCAACAAGTACTCATCGACCGGTTTGTTTCTGTTCGGGGAGGAGGGCTCTTGCTGCTCGGCGGGCGTGATGCTTTTCGCCATGGTGATTGGGACCGGTCTTCTTTGCGAGATGCCTTTCCGGTGTATCTCGATCGGCAAGGTCCACCAGCTTCGGGTGAGCTTCGCTGGGATTTGACGCGCGACGGGTGGCTCGAACCTTGGATGCGTGTTCGCTCGACGGAAGATCAGGAAAAGACACGGCTGCAGCAGATTCCTGATCTCGAGTTCGTCAATCCAGCGACAGACCCTAAACCGGGCGGACGAATTTTTGCGACCGTTCAGGACAACTCGTCGAATGAGTATCCAGCCGTCGTTGCTCAACAATACGGCCATGGGCGTTCCGTTGCAGTCTTGATCGGAGACCTCTGGAAGTGGTCGCTGAGTCGCCCTGAAACAGATGAAGATGATCTCGCTCGATTCTGGAGGCAACTCGTACGCTGGCTGATCGCAGATGTGCCGCAGCGTGTCGAGGTCTCCCTCAATCCAATTTCTCTGGGCACGATTCCTGCCATGAATATTCAAGTGAACGTCCGGCAAGAAGACTACGAACCCCAGGAAAACGCACAAGTCACCATCCAAGTCACCACTCCGTCTGATGAAGTTCTGGAGTTGACTGCGGAACCCAGCCTCGAGGCACCTGGGCTCTTCGAAACGTCGTACGTGCCGAGAGAACGCGGGGCTTACCTCGCGTCTGTCGTGACTCAAAACGAAGAGTCTGAACTTCCCGTCACAGCCCAGGCTGGATGGACGAGTGATCCAAAAGAGGAAGAGTTTCGAAACGTCGGTTTCAATCGAGAACTGCTCGGTCGACTGGCTCAGAGTTCCGGCGGCGAGGTCATTGAGATTGGAGCGCTCGACGAGTTTGTGCGAACACTTCCCCAAAGAGACCTCCCGGCAAAACAAGTTCGGACGACACCTCTCTGGCACACACCATGGTTGCTTGTCACAGCGATTCTATGTTTGACGGCGGAATGGGGACTGCGGAGGGTGAGAGGACTTCCATGACCAAATGTTGCTGCCTGTTGAGTTGGATGCTCATCTGCCTCCTGATCGTCAATTCCGCTCCTGCCGACGAAAACACTGAGTCCGCCAAGCGTGGCGACTTATTGATCGTCGTCGGGGAAGCTGGGACAGATGAGTTTGGAAATCAGTTCGCAATCTGGTCCAGTCGCTGGGAAGAAGCAGCCCGCACCGGGCAATTTGAAGTTCACACGCTGGCAGACTCGAAGCATCCTCGCGAAGACTTCGCTGAAAAACTGAAGGAGTTGTCGCAGGCGAGTGAAACTCCACTTTGGATTGTCTGGCTGGGTCATGGAACATTCGACGGACGCACAGCCAAGTTCAACCTCCCGGGTCCGGACATCACAGCCACTGAGGTCAGCGAGTTTCTCGAAGACAATGCCCGGCTGGTGATTTCGATTCACTGCACGGCAGCGAGTGCTCCGTTTCTGGATGCGCTTTCAGGAGAAAACCGAATCATCGTCACTGCGACGCGGAGCGGTGATCAGGTCAGCTTCTCACACTTTGGAGAATACCTCTCGGCTGCCATTTCGGATGTGAATGCAGATCTCGACAAGGATCAGCAGGTCTCATTGCTCGAAGCGTTTCTCATCGCCTCCCGTCGAGTCGAGGAGTTCTACGAAGCCGATGGACGAATTCCGACGGAGAACTCGCTGATCGACGACAATGGAGACAGCGTGGGAACTCGAGCGTCAGCTTTCCAAGGATTCCGAGTCAAATCCAAACCTCAAAACTCGGATCAGGAGCTGGATGGTTTGCGGGCCCACCAGCAGCACTTGATTGCCAACGAGCGAGATCGTCTGCTCTCCCCGGAACAACTCGCCCGCAGGAATGAAATCGAAGTCGAAATCGAATCGCTGCGAAGCCTCAAAGAGACTCTTTCCGAAGACGAGTATTACGATCGTCTGGAAGCATTGTTTTTACAGCTTGGGGAACTTCTTCTTCCCCAACAGTTCGAGCCCGCAGAGACAGATGGTCAGGCCCAACCGGAAGCGAACGATGAACCATCCTCAACCAGCCCTGCTTCGCAAAAACCCGCAATCGCCAATTAAACGTCTCGTGTCGGATGCGCCCTATTTTTCAGTGAACCGATGACCACTTCGATTGTCTCTATAGATCGAACAAGTGGTTCAGAGTCGGCGTCGAGAACGGCCGACCGAGAGCCATTTGCTCCGTTTTTTTGGCCATATTGAGCAGTTTGTTCAACGTGAACGAGAGCTGTTATTACGATTGAACGGACCGATCAGTGAGTTTCGATCATGAGACGTAAGTCTTTTTCAACATTACGTTAACGAACTTTTCGTGGCATTGTGTTCATGTCACAGGAGATTTGCGAAAAAGATCTCCGGCACGAATAGAAAAGCTCCTCTTCGAACTCATTCGCCCCTACAATTAGGTTGTAGAGGCCAACTATTGAAATGTCGGGGTTGTCCGGATCGCTACTCACCGTTCAGAAGGTTTCAGTTGCCTTTGCGAACGTTTATTCGATAATCCCTGAAATACCTTGGGCTGTTCAAGCGAAAGAGTCACACCGTATGGATTCCCATTTGATTGGGCAGGACATGGATGTCACGAGAGTTTTTCATCCCGAAAGGGATCTGTTGGACGACATCCCTGAATCTGCGAACCTCGTCAGTGAGATGTCAGCAGAACTCGCTGCCAAGTACGAAAACATTATCGCTCGAGATCGAGTCTCCTGGAATCAGGAGTACGATCTGGTTCGGAAGTTGGGAACCGGTGGACAAGGCACCGTTTTCCTGGCGCGCCGCATGGGTGCTTTCGACGTTTCCTTCCAGTTGGCGTTGAAGTTCTTTCGCCCGGATGGGTATCAGGATCTGAACATCTATCGCAGCGAGATGGCACGCCTGGCCGAAGTGGCAATGGACGTCTCGCGAATCCAGCAAGACCACGTCATCGACATCTTCAACATCGTCGAGTACGAAGGAATTCTCGTTCTCGCGACCGAATGGGTGGACGGTTTCGACCTCAGACAGCTTCTCGCACCCGGGCTTCTGGCAAGCCTTCAGAAACGTGTGGAGCCTGATCGATGGGAATACATCAACGATGTGATTATCACCAACGCCGGGTTTCAGTGCCGACTGATGCCCGGGGTCGTCGTAAGCATTCTGCGCGAGTGTCTGGCAGGTCTTTCTGCACTTCATCGTGAGAACGTGATTCATGCAGACCTGAAGCCAGCGAACGTCATGATCAAGCAGACTGGCAACTGCAAAATCATCGACCTCGGATCATCATTCTCGATGGACCGCAGACCACAACGCCCCACGTGGACGCTGCGCTACGCGCCGGTGGAAGTGCTCCAGGGAGAACCGCACACGCCATTGTCAGACCTGGCGAGCTTGGGGTACGTGGTCCTCGAACTGCTGACCGGAACCATCCCGTTCGTCGGGGTGAATGACGTCAACGAGTTGATTCGATGTAAGCACGACATGTGGAAGCGAATTCCTGAACTCCTTCCCAAAGATGTCGCGCGAAACGGAACGCTCGTCGAGATGTTGTCGAAGATGATTGCCCCCGATCCTGCGGACCGATTCTCTTCCCTTGAGGAAGCGGATTTATCGCAGATTGGAGCATCTGAAATTGCCCGACAACTGGTGAAAGTCGACATGGACACCGTTGTTTCAAACGAAATGAGAGTGCTGCTTCGCGAGGTGAGTGAAATCTCCTCAACTCCTGATTCTCAATAATGTTCTGTGCTTGAAGATGCTTGTAGCGAGAGGCTTGCTGATCGCGTCTGGCGATCATTTCTGAGAGTTTTCGTTTTTGACGGAACGATTCATGGCGGATGATCGTCAAAACTTGGTGTTTGTCAAAACAGACGATCTGCGACTCGTTGAAGCAACACTGGCTGGGAATACAGAAGCCTACGGAGAACTGGTCAATCGATACCAAGATCGACTGTTCTCGGCACTTGTTCACATGCTGGGATCAATTCATGATGCGCGGGATGTCGCTCAGGAAGCGTTTCTCTCAGCATTTGAGAAACTCAGCACCTTTCGCAAGGAAGCATCTTTTTATTCCTGGCTGTTTCGAATCGCATACAATGCAGCCATTACCAATCGACGCAAACTCAAACGCCGGGCAGCGACTTCGCTGGAAGCGAAGCAGGACTCGCTCGGCTTTGAGATTGTGGATGACCATCCCGACGCCAATCCGGATCACCAAATGGAGTCTGAAGAACGCGTTCGACAGGTCAGAATAGCATTGGAACAACTGTCGTGTGACTACCGTGACGTCATTGTCATGAAAGAAATGGAGGGGATGCGTTACGACGAGATCGCAAGCATCCTCAATTGCCCCGTGGGGACAGTTCGCAGCCGAATTCATCGCGCACGAAACGACCTGCGTGATATTTTGACTCGTAGTCTCTCCCCCGAATCAGAAGCTTTCACCACTTAGTTTCGATCCCAATATCTTTTGAAAGAGTTTGAATTTCAGGATGTCCTTCGTTTATTCACCAGAAATGCTATCCGCCTACCTCGACGGAGAACTTACGGATGCTGAAAAGCAGTTCCTTGAGGAATTGCTGCAGCAAAGTCCGGAGTTACAGGCTGAACTGGATGAAATCAAAAACGTCAGCTTGAGGGTTCAAGAAGTCCCAAGACTGTCCGCCCCGGTCGATTTGCAAAGCCAAATCCTGGAGGCAGTCAAAGGTCAATCACAGGGCGTGAAGAAAGCTGGCACAGCTGCGCCGAAGAGATCACGATTCTCATGGCTCGCGTCATCGATTGCGGTCTGTCTTGGCATCGGCGTGACGGTTTGGATGCTTCAAAAGAATCAGAATCCGTCGGACTCGCTGGCCAACGGAATACACTCCACGATGATCGAATCAAAAGAGTTGGCGGTGATTCCGGTTTCCGATTCACCTGTCAATTCGACGACCTCGTTTCAAACGGATGCTTCAGGCGGAAGACGAGATCTCGTCGCGAGCACAATGGAGTTCTCGTCCAACGGGGTCAATGAATCGCTCGTGTTGGCGGATCAGCTGTCGACACAACCAAGCCCTGAGTTCACCGATTCCGACGGCATTTCATCCATCGAAGAGTTGTCGATGCTGGCCGGTGCTATGCCGACCGAACCGCAGCAGTCAACGCCAACGGTTGTGTCTCTTTCAGCCAAAGACTTGGCGCAACGCCTCAAGACTCTGACAGACATTCCGGACAGAGGGGAAGATCTCTCTGTGGCGACAGTTCACGCTGGGACGCCGATTATCGTTGATTTCACCGTCGTCGATATTCAAAAGACGCTTGGCGAAGTTGAGATTCTGGTCAAATCGCAAGCTTCCTGGCCGGCCAATATGCAAGACATCGAGATGAACTCGCAGACTGCAAACGATGAGCAATTCACGGTTGTTGTGCTCGATCTCGAAGAGCCGAAACTGGAGACCGTTTTGAATAGTGTCGAAGCTGTCAGTGCGGTCATGTACGTCGAGGAAGATGCTTACGAACTGCTTCGCGAAACGGACCTGAGTCTTGTTAACGATGATCTGTCGCGTCAGTCAGGGATCGCTTCAGCTGCATCCGATCTCGAAACTCGGAGTGATCCATATTCTGAATCGCGATTTTCTGGAGAAGCTGCTGAGTCCATGTTTTCGGCGACATCGACACCGCAATCCGACGTCAACTCGGCTTCTTCCGGCTTGGGAACACTGGAACTTGCCAGCGAGCAAGAGAGTCGCAATCTGAGTCAATTCTTTACTCAGGCACCCAGACGATTTCGATTCGAGCTGAGCCCAGAGAAAACGTTGAAGGAAGGATTTGTCGCACAGGGAACCGTGACGAGAGGACTGATCGTTGACGCAAACGCTCAACCGAGCGATTTCATCGCTCCAGAAGCATCCGGAACCAACTCTGTAAGCGAATCCACTTTGAACCGGTCATTTGATGCCGGAAAACCGTCCAGCGTGGACGACTTCGGAATTTCACCAACCCAGTCGGATTCATTTCTGCTGAACGCCGCTACGAATACGACACAGACTGCGGAAATGAACGCTGACAATGTCGAAGTTACCTCCCCCAAGGCGGCCCTTTCATCTGAGCCGAATGAGTCGATGACTCGAAGGAATTCGGGGCTTTCATATCAGGTGAAACCGGGAGCTGTTCCTGCACCAGCACTTACCCCACGTCAGCAAGAGCAGAAGATCCGCGCCTTTTTGCTTCTGAGAGAAATTCCGGAGTAGTCTTTCCATCGCGAGTCTGCCGGAAAGTCAGGCTGAGTTGACGGTCACAAACAGGCTTGTATCCTGCTTGTTTGCACGACTGAAACACCGGAAAAACTCATGGCAGATCCATCCCCCGCTCTCCTGGAAACCTTCGAGAATCCTTACCCAAATCGATCTTATACGATCGACACGGTCTGTCCCGAGTTCACCTCGATGTGTCCCAAAACGGGGCAACCGGATTTCGGAACGCTGACGATCTCGTACATCCCAAACCAGAAGTGTTTCGAACTCAAATCACTGAAGCTCTATCTCCAGCAGTATCGCAACTACGGTGCTTTCTACGAGAGAGTGACGAACCAGATTCTGGACGACCTCGTTTCCGTGACAGAGCCGAAATGGATGAAACTCGAAGCAGCCTTCACTCCGCGTGGCGGCATCCGAACAACGGTCATCGTTGAACATCCAGAAACTCATTCGTAGCCGTCGATCGTCAGTCTCAGATTCTAAACCCGAATCGCCGTGCGCTCACGATCTCTTTCTGAGTGAACAGACTTCTTGCCCGCAGCGACCACTCTCTTCGTCGCTTCCGATTCCAATCTGATGCCGCTGACTGTCGATTCGACAAGTCGGTCTTGGTGAATCTGGATGCCACCACTATGGTTACGGCAAATAATCGGACTGGATTTTCTTCCTGACACTCGTCAAACAGATCGCTGCGATCAATTAAAACGCTGAACGACAAAGATTTGAATTCAGCGTTTTCGATCGATTGTGCATCGATTCACGCGGACGAACGCAGCGTTCATCACGAGTTCCGGAGAGTGAAGAAAATCCTCAAAAAGGTGCAGCTCGAAAACCAGGGACAGGTGATTTCGAATGAAAAGCCTCTACAAGACTTTCTCGAATCCAGACACTTGCCTCCTCGATCTGTCGGCTTCGACAATTGAATCGGCATTCGAGCAAACCATTCGACATCTCGTCGAATGCAAATTGATCGCTCCCGCAGCAGAAGCTCAGATCGTCGAAGGTCTGGTTCATCGAGAAAAAACAAGCTCGACGGCCATTGGCCACTCGTTGTCGACTCCGCACTACTACGACGATTCGATGATTGATCAGATGGTCGTCTTCGTACGACTGCACGATGCTCTCAATCTGGGAGCCCCTGACCATCTGGCGACTCGCTACCTATTCATCCTTCTCGGTCCTCGGTCTGCAACTTCAGATCACCTCGATACGCTCGCCCTCATCGTGAAACTCATGTCCGATCATGATTTTCGCTATGACTTGAGTGTGGCAGAGAGTCCTGACGACCTGAAGGCTGCCATGGAGCAGTCAATCGAGCGATCTCGTCCAACGACGATCACACCGAAACAAATTCCGGACGGATTGACTCGGACCGGGCGTTTTGGTGGAGGCATGATTGGAGATCTCAAGCGTCGACTTCCCTACTACTGGAGCGATTTTCGCGACGGGATGAACGCCAAGTCGATCGCGTCAGTTCTGTTTCTGTACTTCGCCTGCCTGGCTCCAACGGTCACATTTGGTGGAGTCATGTCTGCGGAGACAGGCGGCGCGATGGGGGCGGTCGAAATGATCACCACCACGGCGCTCTGCGGAATTGTCTACGCGATCTTTTCCGGTCAACCGCTCATCATCCTCGGCGGGACCGGTCCGCTTCTCGTTTTCACAGCGATACTCTACGAACTTTGTCAGCAGTTTCAGGTTCCGTTTCTGCCGACGTTTTTCTGGGTCGGTCTCTGGACGTCAATGCTGACAATTCTGTTCGCACTGACCGATGCTGGTTGTCTGATGAGGTACTTCACTCGCTTTACCGATGAAATATTTGCGGCACTGATTTCGTTCATTTTCATCTACAAAGCTTTGGAATCGCTGATTGCTATTTTCAATGATTTGGACGTCAATCAGCATCACGACACTGCCCTTCTCTCATTACTTCTGGCACTGGGGACTTTCTACATCGCGATTACGCTGCAAGGGATGAGACGCAGCCGATACATGCTCCCCTGGATGCGTGAATTCCTGGCAGACTTTGGACCGACGATTGCGCTGGCAGCGATGACGCTGGTCGCATTTCGCCTGCATGAAGTCGACCTCGACGTTCTCCCCGCCCCCGATCGATGGGAGACAACCAACGGAAGATCCTGGCTGGTCGATCCGTTCGCTGTCCCGCTGTGGGTGCGTTTCGCTGCGCTGGGCCCGGCGCTGGTCGGTTCGATTCTCGTCTTTCTCGACCAGAACATTACCGCCCGACTGGTGAATGCTACAGACAATCAGCTGAAGAAAGGCAGTGCATACCATTGGGATTTGGCACTGGTTGGAATGCTCATCGGAGTCTGCTCGACGTTCGGTCTCCCGTGGACCGTCGCAGCGACCGTGCGATCACTCAATCACGTTCGCAGCCTCGCCACGATCGAAGAATCGGTGGGGAGTGGCGGCGAACGACGAGACCGAATTCTCCGCGTGCGTGAAAACCGGATCACAGGATTGGCCATTCATTTAATGATTGGAGCCTCGCTTCTACTTCTGCCACTTCTCAAGAACATCCCGATGGCAGTTCTTTACGGCCTGTTTCTGTTCATGGGAATCGTCTCGATGCGAGGCAATCAATTCTTCGAGAGACTCAGCTTGTGGACCATGGAGCCATCTCTGTACCCCGCAACGCACTACACCCGCCGCGTCCCCATTTCGATGGTTCACCTGTTCTCGCTGATCCAGTTGGTCTGCTTGCTGGTGCTGTGGACCGTGAAAGAGAGCCCGCTGGGAATTCTGTTCCCGCTGTTTATCGCCATGCTGGTGCCGATCCGAATCAGTCTCGATGCGATCTTCAAACCAGCCTACCTCGATGCCCTCGACGCAGACGAGATTCCCGAGACAGAGGAAACTCATTGGACGTAGTGCATGTCACACGTCCAAACGAATCCGCGAATCTGATTTATTGAGCAACGATCGGCAGCGAAACCAACATTGGAGCCGGTGCGTTTTGCTGGAGTTCCAACTGGCTCGGCTCACCTTCTTCAGCCAAAACGGAGTCGACGAAGAAGTACAGCAACTGCCGCAACTCGTCTGATTCCACTTCGTCCGCCAAAGCTTCGGCCCGTTCTCGTGACTTCTGAACGAGTCCTTCTGCTTTCTCGAATGCTCCGCATGCAGAAAAGATCTCTCGCAGTTTTCGAACACGAATCGGGTCTGGCTCGCTTCCCTCGTAGATCTCTCGAATCTCTTGCTTCTTGGACTCCGAAGCATCTTTGAGTGCCAGTGCGAGAAGCAATGTTGGCCGCAGTGCGAGTGCATCCTGTCCGGCGATCAGTTTGTTGTGATCGTCTCCATCCCAGTCCTTCAGGTCATTGAGAATCTGAAATCCGACCCCGATGTGTCGCGAGAACTGAGGAATCAATTCCTGATACTGATCGACCGACCCTGCCATCCGAAGGCCAGAATAGAGCGCAGCTTCGAATGCCGGAGACGTTTTCAGAGCGTAGATCTGGAGAGCATCCAGTGGGGAAATGTTCCAGTCGGGAGATTCCTGCCAAGCCATCTCCGCACCTTGCCCGTCGCAAAGCTTGATATGGGCATCCGCCATATTCGCGACGATGTCACACGACACATCGCTTCCCAGTTCCTCACGGCACTCATTAATGAGGCGGTATCCGAGCCCGATCAGATAGTCTCCAATGTTGATCGCCCGACCTGTTCCGTATGTGCGGTGAAGCGTTTCGCGACCGTACCGATACTGGTCGTCGTCTTGAATGTCATCATGGACCAGCGATGCTTTGTGAAACGCTTCAATGGCCATCGCGACTTTGGAGACCGCAGCGGTGAACTCAATGGGTGAGCTCTTGTCGTAACGTCCGTTAACAACATCGCCTCCCGTGGCTGCATCGAACGCTGCCAGAGTAATGAACGGTCGGAATCTCTTACCCCCATTCGCCAGCCAGTCGAGAGCGACGTACTCAGTCTGCCCGAGTGGTGAAGTTGACTGCTCAGCTGTCTTGCTTCTCTTTCGCGGGATCAGATCTTCGAATCGGTTGGTGAAGATATCCGCCGATGCCCGCATCAGTGGGACATAGCTTCGCGTCTCTTGCTCGTCGATTGGTTCGTACTTCTCAAGAACTTCCCAGACCCACGATTCATCCAGCGAAGTGTTTTTGCAATCGCCTGAGTGAAGCGGAATCGCAAACGAAGGCACACCTGCGATCAAGACCTTATCGATCGCCTTTTCGAGAACGTTGAGGCAAGCCACCCCGAGGATGCCGTCGACGTACCCTTCGACGATGATTTTCAAAACAATGGGCGAACCTTCAGCGACCAGAACCTTATAGCCAAGTTGTTCCGCGCGGACTTTGTAATCCGCGATGGAGCAGGCTCCACACTTTTCACAGTCCAGACCGAACTGATCGTATTCTGCCGGGCAACCTTCTGCGTGTTTGAGGCAGTGTGGCAGGAGAAGCATTCTGCGTTCGAATGGAGTCGCCAGAAACTGCTTCTTCCAGAAGTAGTTGCCGATCATCACCATCGCAAAGCCGAGGAACTTCTCGGGCTGCTGAATCTGTTCCAGAAACTCGCGTCCCCACTTCTCGAGTTCGCCGCGACTGAAAGCATTCTTGCGGTCGAGTTTCTTAGCGAAAGCTTCTGCGTCTGCTTTGATCAGTTCGCGCAGGGCGAGCGTCTCTGGCACCGCTTTTAGGTGAGCGGTGCTTTTGCGGCCCCGGCGTTTCTTCGGAGGCGGATCGTCCGACGCAATCTGATTCCGTTTTTGCGCGGCTGTCTGGTCTGATTCGCGGCTTTCAGAATGATTCGTCGCAATATCCAACGCCGACTCCTTTTCTTTTATCACCTCGATCGAGCGAGGAACTCGGAGCGATGAGTGGGTGACCGGATCGATTCACCAACGTTCTTTCAATCATTCCGGGACTGATACAAATTCAGAAGAATGACCGTCATCAACTCATTACGGAGGATGACACGAAACGTGTCTGGCAATGATTTGATGTCATATGATGGTGACAGGTTCTATGGGGGCTGGCAATCCTCGACGGCACGGCGGAGCGCACCTGATGCAAAGATTACGGGGTACAGTTCTTCAAAATACCACAATTTGGCAAAATAGAAACCAATTGGAGCGGCTTCATCAACGGTGTTTGATTCGACTCGATCAATCAGCCAGTTAATTCCCGACTCAATTGCACTCGCCGAATCACGATCATCGATCAAAGCATCAACGGCGAGGGCGGTTTCTTCAACCGATGAGGGAGCGCCCTGAACACCTCCCCAGCCGCCATCGGAATTTTGTGCTGATCGCAGCCATCGAACGCCATCTTGCAGCGGAAGTGCTTCCGTACGTTCGGTCTCTTGATAGGCTCGAATGACTTTGGATGTTCCGTAAACAGGATTAATGTCGCTGGGTGCAAACTGATTGCCGAACCACAACGGATGCCAAGAGCCGTCTGCGTTTTGTGATCGATTCAGAAAATCAAATCCGTCGCGAATCGCAGATTCGATCCCTGGAAGATCTCCGTACTCTTCGCTGACACGGTGAAGAGCTCGCAAACAGTGGGCAGTGATATCTGTGGAACTCCGATCGAAAGGAAGTGTTCCCCAGCCCCGACAGAACGTCGGCCAGCCGCCGTCTCGATTTTGCAGATCGACTAACCATTGCGTCGCGAGCTTGCAGGCTTCAGCAATCCGTTCATCTCGCGGCTTAGGGTTGAGATTCAACAGAGCGAGAATTGCCCCCGGCGTATCGTCCGCATCGGGAACTCCGCCCGACAGATCCGTCCACGCCCAGCCACCTGGAGCAGCATGCGTGTACGGGTGCTCTTTGCGATACTGCTGACCAAGCAGCCATTCGGTAATGGCTGATCGTTCCTCTTCGGTGAGAGTTGATGAAATTGCATTCGAAGAGAGAGTAGTCACCCATGTCGCCAGATTCGTATCGATGGGCCAGCTACCATCATCCAAGACTGAGTCGACGAGAAACTTCACACCGCTTTCAACGACAGGATGCTCAACGTTGCCTTTCGCTGCCAAACTCATTACCACAAAACTGGTGAGAGGAGTCGCTTCCAGAAACCCTCCCGACTCAGGTTGAATGCGTTTCAGAATCCGCAAGCTTTTGGGAATGAGCGAATCGCGAAGCCACCCCAGCAATGGATTCCACGGCTTTCGAAAGTGATGTCTGACCTGACCGATCGCAATCAATGCCGGCAAGGCATAGCTGACCACGGGAAGTCGAATCGTCGCGTAGAATTGATGCGGCAGGCAAGCCAGTTCAAACGGTAATGCTGAGACGTCTTTCCAATCGACCAGCCCGGCCAGTGCAAGATGCGTTAGAATCGGAACAGAGAATGTCTTATCTCGGCCATAACGCTCGACGACAGCTTTGCTGCCTCCGCAGCGCTGAATGTAATCATCAGCACGCTGTAACAACTCGGAATATTCTTCAGTCAGACCGACCGCTCGAAAGCTACCGAAGACCAGCATCGACGTCGAGATGTTGCTGTGACTCTTGAGAGTATCTCCCCATCCGCCATCTTCGTTCTGACACTGCGACAACCACTGCAAGCCAGCAACGATCAGCGGAGTGAACTCGCCCTCTTGAACTCCTCGAGCCAGTTGGACCTGATGCAGAGCCATGACTGCTGTGGCAGTGGAGAGCGGAGATGCCGACAATCGACCGGCCCAGCATCCCGACGCATTTCGGCGAGAGAGAAGCTGATCTCGAACCGTTTGTTCAGCACGCTCCAGTCGATCTCGATCGACGTTTAACATTAAGTCGCCTGACCGTCAGTCAATTTTGAGAAGATCATCCGACCCGCGCTGTTCTGCAAGACACTGGTGACGACTGTGTCCACATCTTGCCCCATCTGCCTCGTTCCCTGATCGACGACGACCATTGTCCCATCGTCGAGATAACCGACCCCCTGCCCGGGCCCTTCGCCTTCTTTGATAATTCGAATCCTCAAATGCTCTCCGGGGATGTACCGAGGCTTCAGCGAGTTGGCGACGTCATTGAGATTGATGACATCCACGCCCTGCACACCCGCCAGCTTGTTGAGGTTCACATCGTTGGTCACGAGCCGAGCGTTCAGATCTTTGGAAAGCTCGACGAGTCGCTGATCGACGGTTTTATCGGTCTCGTCGATGGCATTGTGCATCTTGACTTCAATTTTCGGATGCTGCTGCAACCGCTTCAGGATGTCGAGACCTCGACGTCCGCGAGACTTGCGAATCTTATCCTGACTGTCCGCAACGTCCTGCACTTCCTGAAGAATAAAGCTGGGAACGATGAACTCTGAATCGACGATGTTCGTGTCCACAACGTCCGCAATTCGACCATCGATAAGGGCACTGGAATCGAGAATCATCGGCCGTCCCCCTTTGAGTTCACGTGAGAACTCCACATACGGAATGACAAACCGAAACTGATCCTTCGTCTGAAGCAGAAAGGTGATGCAGATGTACGGGAGGATCAGGATTGAGATCAGAGTCGAAGCAGCTGCATACGCTCCCCCCTCGCTGCCGAAGAGGTTGGGTTCGTTGAACATCGGGCGAAGTGCCAGATTCATCAAATATGTCAGCAGCACTCCGATCAGCAGACCGAAATAGATTGCCGAAATCACCTCGACGCGTTTGCGAGGAATAAGGATATCGACCAGCAGAATCGACAGAGCGATCGACAACATCACCAGGAAGGAGGCGACAGGATGCTGGACGACGAATTCTGGAGCGTTGGAGTTCTGGCTGAACGTGTACGTTGCCAGTGCTCCAACACAAATCACGATGTAAATCGCGCGTATAATTAGCAGCAACATCTGGGATGTCTGATCAAAAGGAATGAGAGCTCGCACCGATGACGTTCGAGAGGCGTCAGCCCGAGGAACGCAAGTCCCTGGATCCGTCTCCGAAGACAAAACAGCGGTGGGTTGAGCAGGCGGAATTCCATCGACATCGACCGAGAGGTCGAATATCGAGCCAATCACCATCTTACGGTTGAAAGTTTGGCATTTCCACTGACCGTGAACATCTGCACAAAAAAAGCAGCGTCTCTCGCGAGACGCTGCTGGATATTCGGGTGAGTGAACACCGAATCATTTTGCGATCAAATCTGGATCTCAACAATCGATTAGAAATCGCTGGAGCTGAGGATTGCCTGTCCGAACGAGTTTCCGTTGGATGACAGCAATCGCACGTAGACTGAATCATCGATGCTGTTGTTGATGAACTTTCCGCTGTTGTCACCGAAGATCATGTTCACACCGTTTGGATGCAAGGCACTTGGACGAGGAGTTTCACCAGCAACACCCAATCCGAGGTTGGCGTTGATCTGGCTGCTCTGCATCACACCTGAAGGATCGGTCACAGTCAAAGCACGAGCTGGGTTTCCAGTGATTCCAACACCACTTGGGTTCGTTCCACCGTCATCAGCTGTGACAGCACTTCCAGCACCAGCCATTCGCAGAGAAACGGCGAGGTCACCCTGATAAACGCTACAGAATCCACCAGCACCTGGAGCCAGAGCGATCGAAGCAGTTCCGAATGACCCATTCACGAATGCTGGATTCCAGTTTCGGACATCGATGTTCTCAGTCACCATGATTGTCTGAGTGGTTCCGTCCAGGTTACTCACGCGATCCAAAGTGTTGGATGAGCCAGCTGGTGCGTACAAGTCCGGTGCACTGCTGTCGAAGTTCGCGTTGGTGATCACTCCGTTCGTTTCTGTTCGGAAGAACATTCCGGTCGCTGAAGTTGTGTTCACATTCACGCGTTGGTTGGCAGCAACCGCGCCGTTAGCTGGCCAAGCGTAATCAATCGTTCCGTTTCCGAACTGGACATTCGCAGCCCAACGATCGGCAGTCATGTAGCCGCCGTTCACGACGTAGGACTTGTGACCTGCACCGTTCTTATCCGGATCGTCTGGACAAGCGTAAACTTCGATACGGGTGGCTCCCAGCTCAGCCAGAGTCGAAAGGTTCTGGTTGGCTTCAACTGGGTCAGTCAAACGATCGTACAAAGCACGTTGTTCGAGCTGAGGTAGAATGTGCACGGACCAAGGTGCTGGTCCCATAACGTTGACGGTCGGAGTTGCACCGAATCCGGTCACAGAGACAACGTCCACTCCACCGGTCAGAGGTGGCAATTCCCCTTTGTTGACCTGTGCGAAGTTGATGATGGCCAAGCCGACGTTCTTCATGTTGTTCAGACACTGGGTTTTACGGGCTGTCGCACGAGCCTGCTGAATCGCTGGCAGTGTGAACGCAGCCAAGGTTGCGATAATTGAAATCACAACCAGCAATTCAATCAGTGTGAAACCGCTTCGCGGTGCTTTCCTCGTCGCCGAGAAATTTCGAGTTCTCTTCATTTGCATCTCCAGGTTTGATCGCCCCGGCGAAATCGCCGAGAAGTAAAAATTCCCAAACGTCATTGTCCGGCGAAACTCAATCCCGCTTCACCGAACAAAGTCCTGATGATCAGGACAGACGGCAGACCACAAATTCTGCCGTGATTGTTTCTTGAAGTCTTACGACTTGGTATCTCACTCAATGCTGTCAATCAGCGAACTGATCTCTGCAAAGACATGTCTCTCATTGAAAACGGAATCGACTTGCGGATTTCAACAGGAAATCTTTTGAGGAATTGAATTTCCGAAGATTCCTGGACGGGGAAAAGTGGCGCAAATTTCCTGATTCAGACTGCCGCACATTGTTGCAGAATTGAACACTTGTCGCCTGCTTCCCCAATTATGACATCTGCCATCTTCGATCGAAAGTGAAAAACACTGCGAACTGAACGCATCCGTTCTCGAACAGCGAGTTGCAATGTTTCTTACGTCAAAATATTGCAATTCATAAGCCAAATCTTCAGGAAACGATCTCAGATCACTCGATTTCACGATTGTTTCATTTCATCGCCGTTGAGCAATCCGATGATCCCGCGTCCTCCTCAAACCTGATTCAGCTTCAAAGTCGTTCCCAACATCACAATTACGGAAGGAGCTGACGATGAATGATCAACTTCCGGAAATCGAATGAGTCAGTCACCGGATCGTAGGCTTCCTCCAGTCGAGACAAATCGACCACGCAGAACATCCGGTACCGTGGCAAATCAGCAGCTCGACCGCCGACTTGAATGTTCCCGGACGCCTGAATTCTGTGAGCTTCATGCAAATCGAAACCGCCCCAGATCGCAAAGACGTGACTTCGCGTCGTAGAGTTGTTCGCAACCTTCGCCAGCAATCGATGACGTGTATGGTGGTCGACCGTGTCGTTTCCGAAATCATCGCTCGGTCGAGCTTCAAACAGCCCCAGCTGATTCAGGTTGGGCAGTGTTCCGTTGGAATTATTCTTACGCAGAATTGTCTTCTCCACGCTGAGTGCCGGATTGACCGGGTCCACATACCCCAAAGGCCGAAACGGTTGGGCGAGATGAGTTCCCGGAGCTTGACGTGTTCCGCCGTTGACTCCGTCGCGAGCGCGAAGCAATTGATCGACCCAGCGGCGTTCGTCCGGATTCAGCTCGAGAATGTCATCGGTGGGATCTCGCGCCGGATCGAAATGGTCATGATGCAACCAGTCATCGACAAGACCAGCCAGAACAGGCTCATGCCGAAGCGTATTGAGATTGATCTTTCCGGGCAGCCGTCGATATTTCGCCACTTCATAACCAGCGACATCCCAGTTGCTCGGTGGAGGAACATCCACGAAGTTCAACAAGCGGTACCACCGGTTTCCAATCACTGACAAGCTTGGCAATCCGGTTGTCGGATCGAGGAATCGCACCTGAGCGGTTCGAGAGCCTGTCATCGCTCCGCCCTGCACAAGATTCGCAATCGGCCCTCCGTAGAGCTGTTGATCTTCTACAGCTGTCGGAATGTAAGGGTCGTTCGCCTGTGTGGCAGTCCAACCGAGATATCCATAGATCGGAACGGACAGTAACTCGACCCAAGATGACAGATCGCGGTCGAAATGCGGTTGCCAAAACGGATAAGGCGTTCCCGCACCTTCCTGATCGATCCACAACTGGTTCGGGCTGTTGAATTCTGGATTCGGATGCGGTGATGGAACCGGCATCATGCGGACCGGAAAATCCTCGTGAAGCGTGTGGTTTCGAAACGTCCCCGCTCCCTGCCCCGGATGATCCTGTGCAATGTAATCGTAAGGATGCAATCGCTCGTGGCTCACCAGATTATCGAGCCAGTCCGTCAAAGCTGCTTGGTTACCACTCCCTGGGAACGCAGCATAAGGAACCTCTTTCTGGAATTCTGAAGCGGTCACCTTGATGCGATCGACTTCGATCCACTCGTCTCCTTGTCCAACTCCCTGAGCGTCCAGGTGACGTCGTCGCTGAAGGACCAGATAGAAATCATCGGCAGGATCTCCAACGACATACTGAGCAACCAGACTTGTCGGTGTTGGATTCCCTGGGAAGGTGCTCGTTGGATCACCACCCACGAACTGACGATATCCCGGATCATGCTCTGGCAAAGCAGCTGCGCCAGATGGCGTCAGGTCGAGGCTCAATCGTGACGGCGGATCCTGATTGTTATCAGTCACTTCAGCTGCAGGTGGTTGAGGCTTAGGAATGATCAGTTGCAGCGGATCACTTTGAGTATCCGTATTAATGTTGACGTAGAAGTCACTGCCAATCGACAACCCTGCTCCGTTCACGACATTGCTGTCATGACACCCAATGATGAAGTTCGATCCCGGATCAATCGTTCGATAGTCTCCGATCGCCCGCTCTCGGAATTCGACAGCAACGTCGATGATCTCGGGCGTCACACCCATCGGAACACGGGCAATTCGCCAGGACTCATTCTTCAATTCGACAGGAAACGGACTCAGGTTTCGTAGTTCAACATACAGGAATCGGTGCCCGTCGGCTGAGCTCGATTCATCATGCAATGTCCGTCCATTGTCGGAAGCATCAGGATCACTTTCGATCAACAGGACTTCGCTGAATGCCAGCGGTTGCGACTCAACCCCGTAGACCGTTCCGGAGGGACTCACGTCCCATCCATCTGATAAGTTCTCATCGTAAATGAACTTGGTAATCACATCGTCTCGATCGAGAGCATCGACGTAGTTCACAGCGAACTGTGCCATCTCTCGAGCAATTTCAGGACCGATCGGAGTGGTGGTAACATCGGTTCCATCCGGATTGTCGTTTGGTGCCAGTTGGTTCGGATCGTAACCAGCAACCGTATACAGCAACACGTAAATATCGCGAGCCAATCGCTGACGGTCGTACTGTGCCCACCATTCCTGAGCGTAAGGATCGCTGGCGATCAGATCGAGAGTGGGATATCCAGCGGTATTCCAGGTTGGCGCATCGATGATGTTGTCTTGCGGAAGCGGAATCGTCAAATAGTTCGGATCACCTGGCAGTGGATTTCCGGAGCTGTCGACGAGTTCCAAAGGATGCGGAACAAGATCACGGTAGGCTGGATTCGACTGTGCATCGAATGCGTCTTCTCCGTTGGCAATCGTGTCGTCCGACAGGATTCGATTCAGATTCAGTTTCTGCTGGGGTCGTTGATTGTCACGATCGGCAAACGCAGAACGGTCGTTAAGAATCGTGAGCAGACGTCGAACTTCTGGACGATAAGGATCAGCTGTGGAGATGATTCCCTGTTCGTGCTGCGAAGGTGGAATTCTCGCTGCGATTGGTCCAAAGCTTGGAGGGAAGCTGTTCGGAACGTCCGGATCAGTCGTCGGGTTAAATTCCCACTGTCGGTACATGTTAGAAACGAACGGAGAGAAGCTTAGTTCGTTCCGGTCCCAGCTATCAGTCGTGAACTGCGACCGAATCAAAGCTGCCTGTCGGTTATATTGAAAGTTCCACGGAGCGAGGTTTCGCAAGCGAGACACGAGCGACAGCTGTCGCCAATCACCGTCACTCAAATGAAGTGCAGCGATTTCGTCCGGTGTGAATCGGTTGTCGAACTGATTCGAAAAGCTGAGATTCGGATTGAGTTCGTTCTCTTCGTTGACGAGACCATCGATTGACCCGTTAATCGTTCCAAGCATCGGCCCCGTAAACCTAGTAGGTTGCAGCCGTCCAGAACCATCAGCGATAGCATCAATATACGTCCGATGCAGCGTGTTCCCGTCCGCCATGATCTGTCCCTGATTTTGCCAGGGCGCAGCACCAGGGTATTCCGGCCATTGAACAGGAGTATCAGGCATTCCTCCCGAGGCGAGAAAACGCTCTCCCTCGAATGCGGTTGGCGTCGCTGTCTGATGAATCACCGAACCGTTGGCAATCTGCTGATTCCCAACTCCGATGTAATCGAGTGGATGTACAAACGGAGGAATCTGAACCTGCAATCGAGATTGTGCGTTGGGAGTTCGAATCATTCCGCCGCCACGTGTCGCAGCGTTGTTGTTCGAGTCGATGTCATCATCCGGTGGGCTTCCACTGCCAAGGACTGCTCCCGGAACTGGATATCTACCTGATGGAGTAGCGGTTCCTTCGTTCGCCAAACCTGCTCGAAGCTGACCGCTGTCGAAGCCGTAACGTCCCAACCAGTCAACATTCGATGCAAACGCCAACGTCGTCGGTTCAAATTCCGGGCGTCCCAGCAGAATGGAAGCATGCTCGATATTCGACGTCTGAAGTCGAGTCAACGCATTCGCTGCAGGGGCTGGATAAGGGATCGTGGCTGAGGAACGATCCGCTGCCATACCTCGAATCGCGACCGCTGCAGCTGCTTTTGCCTCAGGAGTTTGTTCAACGAATTCGCCTGATGACGGCATCGGGTTGAGTTCGGCGAACAACGCAATCAGAGGGTTCACTTCCGAAGGGCTCATGCCCAAGTTCGAAAAGTGGGCCCAGTCACTGCGGTTGAGAATTTGATCGCGAATACTTGCCACTCCGCCCGGCTGGTTATTGTTCGTTGAACGGAGATTGAAGTCAGCCAGGTTTCCGTGAACGTTCGTATTGAGCAGCGCGTCTTGGTCAATGATTTTCCAGAAGTAAATCGGCAGGACTTGTCGTCCACCCGGGAGATCAATCATCGGATGGTCGAGATCGATTGCGATCGAATCGGTGATTCCGTCACCATCAAGGTCCGCATCCAGATCGTAAGAGCCGGTTCCGTCGTAAACTCCCATTGAGTTTTCGCCGTCGATTTGACCATTGTTCAGGCCCGGATCGTAGTAGCCATCTTCACCCGGATCGAGGCTTCCGTTGCCGTTCAAATCTTCCGTGTCGCCATTCACATCGACGCGAAACGGGAACGGTGTGATCAATCGGTTGCGATCGCCACTCTCTGCCACTCGGCCGCCCACAGCAGAGATGTAACGGCGGTCGCCGTTCATGTATTCATGCAGCAAGTGAGGCCGCAACACCTGTGCTTCAGTCTGAGCGTTCGAATACCAGTTTCGGAAATTCAATCCTGGGAAATATCCAGGCAATGCGAACGATGGTTTCACGACTCGCAGTTCAGAAACTGGATCGATGTAGTCCATCGCGAGGAACAAGCTGTTGATGTCGGGATAGGTGTATCCCGCAGCCGGATTGAAACCGAGTTCCGGAGTCGTAGAAGGATCAATCGCGTTTCCGTTGTTCGCAATCGCCGAATAATTGAGGACGAAGTCGGTCTCGCTGCGTGAGGTGGTGGGATCTCCGTCATAGTTGACGTCAAATGAGTTCGCGCCAGTCGGGACAATTGTGATTCCCTGACCGGAGTAGAAGTTCGCGGTCCCCGGTTGACCGGTCGTGGAATCAATCGGTCCTACAACATGAGCCAACATTGACCAGCGGCTGAAGCTGTCCCCGAAGTGCAGCGCACTGTTTTCGAATTGTGGATCGGTCTTGACGAGAACCTGTTCAAGACCGAAATCAAAAATGGGATCAGGGTCAATCTCCAGCGGCTTGATTGACGCGAACGCGTCTGCGATCGCTTTTTCCTGATTCGTGAAGTTGAAGATGAACAGCCCGATAATCACGAGCGTCGTCGTCAACGCAACGACCATGATGATTACCGCACCGCCTCGACGATCCGAATTTTCCACGCAATCGCCAGCATCTGAGGCTGCGAGAAAGTTCTTCGACTTCGCGATCGACGCATCGCGTCGAACTCTTTGCCATTGTTTCGGAATCAATCGCATGGAATTTCTCCTTCGCTGATGAGGTCAACTCAGCAGCAAACTTCTCCGCCTGACAAACACAACTTGTCAGGTGCTGACCAGTCAGGACACTGTTTCGTCTCCAGCGATCTTCAATAAAACCGCCGGGACGATTGACCTCTGACGAGGACACTCCAAATTGTTTGGAACGTGCCTCACTTGAGGAGTCTGTCTGATCAGAATTGGATGTTCTGCCCTCACTTCAGATTTGAAGCGAGGGAATATTTTGAGGTCTACTCGACAAACGAATGGACGATCGTCAACTGTCGAGGCAATGTGCTGCGCTGGTCTCGATAACGAACAGTGATTCGCAGCCCCTGTATTCCGATTCGATTATCAATGCACTGCCAGGTGACTGACCCATCTTGAACAGTC
The DNA here is from genome assembly GCF_040717535.1 of Thalassoglobus sp. JC818. Classification (NCBI taxonomy): domain Bacteria; kingdom Pseudomonadati; phylum Planctomycetota; class Planctomycetia; order Planctomycetales; family Planctomycetaceae; genus Thalassoglobus; species Thalassoglobus sp. JC818. The sequence continues at coordinate 594,373 of NZ_JBFEFI010000004.1, forward strand.
GTTCCCGGAATCGGTGGAAACTCCGGTTGCAGCTCCCCCGTCGTTCCCCCGGAAATCACTGTGTAAAACAGACTGCGGTTGATTGGATCGACGCCAATGTTCGGGTTCAGAGCCGGAACAAAAATCACCTCTCCGAAAGTGGCAGCTGTCGTCGGAGCCCAAGCATCCACCGGATTGAAATTCGTCGTTCGCAATGGTCGAAACGGAGGAAAGGCAACAGTCGTCGGGTTGGCTGGCAAAGGCAATCCGGAAGTCGCAATGTCAACGACTTCGGCATTTGGGTGCCAGGTGTCAAAGACTCGATTGACTCCATCCGCTGGTCGTCGTGGACCGTAGTAGACATTCAACCTGTCATCCGCTTCGGACCCGCCAGGTGTCGCCAGTGTTTGAAACTGGGTCGTTCCCCCATTGCTGCCTGTGTCGTTGTTTCCAATGTCAACAAACCGTCCGACTTCCGAGTCGTAGATCTCGACATTAAATGACTCAACATTTGTCAACACAATGTCTTCCCCAACTCGCGGACCTCCATTGAGTCCGTTCAACGCTCCTCGATCGATGATCGGAGCTGTCGCGGGAACGCTGGTTCGCCGGAAGATGTATGTTTCTGTTTGAGGTCCCGAGAGTGTCACTGACCCGGGATAAGTGATGGTCGAGTTCGAAGTTTCTTCCTGGGACAATCGACCAATGAACGTGGTCGGATCGCTTTGATCGGCATATTCACGCGGCGACCCATGGTCAGCCAGCTCATCAGCGACAGTGCTGAAGTTGTTGAAGTGACCGAAACGATTCCACGGAATTGCCATCGGCACGTTGGCTAGATCCAGATGATTCGCAAGCGAGTCAACAGAGTTGAACCACAGGTACGAATCTTCCGTTCCGGAACCAATCCGCGTCGCTGAGTAATCGAAGTCGTCGAGGAAATCGCCACCGTAATTCTGCCATCCGTTATTGAAACTTCCGGAAGCAGGATCAAAGCGAAATCTTCGCAGACCGTCTGTTCGAGTCGGTTGTGGATCAAATCGTGGATCGACTGGAATCGGATCTCGCAGCAGCAATTGCCGACGATAGAGATTCCCGTTTCTCATGAAGTAAACGACTTCGGCAGCTCGCGAAAGCCCGAGGCCATTGCCGATCTCTCCGTCATCCGCATCGGGTTGATTGGTATCTGTTCCCGCCAAACTTGCAGCCCGACCGACGAATCCCTGTCGTTGATCTTTGGTCTCAGCATCTCCTCGCTGTCCGATCTTCACCATGGTGGTGAGATGCAGAACATCGTCAGTCTGATCATTGAAATCGTTTTCGGAGTAATACAGAAATCCGCGCTGATTCACCGGATCGATGATCGGAGTATCGCCAGGACTCAGTGGAACAATTCCCCTCACTTCTCCGTACGGGAAGCTTGGTTGTCGAAACGTCATCGACTGCAGATCGCGTCGAATCGTTGTGTCGAACTGACGGGCCTTCTGATCGTTGTTCGCAAGTCCGCGCTGTTCCGTAATTGACCCAACTGCAGAACCATAGATTTGCGCGAACATCAGCATGATCAGAACGACCAAAGCCGTCGCGACAAGCATCTCAACCAACGTGAACCCCGCCCGCTGGGCTGAGTTCTGGCTTCGATTTGTTCTGCGAAATCTCATGTTGGACTCAATTCAGAATGTGGTGGCCACACTCGGCCGGTGAAACTCTATCTCTCAAATTATGTGTCAATTCAATCTTGTTGTGTGGACGACCGCGCCGGTTACAACTCGAAAATATCGACAATCCCAGGCATCAGGATCGCTCGGCCAACACTGTTCGCCGGTGTTCCCGTATCAACTGTCAATGACTGCACTGATTCCGTCAGCGTGATGACTGCGAACTCTCCAGCTTCATTCACGCTGATGTCAGCCATCTTGTACCACAGGACGTTTCTGGCATCGAAAATGTAATTCCCTTCCCGGAGCAATGGTTTCTTTAACCCTGCCCAGGAAATTTTCACTTGGTCGAAACCAATCGCTCCTGTCACGTCTCCGTCTTCGGTGTAGGAACTGTTTCCGAAGTTGGCTTCGTAAACCTGCTCGTCATCCGGGCTGAAAGACCGATTGAAGAGCATCACGACTGTCACGATCGGTGGAACTTCTGCTCCGAGCTGACGAACAGTCATCAGGTAAGTGTATCGAGGCGTAAAGTTCTCGATGCGAACCGTCGAGGGGATTGCAGCAGCGGAGATAAAGGTTGGTAGAGTTGTCTCTGACAACGTGATCGTTTGGTTCGTTCGGCTGAGCAATCCAGAAATTGCAGTCCGCTCACCCCCAGCTCCAACGAGAACCATTCGATAGTTCGGACTCGGCGGAGTCGCTGGAAACGGAATTCCGTCGAGTTCCACAGAATCGGGAAACGTTACTGTCGGATTGGCTCCAGACAAATCGATCGACAATGGAACTGCTTCGACGAGGACGGTCCAGGAATCGGGCTGTGAAAACGCTTGAAGCGCGGCAGCGTAAGTTTGAAATCCACCCTTCGTTCGACGAAGACCGGGATTCATTGCTGTCCCATTGACGGGCGTATTGCTATTGAAACCGAACCAGATGAAGTCATCACCGATGATGCTTGGATCGTTCGTGTTGTCGAAATATCGCCCAAGTGGATCGACAACGTAATGCGCTCCGGTCGCACTGATGCTGTTCACCGGATAGTCCAGGCGAACCCATGTGTAGTTTCCATCGTTGACGGTCGGTCCCGTCGTCTGGGGCCAAGCTGGCTCCGCAAACCCAGTTGATTCATTGCCCGGCGGCATCGAGGGAGTCCCGATTTGACACCGATACACAAAGTTCGGTTTCGGGAAAAGTTCACCCGGTGCAGGGACGGCACTCACGCAATCGCCCACGTTGTAACGAAATCCCGGCTGCCAGATTCCTCGATAAATCGGCGACTCAGGAGTCGCTGGAAAGGGCGGCGACACTGTGACTGGAATCGGCGGATGCAATAATCCGGGTTGCGATCGGACAGCTTCGACGACGTTCTCCGCCATGAATTTGGAGTTGGTCGCCTGAGTCGCTCGCAGGGCGGTCAGAAGAGAAATCGGAAACAGAGTGAACACCGATGTGATGGCGACACTGAAAATGAGCAGGGCCATCAACACTTCCACCAGCGTTGCCCCGCTTCGACCTGTCAGGCCGGTCTGAGGGTTGTCACTGGAAGTGACGTTTCGCGATTTCTGGTGCATCGATTGGGGAATTTGAATCATTGGTTCGCTTCCCTTCCTCGGACAGCAAATTCGAATGGCGTTGCGTCCACACGTTGGTTGAAGATCTCATTGCCATCGTCATTCTTTCGCGAGATCTCGCTGATCACGACAGCACCTGTTTGAGGGAAGAGAGACAACGCCATATGTTCACGTTCCGGATCGACTGGAACGATGAAATTCGGATAGCCTCCAACAGCTGTATAGTCGAACGACAAGGCTCGCTGTCGGAGCGGTTCAGCCAGGATTGCGTCGCTCAGATAACAGAGTCGAAAGTGCAGAATTCCTGATGAACGGAGGTCACCGGAAACTGTCCCGTCTGGTCCGAAGAGAATGTCCATCTGACCAGAGTAGCGATTCGCGAAATCGAAGAGCCCGTTCGGAGTTCCCGTGATCGGATCATTCAGGTCAGTTTCCGAGCCGTCGATCACGCCATTGCGGTCCGTGTCTTCACGAAGTCGCCAAGATTCTGGCAAACGCGATCCGTCCAAATCGATACAGGTCTGTGGATCGAGTTGAATTGGAGTCGCTCCCTCAGCCACGACCGGAGCAAGTTCAAGTCGATAAGGAACACGCGTACGGAGTGCAGCGACATAGTTCCCCGACGGTCCAGCGCTGGGGTCGAAGATGGATGGCTCGTACATTCCAGAGATCAACGCGACATCAAATGACATCGGATTTTCAGCAGGTCTTGCGCTAAGAACATCGGGAACATCCAAAACATCAATTCCAAACTGCCGAACGGTGTACCAGTTGCCGCTATCTCGAGGGATTTCGATTCGCAAACCAGGTTGCAACAACCCTCGCGACTGGAAGTCGTTCCACGTTTCATTTGTCAGGTTCTCGGGAGCATTGAGATTCGTAGTGTTGGGATCATCGAGATTCACGACTCGCCAAGATCTCACCCCGGGAAGATATTGCAGATCGCACAATCCATCGTCTGTTCCCGGACTCTCAACATAAACCAAGCTGCGGACCAATCGCGGATTGTTCGGGTCTGTCAGTAATCGCAGCCCGCGAACTGATTGAGAGCTGACCGCTCTTGAGCGAGCTCCTTCAATCGCGTTCTTGAACGTCGCGATGCTGTTCCCAACCCGGTCTGCATCATTCAGAGTGAACCCTGAAATGACGAGCGTCGCCAGGATCGAAAAGATGGTCACAACAACCAGCAGTTCGACCAGCGTGAAGGCGGAACGCAATCCCGGTCTTTGGGGAATTTCAAATTGTCGCAGCGAAGTCTGCATCACTTTCCTACTGCTGACGATTACTGATGTTATCTGTCAATTCATCTCGACTCGTTACGTTGCCCAACCGTTCGACAGGAGTCGTCGACGTTGATTCACCCATACCAAGAAACCCGTCAGGTCCCATCGACACGAGTAGCGGTGTGTAATAAGTCTCGGGAGTGTGGTAGTTCGCCTCATTGAACCCCAGCGCGGTCAATGTCTGTGACGGTGCATAGGTGAGGGAATAGTTCGCTGAAGGAATTCCAGGCTGAACCAGATTGGTCTTATCGAGAGGGTCGGCCGTCAGCGTGTTTCCATCGGGAAGGTTCGAGATCAACAACGCGGCATTTCGAGTATTGATGACACTCGTTCCCCCACCGGGACGCACAAGCGCTGTCGGGAAGTTGTAAAAACGCAACGGCTGATTCCACTCATCGATAAGAAACTGTAGGTCATTGGTGGTGTCAGTGCTGAGATGATTCGGGTTCAAGTCGTCCAAGTTCAAGACTGGAAGTGAATACGACTTGCCGCCCGGAATCGCTCGAACCTGTGATCCGTTCAGAAGTGCGTATAGGAAGATTTTCCCGGACGCACGTGGATTGTCATCAGTGGAAGTTTCCGGCATGTTCTCGGCCAACCAGTCAAACAAGACCGGGGCGTCGTCAGCATTGCCGGAGTTGTTCACTCCATTAAATCCGAAGAGGTCTTCGATCCGTTGTGGGAGAGCCTGACGATACAGGTTCTTGCGAATCAGGTATTCGGCTTCTTTTTCATCAAGCCCGGAGTTCAATGTCGCCAGCTTCTTGGCTTCAACGCTGACATCCAGTGAAGACAATGCGTCAACTCTTGCCTGGATGACTGCGTCGACTTGAGAAATTGTGTTCACGACTGCGCTGTTACGAAAGCCTCCCATGAACCCGCCAATGCTCGGGATGATCAATGCCATCAGAATCCCGATGACAACGAGAGCGACGAGGAGTTCGACCAGCGTGAACCCGCGTCGTAAGTCTTGTTGTCGATGAGCTTGCTTGTTCAACATTGTTCTGCCTGTGAGGCTGCTGCGTGGGGAGTTCCGAAACTGAGTTCTGTTTTGCGTTGGGATTAGTTCGTGTCCAGGACACCGCTAGAGAAGTTGGTGATGTTGTCTTTCTCATCACCACGCGAGGCATCGAAGCC